>CAXPEB010000001.1:0-3412 GCA_964215915.1 Bacteroidia bacterium
TTTTAAATTCATCATGAGTCGGAAGAAGTTCTGGCTGGCTCCGGTAATTATTTTGCTCGTGCTATTGGGAGTAATCCTGGTAGTGGGAGGTGGTTCTGCGGTTGCACCATTTATCTACACCCTGTTCTAGAGAATGAAAGAAATCATTAAACTTCCGCAGAACGAGCACGAAAAAACAAAAGCGATCCTGGTCATGGTCCTGGGATTCGGCTTTCTGGGTTTTATATTCCGTGAACGCAGTGAGTCACTTTCGGGTTATCTTTATCTGGTGGCCTTTTCCATTGGAGTATTGGCTTTGTTGTCAGCATTCCTGAGGGATAAGATCATTTGGCTCTGGTATGCCCTGGCATCTGTCATGGGTATGGTGATGTCCAAATTATTATTGGGCTTATTCTTTTATCTGATACTGTTTCCCATTTCATTGGTGAGCAAGGCAAGTAGCCGTCGAAGCCTGAAACTGAAACGTGGGAATGAAGGCACTTTTTTCGAACGTAATCACACCTTCACCAGGGAAGACCTGGAAAATACCTGGTAATTAGTATGGCAAGTTATATTCTGGGAATATCCGCATTCTATCACGACTCTGCCGCTGCATTGATCAAAGATGGCGAGGTGATAGCTGCAGCGCAGGAAGAGCGTTTCACAAGAAAAAAACACGATTCTTCTTTTCCGGTCAATGCCGTCAGGTATTGTCTTGATTATGCCGGGAAAAGCATAGATGAACTAGATTCTGTGGTGTTTTACGATAAGCCCTTGCTGAAATTTGAGCGGTTACTGGAAACCTATTACGGGTTTTCTCCAAAAGGGCTCCGATCCTTTATTACTTCCATGCCTGTCTGGCTTAAGGAAAAGCTTTTCCTTAAAAAAATGATCAGGGAAGAACTGGAATCGGTTGGGGTGTACGACAGAAAAAAACTGAAATTACTCTTTCCCGAGCATCACCTTTCTCATGCTGCCAGCGCGTATTATCCTTCATCTTTTGACGATGCGGCCATTCTTACCGTGGATGGAGTAGGTGAGTGGGCCACAGCATCCATTTGTCATGGAAAAGGGAACCAGATCACTATCCTCAAGGAACTTCGCTTTCCGCATTCCTTAGGCTTACTGTATTCCGCTTTCACTTATTTTCTGGGTTTCCGTGTGAATTCGGGAGAATACAAGCTTATGGGGCTGGCGCCGTATGGAAATCCGGGCTCCGAACGCGTAAAACAATTTGTGGATATCATTGAGAAGACGCTGATTCAGCGTTTCCCTGATGGTTCCATCTGGCTTAATCAGGACTATTTTAATTACGCTACGGGGTTGAGAATGGTAGATGACAGGAAATGGGAGGAATTGTTCGGGTTTAAAAAGAGGGAGCCTTCCGATTCTCTGGAACAATACCACTGTGACCTGGGTCTTGCTATTCAACGGGTGACCGAGCATGTTGTTCAGGATATGGCTGCCGAGGCAAAACGCCTGACAGGAAGTGATAATCTTTGCCTGGCAGGAGGTGTTGCGCTTAATTGTGTATCGAATGGCAAGTTGATCAAAACAGGTCTGTTCAAAGAGGTGTTTATCACACCACCTTCCGGAGACGCAGGTGGAGCGCTGGGAGCAGCTTATTGCGGACACTATATTTACAATAATGCCGAACGTATTGTCGATACTACAAAAAGAGACGCTCTGAGCGGATCGTATCTGGGACCGGATATCCAGACAGGAGAGATCGACAAGCTAATCCGGAAATACGAAGCCGGATATCAAAAGTTCAATTCCTCATCAGAACTCGCAGAAGAAGTTGCCAAACTCCTGGACCAGGGTATGGTAGTTGGATGGGTGCAGGGAAGAATGGAATTCGGTCCCCGCGCATTGGGAGCCAGAAGTATTCTTGGAGATCCAAGAAACGAAGAAATGCAGAAGAAGCTGAATTTGAAGATCAAATACCGGGAATCCTTCCGGCCTTTTGCTCCTTCCGTATTGGCTGAAGATTGTTCCGACTATTTTGATCATTCCGGGATATCTCCTTACATGCTTATCGTTCAACCCGTTGCAGAAGGAAGAAGGGAATCCCTGCCGGAAGATTATGACTCCTACGATCTCCGCAATAAGCTGTATTACAAGCGTTCGGATCTGCCAGCAATTACCCATATTGATTTTTCGGCCCGTATTCAAACCGTCCATAAAGACACTAATCCACGCTATCATGAGTTGATTTCAGCTTTCAAGAGGCTAACCGGTTATGGGGTGGTGGTAAATACATCGTTTAATGTACGGGGAGAGCCAATTGTCTGCACCGCAGAAGATGCCTACCGATGTTTTATGCGGACGGAAATGGACTACCTGGTGGTAGACAATTACCTGTTTGATAAAACCCGGCAACCGGATTGGGAAGATCAGGATAACTGGAAGGAAGAATTTGTTCTTGATTAGCAAGGAAGCCTATGAAAACCCTGAAAATCATACTGATAAACGTTTGCATATTAGTAGCGCTGACAGCCTTGCTGAATGGAATCTTTTTTCTTTTGCTTGGATTGAAAAACGAGGGCTCCACTGGCGATTATCCCTATGAAGGGAAAAGGAGAGCCTTGCTTATGAATAATGGCAAGGACAGTCTGTATAACCTTTCGGTTATGGATGATTTTTATAGCCTTGAAACCGAGTATCGGCCTTATGTGGTTTGGAGCCGGAAAAGCTACAAAGGCAAAACAACTACTGTGAATGAGGAGGGCGACCGCGTTACATTTCTGGATTCTTCGAGGATTACCGATAGCAGCCCCGTGCTGCGGGTTTTCGGAGGATCAACCGTATGGGGCACCGGGGTGGATGACCATGGGACTATTCCCGCTTATTTGTATACCTACCTTCAGGAACATATCGTGCTGAACCATGGAGAATCAGGTTTTGTATCTCGTCAGAGTCTTGCCCGTTTGATCAACCTGCTGAACCAGGGAGAAAAGACAGATGGTGTGGTATTTTATGAAGGGTTTAATGATATCATGACGCTCTGCAGACAGGAGGTGGGGTACAATTCTCACGACCGGGCCATACAAATCAACACGTATATCGAACAGGCCAAAAAAGCCTCCTCTGCCAAGTCGGTGGTTAAAGAATTTGTTGCCTTGATTTTCTACCGGTATACCCTTCAGTACTTTGCAGATAAAAAAGCGATCACCGGAGATGAAAATCAAATGTACAAGTGCTGTACGGATCCGGCCAGCCTGGAAAAAGTAGCCGGAACACTGGTGCGAAACTGGCGGCTGGCTCACCAGCTGTGCGAAGCGAATAAGATAAGTTTCCATGCATACCTGCAACCCTGTGCCTATACCGGAAATCCCGTTTTTGATCCCCGCTATAAAATTACCGGTGAACATTGTATGCCGGAAACATACAATAAGGTATGTGAGTTCATTCATGCAGAATTGAAAAACGA
>CAXPEB010000002.1:0-4550 GCA_964215915.1 Bacteroidia bacterium
GTGTATTCCGGAAACCCTAGAAAGGTAAATATATTTTTATGAAGCCAGGAACCGGCAGCCCTTCTTTCAAAAAACGGCAACGGTTATATTTTGATGAACCTGAAGGGAAATGGCCGCTGTCAATTAAATTGGGAGAAGAATTTGGATGGCATGAAAAGAAAAGGATTCAAACGGATGATGTTTATTGTTATCGGAATTGCCGTATTCTGGACCCTGCTTACCGTTTGGGCTAACTATGCCGGGCCGGTAAGAACCGAAGTAATCGGTGAGGACGGAGGGAGCAAACGGGCTTTGCTGGTATATAATCCTGACCCCATTTACAACCTGGATGAGCAGGTTTGTGCCGCCTTTGCTAGGGGACTGGCCACCTCCGGGTTTCGTTCTTCAGTCTATACCCTCAATCAGGATCTCCCGAACCCCTCGGAATTTGACCTGGTGGTGGTTTGCGCCAATACCTACAATTGGTCTCCCGACTGGAAAACGGCTTCATTCGCGAAGAATGCGGCCTTTGGTGAAAACCAGCCTGTTGTTGCTATTACCCTAGGGTCGGGTTCTACCTCCAGGGCACAAAGGCTTTTGGAAAATAGACTTACCGCTCGAAAAATTCGCTTGATCGGTTCCCGCTCGCTCTGGCTCATGCGCCCGAATGATGAAAGCCGTATGGAAGAAAAGAATACGGTTGTGGCTTGTTCCCTGACGGAAGCCTGGGCCAGAGAACTGACTGCTGCTGAAGGTTGGTAGACGTTAATACGATCCGTCCGTCCATTCTGCCTGCCAGAATGCTTCAAAGCTTTGCCCGGGTTCCAGGAGGTGAATGCCGGGTCTTTCGGATAATTCATCCGGTCCGGTTTCCGAATCGGCAAATCCGTACCAGGGTTCCAGGCAAAGGAATTCCGTGCACCCCGCCTTGGTCCATATACCGAGGTCCTCGAATCCCCCGAATTCCATCCTCAGGGAAAAGTCCGTGTTATCCGAAACCTGCAGCTTCCGGTTCCGAATTCCTTTGAAAACAATGGCATCCTTGTCAAACAGATCGCTCCGGAGTTCAAGTGTTTTTCCGTTTCCCAGGTGTTCCGTCTCTCCGGAAAACAGTCCGGACTTTAGCAGGTGTCTTGACAGTTGTTCCTCTTCCGAAAATTCCAGCGTCAGCTTATCGAAGCCGGATTCGGGAAGCAGAAATCCGGGGTGAGCCCCCAAGGCAAAAGGAAGGCTTCGATTTCCGGGATTGACTACTTCATAAGAAACATGTACCCCTTTTTTTAAAGCTGTGTAACGGATGCTGAGTTCAAACGGGAAAGGAAATTGCTGCAGCGTTTCGCCGGTGTCGAAAAGGCGGAATAGCACCGACTTTTCGGTTTTTTCTTGCGAAACGAACTCGGTGTCACGCGCAAATCCGTGCTGTGACATGGGGAAGAACTGCCCGTCGATTTGTATTCGGTCTTCCCTGCAACGTCCTACCACGGGGAAGAGTACCGGGGAGTGCCTGGCCCACCATTTTGGGGAGGCTGTCCATACCCGTTCCTTATTCGCGATTTGCAGGCTCTGCAATTCAGCACCGAGGGGGTCCAGTTCAATCCGGCAATCAGCGTTTTGTAATACGTGCTTCAAGTTCCCGGTATGATTTTTTGCCCCGAATATAGTGCGCGATCACCAGTGAGCCTTTATACATGCCGGTTCTGTTTGGTTTAAGCGCTTTGCGGCTATCTTTCCTTTTCCCGATCCAGTAAAAAAATCCGGCATAGAAGAGGAAATGGGCTTGCAGGATAGCAAAGGTGTTGCTCCATTGGCCGGTAAAGAAAAAGCGGATTCCGGCCACTCCATCCAAAACCAGTCTCAGCGGCATTTTCCATAATAATTCGCCGGCACTCATGTTTTTAACGATCGTGATCAGGGCATTGCGGAAATTGAGCCGCGTTTTCCGCGGATTTTCCCGGGTGAGGGTGCCTCCGCCCACATGGTATACCCTGGAATGAGGGACACAGGTGATTTTCCATCCCCGGTTCTTCAATCGCCAGCACAGGTCCACCTCTTCCATATGCGCAAAAAAATCGGCGTCGAAGCCATTCATGATATCCCAGGCTTCTTTACGAATAAATAAAGCAGCACCGGTTGCCCAGAATACTTCGCGGATATCGTTGTACTGGCCTTTGTCTTCTTCGCAATAGGTGAAAACCCTGCCTCGGCAGAACGGATAGCCGTAGCGGTCAATAAACCCGCCACAAGCTCCGGCATATTCGAACATGTGGCCTTCACGGTAGCTAAGGATTTTGGGCTGCGACGCTGCAACATTGCCATCCAGTTCCATATGCTGCACAATGGGCGTGACCCAGTCGGGGGTTACTTCCACATCGGAGTTCAGCAATACGTAATAATCGCCCTCAATGCCCTTCATCCCTTCGTTATACCCGCCTGCAAAACCGTGATTCCTGTCGAGTTGCACCACCCGGATCTCCGGATAAGTGCTTTCCAGAAAAGCCACAGAATCATCGGTGCTGGCGTTATCAATCACCAGTACTTCGTAGTTGGGGTAATCGGTGTGGAGTACCGAGGGTAAGTATTTTTCCAGGAAGTTCCTCGTATTGAAGTTGAGGATGGCGATCACAAGCTTCGGACTCATTGCTGGGGGACTTCGGAAGAATAGGGGACAAAAACGAATCGTGCGTTAACGCCGTGCACGACAAAGAGACAGATGAATTTTTTCGGGTCTTTATACTGTTCCAGGAAGAAACTTTTTTTCTCTTCCGGGATAAGCCCCTTCTCTATAAAACCTTCCAGGGTGGATGCGCTGATACTCCAGGAGGTAGCCAGGTCCTCTTTATCCAGGATAACCTCCCCGATTTCCACCGGGTCCTTATGGGCTATGAAAATGGGATGTTTGGAAAATCCTTCTTTGATGATATCCCTGGATGTTTCACGGATGGATTCCTTCATCAGGATCAACTCACCACGCAGGTGCTCCAACTGCACTTCCCAGTCTTTGTCGATCATGCCTGCAAAGTTAGCAAAACAACGTTTTCCACGTGGGCCGTATGGGGGAACATATCGACAGGCTGTACGCGTTCGATGGTATAAAGGTCTTTCATCAGGGCAAGATCCCTGGCCTGAGTCGCCGGGTTGCAGCTCACATAGACGATTTTGGGCGCTTTTATCCGGAGCAGCATTTCCACTACTTCTTTAGCCATTCCGGCGCGGGGCGGGTCTGTGATGATTACGTCGGGTTGGCCTTCGCGTTGCAGAAACTCTTCATTCAGCACATCCTTCATATCACCTGCGTAAAAAGAAACATGTTCCACTCCGTTCATTCCGGCATTGATACGGGCATCTTCAATAGCAGCTTCGATATACTCCACGCCGACTACTTTTTGTGCCTGATCGGCTACGTAGAGTGCGATGCTACCGGTACCGGTGTACAAATCATACACCTTTTCCCTGCCGCTCAGGCCGGCAAACTCTTTGGCAACGCGGTAGAGGACATTGGCCTGGTGTGTATTGGTCTGGAAGAAACTTTTCGGGCCTACTTTGAAAGTCAGCTCTCCCAGCTTTTCAAGAAGATGGTCCTTGCCGGCAAAGACAAGGATTTCCTGGTCATAAAGTGTGTCGTTCTTTTTGGTATTGATGGCGTACATCAGCGAGGTGAGTTCCGGGAAGCGTTGGTGAACTCTTTCCAGGTATTCCTGCACCTCCGGAATATCCTGGGCGAAGGCCAGGATCACCATCCATTCACCCAATGCAGAGTTTCTTATGATCAGAGAACGCATCAGCCCTTCATGGGTTTTCAGGTTATAGAAGGGCAGGTTCATTTGTATTGCCAGCTCTTTGCAGAAGAGGCGTATGGTATCGGCATGATGGTCTTGCAGGTGGCAGGATTTCAGGTCGAGTATTTTGTCGAACCTTCCCGGGACATGGAAACCGAGTCCTTCGAGCGGACCGGGATCTTCTTTTCCCATTTCTTCAGGGAGCAGGTAGCGCTGGTGTGAAAACCCGAAGTCCATACGGTTCCGGTACTGGAAAATAGGGTCTCCGCCCAATATGGGAAGGGGCTCCGGAAAATCCAGCTTCCCGATTCGGGTGAAGTTGTCGGTGACTTGTTGTGCTTTTGCCGTTTTTTGTGCGGCATAATCCAGATGTTGCCATTTGCATCCTCCGCAGGTGCCGGCATGTTCGCATTTTGGCTGCACACGGTCAGGTCCGGCTTCATGCAACTCTTCTATTTTTGCATAGAGCTGCCCCTTTTTCTTTTTGATCACTCTGAGGTCCGCCAGGTCTCCCGGTGCAGCGTGCGAGACAAACAACGTCTTGCCTTCGGCATATGCCAGGCAGTATCCTTCGGCAACAGCCTTTTCGATGCGCACCTTTTCGAACACCTTATACTTCATTGCCGCAAAGGTCTGCTAAGGAAGCGAAAGCGTCAAATCGGGCAGGGAATAGATAAAGGCGATGGAGGACCAAGTCAAAAAGTTGTGGGGACATTTGACTATTGGGAAGTGGAGAAACTTTTCTTCCTATCCAACGAATCAAAAGAATGCCCCACCGCCATAAAGAATAGGGCC
>CAXPEB010000003.1:0-22308 GCA_964215915.1 Bacteroidia bacterium
CAGACGTGTGCTCTTCCGATCTCTCTTTGGAAACGGGCTCTTCGGTTTTCTTCTCTACCGGTTTTTCAGGAGCGACTTCTTTCTCAACCGGTTTTTCTTTTTCAACCTTCTCTTCCTTCTTCTCAGCGGCAGGAGCATCCGCTTCTTCCTTCTTGGCTGTCTTTTTCTTAGCCTTATCCTCTTCCAGGTCGATTTTGCCTACCACCTTCACACCTACTTTGGAATCGGACTTGACTTCCGGTTCTTTCTCTTCGGTGCTTTTGCTTTCCTTCTTAGGCTCTTCGGTTTTCTTTTCCGGTGCCTTGGGTTTTTCTTCTTCACCGGGTTTGGTGGACGTAACGGGGTTAACCGTTGTGTTTTTGATCAGGATGAGTTCATCATCGCCGTCATTGTTTTCTCCCCCGGTAGTTTTCTTAGGCTTGTCGGAAATTTCGGTGATGACCTTATCCTCACGGTGACGGTTAATCTCCAACTGCTTTGCCTCATCGCGTGCTGCCTTATCCGAGCTGAAATCGCGAAGCAGCACATGGTACATCTCTTCACTGATCTTGGACGTAGGCTTGGCGTCCACCTCAAAACCTTTGTTTCTCAGGTGATCCGCCAGAGTCCCCACGGCAACTCCCAGCTCTGTGGCAACTTTAAAAATACGATAGGTATTTTGCTTTTCTGTCATTATGCTCCTTTATGTGCCGCTATATGCCGCGGCCTGCACTTATATTCTTCTATCTCATCACTCAGTCGTTTTCAAATTCTGCCTTGAGAATTTTTTTGATCTCCGTGATGGTTTCCGCTTCCAGTTCGGTTCTGCGTACCAGATCATCGTCTGTAGTATTCAGAACAGCTCTGGCGGTATCCAGTCCGATGCCTTTCAACTCATCGAGGATCCACTCATCGATCTCGTCTGCAAACTCGTCCAGTTCGATATCCTCTTCCAGTTCTTCTTCACTGTCGCGGAACACGTCGATCTCATAATTGGTCAGTCGGCCTGCCAGCTTGATGTTGTGGCCGCCTTTGCCAATGGCCAAAGATACTTGATCCGGCTTGAGGAACACGGATACCCGGTTGTTTTCTTCATCCACTTCCATGGAGGTGATCTTCGCCGGGCTCAGTGAACGCTGAATGAACAGCTTGAGGTTTCCGGTGTAGTTGATCACATCGATATTTTCATTCCGCAGCTCACGGACAATCCCGTGGATACGGGATCCTTTCATGCCCACACAGGCACCTACAGGATCAATACGGTCATCGTAGCTTTCCACAGCCACTTTGGCTCTTTCACCCGGCTCACGCACGATCTTCTTAATGGTGATAAGACCGTCGAGGATCTCCGGAACCTCCAGTTCGAACAGGCGTTCCAGGAATTCCGGTGCTGTACGGGACAGGATGATCCGAGGGTTACCATTCAGCATCTCCACACGAAGCACCACCGCTTTGATGGTCTCTCCTTTTTTATAGAAATCGCTGGGGATCATTTCTGTTTTGGGAAGAATGAGTTCATTGCCTTCATCATCCAGCACCATGATCTCTTTTTTCCATATCTGATATACCTCTCCGGTTACGATCTCTCCAACGCGGTCTTTGTATTTCCGATAGAGCTCGTCTTTTTCAAGCTCCATGATTTTGGACATGAGCGTTTGACGGGCGGTTAGGATCTGCCGGCGACCGAAATCTTCCAGGAAGACCTGTTCAATGGCTTCTTCTCCCACCTCAAAATCATCTTCGATCTCTTTAGCGGAGCTGATGCCAATTTGCAGGGCACTGTCTTCCACGGCCTCATCTTCCACGATCTCACGGGTCCGCCAGATCTCGAGGTCACCGTTTTCCGTGTTGATGATGACGTCACAATTTTCGTCAGTGCCGTACTTTTTCTTCAGCATACTGCGAAAAACGTCCTCCAGCACACGCATCATCGTGGCCCGGTCGATGTTTTTGAACTCCTTGAACTCCGCAAAGGAATCCACTAAACCTAAGTTGCTCATTCTTCTTCTATCGTTTAAAGGACACGACCACCCTGGGGTCATGCATTTCTTCCATTATGTATTGGTTCACCACCATCTGCTTTTTCTTACCCTTTTCTTTTACCTCCTCTTCCAGCTTCAGGCGGTTGTCTTCCAACTCCAGCAGCTTTCCCTCCCGTTTGCGTCCTTCCTTGTCCGTAAACTGCAGGTTTCTGCCAATATGTTTAGGGAACTGACGCAACTGCCTCAGCGGGCGATCCACTCCGGGAGAAGAGACTTCAATAGTAAAGGCCCCTACTTCGTCCGGGATTTCTTCATCCACCCGTGCTGAAATGGCTCTGCTCACACGGCTGCATTCGGAGATCGGGATACCCTCGTCTCCGTCCATAAGCACGGATATCGTTCTTCCCGAACCACTGCTTATCACCTCAACAACAAAGTATTGCGGATCTTCAATGGCTGCCTCTGCAAACTCCCTGATCTTCTCTGCCAGTTCCATAAATTTTCCCAATAAAAAAGGGGACGCTGTCCCCTCTCTTATCGTTCATTTCGCTGCAAAAATAGATCAAATCCTTGTTTTAAACAAGATCAAGCCTCTTTTCTCGCTACCACAAAAATATCCCAGGTTCCGTCCAGGTCTTCCTTGGTTAGGAAGAAATCGCGGGTATCGATAGTAAGGGTATCGGGGTTTTCTTCCATCAGGTTCTTACGCATGCGGGAAGTCAGGAAATTATAAGGCCAGGTCACCCAGTTGGCCGGCACCATTTTATGCAAGCCCAGCACATCCCACTTGAGTATCTTTCGTACCCACTTATTGTTTTCGTTGTAGTACTTATTCACCTTCTCATTGCCCTGCAGACCGATCATTTCCACGTTGCTGAACACTTTACGGAAGTCGCTTTCCATCCAGTCGAACGTATACTCGAACACATGGAAAGGGTTACGGGCCAGTGATTTCCGGGCATTGACCGTTGTGCACAGGAATACTCCTCCCGGTTTCAGTACGCGGTGTACATCACGGATAAAATCAACGGGATTGGGTATATGTTCAATAAACTGAAAGGCCGTTACCACATCCATACTTTCAGATTCCAGAGGAACCGGAGGAACTTTGCCGTGTACGAATTTCAGGTTGGTGATGTGTGCGTATTCCTTCCTGGAATTTTCCAGGGTTTCCGCCGAATAATCCACTCCGGTTGCCTCTTCGGCAAACCCGGCGAGGTGAACGGTACCGTAACCGGTACCGCAGCCGATATCGGCCACTTTCTTTCCCTTCACATACTCTTCCGCAAATTCATACGCATAAAAACAGCGCTTAACAGTAACGTTATTCGCCGGTTCGAATGAAGGTCTTTCTCTGTCGTGTACCATGTTAAAAGCGTGCAAAGATAGCAATTCGGGACGTGTTATGCCCTGCCAAGATGATGCAAATGACTAAGCACAAGTTGCAGATCCCCGTCGACACTGAAATCCTTGGCATACCTGAAATTGAGCATATCTGCAGAAATCCCCAGGCGGGAAAGATCCGCATTGCCGGCTGCCGTGATCACTCCCTCAGGCAATGTGGGCAGGCTGCCGTTGGCCTCGGAAAGTGCATAGCCCACCCAGGTCTTTTGCCCGCTCATCACGGCAAAAAGGTTGCGAAGAAAGCCTCTTTTTTCTTTTACCAGCAGCAGCATCACCGGCAGTAATAACAGCATACCCAGGGAGGAAAAAACATCAAACGCTCTTTTCTTACGTAGGTTGGATGCATGGGCAAGCGCCAGTTTCAGGTCGATGCTATAAAATTCGCCATTGGTATTTTTGCTGTTGCTCCCGATCACATAGAGGGTTTCTTCGGGTACAATCTTAAAATTCACCTCGCTGTTACCCAGCTCAGCCATCCAGTGAATGATGTCGGAGGAGGAAAGGTCACGCGCACAGAAGATGACTTCAGTAATACGGAAAACTTCTACCAGCTCCCGGAGCTGATCCAGGCAACCGATGTATTCTTTCGGGTATTGATTGTTCTTTTCCGGATGGATGAAACCCAGGAAAGTATGCGGAACCTCACCTTCATCCAGCAGGCGCTTCACCCGGTTAGCCTCTTCTTCGGCCCCCACTACCACGGTATTGAAGGCGATATGTTCTCCGTAGTTCAGCGACCGGTAACGGAAAAAGAATCCCAGCACCCTGTAAAGGACCAACAATGAGCCGCCACCCAGGGCACCCAGAAGGATCAGGGCTCGGGAGAACCGATAAGAGTCCGGGGCAAACGCATAAAGAACCGCTATGGCAATGGTGCCGCTGAGCATCCCATAAACAATGGCCCTCAGCCCGGCATTCCGGCGGTATCCTCCACTGAAGGAAATACCTGCCACCCAGCAAACCACGTAGATCAATACATTCACATACAGGTAAGCATCCGGATAATGGCCACCCTGTATGGCTTTGCTATTCGCTTCCCAGTAAAGTTTAAGCAGCCAGCTTGCACCGAAAAGGATCAGTGCATCGAGCACCGGTTGCCAGGCTACCGAAGCAAAACGGAACAGCAGGGCAATCCCCGCCCGAAACCAGATGGCCAGGTTGATAAACAGACCGAATAACCTGGCATACCCACTGCTATAGTGCTTTTTGGCGAAGATGACCATGGCCCGGTAAAAAACGAAGACGTAATTCACCGAGGTTTTTTTGGTGCTTTCTCCTTTGTAATGGATGATGGTGGTACCGGGGAAATAGTAATTCTTATAGCCCGCGCGGGTAATCCGGTAAGACAGGTCAATGTCTTCCCCGTACATAAAGAAGGTCTCATCCAGCAAGCCGATCTCATCCAGAACCGATTTACGCAACAGCATGAAGGCTCCGGCAAGAACTTCCACTTGCTGTACCTGTTCCTTGTCCAGGTATCCGAGGTGGTAACGCCCGAAAACACGCGACTTGGGAAACAAACGGGAAAGGCCGAACATCTTATAAAAGGCTACCTGCGGAGTGGGCAATCCTCTTTTGGATTCAGGCAGGAACTCTCCCTTGCCGTCTATCATCTTAACACCCAGTCCGCCCGCATCGGGATGGGCATCCATAAAATCAACCACCTTGCGGAAAGTATCTTCCTCCACCACGGTATCCGGGTTCAACAAGAGAATATACCTGCCCGAAGCCTGACGAATGGCCTGGTTATTCGCCACGGAAAAACCGGGATTGTCTTTATTGGCGATGAGTTTTACCTCCGGGAATTTTTCGCGGACCATGGACACCGAGCCGTCCACCGAGTTATTATCCACCACCCAAACTTCTCCTTCTACCTGCCTCAGCGCTTTTCTAACAGAGAGCAGGGCCTGTTCCAGAAAGTGGCGTACGTTGTAATTGACAATGACAATGGATAGGTCCATATCCGGAAAAGACATAAGAAATCAGAATGGAGACAACGGGCAGCATTCGGTGCTGCACAGAAGCCCTTCTGCTTCCAGTGTGGCAAAGATGGGAAAAAGGATGATTAAACATACCGGCAACAAAGAGAATCCGGTAAGCTGTTACGGATAGATGCCGAAACTCACTCACGTATCCTGTTCCGGGTGAAGTACAAACCGGCTTTCAGCTGCACAATATGGGTATGAAGACCGGGAAAGCGCGGATTACGGTCGGCCAGGATGTTCACCAGCCCGAACTGGTCTTCCAGCTCTAAGACAACCCGATTCCGGTCGAACCAGGGTATTGATGCTCCAAAAGCGAGCAGAACGCCGAAATCCATTTTCCTGTATTGGTCACTGACATCAAATGCCTCCATGTTTAAATCGCTATTTCCGGAAACCGAACCTTCCGATTTCAACATCGGAGCGATAAAGAAACCGGTACTAATATAAAAAGGTCCCTTTTTCGATAAATCCATACCCAACTGAAGCGGAATCTGCATCGTATGGTGCCGGAAACGGACAAACCCATTCCCGAGATCCCTGCCGTATTCATCCGAGAAACTGACTTTATGCCGGGAGTCTACCTGCTTATACCCAATTCCCGCCCTCAGCCATAATCTGGGGGAAATCCTCTGCTGATAGGCCATAACAAAAGTGGGAGAATAGGACGGCAACTGATGGCCTCCGAACGCCCCTCCCCAAACATAACCCAAACCGGCGCCGTACTGGGCCATTATGCCTTTCCCGGCAAATCCCTGCTGAGCTTGCAGGCATATCGTCGGAAAAATCAGGAGCAGCAGCACCCCGTATTTCAGCAATGAACGCATAGCGGCTTATTCCTATCGATATTGAAAAAGTACTCTTTTTCTTTTATCCCCTTGTTACTATTTCGACAGAATTGTCCACGAAATGAAAGGATTTTAGTAGCTTTTCTTTCTTAATGCGAATCAAATCCGAATTACTCCTCCTCCTCCTATGCCTGTCCGTTGCCCTGGCCAGAGCACAATCTCCGCTGGTGCCCGATGTACAGGTCAGGCGAGTTATGGATGTACAGCCTCACTCGGTCAGAGTGGTCTTCGATCCATACACGGCCAGCCTCCTTTACAATACTAGCGACGGCAATATTTATCGCCTGGAGCCACAAGGAAACGGTTTCCGGGAAAGCCTGCTCCACACTGCTGCCGAACACGGCGTCGAATTCCTTATGAGCATGCGCGTTCACGGGCCTTACCTCTACCTCGCGGGCAATATCGGCAACCGGAATCCCTACACGGTCGGGATCATTAAAAAGGGAACACGTTTCCCGGATGGCTCCGTGCACTGGAGCACCCTGGTACAGACCGAACCTTATGAAACTGCCGGAGATTATGACCACATGATCGGAGGGATGGCGCTTTCCCCGGATGGAGACAGCCTGTACTTCTCCAATGGATCGCGCGGTGACCACGGAGAGGTGAATTCACGCAGCGGAATGTTTCCCGGATTAAGAAACACTCCACTGACCACTAAGGTGTTCTGCGTCCGGACCGATTCGGAAGGGCTGATCCTCCATTACGACTCCGCAGATCTGGCAGAAGGACCGTACCTCTTTGTAAGCGGGGTCCGGAATTTTTTTGATATGGATTTTGCGCCCAACGGCCATCTTTTCGCGGTAGAGAACTCCGGTGACCGCGACCACAACGAAGAAATGAATTGGCTGCGCAAAGGCCGTCACTACGGGTTTCCCTGGGTGATGGGAGAAACGGTCAACCCCCTGCAGTACCCGGGCTACGACTACACTACCGACAAGCTGTTGCCCCAGAACAGCTACGGGAAGCTCCTTGGCCTGTTCGGGAGTGACAGCACCTTTCCACCACCGCCACCGGGATTGCATTTCACCGACCCCGTGATCAATATGGGACCCGACTGCGACAAATTCAAAGACACCGCTACAGGAGATATTTATGACGCCAGTGACATGGGAATCGGGATAAAAACGTTTACCGCCCACCGTTCCCCTCTCGGGCTGATCTTCGACCGTTATTCGGCGCTGGCCGCACCCTATACCGGAAGCGGCTTTATGCTCGGTTATTCCAAAGGAGTTGACTCGGCCAATGCCTTCTATCCCAATAACCTGGGCGGTCCTTTTCTCGACTCTTCGGAAGACCTGGTGCATTTGCAGTTGAAATACGATCCGGCAGCCGACAATTACCGGGTTTATTCCACCCGGATAGTCGGGGGCTTTGACGGACCCGTAGATGCAGAACTCGCGGGTAACCGGATTTACGTGATCGAAAACGGGAGTGCTGCGGAAAGTCCGGGACTGTATGAAGTGACTATGCCTGCAAACCCGGCAAAGGAGAAACGGCCACTGGTTTACCCCAACCCTGCATCCGATGTATTAAACCTCCGCTATGCTCCGGAAAACCCTACACTGGTGATCGAGGTATTTTCAGCAACCGGACAGCAGATAACAAAAACGGAATACACCACCTACCCGGGTGCCGATCAGGAATGGGAACTGGACGTGTCGCGCTGGAAACCCGGCATCTATTATTGCCGTATTACCGACGGAAACAACCGTTATACCGAGCGTTTTCAGCTCCTGGACCCCTCCTGGTAAAAGCGATTATTACCGTCTGCGTCCCGGTGGTTACCCACTTACTCAGGTTTTGATTAAATTAGAACTATGAACACATCCATTACTATCCTGCGTTATCCTGGCCTGCTTATGGCCCTGTTGCTTTTCCATTGTATTCTTCCTGCCCAGATAACGGGCGAAGAACGTTTTGCCGCGGCAAACGAAGCTTATGAATCCGGCCGCCACGAAATTGCGCTGGCCTTGCTGGACGAGTCGAACGGCGAGGTACTTGATTATTGCCGCAAACAAGGCCGGGAAACCCTTAACTCCTGCCACCTGCTTTACGCCAAATGCCTGCTGGCCGGCAATAAAATTCCGGGTGCTTTGTCGCATCTCGACTCCCTTGATCCCGAAATGCTACCGGTTGAAACCGACACGCTAAGGGCCCTCGCGTACAAGAGTATCCATAAAGATGCCCTGAATGCCAAAGTGCTGGAAACTCACCTGAACAAAAGCTACCTGGTTCCCAACGGAAAAAGTTTCTGGCTGGTAATTCCGCTGAGCCCCAATGACAGTTTGCACTTTCACGTTTCCTGGGAATTTATCCGCAGCTGCGCCGATAAGGAAATCACCCGGGAGAACTTTCTGGCAACGGTTAAATCCGACTTCAGAAAGAGCCGCAGTTTTGCTATACTCGCCAGGAATCCGGAATGACCCTGAAGCTGACGGATTTTGAAAAAGAAGCGTTCCTGTCTGCGGATATCGCAGAGGGAACTGCAACTCTGCTGAAAACGCTTACCGGAATACTACAAGCCGCTTTCGGTACACCTGTCCGTCTTCTCCTGCAAGGTGCAACCAGTAAACCCCGGTTGGCAGGTCGCTGACATCAATCCCGATGCGGTTGCCAGAAACCTCCTGACTGCGAAGCAGCTTACCGGCCTGACTCAACACCTCCATACTTCCGGAAAAGTAGGTCCCGGAAAGATCTAGCTCCACCCGGTTATTAGCCGGGTTGGGATACAGGCTCAGGTCCAGTTTCTCCGTGTTTCGCACCATGGTGGTATTGATGGATATCTGTGAGTAATACAGGTCCTGGTCGGTATTTGGGGTCCAGGCAGTATCGGACGGTTTGCGGTTAAATGTCTCGTATTTGATCCATTTGTTTTTGAACTGAACAGGAAGCAGGTTTTCTATGTACATGATCACATCCTCAATACCTACGCTGAGGTCGTAGGTCTGATCATACCGGGAATAATTAAGCAGATTGCCCTTGTTGAAATTGGTGATTTCGTAACGCACCGGGTTCCCGTTCTGATCCAGGGTAAAATCTATAATAGAGGAGAGTACATAATAACCGGAGTCCGAATCCCAATGATGATCTTCCGTTCGGTCAAGATCATCCTGACCATCGTAGAAGTAGGTCGTCCTGCTGGGATCCGTCCAGCTTCCCCCGAAGTTATAGCGGACAATCAGGGAATCCTTCCTGCCGTCGCTTTTGTAGTAGTAATCCCTTTCGTAATACGGGGCCCAGTTACCTGAATTATACAGAAACCCGTCTTCACTGAGAACTTGGCCGGAAGTAGTGTAGGTAACATCAACCCGGTTAGCAGTGAGGAACTTGGCCGAATCTGCGTTCCAGTTGGCAAGTGTTGTGGTAACCAGTCGGTTCTGGGTATCGAAGGAATAAAGAAACTTCTGAGAACTGTCCCATTTACCCGCGTTGATGTCATATAACTGCGTGGTTCGCTGCGTGATGAGTCCCTGGTTATTAAACGTATAGGAATAAATGGCCCATTCGTATAATGCGGATTTATCGGGAGTCTGCCGGTAACGTCTTTCGGTAAGCAAACGACCCAGGGTATCGTATTCATAGGTATTCTTGACAAAGAGCTCCCATTGTTTGGTAATCGGGTCCAGCCTGTTATTAAGGGAACTGTCAAGCTTCTCAAATAGCGCTTTCTTCCCTTGAAATGAGGATATCTGCTTGTAATAATAGTCTGGGCTTACTTCCCATTCCAGTTCCTGTGCTCCGGCAAACAGAGAACCAAGAAGCATAAATACAAGTACCAGGTATGTTTTCATGCCGCATGATACAACATTTCACGCAGAAGGTTTTGCTTGAGGGTCTATTTTCCAGCCTGTGTTGCTTTTCCTACTCTTCTTTCATTCAGTTCTTTATGGAAAGGCGTGTATAAGGTTCACCCGAATTTATGGCTTACTCATAAGGCACCCGGCCTGCGATACTTCTTCCGAGGGTGATTTCATCGGCATATTCCAGTTCTCCGCCAATAGCAATACCGCGGGAAAGGGCAGAAACTTTAACACCCAGGTTCTTTAGTTTCCGGGACAGGTAAAAGCCGGTGGTGTCTCCTTCCATGGTTGCGCTTAGGGCCAGGATCACTTCCGAAACGTCGTTCTCCCGGACCCGCTCCTCCAGTTTGCCCAGGTTAAGGTCTTCCGGCCCCACACCATCTATGGGGGAAATTAGTCCGCCGAGAATATGATAAACTCCCCGGTATTGCGACGTATTCTCAATGGCCACGACATCGCGCATATCTTCCACGATACATAGTAGGCTCCGGTCACGGCGTTTATCTGCACAAATCTGACAAACCTCGGCATCGGAAACATTTCCACATTCGTTGCAGAAACGCAACTGTTCCTTCAGGGCCAGGATAGCATCGGAGAGGTTACGGATATCCTGTTCCGGTTGTTTGATAAGATGGAATACCAGTCGCAGGGCCGTTTTTTTCCCGATCCCGGGGAAACGGGCGAATTCATTCACCGCCTGTTCAATGATGCGCGAGGAATATTCCATACTGCAAAATAAAAGTATCGTGGATGCCCGGAACAATGGAATTTCTCCCCGAATGTGCATTTATTTTCGCCCCGGTAAACTTTATGACGATTATATTCGTCTATATAGTTAAAGGACGGAAAAGATGCCTACCGCTATCACCAACGACATACGCGTGAATGTAGAGACCCAGTACCAGCCGGAACAAAGCGATCCGCTGAACGATCTTTTCCTGTTCGCCTACCGCATCACCATCGAAAACCACGGTGAACACATCATACAACTCCTGCGGAGACACTGGTACATTTTCGATTCAAACGGGGAAACCCGGGAAGTAGAAGGCGAAGGGGTTGTCGGGCTCCAACCCATTCTCAGGCCGGGCGACCATCATACCTATATCTCTGCCTGCAACCTGCGCAGCGATATCGGAAAAATGGCCGGCACCTATACATTCGAACGTCTGGAAGATGCCCAGCACTTTGAAGTGGTTATCCCGGAATTCACGCTGCACTCCCCGATTCGGATGAATTGATCACAGAATATCGGTGATCGCCGGTTTTGCCTTTACAGCTTCTAGCAACCGCATTTTTTTGTCTTACGGATATTTCCGTGACGATCAATCACCTCGATCATCTTCCCGTTACGGTAGATCTGCATCCAGATCATTCTCCCCTTCCGGTATCGTGTTTTCCGGATCAGTAGTCCGGTAGAATCGTATTCTTTGAAAGTGCCGTGACGCAGGGTATCCTTGTACTTCCCGCTGAAGATCAGCTGACCGCTGTCGTTGTATTGACGGTAACGCCCGTCATGCGTAGAATCACTCGCTGCCGAGACCCCTACCTGCAAGAAAACAAAAGCCAGCAGTATGGGAACCCAAGCGAGTTTCATCCTTATTCGAATTCCACCAGCACGGTGTTTTTCTCTACTTTATCGCCTGCGGCAACCCGTATGCTTTTGATTTTTCCTTCTCCCGGAGACTTGATGACATTTTCCATTTTCATGGCTTCAAGCACCAAGAGGCTGTCGCCCTTGATCACTTCCTGCCCCGGTTCGGCTTCAATCTTAAGCACCAGCCCGGGCATGGGGGCTTTTATGTCATTGACTTTTTTCCCGGCGAGGTCAGACAGGCCAAGGCGGCTCAACAGCTGATCCATTTCATCACTCAGGGCCACCGAATACTGGTTTCCGTTAACCGTGAGCGAATAGGATTTGGTTTCGCTGTCGCTTGAATTCAAACGTACCCGGTAAGATCGTCCTTCTATCAGAAGATGGATAAAACCCGGCTCCGTCTGCAGTGCATCCAACTCGAATTCCTTGTCGTTTACCTTTACGGTTTTATCTTTAATCAGCAGGTCGAACTGCTCCTTATCGTTTACTTTTGCCCGAATCATGCTCTGAACGTATATGCTGCGAAGATACATAAGCCTTTTGGCTATTGGGACATTTCTGTTTTCTGCCTGCAAGAGTACCCGACCCACCGAAGCCGAGGAGGCGGAGGAAGAATCGGACGAGATCATTCTCTATGTGGGAGACGTGGCGGTTACCGCACAGCGTGATGATGACTGGGAAGAGGAAGAAGAGCAGGATTCTCCGGTGATCTTTGAAGCTCCGGTTTACAAGGGTTCGGAGACCCGGAAAACGGACCTGATCCATACCTCGGCCCAAATCCGCTTCGACTGGGAAAAAAAACAAGCCCATGCCCTGGCCACACTTTCTCTAACGGCTTACCGGCACCCTGTAGACACCGTATACCTGGATGCCAAAGCCATGCTCATACACTTCGTAGGCTTGGGCAGGGATACAGCTTCTGCGACGGAGTTGCAATACGAATACGACGGTGAAAAACTGGCGGTGATCCTCAACAAACCACTCACCCACAAGGATACTCAATCGCTGGTACTGACTTATACGGCCAGACCGGAAGAGGTGACCGACAATGGCGGAGTGGCCATTACCAGTGAAAAGGGGTTATTCTTTATCAATGCCGACGGCAGCGAAAAGAACAAATCCAGACAGATATGGACCCAGGGCGAGATTCAAAGCACCTCCTGCTGGCTGCCTACAATCGATGCCCCCAATGAAAAAATGACGCACGAGCTGTTCATTACCGTTCACGATACCCTTACCACGGCTTCCAACGGCGAATTACTGGGCAGCACGAAAAACGGAGAACTCCGCACGGATCACTGGTCCATGAAAAAACCGCATGCCCCGTATCTGGTGGCTATGGTGATCGGGCAATTCCATATCGGGGAAGACAGCTGGAGAGGCATCCCCGTTCGCTATTTTGTGGATGAGGAATATGCAGGAAGCTGCATGGGTATTTTCGGCAATACTCCGGAGATGATGGAGTTCTTCTCCAATAAGCTGAACTACCCTTACCCCTGGCCCAAATACGACCAGGCCGTGGTATACGACTATGTTTCGGGAGCAATGGAGAACACCACGCTTACGGTGCATGGCGGCATGCTCAGGCTGAAAAGCCGGGAACTGTATGATGAAGAATACGAAGATGTGATCGCTCACGAGCTCTTCCACCACTGGTTCGGTGATCTGGTTACTTGTGAATCCTGGGGGCAGTTACCCCTTAACGAATCCTTTGCCACTTACGGAGAATACCTGTGGCGTGAGCATAAATATGGCCGGGATGACGCCGATGAACACCTCTACCACGACCTGCAGCAATACCTGGCAGAGGCGATGGGAAAACAGGAGAAGCTGATCCGCACCGATTTTGATTCGCCGGAAGACATGTTCGATGCCCACAGCTACCAGAAAGGGGGACTAACCCTGCACATGCTGCGCTGTTACCTGGGCGATGAGGATTTCTTCGACGGACTGAACCTTTACCTGGAACGTCATGCTTT
Source organism: Bacteroidia bacterium (assembly GCA_964215915.1). Taxonomy (GTDB): domain Bacteria; phylum Bacteroidota; class Bacteroidia; order UBA8524; family UBA8524; genus UBA8524. Next base: position 13,572 of record CAXPEB010000003.1, read on the forward strand.
CGGAACGGCCGAGATCCATGACCTGCGACAAGCCTTTGAAGAGGTTAGCGGACAAGACCTGACCTGGTTCTTCGACCAGTGGTTTTTCAGGGCCGGACATCCTATGCTGAAGGTGGAACACAACCTGGAATGGAACGACGATCCGGTACTGGGTAATTATTACAGCATCAAAGTGGACCAGGAAGTATCCGTTTCCGGACAGGCTCCCTTTCGTTTACCGGTGCAGGTAGTATTTGTGTATGAAAACCGCCGTGAGATCAAGTACATTGAAATTGATGAGGTCAATGAATACTTCCTGTGGGAGTTGGAAGAAAAGCCCCTCTGGGTAGGTTTCGATGCACAAGCCATGATCCTGGGAAGGGTTTCCGAAACCCGTGACGAGGAAGGCTGGCTGGCGCAGCTGAAACATGCCAAAACTTACCGGCATCGTCTTTTGGCTATGGAACACCTGGCCGAATCGGAGGAGATACTGACCCTGTTCGAGGCAGTGGCGATCGGATTGACTGACCCGCATTATTCCATCCGCAACAAAGCCATGGAACAGATGAAGCTCCTTTCTCCCGATCAACAGCATGAGTTCACGGATATCCTCATCGATAATGCGAAAAACCATCCGAAAGCAGCCACCCGGGCAGCCGCTTTTATTGCGCTTGCGCTGGACCCGGTAACCAACCTGGACCCGGCAATCCAGGCTGGACTAAACGACTCTTCTTATCGGGTAAATGCTTCGGCTCTCCGGCTTCTTTATGCCATTCAGCCTGACTCGGCTATCGCGATCTCAAAAAAATGGGCGTACTCCGAATCCGAACAACTCCGTTACAATGCCCTCAGCCTCTTGGCTAAACAACAGGAAGATTACACCGATATTTTCCTGGATCAGTGGTACAATGAGGATGGCGAACGCTTTTACCTGGTTGCCATGGTCAACCTTTACCTGAAACAGAACGATAACCCTGATGTGGCTTTCAAACTCCTGGATGCCATTAACGGCTTTGAACCGGAAGAAGAGTTCGAATACTTTACGGTGATGTTCATCCAGCAGTGTAACAGCCAGGTGAAGAGCAAGTGGAGCCAAAAGCTGGAGGCTCTGCAGGAGGAGCAAAAGAAGAACCCCACCCCGGAAAGGGAGCAGGAGATTCAGGAGATTGAACGCCTGCTGAGTATCGTAATGGAATTACACTGAGTTTTCTTCCAGCCAGTTCAGCAACTCGGTAGTCGACCGGTCGAGGATATCATACACATTCTGGAAGCCCCGCTCTCCTCCATGGTACGGATCCGGAACATCGGTACCCGGATCATTGAGGTCAAAGTCACGCATCATCCGGACACGGGCAACTTCCGAAACCAGTTCAGGGGCGGGCTCCATGCTCCGGACATTTTTGTAATTGCTCCTGTCCATGGTTAGAATCAGGTCAAACTCTACAAAATCAGATTTACCGAATGGCCGGGAACGGCTGTTCAGGAAAAGGCCATTTTGCTCGGCATTGGCACGGGTTCGGGGGTCTGGGAGACTTCCTTCATGAAATCCGGACGTGCCTGCCGAATCCACCGTGTACTTACCGTTAAGCCCCCGCTCTTCCAGCTTTTTCAAAAAAAGGCCCTCAGCCAGTGGGGAACGGCAGATATTGCCCAGGCAAACGAAGAGGATACGTGTCATGCCGCTAATATAGGGCAAGCGCGTTTTTTCAATAATGCCTGATCCGTTCCCATCATCGAAATCAATACCCTAAAAACCATTTCCATAAATAAAAACCGAACAACCCGTATCCCCTGCAGAGTCAGAGGATAATTCCATATACCAGCCCAGTCTATATTTGGTGAAAATGCATAGATTGCCTTATTGTGAACAAACGCCTTTTTTTACACCTGATACCTTTTCTCCTCTGCGGAGTGAGCTCTTCCATACTTGCACCTGCCGTGGCACAACCTGCCGGGAGCCTGGATCCGGATTTCGGGAATGCCGGAATGGTTCTTACCAGTTTCAGTTCTCAGAATGACCGGGCTTACAGCGCCGCTCTTCAGAACGACGGGAAGATTGTAGTGGTGGGCTATACCGAGCAAGGAGTTACAGGTAAGGATATCCTGGTGTTACGCTACCATACCGATGGTCGCCCCGACAGCAGTTTCGGGTTTGACGGCAACGTGTTTGTGGATGTCAATACGGGAAGCGACGACATTGCCTATAGCGTGGCCATACAACCCGACGGAAAGATTGTGGTGGCGGGATCGAGCGACGACGGTACGGACAAAGACGCGGTAATCGTGCGCCTGACCCCTGAGGGTTTCCTGGATGCGGATTTCAATAACTCGGGAATCGTGCTGACGGATTTTGAAAACAACCAGCAGGACGAAGTCAGGGTGATCCGTCTTCATCCGCTAACGGGTAAAATGATCCTCGGCGGCAATAGCCAGGTAAGCACCAATATTGCCAAACCGGTGGTGGCCCGCTTCGACAGCACCGGCAAACTGGATACGTCTTTCAATCATACCGGGATACGGCTCCTTTGGGTCACTTCACTGGATTACCAGTACTATTTCTCCCTCGAAGACCTGGTTCTTCAATCCAATGGCAAGATCAGCGTTGCCGGTTGGCGCGACTTTCCTTCCATGTCCTGGGATTCCGATTACTGGCTGGGACGGATCAATTCCGACGGCAGTATGGACAACAGCTTCTCCACGGATGGAGTGGTGGTGATCAACGGAAACTTCAACGGCCATGACCGGGCCTATTCGCTCTGGCTCAAACCGGATAACTCGGTGATTTTTGCGGGCGGCTCCTACCGCTACACCCTGCGCTATGATTTTCTGCTGGCCCAGCTTACCAGCTCGGGCAACGGCATTTTGCAGAGCAACGTAGCGGATTTCGGTTCGCTGAAAAACGATGTGGCCTATGGCCTGGCTATCGATGGAAGCGGACGTTATCTCCTGGGCGGCAGCAGTGAAGAAGGAAGCAACAGTGATTTTGTACTGGCCCGTTTTTTCTCTGACTTTATCATTGACTCCACCTTCGGTTCTTATGGCCGGTTGAAACTGAATTTCGGTAACGGCACGGAAAACGCCTGCAGGGAACTACTGATACAAAACGACCAGAAAATACTGGCGGTAGGCTACAGCGGCAATGCCGTGGCTATCGCCCGCCTGTTACCTGAGGCAAGTCCCCTGCTTGACAGCTTCCGGTTACTTAACCCGGCACAACAGGTTTATGGAATTGATTTCAATCAGGTGAACTTCGACTGGACCGACGCCTTCCTGGCCAGTTCCTATACCTTATACTGCGACACGGATTCCACCTTCGCCACAAATCCCGTTGTAAAAACCTCCGGCCCCTCCCAGAACTTCATCAATGCCCTGACGCCTAATACCACCTATTACTGGAGGGTTAGGGCCTCGGACGGGACAAACTTCGGCAACTACTCCCCCACCTGGAATTTTACCACGGCCAGCCTCGACAGCTTCTTGTTGTTGCTCCCCGCCAACCAGGCCACGGGAGTAAATTTCAATGCGGTGGATTTTGACTGGACCGATGCCACGGGTGCCGACGAATACCTGATAGAAATAGACAGCAGCAGCGATTTCAGCACAAACCCCTTGTCCTTTTCTCCTACCCTTTCCGAACAAAAGGTGTTGAACCTTGCACCGAATACCACCTATTACTGGCGCGTCAAAGCTCAAAGCGGGATCCATTCCGGCAATTATATCGGGCCCTGGATATTCACTACTCTTGGCCCCAATGGTGTTCGGGTTCCCGGTAAGCTTTCCCTTCGCCTGTACCCCAACCCCGCTAACGAACGGCTTTACCTTGAAACTTCCCTTACGGAATCACAGGGTTATACGGTTTCAGATGTTACGGGAAGGACTGTTCTACAAGGCAAATGGCAACCCGGAAAAGGCCTGGATATTTCTGCCCTGCCTGCAGGTGTCTACTGGATTTCTCTCCCGGAATCCGGTGCTACCGGACGCTTTATGAAGCAAGGAAAGTAGACGGTTAGAAGGCATGAATGAGTCAGCCCGCCTCTTTGCCGGCTGTTTCAATTATTGTCTTTCTTTCTGCGAACAAGCAGCTGCCTCAGGGCTATGGCATGACCGTAAAACGCCAAAGGCACCACTACCGCAGGAAGCATGGAGAAGGGGAAATAAAAGACCGCTACATTAGGCTGATCAAAGGAAAACTGCTGGAAAGGTGTCGGTGCGCTCAGTATCCCCCTGCTTACCACATTCAGGGCGAGTCCCAAACCGATCAGGTTCCATGCAATCAGCGCTCCTCTTCCGAGCTTTTGTTTCCTGTAACCGAAGTATGCAATAAAGGGCGCTGTCAGGCCGGTTAGGATATCGAAATTTATCCCGCTGTAGGTCATGGCTTCCGGAATATATCCGATAAGAAAGAGTCCGTGAAGCATCAGTTCAACCGGGAATCGGGCGGTTTGACCCGCCACCAGGTTAGCGGCATCCAGTCCATCCATATACCGCCTTCCCCACCTGGTAAAGAACAGGATGGCCAACATCAGCAAAGGGGGACCGATCATCGCCATCATCCGTGGCGGAACGGACTCAAAAGCGAGGTAAAATCCATTCAGGGAAAGGACCGTTTGCAGGGCTATCCATACCAGAACAAGCAGAATAACCGGCCTTCGCCAGGAGTTGGCAGCAAAAAAGCCCCATACCGTGATAACCACGGAAGTCCACATGAGGACCTGAAGCAGGGCAGATACATTTTCCATAATTAGTCTGTAGTGTAATTGCGGCGCAAATTGAGGTATTTCTGCCACCGGAATAAATCCAGGTTAACGGAGCATCCGGATTAATCGTTGAAAACGGAAAAACTCAGGTTTAAGCGCTGAGGCTCAGGAGAGCGCTTCAGCCACGGCAGTTTTCAGTGCAGGCAACACTTCCAGACCGAACCAGGGGTTTTTCTTCATCCAGATACCATTACGGGGCGAAGGGTGTACAAGAGGGAAATAGGCCGGAAGGCACTTGCCGTAGTTCCGGACCGTTTCCGTAAGCGTTTCTCCCGGATCATCCAGGTAATAGTCCTGTGCGTAGCGTCCCACAAGGATGGTCAGTCTGAGTTCAGGCAATTTTTCGAACAAGGATGCGTGCCAGGCGGGAGCACATTCTGTTCGCGGCGGCAGATCTCCGGATTTCCCTTTTCCGGGATAGCAGAACCCCATAGGGATAAGCGCCACTTTTGCCGGATCATAAAACACCCCTTCATCCATACCCAGCCAGCTGCGCAGATTGCGTCCGCTGGCATCGTCCCAGGGAATTCCGCTTTCATGCACTTTTCTTCCCGGAGCCTGGCCCACTATGGCAATACGGGCTTCGGAAGCGGCCTGCACCACCGGTCTGGGATCCAGGTATTTCTTACAAAGCCGGCAGGAACGGATTTCCAGTAACAAGTTTTTCATCAGCGCAAGAGCATAACTCTGCCGCGTTCTGTGAACTGTGAATCTCCGAACAGGTAGCCCTGTACCTGCCAAACGTAAACCTCACTCTCACACATCACTCCCTGGAAGGTACCGTCCCAGGCTTCATCGATGTCATGGGTTTCAAATACCAGCTCTCCCCAACGGTTGTAAACACGGAAGGTATAGTTGTCCCGGCGCACTCCATCGAACACGGGCCGGAAGCTGTCATTCGTTCCGTCACCGTTCGGGGTAAAGGCATCGGGAACCAGTACCACACCGTCGGCATTGATGCGGATATAATTTTCCTTTTCCAGCGTATCGCGGCAACCGAAGTCGTTAATCGCGATCAGCCTTACCGTGTATTCTCCCTCTTCGTTCAACTCGAGTATGGGGCTTTCTTCGGTGGAATAAAGGTTATCATTCTCCGGTCCTTCAATCTCCCAGATATAGGAGGTAGCCAGCAGGCTGATATTGATGAAGTTGATGCTGGTATTGGGTTTCCACGCCACTACCGGATTCGTATAGAAGTTGGCATAAGGCTTCTGGATCACCACAATCTGGTCAATCTTGGTGCTGTCATCCACCCCACCCGGACCATAAGCAATCAGCGTCACGGTATAGACTCCCGGATTGATGTAGGTATGGACGGGGTTCTCGTCTGTCGACTGTCCGCCGTCACCGAAGAACCACCGGTAACTGGTAGCGTACTGACTTTGGTTGGTGAAGGTCACCGTATGCGGCATACAACCTGTGTCCGGGTCTTGGGTAAAGGAAGCAATCGGATAATAGTAGTCCACCCGAACCGGTCTTTCCAGCGTATCCCAGCAGTCGCCGTTGGTGATGATCATGCGGATGATATAATCACCGCTGTCGGCATAGGTATGCTGCGGGTTCTGCAGAGTGGATGTGTTATTGGCTCCGCTTGACGGCTCTCCGAAGTTCCAGTCATAAGTCAGCGGCCTGGTAGTGATGGACAGGTCGGTGAAGTCGAAGGTGGAATTCGGCAGGCGTTGCGTGGTAGGCAGAGGGATGAAATTCGCTTGTGGAATCTCATGGATGACAATCGGGTTGGGCAAGGTATAGGTTGCCGAACAACCGTATTGGTCATACACTTCAAGCGTTACGGTATAGCTGCCCACCTGGCTGTATGGGTGCGACGGACTGAACTGGGCAGAACCGGTTCCATCCCCGAAATCCCAGATGTAATAGGTGCCGTTACGCGACAGGTTGGTGAACTGTGCATTCATAAATCCACAGGCCTCCAGGTTATCCACGGTAAACTCAGCCACTACGATCGGGTGTATACGAATCGCACGGTAGGAAGTATCGAAACAATTGGCCGATGACCGGGAAACCAGGCGAACCGTAAAGAGGGTATCCTGCGTGAGGCTGGTGGGGAAAGTATGTGTCGGGTCATTCTGGGTGGAGGTGGTTCCATCCCCGAAATCCCACTGGTAGTCAACACTGCCGATGGAAATATTGGTAAAATCGTATTCCGCCACCGCACAGTTGCTTGTTTTGGACACCAGGAAATTCGACTGGATATTGGGCAATACGGTTATCGGTACCACAGCCGTATCCGAGCATCCGAAGTTATTGCTTACAATCAGTTCTACCTGGTAGACGTGGGTAGTCGGATCCGGGTTGATGAACGTATGGGTTGGCGTGGCCTGAGTGCTGACAAAGCCATCATCAAAATCCCAGTAGAAATGGGTGGCGTTGGTACTCAGGTTCTGGAAAGTTACTTCCAGCGGAGGACATCCCGAAGCATTGTTGGTAGCTGCTCTGGCCAGCATGATTGGCGTTACCACCACCGGTTTGCTGATGGAATCCACACAACCGCGGTTGCTGGTGGCGATAAGCGTAGCGACAAAATTGGTGTCGTTACTTACTGCTGTGGGATAGATATGGGTAGGATCGGTCACAAAGGTTGTAGTGCCGTCGCCGAGTCTCCACTCATACTGAACCGCTCCTGCGGTGAGGTTGGTGAAGTTGTATTCGCTGGTATCGCAGATGCCGGTTTTGGCAAAGATGAAATTGGGCCTCGGAAGCGGATGTACCCGTATGGATACCGTATCCCGGTCCGTACAACCGTGTACGGAGATCGCATGCAGGATTACCCGGAAATCGCGGTCTATGCCCAGAGGGTTATCGTAAATATGCTGCAGCGTGTCTCCACTTGCCGTATCTCCGTCACCAAAGTCCCAGAAATGGCTGGCTGCAATGGTGGAAAGGTTACCGAAGTTCACCGGAAGAGGTGTACAACCGCTATCCGGCGACCAGGTTATGACTGCATCCGGTAAGGGGAAAATGGTAGTGGGTTTGGTTATCGTATCCCGGCAACCGTACACCGAAGTAGCAATCAACTGCACCAGGTAACCGGTATCGATAAACTGAATTTCGTCAAAAGTATGCGTTGGGTTGACCGCATTGGAAACGGGGCTGCCGTCGCCGAAGCTCCACTCATAGGTATATCCCAGGGTGGAATTGTTTGAGTATTGAATGGTTCCTCCTCCGCACAGGGAATCCAGGTTCTGACTGTATGCCGCCACCGGATCCGGGCGAACGATAATCACCGTGGTTTCCGTATCGCTCCAGCAGCCGTAAATGCTCCGGGTCCAGAACCGAACGGTGTAGCTGGTATCCAGATTCGGTCGGTTGGCAAAGGTATGGACAGGGTGCTCCTGATGGCTGGTGTCGCCATCACCGAAGTCCCAATGAAACTCCTGAGCGTTCAGCGTGGTGCTGGTAAACTGAACTTCAAGCGGACCGCAGCCTGAGCTGATATCCGGCACAAAGCTGAGTTGGGGATCCGGATGGACACGTACCGTGGAGTACATCGTATCCCGGCAACCGTGCTCCGAGAATGCGATCAAACGTACCGTATAAACCGTATCCTGGATTAGGGAGGGATAGAATGTAATAACAGGGTTCCGGGCAGTGCTCGACTGTCCATCCCCAAAGCTCCACTGGAAGCTCATATCCGCTATCGAGCCGGTATCGTAAGGAACAGACTGGTTCGTAAAGCTGATGGTAAGCGGACCGCAACCACTCGTATCGCTCTGCGTGAAGGTTGCCTCCGGTTTCGGGAATACCCGCACATCGCGGCTTACCGTATCCCGGCAGCCGTGTTCACTCGTGCCGATCAGCGTAACCGTGTAAACACTGTCCTGGATCAAAGAACGGCTGTACAGCGTCGTCGGATCCTGCGTGGTGCTCGTTAACCCATTGCCGAAGTCCCAAGCGAAGCTCATGATATTTATAGAGCCCGTATCGTTAGGCGTCGACTGGTTATTGAAGCTTACACTCAGGTCGCCGCAACCGCTCGATGG
>CAXPEB010000004.1:0-50271 GCA_964215915.1 Bacteroidia bacterium
CATAACCCAAGAGACACCTATTACCCCACTACGTACAATTATCTTTTCCTGAATGCAGGTTATGGATTTGAACTTGGCCTGTTTAAGGGAGCATTTATAGGAACCAATGTCAGCGCAGGGACATTCACCTGCGGCAAAAATTCTGAGGTTCCATATCCCAGCTTTGCTTCAAAGAAACTTTTTGATTCCTTCGGATATAATCTGGCCTTTCAGTTTAACATCGGGTATCGGCTCTGACAGGGATAAAGGGCTTACCGGCAAAGTAATGAAGCTTTGGTAAAGGCTTTTCATTCGCAGCACCACTACAGGAGCCTATGAGAGCAACACGCTTATCCGTCGGTCTTTAAGGCCAGTTATCGGTCCGAACAGGCTCGCCCGTATGGATATGGTTCTCGACCCAATCGACATAGTCCAGTTTCGCGATGGACGCAGAAAGGGTGCTGATTTTATCGGCACGGGGATTCTCCAGGCTCATGCTCATTTCCAGCGGGGAGACAGACCAGTTGCTTAATGGTTTGAGGCCAAATCGTTTCATCAGTTCTTCGCGTTCCTCCACACTGATTTCGCGTTTAAAATGCAGGGTGATGCGGTTTTGCAGCAGACCGTCGTACAACCCTTTCACATGCACATATTGGCCTGTAATAACTCCCTTGTTGTACCAGGAATCGATAGAATCATACGGCACATAATACGTGTTGAGCCAAAGATTCACCGCTATAGGTACCGGGTACTTTTTGTACATGATGGGATGGAAATAAGGGTATACCTGTCCATTGATGGTATCGGCCACCTGTCCATGAACCTTGTCCCGATAGCTCACAAACTCGTGGGCAAAAGTCCAGAAGTCGTGTTGGATGCCTTTCTTAACCGTGATACGTCCCCATCGCTCGGGCTCTTTCTTTTGTTTTACACTACCAGGTGGTTTTAATGTATCCCTTAACTCTGGTGTATCCGGTATGGAAGGCTCAATACGCAAACTGTCTTTGACCTTTTCCGGTGAGTCTGCAATGGATTGTTGTACGGTATTGTTTTCTTTCTGTTCCCGTTGGCAGGAGAGGCAGAGCACCGCTATAAACAGGCAGCTCTGGCATACCCGAAGGGAGCCTTTTTGATACACGCTTTGTAACCTCATCCTTGTTTTCACTTAATTCATGCTCCTCTTGTGCCTTCGCGGGTAAACCGCCTGCCAGAAGAGCTATCCATATACATTGAAAACGTAACACGGTTGCTTAGGGTTGGGAGGACATTCTTGTGAAATAAGTAAAGTGACAGTCCAAATGCTCATTTGTCCTGCATTCCTTCTAGTTGCCTATGCCTGCATTTTGTGTTGCTTTTTCAAAATTCCCGGGACCATAGTGAACAGGTAGATAATAGGAAGTGGAATCACCGGGACTATGTGTATCCGTGGCGACGGTAGTAAGTACAATAACCAGAGTTGACCTGTGCTTTTCTTATGTGGTTGTATTTCTGATAAACTTGTGGTTCCTAAGAACCTTAGGAATTTGTCCTCCATCTTCTAACCGTATTTCCGAATCGGCGTCATTCCGGAAACAAAGCCGGGGAAGGTAATATTCAATACAAAAGCAGCCGCACATAGCCTGTACGACTGCTTCAAGGCTAGAGAATAAAGTTGTCAGGATTGGACTCTCTTTGCCGGCACAGGAGGTGAATGACTTTTCTTATCCTCGGAGAATGTATCCGTTAACCGACGGGAAAAGGCGTTGCAGGAGCTCAGGGAAACGAAGAGCCAAGGCAATCCAGAGAAACGATTCCATGGCAACAGCCATTGTAACCGGTTGTTGGTGCTGAAGGTGTGTGGCAATGGCTCCACCCATATAAGCAATGAGCAGGAGCCCTCCCAACAAGCCCGTTTTTGGCAGGAAAAACAGGATAAGTGCCAGAATCTCGATGACGCCTATAAGGCGGTAAGTGGCTGGGTCAAGTCCTATGGAAGCAGCTTGACCAAGGGCCAGTTCGTGCTGTGTCAGTTTCAGAAAAGCGCTTGTCAGGAACATAAAACCTAAAAGGATGGAAAGCACCCATCCCAGTATTCGGAGTGTTTTTGGTGACATGATCTATTTGATTTTTGTGATTGGGGCACAAAGTTCTTTCCATATGGTATACATTTGTTATCCGTTACCTAAAGGATACCAGTTACAAAATGGATACTATACATTCGGAACAAGCCTGCCGTAAATCAATGCTCGCTATCCGCGATACGTTGGATGTAGTGGGAGGAAAATGGAAATTGGTGCTCATCACCGTATTACGCAATGGGAAAAGGCGCTTTCGTGAACTGTCGAGGGAGACTGGAATCACTCCCCGTGTACTTTCCAAAGAGTTGCAAGAGCTGGAAATGAACGGACTGATCACCCGGACGGTTTGTGATACACGTCCAGTGACCGTAGAGTATGCCGTAACTCCATACAGTGAAACCCTGACGGATGTCCTGGAAGCGATGTATAAGTGGGGCCACCAGCACAGGGAGAAAATCCTGGGATCCTGAATCCGTTAGTCCAGTGCGGATATAGGAGGGGGCTCTAACCCGGAAAACTCATTACCGCGTCAAGTACCACATCCTGCTCTCCGGCAGGGATGGCATCCAGGAGCTGGAAAGGATAACAAATGCCCAGCTTGTAGCTGTGCTCCGTATTTCGCAGGAAATTGTCGTAGTATCCGGAGCCGTAACCCAGCCGGTTATGATTCCGGTCAAAGGCCAGTCCGGGTATGATGATCAGGTCGGGTTCCCCCACAAATTCTTCTGAACCTGCCGGGTGCCGGGTACCGAAGTGCCCTTTTTCCAATTCATCCATACCGGTCAATACCAAGTGCTGAAGCCTCCGCGCAGGAAGCACCTTGGGGCATATCACGGTCAGGCCTTCGGAAAGCCAGTGCCTGATAGCCGGGCGAAGGTCGATTTCGCTCTGGATAGGCAGATAGGTATGCACACTCCGGATACCCCGGGAGGCGCCCAGTTCGATCAATTGATTACTGAGGTAGTGATCCATTTCCCGCTTGCGATCCGGCTCCAGGGTATCGCGTTGCCGGCGCATGGATTCCCGCATTCTTTTCTTTTCTGCAAGCAGCTGTTCCTTCATCCAAACAAAGATAAAATAATAAAGGACAAAAATGTCCTTTATAGAAAAGCTTTTGTAGCTTTGTTCTGTCAGATTAAAGTCATGTTTTCGAAGGCGTGTGAATATGGAATACGGGCGCTGCTGTTTGTAGCAGGGGAAAGCCGGAAGGGGAGAAAGACAGGGCTCCGCGAGATTGCCGCAGAGATAGGTTCTCCTCCCGCTTTTACAGCCAAGGTGCTGCAACAACTGGTGAAACAGGAACTCCTGGAATCGGTCAAAGGTCCGCAGGGCGGTTTCCGGATATCCGAAGAAAAGGCAGGTCAGATCACGCTCGACAGGGTAGTTTATGCCATAGACGGCGACCAGGTATACCGGGGCTGCGGGCTCGGACTTCCGCAATGTTCGGAATCCAACCCTTGTCCTGTACACGAGGAATTTGCCGTAGTACGGAACAAACTCCGGCACATGTTGGAAACAACTACCCTTCACGACCTGACAGATAAACTGATCGAAGGGAATGCCGTGCTGAAACGCGGATAGCCGGCAAATAGGATAAAAGAATAAAAGCTCAGTTACCGATCATGAAAGGAGATATTCAAACACGGGAAGATATCGTGACACTCGTAAACCGCTTCTATAACAGGGTGAAGGAAGATGAAGTGCTCGGACCGGTATTCGTTCAAACCATCGGAAACGAATGGGACAATCATCTGGAAAAAATGTACCATTTCTGGGAAACCGTATTGCTCGACCGTCATACCTATTCAGGTAGCCCGTTCCTGCCCCATGCCAGGTTGGGACTTACCGATGCACATTTTGAACGTTGGTTGCTGCTCTTCCACCAGACACTGGAACATTTTGAAGGGCCTAAAAAGGAGGAAGCCGCCTACCGTGCCGAAAAAATGGCGCTTATGTTCCGGTATAAGATTGCCAGCCTTCGGGAACGACCGGTAATCCCGATACGCTAGTTCGCTGACCACAGGCCTCTTGCCGTGTTATAAGAAGGAAACGGAATTATTCATCCATACACTTAGAAATACGTATAAAATGCCCATCCAACGATCACTATACCTGCAACCCCTTTCCCGGGATCATCATCATACCCTGCTCCTTTGCTGGAAAATCCGTACCGGCCTGAAAAAAGAGGTCAGCCCGGAACGTATCCTGGACTATTGCAGGGCGTATTATCTTGATGCACTGGACGAGCATTTCAGCAAGGAAGAGGAGTATCTTTTCCCGTTGCTGGATGCCGACAACCGGCTGGTGCATCAGGCCCTGGCAGAACACCGCAGGATCAGAAAGCTCATCGTGGAACCGGATCCGGATCCGAAAACGGCGCTGCGCCTGGAAGAGCTGCTGGAGAAACATATCCGTTTCGAGGAAAGAGTCCTGTTCAATACCATCCAGGAGCAGGTGCCGGAATACAAACTGGCTCAGGTAATGGAAGCGATCGGAGAACATAAACCGGAAATGGAGTGGCACGATCCCTTTTGGGAATGATCATACGGTGCAAACTACCCTGGGCAGGTTCAGGCTTTTCGTTCGACTACCCGGATAAAGTCAGCGAGAAATTCGGTATCGGGTTTCCCCCTTAGGGTATGCCTTCCGCCCAGGAAGTTCATGCCCAGGTAATCAGCCGTGTGTGAAAAAGGAAGCCAGAAATCATCGCCCAGGTGATTCCCGATGGAACAGGTGATCACCGCCATGGATTTACCGCGCAGCCGTTTCCCCAGATCCTTTTCAATCGTTAACAAATCGCTCAGGCGGTCGAAAAAAACTTTCATCACCCCGCTCATGGCATACCAGTAAACCGGAGTAGCAAATACCAGGGTATCGTAGTTTTCGATGACATGCTCCATCAGCCCCAGGTAATCGTCCCCGCGGTTGGCATGTTCGTAGTCGTAATAACGGATGGAATAGTCGTTCAGGTCCACCAGGTCCCAACCGGAGATCCGGGTCAGGTTGCGTACCATTCCGAGGGTGTCTCCGTCGGTTCGTGAACTGCCTGCTAAAACAAGGGTTTTCATGCTTGGTCTATCGACTGGTGATTGCTAAAGGTAGATCATTCCCAACAATACGCCAGCAGAAAGAGGCTGTGCCCGGCAGGCAAATTCGCTTATCTTCCGCCCAAATAAGGCATCATGGATGAAATGGCAGCTTTCCGGGAATCTTTCGAATACCTCCGCAGCCGGTGTTCCCTTGAGTTGGATACCGGGATTATTCTCGGAACCGGTTTGGGCGATCTTGTGGATGAAATGGAGGTGGAATGCTCCGTTGATTATGGCGACATTCCGCATTTCCCGGTGAGTACCGTAGAAACACACCGCGGAAAGCTCATCTTCGGGAAACTGGAAGGAGTATCCGTTGTGGTCATGCAGGGCCGCTTTCATTACTACGAAGGCTATACGATGAAACAGGTTACTTACCCGGTGCGGGTCATGCATCTGCTTGGGGTGAAGCGTCTTCTTATCAGCAATATCGCCGGAGGGATCAATCCCAAATACGAACTCGGCGATCTGGTAATCCTCGAGGACCATATCAACCTGCAGCCAGATAACCCATTGCTTGGAAAAAACCTGGACGAACTGGGCCCGCGCTGGCCCGATATGTTCCAACCCTATAACCGCATGCTGATCGATAAGGCCATGGCTTTTGGGAAAGGGAAGGGCTACCGCATATTCGAGGGGGTGTACGCCAGTGTGGCCGGGCCGAACCTGGAGACCCGGGCGGAATACCGCTACCTTTCCCGTATCGGAGCGGATACGGTAGGGATGTCAACGGTGCCCGAAGTGATTGTGGGCAACCACATGGGTATGCAGGTTTTTGCCATGTCGGCTATCTCCGACCTGTGTTACGAACCGAAGCTCAAACCGGCAGATATCCGCGAATTGCTTGCCGCAGCTGCCGATGCACAACCCCGGATGACAGCCTTGTTCAAACACCTTATTGCCGGAGAATAACGGGACATTTTCGGGGAATGGAAGCGGGAATTACGTAGTTTCGGAAGGATGGAACGAATGAAGTCCCCGCTGAGTCCGGTTAACGGGTTCTTCCTGCTGGTGATCCTTTTCTTCAGCTGGCTGATGTTTCGGATTACCTGGCCCTTCACCAGTTTTCGAAGTGATGTGGGCTTTTTGCTCAGCAAGCAACACGTATGGCACCTGGTAGCCTGGCGCATTGCTTTCTATACCCACATCTTCAGCAGCCTGCCGGTACTTCTGCTCGGGTGTCTCCAGTTTTTTCCACGTATCCGTAAGCGATATCCCCGTTTTCATATCCGTTCCGGGAAACTGTATGTGTTGATCATCCTGGTATTGGCCGCACCGTCCGGTTTGGTGCTCGGGGTATATGCCAATGGGGGAGCGGTAGCGCAGATTTCGTTTTGCCTGCTGGCTGTTGCCTGGTGGTTGTTTACCTGGACCGGTTACCGGAATATCCGCAAAGGGGAACCAAAGCGGCATGCGGAGTTTATGATACGCAGCTACGCACTGGCTCTGTCGGCAATTACCCTCCGGTCTTATGTATTCCTGCTTCCTGCCTTTTTTTCGTTGCAGGGACGGGAGATGTATGTATTTGTGGCATGGATGAGCTGGGTACCCAACCTGCTGATAGCGGAGCTCCTTATCCGTCTTTTCCGGAGGAAACGGCAGGCGGTTCGCTCAGCCAGAATTCATCCATAAGAAAGGAATCGGATTTTAGCAGCTCAGTATTCAACAGGACATTTCCGGAAACATTTTTTTGATAGGGATTCTTCCAGTTCCGCCGGTAATGGTTCCGGTACAACCAGCGCCCGTTAAGCCGGCAGGTAACCAATTCCTCTCCCGATTGCCAGGCAATGGGGTGAGCACTTTGGACTTTCCCGTTTTCTTCGTTGAAAATGGCCAGGTAATAGGTGATGTGCCGTGTTTCAGGGGTGGCACCGATCCGGGAACTATCCAGGGCATAGATTACGGCCACATTTTCCGGGAGTCCCATTAAATAGACCTGCTTCAGATTAAAATCATAATAATTTTTCCAGGTGGTTGGCAGCAGCGTGCTAAAATCATGTTCCAGGTTAAGCATTCCTTCCATTTCATCGTCGGGGTCGTTTCCGTAGTCAAAGTCTGTAATCGCCTCGGGGTCAGTTGCAAAACTATCACTGAGCCCGGGAATGGATTCCAGAAAGAGCTTGAAAAAATCCGTGCTGGTCAGGTATTCGTTCCTTTCTTCCTCGGTCATGATATTGAAAAGGAAATTCCGAACATCCATTCCTTTACGCTCTGTCATAAGCCTGGGATCGGAAAGCAGTTTTTCCTTCACCTCCGTTTGGTTCAGGTTCAATATATCCGCCACATAAACGGGAGAGTAACGGTCTCCGGTACCGTTGTTCAGTTCGTGTACTACCCAGGAAATATAGATATTCAGGTCAGGGGGACCGAACAGGAATCCCAGGTCATCCGATTCGCTTTCAATGACATTAGGCTCACAAAGGAAACGGTACAGGCGCAGCAGTTCTCTTTCATTTTTCTGTTTTTCCAGGGCTGCTGCAAACTCCAGGTAATTCTCCTTGGAAGGATGGAGAGCGATAGCCCGTTTGTATGCCCGGTTAGAGCGGAGGTAGTCTTTGTCGCTGTACGCACGTGCTTCCTTCAGGTAGGAGCGCTCCAGTTTGATGGCATTTTCATCCTTAAGTTGGAGGTAACGATTTACCGTATCGGCATCATATAAGTAACCTATTCCCATGCAGGATACCGACAGTTCTTCGGTACGGATGGAAGGTTGGCAGGCATAAGCCAGAATCAGCGGAAAGAAGAGGTACTTCAGTGTTTTCATCGCAGGATACCGGCAGTTTTTTGTTTTCCTTCGGAACCGGGAGTATCCAGGACAATGGCCCCGTTTTCTTCGATTCGGTAGCTCTCACTGCCGCTCAGTTCATAAGACAGAACCACATTTTCGGAAAGTGGGGTCTTATCGGGGTCATGAGCCCAGTTCCGGGCATATTCATCAATATACAACCTGTTGCCATCCACCTTCAGTGATCTAAGACGGCGGATATTGCAGTTGCAGGCCACTTCCATACTGCTCAGTCGTTTGCCACCCGGTTCAAAAACAGAGACATAAAAACTGGTGGGACTCATTTCTTCCCAGAAACTGATGGCACCGTACAGTACCACTACCAGATCGCCCTGGTTGGCAAGCCGTGCAACGTAGTAGTATTGGTGGGAAACGTCCCGAGAGAAAACCATGTTTTCCATTTCCGGGATGAAGGTTTTGAAATCGTAACTGATGGCCTCTTCGTTAGCGTCCAGCATAAGCGCATTGGAATCGATCTCGTATTTTTCACGTTCGGGTCCGAAGCCTTTGACAAACAAGGCAAGCATGGGATCGAGCGTGTTTTTTTCATCTGCTTCCGGTTTGAGGTATTGAAGAACAAGTAACCCGTATTTCTGATGATTCCGGGTGTCTTTCAGTTCCGGGTATGCGGACAAAGCCGCTGTATCCCGGAATCCACGGGAAAAAGCCAATTCAAGTCGGCGGAGCACGGAATAGCTGTACCCGTTTCCATTGAATGCGATTTCCTGTCGTGCTGCTATACGGGCCAACTGGATCTGGGTGTGCGAAGCCGGCTCATAACCCAGGTCGTCGGCAATTTCATAGGCCTTTCTGGCTTCGGCCAGGTTATCATCTCCCAGATTGAACAGCGCATTGCCCAGTTCGTAATAGGTTTTGGATTGGGGAAATGTAAGGATGGATTTTTTGAAATACCCGACAGCCTCCCGGGCCTGCTTTTTATTTCTCAAGGCTTCCGCACCTTTCAGGAATAGCTGCTGGCTTTCGGTGAGCAACGAATCGGAGTTCATTTCGGCTTTATCGAACATCACTGCTTCCACCTCTTCCCGGTTGTAGAGGTGTTCGGCATGCAGTTCCCGCATCTGTACCTTCAATACATAATTCACCTGCTGTTTGCAGGCGGATAAAAAAAGCAACAATGCCAGGAGATAGAGACACTTCCCGTTTTTCATAAACCCGAAAATACGAAGGAAGTGTGAATTCCGTATTCTTACGGTACCTTATTTACGGACACCGGACATTTTCAGCTGTGGGATTGACCACTCCCCGGGGAAGAACAATCTGATCGGCAAAAATGCACTCCTCACAACGTTCTACCGGCTGAAGGATATCCAGGATGCGGAATTCCCCTGTTAGGGTCAGTTCCTGACCCCCGGAGGTAAAAAGTTGGGCCTGGTAGCGGTATTTTCCCGGAAGAGCCTGGCCCCGGTATTTTCCGTCCCAACCATCTTTGAGATCGGTGCTGCGGTACACCTCAATATCATGCAGGAATATGCGAATCTCTCCATGATCTATCCCGGAAAGGAGTAGATAGAATTTTTCATTTACCTTTTCTCCGTACCCCTGAGGAGTGATGGCCGTTGGGCAAAAGACAGATACGGAATCCGTGTTATAGCTGGCGGGCTCCACGCTAAACCAACCGTCGCAAACCTGTTTGTGTAAGTCGGGGTTCTGTTTCTTGCAGGCACCCAGACCAATTAGTACAAAAAGCAGAAGGTAAATAATGGGCAGGGAAGAAAAACGCATACAGGGGTAGTTTAGGATTAGATTCACCCTACAGGCGAAAAGTTGTCTGCTTCTTCATCTTTTTTACTTAAGGAATCCGTAATACCCGGTACGACTTCTTTTCACGAGGTGGAGATATCCCTAAAAAATTCCCAGATTTCACAAACCCCGTGATTTGCTTTGTTCCATATTTGAATTGCCGATTCAATGTCCATTCATACTGAAATACTTCAAATTCTTAAACAATACGACTCCCAAACCGAAGAAATCCTGCTCCGGGAAATCAGCAATGTTATCCGGAAGCATTCGCATGCCGATTTTTATGGAAAGGAAGAGGATGAGTTCTGGAATGAATTCAGCGAGATCTCTGCTGCTATAGAGAGCTCGTTGTTACTGGCCCGTATTGATACGGAAGGCCATATTATCAAGGTAAACACCAACTTCCAGATCGTACTGGGGTATTCGTCTGCGGAATTATGCGGGATGCCGATGACCGTGCTGAGTGAGGGACTTCATGATCCGGGATATCTGAATGCACTCTGGGACAAAATCCGTCATGGAAGTATATGGCGGGGAGAAATTTCCAAAAAAACGCCCGATGGCAAAATAGTTTGGCTGAATGCCACGATCATCCCCATTGTAGGCTTGGGGGGCAATATTTCTCATTACCTGAGTTTTTATATTGATATCTCCCGAAGGAAAAAAGTAGAAGGGGACCTGGAACTGTTTTATCAGCTCGTCAACCTCTCGAATGATGCCATCCATGTGGTGGACGAAGCCGGGAACCTGATCTACGTGAATGAAAAGTCGCTGGATAACCTCGGGTATACCCGGGGTGAGCTGTTGGGGAAAAATATCGTGGACATTGAAAAGTTCTTCAAGACCCGGGAAGACTGGGCCGAACACCTGGAGGAGATCAAGTCCAATCCCACCGGCTTGCTGATTCGTGGAAACCATATCCGTAAAGACGGCACCATGTTCCCGGTGGAAGTGAATGCCCGCTTTATGGAGTTTGCCGGCAAGGGTTATGTCATTGCCGTAATCCGGGATATTTCCGACCGCATCCGTGGAGAAAGGCTGATGAGTAAAACGCGGCATATCTTATCGGAAGCGCAACTCCTGGCCAAGATTGCCAGTTTTGAGATTGATATGGAGGCCAACAGCCTGCTGCATTCCGACAATACCTGGCAGGTTTTCGGTTTTCCGAATAGCGACTCATTTTCGGTTTCCGAACTCTTCAACCAGGTTCACCAGGACGATCGCGAGAAATTGCAGAAAGCCTGGGAAACCGTGACCGTTGACAAGCACCCGGTTCGTGTGGAGTTCCGCGTTTGGTCACACCGCAAGGAAGTTCTTCATATGTTGGGTATGGCCAAGACCCTTCCCGACGAATCCGGCAGTGAGAACACCATACTCTGTACCGCCCAGAATATCACCGAAAGCGTGGAGGTTCGCCTCGATTTGGAGAAACGGCGTCAGGAACTGGAAAAACGAAACCGGGAACTCGACCAGTTTGCCCAGATCGTTTCCCACGACCTCAAGTCACCACTTCGGGCTATCCATAACCTGAGCGAGTGGATCCGGGAATCAGAAGACCCGCAGGAACAATCGGCATTTATCTCCAAACTGCACCGACGCGTTCAGCGTATGGAAAACCTAATCAACGGAATTCTTACATACAGTTCTGCCGGAAAGAAGATCGAAGGAAAGACGCTTTTCTCTGCCGGAGAAGTGTTGCATGATATTGCCGAATCCCTGAAAACAGGAAGGGGACAGGTGAGGATCATCCTGGAAGACATGCCTGACCTGATTGCTGATCTGATCAGCTTTGAGCAGGTTATGAGTAACCTGATTTCCAATTCCGTAAAACACAACAACAACCCCAATCCGGAGGTGATCGTTCAGTACGAGTTCCTTCCTGACCGTCACCACTTTCTCATTATCGATAACGGGCCTGGCATTGAAGAACGATACCGCGAGAAGGTCTTCCAGATTTTCCAGACCCTGGATGCCCGCGATAAATCGGAGAATACAGGGGTGGGGCTGGCCATTGTCAAAAAACTTTGTGAGGAAAACGGGTGGAAAATTCGCATCGTGGACCCGCCTTCTTCGGGAGCCTGCTTTGAGCTTGAGATTCCCCTGCTCTGATTACATGGATATATTTGCCGGACTTATTAGATTTAGGTAAAAAGTTTTTGATTTTGTGTGCTTTGTTCTATCTTTCGCTTGACCGGGAATTTGAACGGTCGGGGGAGACAATGCTATTACACACGGAAATGGCCACATACCAGTCTGTACTTTTGGTTGAAGACGACGAGGTAGATGTGTTGAACGTTAGGAGAGCGTTCAGAAAGAAGGGATTTAACCAACATCTTCATCTTGCGGAGAACGGCTTGGAGGCATTGAAAATTCTGGATGACCAGGAGAATCTGGAACCTTATCCGGATTTGATCCTGCTGGATCTGAATATGCCCAAGATGGATGGTTTTGAATTCCTGCGCAGGCGTTTGAACGAAGAACACCTGCGTGGCATCGACGTCTATGTTATGAGTACCTCGTCGGCGGAAACGGATATTAGCAAAGCAATGGAGCTAGGAGCCAAGGGCTACCTTGTGAAACCGTTGTACACCGACCGTTTTGCCGATGAATTAGAGAAAGTACTTCGTTAAAAGTACAGCGGATGAAACTGCAGTCCGTGCCTTTCCGACCAGGAAAAGGCTGGGGCAGGAACCTTAATGCAGTTTACCACCTTCAGTGCCCGTTTCAGGAAAGGGTTTTTAACCGGGAGTTTTTGCAAATCGATATCCAGCGAAAGGTAATACTGCCTGTATCGGGGCAGGCTGGCATATGACCCGATCACCTGTCCGTTTCCATCATACCACCAGTTCCGATAGCCACCCAGCATTCCGTTGGCTCCATACCCCAGTGAAATACATAACCAGTCAGGCCAGAAAGAATCCGGATTGAAACTCCCCGGACTGGCGCTGAGCCAATAGGTTTGTCCGTTATAATCTTTCAGCACCCGTTCCGGCAAGCTGCTTCCAAGCAAATTCGGACGTAAACGTGCGTAATCGGTGAGGTGGCAGGAATACTTGAAAAGAAACCGTTGTTCGTCCCAGGCGAGTTCCTGGCTGATAACCAAAGCAGATCCTACCGAATTGGCGATCAGGTCGCTGGCAGAGGCACCCCATTCTGCTGAAAAGCCGTCGAGGATCTCAATTGGGGTTTGAAACAGGGTACCGGCCAGACCTCCGATCCAAATGGCTTTTTTCCGTTCCATACCTGTCCATTTCATCAATTCCACACCTGCCAGTCCATACATGTAGGAGGTCCAGGCATGACCGAATTTATCGACCTGCATCCACTCACGGGAGTCATTGATAAAATGAAAAGAGCTCTTCGGGTAATTGACATACCAGGCCTGGTTTAGTCCGGTGAGCAATACCGTATACCCGGTCAACGCACCACCTCCAACGAGATAGAGCCGCTTCTTGTTTAATTCCTGGGCATGAAGTTCGAATGGCCGGAAAAGCAGAGAACTCAGTAACAGAAGGCCGACAAGGAATTTGCCTGCCTTTATGGGCCGGCTATCTCTATAATGAAAGAAGCCTGTTTGCCTGTTTTTCAATCGATCAATCCCCTAAGCATTCAAAAATTCCCATATACATAGGCTTTCAGGCTGTTCCATGGGGCTTTTTTCAGCGCTTCCGCGTAGCGTTTTCCCAGCAGCGGATCCACTTCCTCATCGTTCACCCGAATGAGATCAAACTCAAAAGGTTTGTCGCTGAGTATTTCCCGCAGCGTTTTATAATGAAGCATGATCCCGAAGTCTTCCAACTCATCCAGGCTGATCCAGTCGAGGTCACCTTCTGCGAAGAAGATTTTGATCCGTGCTGATTTCAGCCTGGGTTTGCGATTCTCCCTCACCCAGGTTTCTTCAATTAGCAAGCCGCTGATCCCAGGAATTTTCACCAGGGTATCCGGGAAATGACAGAACCGTTCGCCTCCCAGGTTTAGGAATACCTCGGGGTTATCTTTCAGTACGGACTGCAAAGCCTGTATCAATTCGTTGCTCCAGTCGATATCGGTGCTGTAGCGCTTTTTCAATACCTGATAACTGATCTCTTTGCAGGGAGGAATACCTTGCAGGTTGCGGATCTCTTTTCCCGAATAAAAAGCCTCATGCTTGCGCTTCACTGCCTCCACCGGTGCTTCGCGGAAGTTTTCCGTTCCCAGTTGTACAAGGTGATAGTTGTAGCGCCTGCTGTATAAAGCCTGCAGGTAAGAGATCCCGCAATTGCCGTCGGCGTTGTTGGGAAGCTTCAATACCCGGAGCAGCGAGTCGATATCCGCCAAATCAATAAACCCGAAGGAGACCTTTTCTTCCAGCTGGTTTTTATTGACAAAGGAAACACCTGCAATATCGAACTGGGTCCATTTGCGGGTGCTGCTCCAGTATTCATGAAAGAAAATATCCGGACAGTTCCGGAACTCGGTGCCGGAGGATTTTTCCAGCGACTGAAGCGCCGTGGCATCGATACGCAGTTCTTTCTGCGGGCTCACGTAAAGGGGGACGGAACCGCTCATCACATGCGGGTAGAGCATGGAGCACAGCGATTCCACCAGGTTGAAACCGATTGTATCGGCTTGTTCGGTTTTATTCAGGTGCACCAATGCGGGTACGTTCCGGTAGGCCATAGCCGGCAGGCTGAGCAACAAAATCAGCAACAGGGTGGCGATATGGCCAGGGAACCGCATCAGGCAAAAGCGTTTTCTCCGGTAATTTCCATACCCAGAATGAGCAGGTGAATGTCGTGTGTGCCTTCGTAGGTGATCACCGATTCCAGGTTCATCATATGACGCATGATGGGGTATTCGCCGGTAATGCCCATTCCGCCATGTATCTGCCTGGCTTCGCGGGCGATATTCAGCGCCATCTCCACATTGTTACGCTTGGCCAGTGAAATTTGTGCAGGAGTGGCTTTTCCTTCGTTCATCAGTACCCCCAGTCTCCAGCACAGCAACTGGGCTTTGGTGATCTCGGTGAGCATTTCCGCCAATTTCTTCTGTTGCAACTGGAAACCACCAATGGGCCTTCCGAATTGCTGACGCTCCTTGGAATAACGTACCGCCGAATCGTAGCAATCCATAGCCGCACCGATCACACCCCAGCTGATTCCGTAACGCGCAGAGTTAAGGCAGGTAAGCGGTCCTTTCAGGCCTTCCACATTCGGGAGCAGGTTTTCTTTGGGCACTTTTACGTTGTCGAAAACCAGTTCACCGGTAGCCGATGCCCGCAACGACCATTTGTTGTGGGTTTCCGGAGTGCTGAATCCTTCCATACCCCGCTCCACGATCAGCCCGCGCACCTTGCCTGCTTCGTTTTTGGCCCATACCACGGCCACATCGGCAAAGGGAGAGTTGGAGATCCACATCTTAGCTCCGTTGAGCAGGTAATGATCGCCCATGTCTTTGAAGTGCGTGGTCATTCCCGCCGGGTTACTGCCGTGATCCGGTTCGGTAAGGCCGAAACAGCCCATCCATTCTCCACTGGCCAGTTTGGGCAGGTATTTTTTACGTTGTTCCTCCGAACCGAACTTGTATATAGGATACATCACCAGGGAACCCTGAACCGAGGCGGTGGAACGCATACCCGAATCTCCCCGTTCTATTTCCTGCATAAGCAGTCCGTAGGAGATATAATCCAATCCTCCGCAACCGTATTCTGCAGGCAGCTGCGGGCCAAAGGCTCCGATTTCCGCCATTCCTTTGATGATGTGCCGGGGAAAAATATTCCGCTGGGCACAGTCTTCGATGATGGGAGAGATCTCGCGCTTCACCCATTCACGGGCACTGTCGCGGATCAGCTTGTGCTCGTCGCTAAGCAGGTCATCGATGGCGTAAAAATCCGGAGCCTGGAACAGGTCCTGACGGGAGCTGCGGTGCAGGCTTTCTTCTTCATGCGGAAAATGAGGCATATAAAATTCGTGTGTCTTTTGCCGACAAAAGTAATAATTATAGCCCGTTTGCCGCCAGATGGGATGTAAAGGCTTTCCACTATGTTTGCAGCATGCGCGCCGAACGGGAGGTTTCACTGAACGGAGTCCGGATCCCGGCCAGGATCGGGATATACGAATTTGAGCACGAACACAACCGTCCTTTTGTCGTCGATTTTTCTCTGACCATGCCTTGTGAAATCAAAGAAGAAGCGGTAACACTCGCCGACTCGATCGATTATGAGCGCATGCTTGCCATTGTGACCGAGGTGATGAAGGAACCGGAACAGCTTCTGGAAACCGTAGCCAACCGTATTATCCTGCTAAGCCGGGAGGCTTTTCCCCAGGCAGTGGCCGCCAGGCTATCCATACAAAAAAAAGATCCGCCCCTGTCTTCAGAGGCGGATTCAAGCAGTGTTTCTTTATACGTTCGATTCGATCAGTAAATGGCGAAGAGCGGGTGCATGACAATGTAGCAAAGCGCACCGGCGAAATACCCCAGCAAGGCAAGCAGGGAAATCCGCTTGAGGTACCAGATGAAATCGATCTTTTCCATACCCATAACCGCTACACCGGCAGCTGACCCGATAATCAGGCAACTACCTCCCGTACCGGCGGTATAGGCTATGAATTCCCAGATCTTGGCATCTACCAGGTAGTACCGAATACCATCATGAAGCAGCATACCATCCACCAGTTGCCCGGATTGTACGAGCATATCCATGTTCTCCATGGCGTATTTGTAAATATCCGGGTTGGTTCCAGGGCTGGCCAGTTCGTACATACCCATGGAGGCGGCTACCAGCGGTACGTTATCGACAATTGATGAAAGCAAACCGATAGCCATTGCGATTACGTTCAGGTTTCCGATGGAGTTATCCATCCATAGGGCCAGTTTATTAAGCAGGTAGGTAGATTGCAGGGAGTGGATAGCCACCAGGATTCCGAGGAAGAACAGCACCGAAGAGGTATCGATCTTACTCAGGGCATGTACTGCGCTGTACGGTTTCTTTTCTTCTTCGTCTTTATCGGCATGGATGATCTCGGAGATCAGCCACATTACCCCCAAACCGAAGAGCATCCCCATATATGGAGGCAGGTGGGTCCATGTTTTGAAGATCGGAACAAAGAGCAAGCAGCTAACTCCGGCGATCAGCATAATGCGACTGCCTTTGCCAATTTCAGTATCGATTGCCGTTTTGGTATCGTAAGCGGCCCGTTCCACTTCTCCTTTCATTCTGAAGGAGAGGTATACCAGCGGTACAATAAGACAGACAAGGCTGGGCACGATCAGGGTACTGATGATATTGCCGGCAGTGATTTGTCCGCCGATCCAAAGCATGGTAGTGGTTACGTCACCGATAGGTGACCAGGCACCGCCGGCGTTGGCTGCGATGATCACCATCCCCGCGAAGAATTTTCTTTGTTCCTGGTTATGGATAAGCTTTCGCAGCAGGGAAACCATGACGATGGAGGTCGTGAGGTTATCAAGTGCGGCAGAAAGGAAAAAGGTAAGTATGGAAATGATCCAAAGAAGTTTCCGGGAATCTTTGGTGGTGATCCGGTTGGTGATGACCTTAAAACCCTGATGGGAATCAATGAGCTCTACGATGGTCATGGCTCCCAGCAGGAAGAACAGGATCTCTGAAATTTCCGCCAGGTGATGGGAAAGCTCGTGGGTAACAAAGTGCGTTTTAACGCTTTCTGTTACCTCACTCAACCCTTCGATCTTCATAAAATGCCGGAAGCTCGCCCAGTCCGTATTGATCAGGCTGTCTTTTCCGAGTATGAAGAGGGTCCAGAGAATTACCCCGGTTAGCAGGGCCGATGCGGTTTTGTTGACCCGAATCGGGTGTTCGAGTGCGATGGCCAGGTAGCCGATCACAAAAACGGCAATGAGTACAATGGTCATTTTCGGTTAATTAGCGCGGGCAAATATAGAGGCTTCATTCGGAGTTCAATGCCTGGTACTGAAATTTCACATACCTGCCGAAAGCAGGGAATAATCAGGGAGTTCATCGGCCATTTCCAACTTACCGGAATCGTCCAGATGCAGGTTGAGATGGAGCAGTCCGTTACTGATAAGCAGCCAGGGAACCTGTATGACACTCTGGTAACGTGCAAGCTGGGCTACCACTTCTTTGTCGATCTTCACTCCGGGGGCTTTGCATTCCACCAGCAGTTTTGGGGTCATCCCCGAATACCCGATCAGGTCGCATCGCCTCAACATGCCCTGGAAGCGAATAGCCGTTTCTACGGCAAGCAGCGATACCGGCCAGTTTTTGTCTTGATGGAGGTAATGGATCACATGCTGCCTGACCCATTCTTCAGGAGTAAGCGCAACAAATTTTTTGCGCGCGATGTCAAAAATCATTTTTTTGCGTCCCTCGTCCTGGATGTGAAACGAATAGGAAGGAAAGTTCAGGGCATCCATTGTCACCACAATAATAATGGCTAAAAGCACGCATACCTATCAGTCGATACTCGGAGACCTTCAAAAGGGTAATTATGCTCCCGTGTATGTATTGTATGGAGAGGAAACTTACTTCATCGACAAGATATCCAACTACATTGAGCATCAGGTGCTGAGCGAAGGAGAGCGCGGCTTTAACCAAACTGTTTTTTACGGAAAAGACACGGATGGAAAGACTGTAGCCGCTGCCGCCAGGCGTTTCCCGATGATGGCCCCCTACCAGGTGATCCTGGTGAAGGAGGCGCAGAATATGAAGGATATGGATGCATTGGTATCCTACCTGGAACACCCGGTTGAAACGACCATACTGGCCCTTTGTATCAAGGGGAAGAGTCCGGACAAGCGCACCAAGCTGGGAAAATTGCTGGAAGCGCAGGTCAGTTTAAATTCCAAACGTCTGTACGATAACCAGGTGCCTTCCTGGGTTGCTTCCTACCTCGGAGAGAAAGGGGTGAAGGTAAGCGACAAGAGCCTGGCATTGATTGCCGAATCCCTGGGAACGGAGTTATCGCGTATTGCCAATGAACTGGACAAGCTCCTGCTGAACCACGAAGGGAAGACCGAAATTTCCGATAAGGACGTGAGCGAAAGCATCGGCATCAACCGCGATTACAACGTTTTTGAGCTGCAGGCTGCGCTGGCCAGAAAGGATTTCGGAAAATGCCTCCGCATTCTCAATTACTTTGACTCCAGTAAAAACCCCTTCGGCAAACCGGTGGTACTGCTTGGCAGCCTGTTTTCCTGGTTCAGCAAGCTGTTCCTGGTTCATGCTTCAGGCAGCCGCGATGAAAGAACCGTAGCACAAAGCCTTGGGGTCAACCCCTTCTTTGTCAGGGAATACCTGCTGGCTGCCGGCAATTACCCGCCTGCAAAACTGGAAAGCATCATGGGCCTCCTGCTCGAATGCGATCTGAAGTCGAAAGGAGTGGGAAGCGCCAACGCCGAAGACGGAGCCCTGCTCAGGGAGCTGTTATTGAAAATAATGGCTCCGCAGTCTCCCCATGCAATGGAAAAAACCGTTTAATTTGTTAACTGAATATTAATTAGGAAAAATAGGATAAGGATGAAAAGACAACTACTGCTTGCACTAGCAATTTCTCCCCTTCTTGCCTTAGGGCAGATCGAAGGATCAGAGAAATTCAAAACAGTGGCGCCGGAAAAACAGGAGGCTCAGCCCGCTGAACCGGACCCGCTTACGGAAACAACACCTGAAATCAACCCCACGGACCCCAGTTATTATGCTGCCAAAAAAGGCGTCGACGGGGTGGATTATATCCAGGTGGGACGTACCTTTTATGACCTGCAGACCAATGCGTCTATCGGACGCAGAGTGTACCTGCACAATGACGGTACCGTTTCGGTTACCTGGACAACAGACCCTGACGGAGCTGCCGGTTTCACTTCCCGCGGTTCAGGCTGGAACTATTACGGAGGATCCAGTTTCCTGCGTGCCGGTAACACCAACGGTAGCCGTGTGGAGAATTACCGTGCCGGTTGGCCGAGTATCGGTATCCTCCCGAACGGACAAGAATTTATCGTAGCTCACGATGCCACTAACGGAGGTTTCCGTATTGCCAAGAATGATTCCAAGGGCAGCGAAAACTGGACTACCGGTCCGGCTATCCTGAAATGGCCCGACGGGCAACGCCCGATCTGGAACCGTACCGCTGCCAATGGCAATACCCTTCACCTCATTTGCAACTTTTCGGACTCCAGCTCTCCCGGCGACCCACGTGTGATCACCCTGAACGGAGTTCGCGGACCGATGATGTATTCCCGTTCTCTGGACGGAGGTGCTACCTGGGATAAGGAAAATACGATCCTTCCCGGTTACGACTCTACCCGTATCGTAAGCGGTGGAGGAGATAACTACTCTATCGATGTGAACGGTGATGTAGTGGCGATTGTGTCCGGCGGACTGGCCGATGATGTGATCCTCTGGAAATCTACCGATAACGGGACCACCTTTACCCGTACCATTGTAGACTCATTCCCATATGCGCCATTCAACGGCCTTCAGCTGGCCCTTGATACCCCGCAAACCAATGACGGTTCGCTGGATGTGTTGATTGATAACAACGGCGACTGCCACATATTCTGGGGAGTAAGCCGTATCCTCGATGACGATACCCTGGATGACGGAGCCTTCTCTTTCTTCCCGGCTACTGCGCTGCTGGCACACTGGAGCGAAGCTTCGGGTGTAACTCAGGCCATTGGCAGTGTTGTGGATGAAAACAACAACCAAACCCTCGACATTGAGCCGGGCACCTGGTCTAACCTGCAAAGCGGACAAGTACCAAACGGACTGGCTAACGTAGCCCGTACCGGTAACACCTCCCTGGTAACCATGCCTTCAGCAGGTATCGATGCACAGGGGCGGATATTTGTGACGTACTCGGCACCGCGTGAAAACGATATCAGTATTGACAATACCAATTGCCGCGATGTCTATATCGTATACTCTACAGACGGAGGAGTGAGCTGGGGAGACCCGCAAAACATCACCCAGACCAATGCCCGTGAAGATGCCTTCCCGGCTATTGCCCGCCGCGTGGATGACTATGTGCACGTACTGTGGCAACAAGATGAGATTCCGGGTACCAACCTGCAAAACAATGCTACCGGTGGTAACAACCAACCGGTAACTGAGAACCTGATCATGTATGCCGCTATCCCGGTAAGCAAGATCATTACCGATGAGATCGGGCAAGGCCCCGGAGTAGGTTTCCGTGAGATCACTCCTGCAGAGATCTTCAAGGTATCTCAGAACTACCCGAACCCTTTCAGCAACGAAACTCAGGTAATGGTATATCTGACCGAGACTACCGACGTTACCCTGACCGTAACCAATATGCTGGGCCAGGTGGTAATGAGCAAAGACCTCGGCCAGTTCCATGCGGGCAACTCCGAGATCACCATTGATGCCAATGGCCTGGAGGCCGGAATCTATACCTACACGATTTCTACCGGAAGCTACAGTGTAGGCAACAAAATGATCGTAAGATAAGTAGCGGGAATAATCCGCTGTAAAAAAATCCTCCTTTCTTCGGAAGGGAGGATTTTTTTATTCCCCTTTCTGTTCCATAGCCGAAGCAATATAAAGCCAGGCCGTTTCACAAAGTTTACGGCATAAGGCCCCGTCGGGGATAAGGGTGCAGGGGAAAGGCAGTGAACCTTCGATCTGTTCGCGGTCCGATTCTTCGGCAGCCATGATCAGGTAGGTTTCTTTTTCCGACTCCAGATCGAGGCGCTTGTTCAGGGCCAGGATAAACTGCAGGTAGCTGCCTTCCTGTTCCATAGGGAATATGTCGAAGTGCACGATCTCCAGGTTTCGGGCGTCAAGTGCAATAAAGATGATGGAAGGGCCCTGTTTGGTGCGGATGCTGGCGGCATCCAGACAGAGTACTTTTCCGGTTTCCGGTAATTGCAGTTCGGACATGGGGTGCAAGTTAAACCCGCTTATTCATCGGGGAAAATTTTTCCCGGGTTCATGATCCCTGCCGGGTCGAATACCTTTTTGATACCCCGCATCAGGTCAAGGTGATACTTGCTGAATGGGATATCCATAAAAGATTTCTGCACCAGACCGATGCCATGCTCCCCGCTAAGGGTACCACCCAGTTTTTTGCAGAGCCCGAAGATTTCCCGGATCCCCGGGTTGAGGTTAGTATTCCAGTCTTCTTCGCTGAGGTTTCCTTTCAGGATATTGACGTGCAGGTTGCCGTCGCCGGCATGGCCGTAACAAACCGACTCAAATCCATACCGCTTCCCGGTTTCCTTGACTCCCCGAAGTAATGCCGGGAGCTCGGCACGGGGCACTACCGTATCTTCTTCTTTGTAGATGGATTCGGCTTTTACGGTTTCGCCGATGGCCCGGCGTATCTTCCAGAAATGTTCTTTTTCAGCTGCCGATTCCGCAAAAAGGATCTCTCCGCTTCCGTGAGCGGCCAGTACCTCGGCGATGCCTTCACATTCGGAGAAGAGGCGTTCGTTTTCGTTTCCATCCACCTCAATCAGCAAATACGCTTCGATCCCTTCATGAAATTGAAAGGACTCATTAAGTCTTCTGACGGAGATTTCCACTCCCGCGCGTTCCATAAATTCCAGGGCAGAGGGGTTATAACCGGCATGAAATACGGCTGCTACGGCTTCACAGGCTTTTTCGGCATCGGCAAATTCAGCGAGCATGAGCAATTTATGACGCGGCAGGGGCAACAGCCGGAACACAATTTTCGTGACTATTCCCAGCGTGCCTTCACTCCCCAGGAGGAGCTGGGTAAGGTTATAACCCGTGCTGTTTTTCAGTGTATTGGCTCCTGTATGGATAATCTCACCGGTAGGGGTGACCAGTTCGAGGTTCAGTACATAGTCGCGGGTTACCCCGTATTTCAGCGCCCGCGGACCACCGGAATTGTGTGCGATATTTCCACCGAGAAAACAGGAACCTCTGCTGGCCGGGTCGGGAGGATAAAAGAGCCCCTGGGCTTCCACTGCGTCCTGGAATTCCTGGTTGATGACTCCAGGCTCTACGGTAGCCTGAAAGTTACGGGTGTCAATGTCGAGGATACGGTTGAAGCGCTCCATGCTGATGAGCAAACCGCCGTGGATGGGCAGGGCTCCGCCGCTGAGGCCGGTGCCAGCTCCACGGGGAGTAACCGGCACCCTGTTCTCCTGGCATAAGCGAAGCAACGCCGCCACCTGTTCCGGAGTATCAGGGAGGGCAACGGCATGCGGATAATACCGGAGATCTTCTGTATAGTCGTGGCTGTACTTCTCCGGCACTTCCTGATCGAGCAGCAATGCCCCCTGGTCGAGGATTTCGCGCAATTGGGGAAGAATGGCGGAGATTGGCTGAAAGCTTGACATGTTCTTGCGACTGAGACGGCTTTAAGTATATTTGGCCAACAAATTAACGAATTATGGGAAGCGGAGTAAAATGGATCCTGGCGGTTCTGGCAATTTTGCCGCTGGGTGCCCTGGCCCAGGAGGAACTTACCCTGGAGGACATCTGGCACAGTCCGAAGTACAGCAGCGAAGGAGTAAGGGGATTCCAGGTACTGAATGACGGCGAATCTTATGTTCAGATTGACTACGACAAGGAACGGAACCTGCAGGAGATCAACCGCTATTCCATACGCGAAGGAGCAAGACTGGAGACCATCGTTTCCAATGCAGCGCTCATTGCCGGCAACGGCGAACAGCTGAACATCACCTATTTCAAATTCAGCAAGGACGAAAAGAAACTGATGTTCCTTACGGATATTCAGTTCATATACCGCCATTCCTATTCGGCGGAATTTCATGTCTACGACCGCGAAACCAAAAGCCTCTATCATTCTGGGAAATCGGTACGCTACGCCGAGTTTTCACCTGATGGGAGCAAGGTGGGCTATGTGTTTGAGAATAACGTGTACTATTACGACCTGCAAAGCGGGAAAGACGTGCAGGTGAGTTTTGACGGGAAGGAAAATGCCGTAATCAACGGAGCTG
Source organism: Bacteroidia bacterium (assembly GCA_964215915.1). Classification (GTDB taxonomy): domain Bacteria; phylum Bacteroidota; class Bacteroidia; order UBA8524; family UBA8524; genus UBA8524. The sequence goes on from CAXPEB010000004.1 coordinate 23,592, forward strand.
TGGATTGGGTTTATGAAGAAGAGTTCAGCATGTCAAGGGGCTATGAGTGGGCGCCGGGTAGCGACTATATAGCGTATTACCGTTTTGATGAATCGAAAGTGAAGGAATTCTCCATGGATATGTACGGCACCTTGTATCCTGCACAGGAGCGCTGGAAATACCCTAAGGCAGGGGAGGATAATTCCGTGGTGAAGGTGAAGATATTCACCGTGAAGAGCAACAGCAGCATCACCTGCAATACCGGGGAGAATACCGATATCTACCTGCCACGTATTCAGTGGACAGAAGAACCCGGTATCCTGGCCGTGCAGCGGCTGAACCGGCATCAGAACCACTGGGAGGTGCTCATGTATCATGTTAAAGACGGGCAGCCCAAAGTGGTGTATGAAGAAACCAATAAAGCCTGGATCGATGTCAATGACGAACTGCATTTCAGCGGGACTTCCTTTTTCTTTCTGAGTGAAAAAAGTGGGTTCAATCATATCTATCGCTGCGAATACACGAAGAATAAGGTGAGTGCCGTGACTTCCGGAAATTGGGATGTAGACCAGTTTTATGGGTATGACCCGGAAACGAAAAACGTCTATTTTTCAGCGGCAAACGAAAGTGCCGTGCGCCGCAACCTTTACTCCCTCAATACCGAGAAGTCCCGGGGGATGCAAAAACTGAATGACAAGGCAGGGTGGAACAGTGCCAGCTTTACCAAAGGGTTCCGCTATTTCCTCCATACCTGGAGCAATGCCACCACTCCGCCGGTTTATACCCTAAGGGATGCAAAGGGAGCGGAGATCCGCATGCTGCAAGACAATTTCGTGCTGCGCGAAACCCTGAAAGAAACGAAGCTGGGTAGCTTTGAGTTCGGCACCATTACCACCGACTCGGCGGTTAACCTGAACTACTTCATGATCAAACCCGCAGACTTCGATGCCTCCAAAAAATATCCCGTACTGTTTTATGTATATGGAGGACCTGGCTCCCAGACCGTAAAAGATTCCTGGGGAAGCAGCTATTACCTCTGGTTCAATTACCTGGCGTCCAAAGGGTATATTGTGATTTCCGTGGATAATCGGGGCACCGGTGCCAGGGGAGAAGCTTTTAAAAAGAAAACATACCTGCAGCTAGGAAAGTACGAGATCGAAGATCAGATCGCGGCAGCCAAAAAGATCGCCACACTTCCTTATGTGGATGCAGGCCGTATCGGGATTTTCGGATGGAGCTACGGCGGTTATATGGCCAGCCTGGGCATTACCAAAGGGGCAGATGTGTTCTCCTGTGCGGTAGCTGTAGCACCCGTTACCAACTGGCGGTATTACGACAATATCTATACGGAACGCTATATGCGTACTCCGCAGGAAAACGGCGACGGTTACGATACCAACAGCCCGATCAATCATGTCAGCAAGATCAAAGGCGATTACCTGATCGTTCACGGCACGGCTGACGATAACGTCCATTTTCAGAATACCGTGGAGATGATCGATGCGATGATCCGGGCCAATGTGCGCTATGATTCCGAGATCTATCCGAACAAGAATCATGGTATTGGGGGAGGGGTAACTCGTCTGCATCTCTTCCGCCGAATCAGCACCTTTCTCACCGACAACTTGTAGGCTAGTGCTTGCAAATCGATGAATTAAAATTAGTTTTACGCAAACAAGTTCGTATAATGTCGAATTCTGCACCGAAACATCCCAAGGGACTTTACATACTCTTTTTTACGGAAATGTGGGAGCGGTTCGGGTATTACCTGATGCTCGGAATCTTTTCCCTTTACATGTTGGACCATACGGCCAACGGAGGTATGGGCTTTGACCCTGAGAAAAAATCGGATATTTACGGGACCTACCTGGGGCTGGTTTATCTTACCCCCTTTATTGGCGGGTTGCTTGCTGACCGCTTGCTCGGTTACCGGCGTTCCATTGTGATCGGCGGACTGTTGATGGCAGCAGGTTATCTCGGGCTTGCCATTCCGGGTGAATCGGTGTTTTATGTTTCCCTGCTGCTGATCATACTGGGAAATGGCTTCTTCAAACCGAATATTTCTGCCCTACTGGGTAATTTATACAACGTCGATCCCTACAAAAAGAATAAAGATGCCGGATACAATATCTTCTACATGGGGATCAATATCGGCGCCTTTGTCTGCAATTTCGTAGCCGCCTTCATGCGTAATAATTACGGGTGGGGTTGGGCCTTTGCAGCTGCCGGAGTGGGAATGCTGATCGGGGTGATCACCTTCTTATCAGGATCGAAACATGTTAAGGAGGCTGATGTGATCAAACCGCCCAGCAAGGGAGATATGCCCCTGGCGCGGATCTTCTCCCTGGTGCTTTTGCCTGTATTGGGTTTCGGAGTGATCGGATGGATACTTCCGGGTAATGTTTTCGGGACGGACGCTAACGATGCTTTCCTCTTCGGCTGCATACCGGTTGTTCTCTTTTATGGCTCGCTCTATTTTAGGGCGGAAGCAGAAGACAAACGCCCGATCGGGGCTTTGCTGGCCATATTCCTTTGTGTGGTGGTTTTCTGGGCAGTATTTCACCAGAACGGAGATGCCCTTACCGTTTATGCAGAGGACTATACGGACCGAACCATGCCGGAATCGGTGGCCTCGATTGCCAAACCGGTTGACATGGTTCAGGAGGTAACCAACCACCCAAGTGTACATTATGGCGAGGAGCAATTCCGGTCGTATATCGACTCCCTGGAAGGGGAGAAAAAGGCATTGGAAGATGCTGGCGAAATGCAGGCCTCCAAGGATCTGGGTAAAGTAATTGGCCTGCGTGAGGATTCCAGAGATTATTTCAGGAACCTTCCGAAAGATCAATGGCCGCAGGAAGGTAAAAGCCTGCTCTTATATTCCACCGAATTGTACCAATCCATCAACCCTTTCTGGGTGGTAGTGCTTACCCCCGTGGTAGTCGGGTTTTTCGGATGGATGTCATCCCGCGGAAAGAAGATCTCCACTCCTTCCAAAATTGCGATTGGCCTGTTCATTACCGGGTTAAGCACATTGGTAATGGTTGGGGCGGTGAGCTCCGTTCAGATGGACAATGCAAAGGCCTCCAGTTGGTGGCTGATCGCTTCATATGGAGTGATCACCATAGGGGAGTTGTGCCTTTCCCCGATGGGCTTGTCATTGGTATCCAAACTAAGCCCGCCAAGGTTAACGGCCTTGCTCATGGGAGGCTGGTTCTTGTCCACCGCCGTAGGAAATAAGTTGTCCGGCATCATATCCGGGTTATGGGAGAAATTCGGTTCGAACGAAAAGCATTTCTTCTTCCTGATCAATTTTGCTGCATGTATGGCAGCTACCGTAGCGCTCCTGCTACTGTTGAAATGGCTCAATGCCGTAATGCGAGAAAAGAACATCGATTGATTGACATATGAATAATACGACAACCTCTAACGGTCATCCCAGGGGATTATACACCCTGTTCTTTACGGAGATGTGGGAACGCTTCAGTTACTATGGAATGCGTGCCCTGCTTGTTCTGTATCTCACCAATGAAGCCATGCAAGGTGGTTTTCATCTGGAAAGGGCCAATGCCCTGGAAATATATGCCCTGTTTACCGGACTGGTTTACCTCACCCCGATTCTCGGCGGATTGCTGGCCGACAAAGTGCTGGGGCAGAGAAAGGCAATTTATATTGGTGGCCTTTTGATGGCATTGGGTCAATTCGCATTGGCCGCCTCGGTTAGTTACGGGCAGGCAGAGGTTAATGAAAGCCGTGAGTTTATGCTGAACCTGGGTTTGGGTTTGCTGATCATGGGCAATGGCTTTTTTAAACCGAACATTTCCACCATCGTCGGTGCGCTTTATGAATCGAATGACCCGCGGAAAGATTCCGCCTTTACCATCTTCTACATGGGTATCAACCTCGGTGCCTTTTTATCTCCGCTCATTTGCGGAACGCTTGGAGAAAAAGTGGGCTGGCAGTATGGATTTGCTTCTGCCGGTGTGGGCATGTTACTCGGAATCGTTTGGTTCTTCACCCAGGCTAAGACACTGGATAATGCAGGTTTCCCACCGGGACGTTCGGAAGACAGGATGCGGCTTTCCATACGCGACTATATCGACGTGGTCCTTTATGTGGTACTTAATGTTCTGCTGGTAATCGGATTTTTGGTTGGTTGGGATAAGATACAGGAAAGCACGCAAAGCCTGGTGATAAACATTATTACCGTAGTGGCTATCGTCGGACTGGCATATACCATCATTACCGGAACAAAAGGAAAAACGGAATGGAGCAAGGTCAGCGTGATCTTCATCCTGTGTTTCTTCAATATCTTCTTCTGGTCGGGTTTTGAACAGGCTGGTGGAACCTTCAACCTTTTTGCTGCTGAGAATACGGACAGAATGCTGTTCGGCTGGGAAATCCCCGCTTCGTATTTCCAGTCTATCAACGCCATTGCCATTTTTGCTTTTGCACCGGTATTCTCCGTATTGTGGCTTCGCTTGTCCCGGATAGGAAAAAACCCGAATACACCGGTAAAATTTGCGTTGGGACTGATCCTTCTCGGATTGGGCTTTGTGGTAATGAGTCTGGCCTTTTCGGCTTCGGAAGGGGGCAACCTCGTTTCACCCTTCTGGTTAGTAAGTGTGTACCTGCTCCATACATTCGGTGAACTTTGTCTTTCACCGATCGGCTTGTCCATGGTAACCAAATTGTCGCCGCAAAAGATCGTTTCGGTCATGATGGGACTATGGTTTGCCAGTACGGCACTGGCCAATTACCTGGCAGGTGTTCTTGAGAACCTCCTACACGTTTACCTGCCGGAAATGCAGCTGTTCAATTTCCTCGTATTAAGTTCGGGACTTGCAGGAGTGCTGCTCTTGATTATCAGTCCTTTCCTGAAAAAGATGATGCACGATATCAGTTAAGCGATACCTGATTTTGTAATTCAGATTGACGAATAACTTTCAGAATCCCCTGTTCTTTCCGGACAGGGGATTTTTTTTATGACGGAATTTGCCAATTTTGTAAGTCATGGGAGATGAATGCAGGTGGTATGCCGTGTACACAACACCGCGTGCCGAAAAAAAAGTAGCGACCAGACTGGATCAGTCGGGAGTGAAGCATTACCTCCCCTTACAAAAAGAGTTGAAGCAGTGGAGTGACCGGCGGAAATGGGTGGAGGAACCGCTGCTCAAATCCTATGTGTTTGTCAATATTGCCGATAACGAATACCACAAGGTACTGAATACTACCGGGGTGGTGCGATTCGTGACTTTCGGGGGCAAAGCGGCATCCATACCCGATTACCAGATAGAAACCCTCAGACGGCTGCTTGTGCAGGGCATTGAGCTGGAAGTTCTTCAGGAACACCTGCAGCCGGGAGACCCCATAGAAGTGATTGCAGGCCCCCTGATGGGAACATTGGGCGAGCTGATCTCCCATCGTGGAGAAAAAAGAGTGGCGGTGAAAATCCATACACTCGATACTTCCGTATTAATCAATATCCCTGAGCCGTTTATTGAGCCGTTGAAGGACCCCCAAAAACTTGAATTGCTTGATTCTCTCAGGAATCCTAAATTTGCTTGGAATACGTGAACTGGGAAAAACTATTCGCCTTCTCTAAAAGCCATGTCCCCAGGTGGGTGGTTTTAACAATTGATCTCTCAATCTGTATGGCGGCTTATTTTATGGCCTTCATACTCCGGTTCAATTTTCAGATGGGTAATGATGAGGTGCAACAGGCCCTGCGGCTTGCTCCCCTGATCTTCGGCATCCGGCTCATCAGTTTTTACATTACCAAAACCTATTCGGGCATTGTCCGCTATACCGGAACCCAGGATGCGGTACGGATCTTTATCGCCCTTACGGGCGGTACCCTTTTTCTGATCTGCTGCAACCTGTTCAATTACCTCTTTTCCGAAGAGGTAATGCTTCCGTCGTCCATCATCATCATCGACTATCTCATCTGCCTTAGCGCCATGACCTCCGGCAGGCTGACTTTCAAAATGCTTTACCAGCAGGTAAGAAGTGAGTCTCCGAAAAAGACCAATGTGGTGATCTACGGTGCCGGACAATCCGGGATTATTACCAAGCGGACCCTTGATCAGGACAGCAAGATCAATTACAAGGTCATTGCTTTTATGGATGATAGTTCGGAGAAGTATGGAAAACGTATTGACGGAGTTCCTATTTATCGGGGCCAGGATCTCAGTGCTGTGATCGAACGCAACCGGGTAGATGAGCTGGTTATTTCCATTCAGAATATTTCCAAAAGCCGGAAGCGGGAGATCATTGAGACCGGTATCAGCTATGATATCCGGGTGAAAAATGTTCCTCCTGTGGAACGCTGGATCAATGGAGAACTCAATTATCGCCAGATCAAGAAGGTTAATATCGAGGACTTGCTGGAGAGAGACCCGATTGAACTGGATAAACTGGAGATGAGTCGTCATCTCCGCAATAAGGTGGTGCTGGTAACCGGTGCCGCAGGCTCCATTGGCAGTGAGATCTGCCGTCAGGTGCTGTCTTTTTACCCCAAAACCGTGGTAATGCTTGACCAGGCAGAAACACCGCTTTATGAGTTGGAGAACGAACTGGTCGACAAGTTCTGGAATAACAAAGACATTCTGAGCGCGATTCAGATCTGTGTGGGCGATATCAAAAACGTAAACAAGCTCAGAAGGATGTTCGAGGTGTATAAGCCCGATATCGTTTACCATGCTGCCGCGTACAAGCACGTGCCGCTGATGGAACAGAATCCGGGAGCGGCCGTAACAACCAATGTGCTTGGCACCAAGATTCTGGCAGATACCGCTGTGGAATTCGGGATAGAGCGTTTTGTGATGGTATCTACGGACAAGGCCGTTAATCCCACCAATGTTATGGGAGCCTCCAAGCGTATTGCAGAGATCTATGTTCAGTCGCTGAACTTTTCCGCCTTTAATAACAAGACCCGTTTTATTACCACACGCTTCGGAAATGTGCTGGGTAGCAACGGTTCGGTAATCCCGCATTTCCGGAAGCAAATCTCCGAAGGAGGACCCATTACGGTAACGCATCCGGAAATCACCCGTTATTTCATGACCATCCCCGAAGCTTGCCAACTGGTCCTTGAGGCCGGTAATATGGGGAATGGGGGAGAGATTTATCTCTTTGATATGGGGCAGCCTGTTCGCATTGTGGATCTGGCCAAAAAAATGATCAAACTCAGCGGGCTAACCCTGGGCAAAGACATTCAGATCGAGTACATCGGGCTGCGTCCCGGGGAAAAGATTCGGGAGGAGTTGCTTAGCGACTCAGAGAATACCTCACCTACTCACCATCCCAAGATTACCATCGGGAAGATCAAACCCTTTGAATACAGCGTCATTTCTGACGAAATCAACCAGCTTATCACACTGCTTGCCGAAGAAGACAACGAGTGTATCGTGAAGAAGATGAAGCAGGTTGTTCCGGAATTTATCAGTAACAATTCTGTTTATCAGGCCCTCGACGGGGTAAAAATCTGATTCTAAGCCGCTTTATAAGACAGAGGCAAACCCATGTCCCAAAACGGGAAAATAGTGATTTGGTTCGACTTGATAGTCAGTGTGTTAGAGGTCTTATTTTGAATTACTCTAAATTAGTTTTTTGTTAAGGAATTTTTAATCCAACTTGGCAAAAGGTCTATATCTTTGCCGCGTTTCATAGGGAAAAAACGCCCTGTTTAAACGTAGCACAGAGGACAAAAGAATAAGCTAACAATGCGGAAAAAACCTGTTTCTTCCATTTTCAGGGCTTTCCTGATTACTGGAATCATGGCTACCCAAGTTCTGCCGGTTCTCGGACAGGACATCGCCAATGGTAAATCCCTTTTTGAGGCCAACTGTATCAGTTGTCACCAAATTCATTCCAAAACCATTGGGCCGGCACTTAAAGATGTAACGACACGCAGAGAAGAAGCCTGGCTGATCAAGTGGGTAAAGAACTCCAAAGAGGTAATCGACTCAGGAGACCCCTATGCGGTAAAGCTGTACAACGACTTCAACAAAGTCGCAATGAACAGTTTCGAATACCTTTCCGACGGGGAAATCAAAGACATCCTGGCCTATATCAAGGATGAAAGCGGCAAAGAACCCGTTACCACAGCTGGTGCTCCGGCTGGGGGAGACGGACAGGCAGAGACTCCTGCAGCAGGAGGTGGTGAAGGTAGCGGAAGCGGACAAATTGTCCTGCTGGTGCTTGCCGGTATCCTTATTCTCTCCAGCCTTCTTCTGTTGCGTATCAACAGTTTCCTGAAGGAACTGATCCTGACAAAATTCCCGGAAAAGAAAGAAGAGGAAGAGGCCACCTGGTACAACTCCCGCTTTATCCCTTGGGTACGAAACCTGAATCCCACCATTGCGGGTATGGTTGTCGTAAGCGTATTTGCGCTCAGCTTCGGTGGTTGGTTCTTTGTTTATGCCAACACGGAGATTGGGGTACAGCAGGGTTATGCCCCTACACAGCCGATCAATTTCTCGCATAAAATACATGCTGGTCAATACGAGATTGACTGTAAATACTGTCACGCCGGTGTGGAGGTGAGCAAACAGGCCACGGTTCCTCCGGTAAGTACCTGTATGAACTGCCACTCGTATATCGATGCGGCAGACAAATACAACGGCAATGTTTCTCCTGAGATTCAGAAGATCCGTACTGCTTACGAAACGAACACCCCGATCAAGTGGGTGCGTATCCATAACCTGCCCGACCTGGCATACTTCAACCACTCCCAGCACGTGAAAGTGGGTAAGGTGGAATGCCAGACCTGTCACGGTCCTATCGAGACCATGGACAAAGTGGCGCAGCACAGCAGCCTTCAAATGGGCTGGTGTATTAACTGTCACCGTGAATCAAAAGTGGATGTTGCCAACAACGACTACTACGAACAACTTCACGCTGACCTGCAGAAACGTGGTAAGAGAACTATTTCGGTTGCCCATAACGGCGGACTGGAATGTGGTAAATGCCACTATTAATTGTTGAATCCTTAAATCATCAAGATAACGGATGGAAAATAAGACCCAATACTGGAAAGGACTGGAAGAACTGAATAAGGATCCTGAGTTCGTACAGCTTTCCAAGAACGAATTTGCCGAAGGGCTTCCTCTCGATGAGGTTTTGAATGAGAATGACCTTGACCTTTCTTCCAACCGCCGTGACTTCCTGAAATATTTCGGTTTCAGTGTTTCGGCCGTTGCCCTGGCAGCCTGTAACAAGGCACCGGTGAAAAATGTCATTCCCTATGTGGTGCAACCGGAAGAAGTAATCCCGGGCGTTCCCAATTATTACGCCTCCACTTTCCGTAACGTACCGGTAGTGGTAAAAACACGTGAAGGCCGTCCCATTAAACTGGAAGGCAATGAGAAGTCCGGTATTTCCAATGGCGGACTTGATGCTGCCGGGCAAGCCAGTGTGCTTTCCCTGTATGACAGCAAGCGTTTGCCCCTGCCTCTGAAAGGCGGTAACCGTACCTCCTGGTCGGTGCTGGATTCCGAGGTAAAAGCCAAACTGCAGTCCATCGCAGCCAAAGGCGGGCAGATTCGGGTGGTAAGCGGACAAATCAGCAGTCCGGCTACATTGGGTATCCTGAATGATTTCAAAACCACATTCCCTACAGCCAAACATGTTGTATATGAAGCTGTCGGATACGAAGGAATTTATGGTGCCAACGAAATGTGTTTCGGTAAGGCCGTAATTCCTGATTATCGTTTTGACAAAGCCGACGTGGTGGTAAGTTTTGCGGCTGATTTCCTGGGCAACTGGATCAGCCATGAGAAATTTACCCGCACCTATACTTCCCGCAGGGTTCCTACCAAGGAGAACCCTACCATGTCCCGTCATATTCAGTTTGAAGCACTGATGTCGGTTACCGGCACCAACGCCGATTACCGTTTCCCCCTGCGTCCTTCACAGGAAGGGGTAGCGCTGATGTCGCTGTATAACGAACTGGCTAAGGGAATGGGACAGGCGCAACTGGCCACCCCGACCAAGTTTGAAACAGCCGGTAACGGCATTTCCGAAACTGCCAAAGCACTCCTGAAAGCTCAGGGTAAGTCTCTGGTGGTAAGCGGATCGAACGACCCGTACATCCAGTCGCTGGTGAACCAGATCAACCTGATGCTGGGTAACTACGGTCAGACCATCGATCTTGACAACTACATCTCCGCCCGTACCGGTGATATGGGATTCGAGCAGTTCATGAAGGAAATTTCCGGAGTGAGTGCCGTTATCTTCTACAATACCAACCCGGTTTACAATACGGCAAACGGAGCAGCGCTGAAAGCCGCCCTGGAAAAAGTGGAATTGACGGTATCTACCGGTTACTACCAGGATGAGACTGCCAGTGCCTGTAAATATGTGGCACCGGACAACCACTTCCTGGAAAGCTGGGATTTTGTGGAGTGCGAGCGTGGCAAATATTCTTTTGTTCAACCGACTATCGCTCCCATTTTCGAAACCCGTCAGGCTCAGGTTTCTCTGGCACTTTGGTCAGGAAACGAAGCTTTTGGCAAGGGAGACCAAGACTATTACAACTACCTCCGCAATCATGTGAAGAACACCGTGTTCGCTCAATATGGAAGCGGAAGTTTCGATACTTTCTGGAACGAAGCCCTGCACGACGGTATCGTGGAAATTCCCGAACTGACCGCTCAGGTGCCTTCCAACAATATGCTGGCCAGCAGCCTGGTTGGAAAAATCTCCACCAAGGTTCCGGGCAATGACCTGATCCTTTACACCAAAGTAGGTTTGGGCGACGGCTCCGATGGCAACAACCCCTGGCTGCAGGAACTTCCTGACCCCGTATCCAAAGTATGCTGGGATAACTACCTGGCTATAGGTAAGGTTACCGCTCAGGAAATGGGACTCAAGCAAGGAGACCTCGTTAAGGTGAGCAAAGGCAATGCAGTGATTGAATCCATACCTGTATTGATTCAACCCGGACAAGCCCGTAACACCTTTGGGATAGCCCTGGGTTACGGACGTACTCAAGGCGTGAAGGAAACCGTAGGGTCCAATGCTTATCCTTTTGTTGGAATGGCAAATGGAACCTTGTCCTACTTTACCGGTGATATCACCGTTGAAGCTACAGGCGGTACTTATGAGCTGGCTCAGACCCAGACCCACCACTCTATCGAAGGCCGTGACATTGTTAGGGAAACCACACTGGCTGAATACGCCAAAAACGCGGCTTCAGCTAACGAAGACCACCACGGTCTGATCCGCGACGAGAAAGGGGAACTGTACAGCCTCTGGAAGGAGTTTGATTACAGCGGACAGAAATGGGGACTGGCTATTGATATGAATGCCTGTACCGGCTGTTCCGCTTGTGTGATCGCATGTTCCATCGAGAATAACGTACCGGTTGTCGGTCGCGATGAAGTTCGCAGACGCCGTGAGATGCACTGGATACGTATCGATCGTTACTATTCGTTCGCCAATACCGAAAATGGTTATACCACGGTAGAAGACGAGTACGAAGATCTGGAAAGCCACGAGAACGTGAAAGTGGTTCACCAGGCGATGATGTGCCAGCACTGTGAGCATGCTCCCTGTGAAACGGTATGTCCGGTACTGGCCACTACGCACAGTTCCGACGGTCTGAACCAAATGACCTACAACCGTTGTATCGGTACCAAATACTGCGCGAACAACTGTCCTTACAAAGTTCGTCGCTTCAACTGGTTCCGTTATAACGACAACGATAACTTCAACTACTATTTCAATAACGACCTCGGTAAGATGGTCATCAACCCGGATGTTACCGTGCGTACACGGGGTGTGATGGAAAAATGCTCCATGTGTGTGCAGCGTATCCAGGCTGGTAAACTTCAGGCCAAACTGGAAGGTCGTCAGATGAAAGACGGAGACGTTCAGGTAGCCTGTGCGCAGACCTGCTCCGCCGGTGCCATCATCTTCGGAGACATGAACGATCCGGAAAGCCGTATCTCGAAAGTGTTCGCCAAAGAGCGCGCTTACCAGGTATTGGAAGAGATCAATGTTCAACCTTCCGTACGCTACATGACCAAGGTCAGAAACGTGGAAGGATCAACAACTAAAAACGCAGCCCATCATTCATAATTAAACAGAGAAAATGAGTTACGAATCGCCAATAAGAGAACCTCTGGTAACAGGGGGTAAAACCGCGGCCGATGTTTCCAACGACATTTGTCGCCCTCTCGAAAACAAACCCACCAAACTCTGGTGGTTAGGTTTCGGCCTTGCTCTGATCTGCCTGGGCATCCTGGTGTATACGCTGGCGCTTTCCAGCTTCATCGGGTTAGGTACCTGGGGGATCAATAAAACCGTAGGTTGGGCCTGGGACATCACCAATTTCGTGTTCTGGGTGGGTATCGGTCACGCCGGAACCCTGATCTCCGCCATCCTGCTGTTGTTCCGTCAGAAATGGCGGATGTCGATCAACCGCTCTGCCGAGGCCATGACGATTTTCGCGGTAATGTGCGCGGCTATTTTCCCGCTGTTTCACATGGGTCGTGTATGGATCGGTCCGGTTTGGGCCCTTCCTCTGCCGAACGCATTGGGCTCCCTCTGGGTGAACTTCAACTCCCCGCTGCTTTGGGACGTGTTTGCGATCTCTACCTATTTCTCTGTATCGCTGCTGTTCTGGTACCTGGGTATGATTCCGGATCTGGCCACTATCCGTGACCGTGCTACTACCCCAATCCGTAAGTTCATGTACCGTTTCTTCTCCATGGGATGGGACGGCTCCGTGAGGACCTGGGCACGTTATGAAGTAGTGTCACTGATCCTGGCGGGTATTTCCACCCCACTGGTACTTTCCGTGCACACAATCGTATCTATGGACTTTGCGACTTCCGTAATCCCGGGATGGCACACCACGATCTTTCCGCCATACTTCGTTGCCGGTGCGATCTTCTCCGGTTTCGGTATGGTGCTGACCCTGCTGGTGATCGCCCGTAAGGTACTGAAGCTCGAAGCGTATATTACCATTGGTCACCTTGACGCCATGTGCCGGGTGATTCTGCTTACCGGTTCCATGGTGGGACTGGCCTATATCACGGAATTTTTCATCGCCTGGTATTCCGGCGTGGAATACGAAAGGTACGCCTTCCTTAACCGGATGTCCGGTCCTTATTGGTGGGCTTACTGGAGCATGATGACTTGTAACGTGATCTCTCCGCAGCTGTTCTGGGTGAAGAAATGGAGAAGGAACCCCAACTTCATCTTCTTTATGTCAATTGTGGTGAATATCGGTATGTGGTTCGAACGTTTTGTGATTATCGTAACCTCCCTGCACCGCGATTACCTGCCGTCCAGCTGGGTGATGTATTCCCCGACCTGGGTGGAGATCGGTATCTTCATCGGGACATTCGGATTGTTCTTCACCTGTTTCTTCCTGTTCGCTCGCTACCTGCCGGTGATCAACATGTCTGAGGTGAAATCCATCCTTCCTTCCAAATCACACGCTAACGAAAATGAACATGCTCACCAACCCGAGGTGGTGACCCAATAATCGAGGCAATCATGGCAAGTAAGAATAAGAAATTTATTTACGGGATCTTCGATGACGCCGACGCAGTGATGCACTCGGTAGAGAAGCTCCGCAAGCAGGGAGTGGACATCCACGACTGCTATACGCCCTTCCCGGTACACGGACTGGACCGGGCCATGGGAATACGCCGTTCCAACCTCACCGTCGGAGCCTTTATCTGCGGCGCTATCGGTTGTATCACGGCCATTGTGTTCCAGCTTTATGTAATGGTAGGCGACTGGCCCATGATCATCGGTGGTAAGCCGGAAGACGGGTACTATCCTTCCTTCATCCCGGTAACCTTTGAGTTGACCATTCTTTTTACCGCTTTCGGTATGGGAATATTGTTCTTCATACGTACCAAAATGGTGCACGGTAAAGTAGAACAACTGGTAGACCTGCGTCAGACCGACGACCTGTTTGTGGTAGCCATTGAAGAGAAAGCACACAACTTTGACAAAGAGGCTGTTAACCGCACCTTCGTGGAAGAAGGCGCACTGGAAATCAGAGAAAGGGAATACGACAAATGAAAGGCATCAATAAAGCAATTTACCTGATGGCCGTTGCCGGCCTGGCTGGCCTCGGAGCCTGTACCAGTGGCGGAGACGACCCCGGAGTGGAATATGCTCCGGATATGTACGTATCCAAAGGATATGAGCCCATGAGCCAGGTGGCAGACCAGGAACGCAGCATTACATTCCAGGATACCACCCTCCCGATCAGTGCAGACGGAAAGGCCATGCGTCAACCGGTAAAAGGGACCATAGCCCGTGGCAAACTGGACCTCTACTTTCCTTATGCCGCCGGAAGTGCGGACGAAAAGGATCGTGCCGGCGCTGACCTGATCAATCCGCTTCCCCCTACCCGGGAGAACCTGGAAAAAGGACGTCATTTTTATAATATCAACTGCCTGCCCTGTCATGGCGACAAAGGACTTGGCGACGGCAAGGTGGCAGCCAAATACCCGCCCAACTACATTCCTTCCTACAAAAGCGACCGGATCAAAAACCTGAAAGACGGATCGATCTATTACGTCGTTACCCACGGATGGAACTTCATGGGTGCCTATGGCAAGGTGTTAACCCCCGAAGCCCGCTGGCAAGTGGTTCACTATGTAAATTATCTGGAGCAAAACTAATCGCATATCGATGGCACACGCTGAAACAGTAAATCTGACTGAAGAAAGATATACCATGAAGAGCAAAACGAGGAATATCCTCTTTGCTCTGATCGGAATCGGACTGATCCTCACCATCATCGGGATATTCCAGGTGAAGGGAGCAGGTGCGGAGCACGCTCACGATCATGCGGCTCTGGTATCTACCGGACATGAGGCCGGGCATGAAGCCGGACATCACGGTCCTTCCTGGACCACCCGTGTTTGGGCGAACCTCTTGTTGAACAGCTGGTACTCGCTGATTATCGCAGTATGCGGAGTGTTCTTCGTAGCCGTGAATTATGCAGCCAACGCAGGCTGGGCTACCGGACTGAAACGTATTCCCGAGGCTTTCGGTGCTTACCTGCCCGTGGGACTGCTGTTCATCCTTATCGTGATGTTTTTTGGAAAACATGACCTCTACCATTGGTCACACGATGGACTGATGGATCCGGATTCTCCGAATTACGATGAATTATTAGGCAGCAAATCCTGGTTCCTGAACCCCGTATTCTATTATGCGGTTATTCCGGGGCTTATCGTCGTGTTCTTCCTTTTCCATCGCCTGTTCCGCAAATTCTCATTGAGGGAAGACCAGGAAGGTGGAGTAACCTTTTTTAAAAAATCGGTGGCTTTCTCGGGCGCCTTTATCTTCATCTTTGCTTTCGGCTTCTCGCTGGTGACCTGGATGCTGATCATGTCCATTGACTCACACTGGTATTCTACCATCTATGCCATCTATAACTTTGCTATAAGCTTTGTTTGTGGGATGACGGTGATTACCATGTTTACCCTGTTCCTTAAAAACCAGGGATACCTGAGCTTCATCAATAAAGAACATATCCATGACCTGGGTAAATTCATGTTTGCCTTCTCGATTTTCTGGACCTATATCTGGCTGTCTCAGTACCTGCTGATCTGGTACGCCAATATCCCGGAAGAGTCCAAGTATTTTGTGGAACGTCTGGATGGTAATAATGGCATGTTCCAATTCCAGTTCTGGATGAACCTGTTCCTTTGTTTCGGAGTGCCTTTCCTCGGATTGATGACCCGGAATGCAAAAAGGAACTCAACCTGGCTGTATATCATCGGCAGCATTATCCTGATCGGACACTGGAACGATTTGTACCTGCTGATCATGCCGGGAACAGCCAAAGAAACTGCCGGTATCGGGCTTCTGGAGATCGGAATGCCTATCTTCTTTGCCGGTCTGTTCATCTTCGTGGTATTGAAGGCTTTTGAAAAGGCCCCTACCTTCCCGCTGAAACACCCCTACCTGATGGAGTCTGTTCATCACGATGTAGGACCTTAAGAAATAATAAGTTCGGATAAAGGCCCCGAAGCGTACGCTTTGGGGTCTTTTTATTTTATCTTATTCCCATGTTACTGGATAACCGTCTGGAAATATTCCCTGAGACAAAACTGGCAGGAATGTACCTGGAATGTTCATTTTCCCGGAACCGGACCGTTGAGCTCTGGCAACGGTTTATGCCAGCGTATAAAAGCAGTAGGGTATGGATAGATGAATTTCTTTTTTCCGTTGACCTTTTTCCGAACACCGGTTTTTTTGCTTCCTTCAATCCTGAGGCAATTTTTGTGAAGTGGGCCGCTGCCTGTGCGCAGGAAGGGAGTTTGTTACCTGAGGGTATGGAAACCCTCGTAATTCCGGAAGGAAAGTATGCGGTATTCGGGTACCGCGGTACTCCCCAGGAGGCAGCTACCGATTACCGGTACATTCTTAATGAATGGATACCGGGACAGGGCTTGTTATTGGATGATCGCCCGCATTTTGCCCGTATGGGAACCGGGTATCGCCAGAATGATCCCGCTTCGGAAGAAGAACTGTGGTTTCCGGTCAGGGATAAAGCGTGAAAATGGAGGGTTTGCGAAATATTCCTCGTGAGCATGTGCTTGTGGTTTCGCTTACAGGTATTGATTAATGGGAATTTAATTAGCGAGTTCTGCCGCAGCATGGTTATCTTTCTCTCTGAAAATCAATAAACCTATGACTTCTGTTTTAGCACTTGACCTTCCCGGAGCACCTGAAACGGCGTTGTTGATGACTTCCCTGATCACAGCCGGAGTATTACTCATCCCTTTTATCCTCTATATGGTAACCCTTCAGAATACCCTGAAGCTGATCGCTCAGGCAAACCGGAAAATGGAGCCGGGACTGGTTTGGCTGCTTTTCATCCCGATTTTTGGAGTAATCTGGCACTTTATGATCGTTATCCGCCTTTCCGAATCTATCGCCAACGAGGCCAGGTCCAGGGAAATCGTGCTGGACAGTTTGGAACCGGGCAAGCAGCTGGGGACCGCAATGTGTGTGCTTTTTGTGCTCAGTATCATACCTGTGATCGGATCTATAACAGCGATTGCAGGAATGGTCTGCTGGATCATCTACTGGGTTAGAATTGCCGGATACAAGCGTACGCTGGAAACCGCTACTCCTGTATCGCAGGCTTGATGGAAATCCACCTGCTCTTCTGTACAACCGACCATCCGGATTTTGTTGCCCTGATCCGGGAACTTGACCGGGACCTGGCCGTACGGGATGGGCTTGAACATTCCTTTTACCAGCAGTTCAATAAACCCGATCCGAAGATGGAGGCCGTGGTGGTATATGGAGATGGACAACCCGCTGCTTGTGGCGCCCTTCGCGATTTTGACCCGGACTCAACAGAGGTGAAGAGGATGTATGTTCGGCCGGAGTACAGGAGGAAAGGTCTTGCCGTTCATGTATTGGGTGCATTGGAAGACCGCGCTCGCACCAAAGGTCGGAAGCGGTGTATCCTGGAAACAGGGCTGCGGCAGCCGGAGGCTATAGCACTTTATACAAAAAGCGGATATGTTCGGATTCCCAACTACGGTCCTTATGCAGGAGTAGATAACAGCTGTTGTTTTGAAAAGAGGTTGTCGGAGTGAGTCAGTCCCAGGTCTGCAGCTGAAAATCGAGTCGTTTTAGTGTGGCCTCATCGGGGTCGCGAATAAGGTATAGATAACCGAACTCCCGGTACAGTGAGTCCATACCCAATTCCTGGTGAGGATGGGAAGAAAGCAGGCCGGTTGCTTTTCCGGCTCTCCAGTCTTCACGAACTTTTTCCGGGTAGGGATTATAGCGGTCTTCATGCAGGATCCAGGAAGCCGTTATTTTTTCCTGGCTGTAGTAGGGGAGCAGCCAAACCAATTCCCGGTTTTCCGAGAAGATGTTCAGTACGGAATCGGCCACCAATGAGTCACATACCGCCTGAAACCGAGGCCGGTCGTTACGCATGGCGGCATAATGCCCGGTATCTTTCAAATCCACACTCCCCAGGTAAGCCAATACGGAAAGCGGAACAAATGCCAGCCCGCACCAGGCGGGTACCTTATGCTTCCGGTGGATCAGGATCATAAAGAATAACAGAAAGAAGGGAAAGGGAAGCAGGTAGCGCGGACCGAAATTGACATCGGCGATCAGCAATACGCCTAATGGCGAAAAACAGGCGAGAAGAATCAGTACATCTTTCCATCCGTAGCGTTCCTTTTTCCATCCATAAATAAACTGCAAAAGGGCCAGGAGACCGAGTAGCATCAGGCATATTGCCGACAGCCTGGTGAGGGTATTTACCGGATGGATATCCCCCAGCACATAATTGCCCTCCATAACATGAAGGATACGCTCCGGAATTTTTCCGAGGTTCTCTTTCCACAGACTGAGGTTGACCACATGTGGATCCCAGAAACCACGGAACTGTCGGGAGAAGACGAATAGTGCGGCAAAACTCACCGCTGTTGCTGTCAGGAAGGTAGCCATCCTGCGTTTCGGTCCGGGCAATAGCGCCAGAGTCAGCAGCAGGGTAGGAGGAAACCAAAGTCGGTGAGCCTGGTAAGTAAGGGCTACCAGAACAGCTCCCAGGATCAAATTTCTGATCTTCGCTCTGGGGTCGGAAACCAGGTAAAGTGCCCAGTTGCTGAGTGCCAGGGCCGTGATGTATCCTCCCCGGGCTTTGATGCTCCAATGGAACCAGGCAGGATGAAGTACCAGGAAGGCACACAGGGAAAAAGCAAGCCAGGGCGACTGGAAGCGGGTAAGAAAGAAATATGCACCGGCAACGGCAAGCAGCCAGATGAGCAGAATGCCGTATTTGACGGCAAGATCGGAGTACCCCATCTGCGACTGGAACAGGCTTACGGCACTGACCTCAAAAAAACTCAGTCCGTAGTTTTGTCCCCAGAAGTACACCGGGATCTCGCCTTCCTCCAACTGATGCTTGCTCATCAAACCCAGCACGGCCTCGTCGCCGTCGAGAATGGCTCTGTCAGGACCGAGCAGGGGGTTACGACTAAACCCTGCAAGCAGGAGCAAACAAAACAACAGTATCGTCCTGTTGTACCTGTGTAGCCATTGCATAAGCAAATAAAAGAAAGGAGAATCGTATATGCGAACACTGACACTTGCACTTTGTTGTTTCTTTGTACTGGGAGCCGGAACGGTTACTTCCTGCAACAACAGTCAGGTACAGCGAACTACGGAACAGGATAGCACAAAAAAACAAACCACGATGATCATGAAGGATTCATTGCCTCAGAACGAAGCGGAATGGAAAGACAGACTTTCTCCCGAGGAATACCGGGTACTCCGGGAAAAGGGAACGGAAAGGCCCTATACCGGAGAATACGACCAATTCTGGGACAGCGGCACCTATGTCTGTAAAGCCTGTGGTGCGGTATTGTTCCATTCGGATACTAAGTTTGACGCCGGCTGTGGCTGGCCAAGCTTTTATGCATCTGCCGACAAAAGCAATGTCATGGAAAAACTGGATACCAGTCACGGTATGGTGCGCACCGAAGTGTTATGCGCAAATTGCGGCGGGCATCTCGGTCATGTTTTTAATGACGGTCCCAACCCCACCGGACTCCGTTACTGCATCAATTCTGTTTCTCTGGGCTTCCGGAAGAAAGAGTGAGCAAATTGCCTATTTTTGCGGGCCATGATCAACGGCAAAAAGCTGGTAGTGGTGTTGCCCGCCTACAATGCGGCTCAGACCCTGGAAAGGACCTATCGCGAAATTCCATTTGATATTGTGGATGATGTGGTGCTGGTGGATGATGCCAGTAAGGATGAAACGGTGGAAAAAGCCAGGGAACTGGGTATCCGTCATGTGATCCGTCACGAAAAGAACCGCGGTTACGGTGGAAACCAAAAGAGCTGTTACGGAAAAGCCGTTGAGTTGGGAGCCGACATTGTGGTAATGCTTCACCCGGATTACCAATATACCCCCAAGCTTATCCATTCCATGGCCAGTATCATCGCCAATGAAGTTTATCCTGTGGTTTATGCCAGCCGGATTTTGGGGAAAGGAGCCCTCAAAGGGGGGATGCCAATGTACAAGTACATCTTCAACCGGATGCTTACCCTAAGCCAGAATATCCTGATCAATCAGAAACTTTCGGAGTACCATACCGGTTACCGGGCATTCGATACCCGTGTATTCAACAAGATCGATATCGAAGCGAATAGCGACGATTTTGTGTTTGACAACCAGATGACCGCACAGGTCTTTATGGCAGGATTCGAGATTGCCGAGGTGACCTGCCCCACCAAATATTTCGATGAGGCTTCATCCATCAACTTCCGCAGAAGCGTAAAATATGGACTCGGAGTATTGCTTACCTCCCTGCAATACCGGTTTCAGAAATGGGGCCTTGCCAGGTACCGGTATCTGAAGGTAAAATGAGCTTCCCAATTTGGTGACATCCGGTCCTGTTTTTGGAACGGATAATTCTTCCTGTTCTATAGCTCAAAATCGCTGAGATACCCTATTGGACAGGGCATGTAGCACAAGTGGTTAATTGGTGTATATATTCATGTTGAAACAATAATCTTGGCATAATGCTTGATTAATATTAGACAGGGATTAGTAATTTTTGGTTCATAGGTTCATTACCCGCCTCCATTCCCTAGAGGCGGGTTTTTTTATGCCCTTTTACCTATAATTTCCTGGACAAGTGAAAAACGGGCATTCATAAAAAAACCACCCGCATGGGGTGGTTTTCCGAATTGTTGGGGAAAGAATTTCCTCAGTTCTTGTCCAAAGCCATCCCGATCGTATAATAGAGATACGCCCGGTGAGCCTGGGTATTCAGGTTTCCGCGGTTTCCGGCGGCTTTTAGTTTAGCTTGTATGGATCGCAGGGTGCTGTAAGCGGCAGCCTGGCTGATTGTATTGTAACGGTCTTTGATCTTTCCGGTACTGATGGCGATAAGCGCCTCCACATACATTTTCTGGGAATTCATGCGGAAGGTATTCACACTTCCGTTCATATCGGCGTCAAACAATCCGGTTTCCAGATCTTTCATGATCTCTGCAACGGAATAGGTATTCCCATATAGTTCGCTGTTGGTAACCCGGTTCAGGGTATTGAAATGCAGGATATGGCTGAGCACCTGTGCCTGAATATTTTCAACTCTTTCATAAACCTTAGGATCCTCCGTATTCACGAAGAAGTTGAAGCCCCTTCGTTGTTTCTGCAGGTACTTGTAAAGGCCTTCCGAAGCATCAAAAGCATCCGGGGCAAAAAGCAGCGCATTCAGTTCGCGCATGGCCTTCTTCTGATAATCGGCGGGAACAGGGGTATAAGGTGTTTTGGCTCCTTCCTGACCCACCACGCTGCGTTCCACATATACTCCTCCTA
The DNA here is from genome assembly GCA_964215915.1 of Bacteroidia bacterium. GTDB lineage: Bacteria > Bacteroidota > Bacteroidia > UBA8524 > UBA8524 > UBA8524. The sequence goes on from CAXPEB010000004.1 coordinate 44,920, forward strand.
TATACCGGCTCATAATACTGGTAGCTCTGCTGATCTCGGTGCTGACAGTCAGGTAGGCCTGTAGCAATTCCTGGTAGCCTTCTCCTTCGGTAGTGTATTCGTCTTGGAGTTTCGGGATGATGGCATTGAGCATCCGGATCCTTTCGGCGGAATAGGTTACCGCATCACCGGAAATATCGAAAATCATCACCCGGGGATCGATGCCTTTTCCCGGTGCACGCATGTCGTCGGCATCATTCCCGAAAGTGAGCAGGGGATCAGTGCTACGGGCAAGTATGGAATTCAGGCGGGCTTCTTCTTTTGCGGGATCATCCAATGACGGTGAGTACGCATATTCGATAGCCCAAAGGTCGTATGGTCCGGGACGGGTGGTATAAAAATCCCCCTGGTTTTTGTGTTGGGGATTGATATTGATGGCCGGGTAATCCATCACAGAACCGATCAATCCGATCTCCCGGGTCTTGTCCGTATTGTCAATTTCGGAAGGCAGCCAGATATTGGAAGCCTTCATATTGTGCATCAGACCAAGGGTATGTCCCATCTCATGAAGGATCAGGTAATGGATGGCCTGTTCGATAAACTCCTCACGGATCGGGTCATTATGCCCCAGTGATTTGATGGCGGCCATACCCAATTGAGTATTGTGCTGGATATGGGCACCAATGGCGCATTGATGCGGGTTATGGATGCCGAGTTGTGCTTCTTCACCTTCCTCGCCATTATCGAAGCCATTGATACCGGCAGTGGTAAAGGCATCGAATTGGTTGAGCCGGTTGGTAAGGAAAACAAACTCAAGCATGATATCCGCCCCCAGGATCTCTCCGGTTCTAGGGTTGACAAAACTGGGTCCGTATCCTCCGAAAGGTGGGTTGGGAGAAGAGGTCCAGCGCAGTACATTGTATTCGATATCTCCGGCATCCCATTCGGCGGTATCTGGCTGAATTTTAACTTCAATAGCATTTTTGAACCCGGCTTTTTCAAAGGCGATATTCCATTTGAGAGCCGCCTTCCGGATGGTTTCACGGTATTTTACCGGGGTGGTGTTTTCGATCCACCAAGTGATCGGTTTCACCGGTTCGGAAAGCGCCTGGTCCGGGTTCTTTTTCACCAGGTTCCAGCGATGGATCACATCCCTGTACGGAGTGGCCGAGTAGGAGGTCATGTCATTGACCTGTTCGTTGAAGAACCCGATACGCGGATCGTCTTTTCTGGGAACAAAGTTATTTTCCGGAACCGCCATAAAGCTGTGCTGGTATTTGATGCTTACCGAGCGGGGGTCGGTTACCTCCTGTCCGCCGGAAATAAAGGCATTCGGGTTGTCATACACGTATTCCACTACCACATCGGTATTGGTTTTATAGCTCCGGATGGCGGAATACCGTGTTTTTTTCGGATTGAGTCCACCAAGACTGAAATGGAGACCTGCCCCCGGTAACTGCGGAGGTTTTACCCGACTAAGCGCTTCGCTCAGGAAGACCTTGTCTGCGCTGATGAGGAACAACGAGTCGCGGTCGCGGGCGATGATGTCTTCGCTGATCAGGATGGATTCGGAGATATTCGCATCTTTTGACCGGTACAGGGCGCTGCTGCTGTCAAAATAAAAGCTGGTGTTCTCCTTAACGAATTCGATATCGTCGTAACGCTTACGGATGCGGAAAATCTGGTTGTCACGGTAACTTCCGCGGTGATGGCCCGCCTGGATTACGCCGTTTTCCGTGTAAGCAAAATAAATAAACTCCTGGTCAAGCTGGTTTTTGTTGATTACCAGGTAGGCATTGCCCTTGGCAGTGTCCTGGTACAGGGTGAACAATCCCGGTATTTTTTTGCATCCTTTGACCTTGGAAGCAATGGTGGGGGCTCCTTTTTTGGAGGAGGGGTCCGGTTTCTTCTGAGTGGTTGCCTTTTTCTGGTTGCAGGAAAGCAACAGGAAGGCTGCCACGGCAATAGCTGATAGATTCCTCATAATGCTGTATTTCGGTTACAAATAAGAGAGAATTCACATTTAGTTGACGTATGTTTCTACAAAAGCTGTCCGGTGAAGGATAAAAAACGGGTCGAAAAAACCGGGCTTAGCCCCTGTTTCTTATTTTTGGCTCATGAAAAAAGCCATGCTCTTAGTATTTCCCTTTCTTTTCAGCCTCGTTGCCAACGGGCAGCGTAATATGGAAGCCGAAGACTTGTTCCGCATCCAGCGTATCGGTGGCCAGCAGGTTTCCCCGAACGGGGAATACGTGGTATTCCTGGTAACCTCCTATAACGTGGAAGAGAACAAGGGTACACGTCGTGCAGAGATTATTAACCTGAAAAGCGGTGAACAGAAAACGGTGATCCCATCCGAATACAACCCTTCCGAACTGTGCTTTCGTGCGGATGGAAAAAAGCTGGGTTTCATCTCTTCCAAAGACGGCTCGGCCCAGATGTGGGAGTACGACATGGCCAGCGGAAGCTTTTCCAATGTGACTGCCATTGACGGCGGGATCACCTTGTTCCGTTACTCGCCCGATGGTACCCGTTTGCTGATCGGCCGCCGTTTGAAAATGGAAAAGACGGCCGCCGAACAATACCCCAAATTCCCGAAGACCGAAGCCCGGGTTATAGATGGGCTTATGTACCGTCACTGGAACGAGTGGAGTGACTACAGCTTCAACCATCTCTTCCTGATGGATTACGGAAAGGACGATGCAGCCGGCACGGCTATCGACTTGCTGGAGGGCGAAAAATTCCATAGCCCCACAATGCCCTTCGGAGGAGTAGAGGAGATCTGTTTCAGCCCGGATGGAAAGAAGGTATTGTATACCTGTAAAAAACTATACGGCACACAGGCGGCCATTTCTACCAATACCGATATCTACGAGTACGATATTGCCAGCGGAAAAACCAGTAATCTGAGTGAATTCAACCCCGGATACGACCGTAACCCGGCTTTTAGTCCGGATGGCAGTAACCTCGCCTGGCAAAGCATGGAAAGAGCCGGCTATGAGGCAGACAAGAACCGCATCCTTGTTATGGATGTCAAAAAGGGCAAACACCGCGATATCACAAAGGATTTCAGCTATTCCGTAGACGGGTTCATCTGGTCGGGTGATGGCTCCGAGATATATTTCATTGCAGCCATTAACGGTACCCATCAAATATTCGCCTATTCTTTCAAAGAAGAGAAAGTAAAGCAACTGACCGAAGGGGTGCATGATTATACCTCTCTCGCCTTTGCCCGGGGTAAAAAGAATACCCTGATCGCTGGTCGTATGAGCATGTCTCATCCCGTTGGGCTGTACCGGGTAGGTATGGATGGTGTCGCGGAGTCCATCGAATCCGTCAATGCCACCGTTCTCAATAAGATCAAAATGGGTAAGGTAGAGAAGCGGATGGTCAAAGCCACCGACGGCAAGGATATCCTTACCTGGGTGATCTATCCACCCGATTTCGACCCCTCCAAAAAATACCCCACGCTGTTGTATTGCCAGGGCGGACCGCAAAGCCCCGTTAGCCAATTCTTTTCCTATCGCTGGAATTTCCAGATGATGGCGGCACATGGGTACATCGTAGTCGCTCCCAACCGACGTGGATTACCCGGTTTCGGGCAGGAGTGGAACGATGCCATCGGCCACGATTACGGCGGTCAGGCCATGCAGGATTACCTCAGCGCCATTGACGATGTGGCAAAGGAGTCGTATGTGGACAAAGACAGGCTGGGTGCCGTGGGAGCAAGTTTCGGCGGATACAGCGTGTACTGGCTGGCCGGGAATCATAACAAGCGGTTCAAAGCCTTCATCTCACATTGCGGCATGTTCAATATGGAATCCTGGTACGGGAGCACCGAAGAAATGTTCTTTGCCAATTACGACAACGGTCCGTACTGGAAAGAAGAGAACAAGGAAAACTACAAAAAGCACTCTCCGCATCAGTACGTAGACAAGTGGGATACGCCCATTCTTATCATCCATAACGAGCTGGATTTCCGGGTGCCGCTAAGCGAAGGCATGCAGGCCTTTAATGCCGCTCAGCAAAGGATGATCCCCAGCAAGTTCCTCTATTTTCCCGATGAAGGTCACTGGGTGAACAAACCCCAGAATGCCCTGCTCTGGCAGCAGGTATTCTTCGAGTGGCTGGACCAGTGGCTGAAATAAATTACGCCCCCGGTTTAAGAGAGCATTGTGCAGGTAAAACCGCTTGCGCATGTTTATATCTTAAACGCATTGTGGTTAATTCCCCTTCGACTGTCCTTTTTTCTGTTTGTTAGCCCCTGGAGATTTGTAGTATCAAAGATTACGGCTATGAAAAACAGGATCGTTTTAGGGTCACTTCTCCTAGTATTTCTGAGCGCCTGCGTGCCTCAGAAGAAATACCTGGATTTGGAAGCGGCGTACAAGGAGTTGGACGAGAAGAACAAGAACTGCCAGGAGGAATTAACCAACCTCCAAACCAGTAACGACCAGTACCGGAAACAGAATGCCGAACTGCAGAACCACGTGAGCAAGCTGGTGGCAGATTCCATAGAGATCCATACTCTGTTCGAAAGTAACATGAAGCTGTATGGCGAATTGAAGAATTCATACGAAAGCCTGCTGAAGAACAATAAACTGGAAGAAGAACGCCTGCTGAATTCACTCAAAGAACTGGAGGCAAAGCTTACCGCCAAGGAACTGGATCTTGCACAGAAGGAAGCTCGTCTTAATGAGAATATCGCTTCTAACCAGAAGCTGAAAACCGAACTGGATTCCATCCATAAAGACCTCATGCGACAGCAAGGAAGGGTGATGGAACTTCAATCCATACTTAATGCAAAGGACTCTGCCGTGCATGCTCTGCGTACCCGCTTGTCGGATGCGCTGCTCGGTTTCCGGGACAAAGGACTGAGCGTGGAAGTTCGGAACGGGAAGGTTTATGTATCGATGGATGAGAAACTGCTCTTTGCTTCTGCAAGTATTGTAGTGGATAAGAAAGGAAAGGAAGCCCTCCTGGAATTGGCCAAGACGGTTAAAGAGATGGATGATATCCTGATAATGGTGGAGGGCCATACCGATGATGTTCCCATAAGTTCGGGGCAGATCAAGGATAACTGGGACCTTAGTGTACTTCGGGCTACCTCCATTGTTCGAATATTGACCAAAGATGGGAAAGTCGATCCGACGCGTTTTATCGCCGCAGGCAGGGGAGAATTCCATCCGGTGGATCCGGGGAAAACCCCTGAGGCCAGGGCAAAGAACAGACGTACGGAGATCATTCTTTCACCCAAACTGGATGAGATTTATAAACTGCTGGAACAGAACTGACCGGTATTTACAAAGAATAGGAAAGCAGGCATGCGCCTGCTTTTTTTATTTTTGAAAGATGAAGCAATTATTTCTACTC
>CAXPEB010000005.1:0-15818 GCA_964215915.1 Bacteroidia bacterium
TTGCGTTACAAATATAATGTTTATTATTGCAACATTGTTGCTTATAAAAGAAGACGGAATGATCCCCACATCATACACCCAGTGGAAAAGTTGCCTTATCAACGACTGCAAAATCGATCTCACTCCAGACTTTGCTTGCAGCCGTTGATAAGGCAACTTTTCCACTGGGTGTATGATGTGGGGATCATTCCGTCTTCTTTTATAAGCAACAATGTTGCAATAATAAACATTATATTTGTAACGCAACAATGTTGCGATTGCATTCGATGAGAAAGAGGAAACAAGCAAGAAATACGGTCGCCAGAACCGAAATCTTGAGCCTGCTCAATCAATCGGAAGTGGCTTTGTCCCATGCGGAAATACAGTCGCTGTTGGGTGGGTTGTGCGACAGGGTTACCATTTATCGGGTGCTGGAGAGATTGATTCAGGAGGAGTTAATCCATAAAGTGGTGAATCTTGACGGAGGCTTGAAGTACGCGAATTGCCATGGCTGCAAATCCACACACAGTCACAACCACATCCATTTTAGTTGCGAGAAGTGTAAGTCGGTTACGTGCCTGGAAGATATCCGACCTTCATTTAAACTGCCTGAAAAGTATAAAGTCAGTGGCGTGAATTTTCTGGTGTCCGGACTTTGCCCAGATTGTTCTTAACCCAGTTCGAATACAGCGAGCAGAAAATACTGTTCCCCCGCACTGTTAAGCGCACTCCCGCACTGCCCACTCGAAACTCAAAAGGCCGTTGCTATTGAATGAAGACTAACAGAGTGGAGAAGGGGAACCCTGTTCCCTCGCACTGTTACGCGCACTCCCGCTATTTGCCCATTATCCCGTATCTTCTTCCGCTTCCTATTGAATGAAGTTTTAGAAGCAAACCCCTGTCGATCAATACCAATGGATGCTGCATTTTTTGATGAACTCAGGCAGTTGCTCCCTATGAGCCGGGCGTCCGACAGAAAAGCCTGGGCTTCCAGGATACTCCGTGGAGAAACGGAGCTTGAGGAACTGCTGCCCCTGCTTGACTGTGGGGAACCGGTTGCCACCCGGTTTTTATGGTTTCTGAGTGAGTTTGGTGAACAGTATCCGGCCGCACTGCATCGGGTATTGCCCCGGCTGATGGAACGGGTAGATACGGCTCGTATGGACAACTATGCCGGGTCACTCGCAAACTTTTGGATATTGGCCGGAGTCCCTGCGGAAATGGAAGGACAGGCGATTGACCTGCTATTTGACTGGCTCAATGCTTCCGGTACGAACGTAACGGTTAAATCCAGGGCGATGGTGGTATTGGAAAAACTGAGTGCCAACTATCCCGAATTGAAGCAGGAACTGAGGCTTTCTATCGAAGGACAAATGAATAAATACAGCAAAAGCTTTGAGAAAAAATCGATACAACTTCTGAATAAATTATCCCGATGATCCAGCTGAAAAAAACAACCCCGGAGGATTTGAAGACCCTCTTTGTTTTTCAATCCGATGAAACGGCATGCCATATGGCAGCCTTCACGCCCAAAGACCCCGGAAATGAAGAGGCCTACCTGACCAAGTGGACCCGCATCGTGGGTGATCCCGGAATTTGTATGCAAACCATACGGGTAGAAGGGAAGATTGTGGGAAGTATTGTCCATTTTGAGATGATGGATGAAACGAATGTGTCCTACTGGATTGACCGAAATTATTGGGGACAGGGTATTGCCACAGAGGCATTGAAACAATTTCTGACGATCACAGAGAAACGGCCGTTATACGCTCGTACGGCTTTTGACAATACGGGCTCTCAGAAGGTTCTGGAAAAATGCGGCTTCAAAAGAACAGGAAGGGAACAGGGTTTTGCCAATGCCCGGAACCTGGAAATTGAAGAATTCTTGTATTTGCTGGAAGTATAACAGGAGGATAACTGTCAGGTGTATTGGCCGCCCATCCATACCTCATAAACCATTCAACGTTTTACATCAGGGCAACTTATTCTAAAAACAACTTGCGCAGTTAAATGGCTGCGTATACTTTTGCAGTCAAGTAGCTGCATAAATGGAATTACGAAGAGACGTGTTTCAGGCCATTGCCGACCCCACCCGAAGGACAATCATTGCGCTAGTGGCTTTGCAGGCCATGACACCCGGAGCCATTGCAGAGAATTTTAACTCGTCGCGACAAACCATTTCCCGGCATATCCGGGTTCTGACGGAATGCGAATTACTCCGCCAGGAACAACAGGGCAGAGAAATCACCTACCATTTGAACCCGGAAAAGATGAAGGAAATAGCCGATTTTATAGAGCCCTTCCGCCAGTTATGGGAAGAACGGTTCGATAAACTGGAAGCCATCATGAAAAACTATCCCGCAGCGAAATAGACTTCTATGGAAAGGAAAACACGTGTACACGCCGAAGAAGGCAAGCAGGAACTGCACATAACCCGGGAATTCGACCTTCCCCTGGAACTGCTTTTCAGGGCTTATGTGGAACCGGAAATCGTGGAGCAGTGGATGGGAACCAAAGTGCTGAAACTGGAGAACCGGAACCATGGAAGCTGGCAGTTTGTAACCACCGACCCCATGGGGAACAAACATGGGTTCAACGGAGTGATCCATACCTTCATCCACAACAGCACCATTATCCGTACTTTTGAAATGGAAAACACGCCTTTCCCGGTACAGCTGGAGTTCCTGGTATTCGAATCCCTCCCCGGCGATAAGAGCAAGCTAAGCATGCAGGTGGTGTACCGGTCGGTAGCTGACCGCGACGAAATGCTGAAACTGCCCTTTGCCCAGGGGATCAATATGGCGCATAGCCGTTTGGAGAAAATCGTAAGTCAATTAAAATAACACCGTATGTCAAAAAGAAACAGGATCATTTACTGGATCGCTACGATATGGCTTTGCCTGGGAATGTTGTCGAGCGGCATTGTTCAGTTAATTCGGATGGAAGGAGAAGTGGAGATGATGACCCACCTCGGCTATCCGATGTATTTCCTTACCATCATCGGAGTCTGGAAAATGCTCGGTGTAATCACCATGCTGCTTCCCCGCTTCCCATTGTTAAAGGAATGGGCGTATGCGGGCTTTTTCTTTGTAGCTTCGGGTGCGGTGATTTCCCACCTGGCAATGGGCGACGGTGCCGCCGAGTTTTTCGGTCCGGTTCTGCTGCTGGTCCTCATCGTCGTATCCTGGTATTTCCGTCCGGCGAACAGAAAGCTGGCCTTCGTAAAATCCTGAATAGCATGAATCCCAAAGTTGACTTTTTCTTTAACAAAGCCGGCAAATGGCAGGAGGAGTTTACCAGACTCCGGGCTCTGGCGCTGGCATGCGGACTGGAGGAAGAGCTGAAGTGGGGAGTGCCTTGTTATACGTTCCAGGGAGATAATATCGTGCTGATGCACGGTTTCAAGGAATACTGTGCCCTCCTGTTTTTCAAAGGAGCCCTGCTTCATGACCCTGAGGGGATCTTGGTTCAGCAGACGAAGAACGTGCAGTCGGCAAGGCAGATACGCTTTACCGGGATCGGGGAGATACTGGAAAGGGAGCCTGTTCTGAAAACCTATATTAGGGAGGCCATAGAAGTGGAAAAAGCCGGTTTGCAAGTAGAAATGAAGGCGACGGAGGAATATGAGATCCCTGCGGAGTTTCAGCGGAAGCTGGAGGAAATCCCTGAGCTGAAAAAGGCTTTCGAATCCCTGACCCCCGGAAGGCAAAGAGCGTATCTGCTCTATTTTTCTCAGGCCAAACAAGCCAAAACCCGGGAATCCCGGGTGGAGAAATACATGCCCAAAATCATGGAAGGAAAAGGCTTAAATGACTGAGAGAAACCCCGGAGTCGATCATTATTTTGCCGAAGGTTGCGGTCGCTGTTCGCTTGGAGGCACCCCCGAATGTAAGGTCCACAGCTGGCAGAAGGAGATGAAGCTGCTGCGTAATATCCTGCTTGACTGCGGGCTGATCGAGGAAGTGAAATGGGGCGTTCCCTGTTATACCCTGCAGAACAAGAATGTGGTGATATTAAGTGCCTTGAAGGAATACTGTGCCCTCAGCTTTTTCAAAGGGGCCTTATTGAAGGATGAAGCAGGGATCCTGGAAAAGCCGGGTGAGAATACCCAGGCTGCACGCCTTATCCGGTTTACCGGAGGCTCGGATATCCCGGAGATGGAAGCCCTGCTGAAAGCGTATGTTTTCGAAGCGATGGAAGTGGAAAAGGCCGGACTGGAAGTCAACTTCAAGGAAAAGAACGAGCTGGTTTACCCGGAAGAACTTGTTGGGATGATGGAGGGAAACCCGGATCTGAAATCGGCCTTCGAGGCTTTGACACCGGGAAAGAAACGGGGGTATATTCTTCATTTCTCAGCACCCAAACAATCCCAAACGAGAATATCGCGAATAGAAAAATGCCTGGAGAAAATCCTGAACGGACAAGGGGTTCATGAGCGGTAGCTTGTGCGGACAACCCTCCCCCTTTGTAGGGGTATTCGGTTTTAGGTATTGGGTTCTGGCCGTTCGCACGACAGTTTCCCGCTGATCTCACGGAAGCACATGTTGAGGTAAACCTATCTGTTTTCTCAAACAGCCAACACCCAACCGCACTTTGGGTACTCGGTTTTAGGTATTGGGTCCTGGCCGTTCGCGCGACAGTTTCCCGCTGATCGCGCGGAATCAAGTTTATTGGTAAGTTTCGGGTTTTCTCCCACCTTGGCTCTGCGTGTTCTGCGCAAATCGGATTTCGCAGATATCACGGATGTCTATTCGTAAGAAGTAGGTACGGAGCATATGCTCTCGCATCTCTGCGTATTCTGCGGGAAATAAAGTGAGATTGCCCCTGTCATGTTTCGACGGGCTCAACAAGACAGGGCGCAAATTGTCTTCCCTCCAATAGCAAATGGCCAACACCCAACCGCACTTTGGGTTCTCGGTTTTAGGTATTGGGTTCTTGTAGTTCAAGTCAAGTGTTGCCTGCAGATGTTCGTTTGGGAGAAGCAACTCCAACGTACAACAAGCAAAGGCTCCATTACCAAAAACCAATTGCCAAAAGCCAACAGCCAATAACCGACAACACTTCTTAACCAAAGTCAATGTACAGGGTTTCAGCGGCCTCTAGTTTTGCCACCGGAAAAAAGAGGAACCCATGACACCACAAACCCTTATGCCTACAAAAGAAGTAAATACCCCGGAGCGGTCCGGGAATCACCCCGAAATCCAATCATCCATCCATACTACCCGAATTATGAAAACAGAATCACGCAACCGTGGACTGGCCCTGCTGGCTGGTCTGGGTTATCTTATCATCTTTTTCACAGGGATCTACGCCAATTTTTATGTGCTGGAATCCTTGAAAGCCCCAACAGCAGAACTGAACCTTTTCAGCGATGCCGGAGGAGTTGTAAATCAACTACGCAGCGGACTTTTTGCCTTTGTCTGCATGGTCATTTTTGACCTTGTACTGACCTGGGCGCTCTTTGAACTGCTGAAACCGGTAAGTGAAAGCCTTTCCCGCTTTGCTGCCTGGTTTCGCCTGGTGAATTGTGCCGTATTTGCCGTAGCCCTGTATCACTTGTTCTCAGCGGTAAACCTCACCACGGATACCGAATACCTGGCCTTGTTCGGGGAAAAGCAGGCCAAAGCCCTGTTCATGCAAAAACTTTCGGACTTTGATTCCCTGTGGCTGATCGGGTTGGTATTCTTCGGGATCCATCTCATTGCCCTGGGAGTCCTCGTACTGAAATCCGCATCCGTACCCCGTTTGCTGGGAATTTTATTGGTCCTCGCCGGCCTGGGTTATCTCACCGACAGCTTTGCACAGTTCCTCTTGCCGGATTACGGCAATTATCAGGACCTGTTCATGATGGCAGTAGTGCTGCCCGGAGTGGTGGGAGAGATGAGTTTCACCATCTGGCTGCTGATCAAAGGCAGTAAAAAGAAAGCATTCATTCTTAACTAAAATAAATCCATACACCTTATGAAAACCGTAAAAAACCTGGTCCTTGTGGCCTTCGGAGTTCTGGCACTGAGCTCCTGTACCAAAGAAGATTGTTTCATGGACCTGCACTGCGACGAAACGGAAGTGAGTTGCGAAGAGCAGAACGATTTGTCCACTAATCCCGATTCCACGGGAACGGAAGAAACAGCTTACTGATTGGTATAGAAGTGTCTTAGCCTTCTGTTGCCTTACGAGGTGGCAGGAGGCTTTTGCTCTTTCCCGGCAATACGTTTGCGGATACGGCTGAGCGATTCGGGTTTGACGCCCAGGTAACTGGCCAGCTGATACTGGGGGATGCGCCGGAACAGTTCCGGACGGGTTTCCAGCAGATGGAGGTAGCGTTCTTCCGGACTTTTGCTCAGGTAGAAGGCCAGCATTTCCTGGTTTTTCCCGAAATCCGATTCCATACTGACCCGGCATAACGACTCGAACCGTGGATAGTCGCGGATGATGCGTTGTTCGTTTTCAAAACTCAAAACCGTCAGGGTACAGTCTTCGATACATTCCAGGAAGAAGCTTGCCGGCACTTGGTTGGTATAGCTATATAAGGCTGCACAGGATTCGTTTTCCGTATAGAAGGCAGTGGTGTATTCTTCACCGTTTACCAGGTAATACGCCCTCACACAGCCCTCCAGCACATAGTAAGCCTCACGGGCAACTTCACCCTCACGCAACAGCACCGTACCCCGGGAATAGGAGCGTGTAGGGATAAGTTGAGCCAGCAGTTCCCGGTCGGCAGTACTGAGATCCCCCAGTTCATCCAGGAATTCATATTCTTCATCCATATCCCGGTAAAGATAAGAAAACGGGCTCTCCTCTACCGGCAGCATATAAGCAGTTAAACCGACCGCAACTCCGTTAGCTTACCATGAAATTTTGCTTAGGCAATGTGGCTGAATTTTTCTTACTTTGGGTCGTGTTTGACTGATAAGCTATTACCACAATAATGAAACGAAAAATACTCTTTCTTCTCCCATTGCTGGCTTTTGCGCTGCAGGCCAATGCCCAGTTTTTGTTCGATACTATCAGCTCCAAAACAGGCCCATACTGGAACGATGCAATCGGCCCGATAGTGATCGGCGATACGCTTTATTTCATGGGGAAAAACGGTTCCGGCAGTTACGAGTTAAAAAAGACCGACGGCAGTCATGGGGGAGTACAGCGAATTTCCACGATATACAACGGCGACGTTATCACGCCGGTTTCGTTATACGAATTTAAAGGTAAGGTGATTTTTCACGGAGGGGCTTTCGGGAACAATGAATTATTTGTTTATGATCCTGCGGATGGCAGTTTTGACCTGATCAAGGATATTCACCCCACTTCGGGATCGAGTATTTATTTCTATCGAATAGACAAGGCAAACAATCTCCTGTATTTCCGGGCAAGTGACCAGCAGGGGGCAGGACTATGGAAGACAGACGGTACCCCTTCAGGCACGCAGAAGGTCCATACGTTTTACCCGATGGTATCTTCTACCGATTATGATATGGATGCCAATGGCACCTATTTCTATTATCCCGGCAAACACCCTCAATACGGTTATGAAATGATCCGGGTAAAACTGTCGGACGGTGTTTCGGGGATATTAAGAGATATTCAGACCGGCAACAATACCGATCCCAGTTATGCTCCCAAGGAAGTGTACTGTTATGGAAGCAAGGTCTATTTTTCCGCCTATGTCAACAGCTCCATTGGCCGGGAACCGTACCTGAGCGACGGAACTACCCTCGGTACCCGAATATTGGCAGATGTCAATACTACCGGAGGTATCGGAGGCTCACACCCCAGGGATTTTGTAGGGATAAGAGGGCTGGTGATTTTCACTGCAAATGGAGAAATACCGGGTACGACAACAAGTGTGGGTAATGAGCTTTTTTATTATGATCCACAAAGTGATCAGTACGGGGTGCTTAAGAATATTGCTCCAAACAACAGTTCTTCAGGTGCCGGATATTTTACCCAGTTGAATGATACCCAATACCTTTTCCTGGCCAAAGATACGACTGCCGGTAAAACCGATATCTGGATTACCGACGGTACAACGGCAGGAACGTATAAGTGGATGGATGCCAGTGACCACAACAGTATTAACGGGTTAACCGTGATGTTAACCAATTGGCCTCAGGACAAGGTGATCGTCAATACCCACTCAGGGCCGGTTCGCGTGGATTATGACGGAAGCAATCCCGACCTGCTCTTTGACCCGTCTATTTCTTTCCAACCGGAGATTTTCCAAATGAATTTTGCCGTACGCTTCAAAGACGATCTGATTATGTCCTGCGGTGCACCTGCCATGGGGGCGGAGCTTTGGAGAATACATGAAATATCTGCTAACCTCGGTCCCGACCGGTTGATCTGCTACAACGAGGATGCTATGCTGGAATCCGGGTACGATAGCAGTAAGGTAAGCCATACCTGGAGTACGGGCTCACATGCTTCATCCATACAAGTAAGCCAATCCGGTGTTTATTGGCTGGACTTGTTTGACAAAATCAATCAATCTTATATAGGGAGAGATTCCATAGTAATTACTGTGGAAGCACGGGCATTCGACTGGCCGGAAGATACCGCCGTACAACTGCCTGTAACCCTGTACCAGGATAAAAACGGGGGCAGCTTCAACTGGAGTACCGCGAGTACGGATAGCTTTGTCGTAATCTCTGCCGTAGGAGATTACTGGCTGGAATATACTTCGGCTTCGGGTTGTATTACCCTGGATACCCTTGAAGTCAGGTTGCTCGTTACCGACCTTGACCTGGGCCCCGATCAGGTTATCTGTCCCGACGGAACCACCCTCCTGGAATCGGGGTATGATAGCAGCCAGGTAAGCCATACTTGGAGCACCGGATCTCATGCCTCTTCCATACAAGTGAGCCAACCCGGAGTCTTTTGGCTGGAATTGTATGACATCAAAACCAATGCTTTTATTGTAAGGGATTCGGTTGCGGTTACCGTTGAACCACCGGCATTCAACTGGCCGACCGATACTACGGTTTCACTGCCTTTTATATTAAGCCAGGTTAGAAACGGGGGCAGCTTTAAGTGGAGCACCGGAAGCACTGACAGTTTTGTTATTATCAGTGCCGAAGGGAGTTACTGGCTGGAATATACCTCTGCAAGAGGCTGTATTACCCGGGATACGATGCAGGTGAGCAAACCCAGTTCCATCAATGACCCGGTTTGGTTCGCCCCTCATGTTTACCCCAATCCGGTAGTTTCCGGGGGACAGGTTCGCCTGGTTGATGGAAATTCACCGGTCTCTGCATACCTGATCAGCGCCGACGGAAAACGGATACAACTTTCGGAAAGCCGGAATAACTCACGGAATTATCAGATTCCGGAGGTGAACCCCGGTATTTATTTCCTGGAACTAAACGGCAGGGACGGGCACCGCACTCATGTTCGCCTCTTTATCCGCTAAGATTATTGGGTTAGTTGCCGCTTATTGATCGAGAGGAATTTTTCCCCGATACAGGTGCAACAGCTCCGGGTCATTGGGGTAATAGAATTCCTTTTCGAAACGAAGACCGAGTTTTTTGAGCAGGTTTACGGATGGAAGGTTCTCTGGCAGCACCATGCCGCATAGTTCCTTTAGTTCCAGCAGGGGAGTGGCAAATGCAATGATGGCCCGGCAGGCTTCCAGGGCATAACCTTGTTTCCAGTATTCGGGGAGCAGGGCATACCCGATATCCGGGCAGGGCAGCGCTTCACGCACGTGTACCCCTATTGTTCCGATGGGTGTTCCGGTTTCGTGCAAACGGATTATCAAGGGTCCTATCTGGGTGCTGTAATGCGGAAAGATTCGCTCGCTCAGGTACCTGCGCGCTTCTTCTTCCGTACGAACCTGCCTGTCGCCGATATTGTTCAGCCATCCCTCACTGTTTAGCAGGGCAATGAGAAAAGGGGCATCGTCATAGGTCAGTTTCCCGAAACGGAGTCTGCTTGATTCAAATTCCATACTCAAGCCTGCAAGGTACAATCCCGTGAGCAGGTATACGATGCTAAAAATCCATCCATAAAAAAACCGCATCCATAGAATGCGGCTCGATACGAAGCAGGTGATCTCAATAACTCAGGTTACCCACTTTGAGCAGGGAAGACTTAAGCAGGTCGCCGGGAGTTACGAAATCGGCATGTACATGTTTCAGTCCCCGTATGATTTCCCAGATGGTAGGCAGAGAAATTCTTTCAAGACTCATGCGGCTGTCGCCTCTTACGTTCATGTACAGGGAGGTCATCATCTGATCCAGCGCCATTTTGGTTTCCAGGATATCCGCTTCGCCGTAGCTGTAGTCTTCTTCGGCAACGGAAGCTTCGGCATCGGCAAAGAGGCGTTCCAGCTCTGCATCATCTGATTCGGCCGTAAAGGCGCGGAAGGCAGACGGCTCGGGACTGAACTTTTTGCTCAGGAACTCCTGACTGTAGCGGTGTACTGCTGCCGAACTCCCATACAGCATATCGACAAGGCTGCCCGTTTCGGCAATACCGGAGGGAGCCAGGGCCAACCGTACTTTCATCTCCCGGTCGAGGTAAATGGTATAGATATCGTCATCATCCGGCAGGGCTTCGTCGTACGAGCGGTATACCAGTTCCGAACATACCAGGGCTTTTTTACCTCCATTGGTGTATTCCAATAGCATAGCGGCAGCCGCTTCGAGAATACGGTTAATGAGACGAAGTATTCTTCGGTTGATACGAATCCGCCGCACGGAGCAGAGGAGGGCAAGCAGAACCAGTTGTTCGAAGGCATAACGTTCTCCGAGGTAGGGATCGGAGGCCCGTAATACGGGATCCATATCTCCCGGCCGGTCCTTGAGCCGGTATACGTCCACGTACTTATAAGGGCCAACGCTTTCAGGAATACCGCGCTCCACCACGCCGCGGGCAATGGCTTCCCGGAGGTTTTGGTTGTTCATACAGAGAGCGGCATGGTTGTATTCGGTGCCGTCGAAGAAACGGATGATGCGGCTAAGCAATTTGGTTCCGTGATAGAGGAGGATGTCTCCTTCGCGCAATTCGGGGATGCTGATTTTCTTTGTCATGGGAGTAAGTTTTTTCTCAAAACTAGCTCCCGCCAATACTCTGGCGACTACTTAAAATCAACTAGATCGACAGCTTCACCGGCTCTTTTTTGTGCCTTCATTCAATTCCTGAAACAACACTTCCATATACGCTTCCAAATTCGGATAACGATCACGCTGCCGGGTGTAGGTCTCCAGCAGAACAATAAAACGTGGCAGTAACCAAAAGCCTTCTTCCTGATCCGTACTCAACTTGCGTTCTACCCGGGTGCTGTCACCCAGTTGTTTCCAGATTACGATCTCGGAAGCACGTACCAGGTGTTCTTCGAATACATTGCGCCAGAGCGGAGATTGTCCGTATTCCATAATCCGCTTTTGCATGTCTGAGGCATTCAGGAATTCCAGGGTATCGATACTTGCCTTCATCTCCGGCTTGTCCAGGAATCTGACATAGCTGTGCCCGAACTCATGCAGGGCTGTTTCGGCCAGGTATACGCTGTCCAGGAATCCCGTTTCGGTGATTCCGTTCAGCGAATCCGGATGAAAGGGTTTGGTATCGAAAGAAGGGCCACATAAATAATAAAAGGTACAGTTGTCGCCGTCTTGCAGGGAAGGACCGAAGTTAAAACCGATGGGGAGTGTCGGTGATGGAATGATGCGGTATAAGCACCTGTTTTTGGGCGTCCCGTAAAAAGAATCGAGGGCGGTGAGGTTTACCACGGGCAAAGTCGACTGCACCTCTTCTTCAATATGCCGGTAAAAGTCGCGGTTATGGGTATAGAATTCCTGGACCTGAGCATCCCGGTAAAAATCACGCAGAAGGCTGTCGAATTCCCGGTAATGCCGTTCCAGGCTATCGTGCAACATAATGGTGCCATAGAACCCGGAATCCAGCGGATGGATGCGTTCGAATTCGGGAAAGGGACTGTGATACACGGCGTAGTAATAAAACCCGTAATGCAGCAGCTTGAGGTCTGTAAGTTCCCTGGCCTTTTTTACCGCCGGATGATCCGAATACGGAGCGAACTCATCACGGATCATGCGCATGTAGCGGTATTGTTTGTCTCCGTAACTGAAGGTGTTAACCACATACTGCCCCAAGCCGGAGAGGTCCAGTACGATGCCCACACATTCCGTATTGATATCGCAGGCGGCAGTGAGGCGTTGGGGTTTGCTACTTTCATTTCCATCCGGCTGCGAACAGGCAGGAGTCAGTCCGCAAAGCAGAAACAACAGGGCATACAAAGGTTTATTCCGGTATTTTACCATAAAGCATTTCAGGTTCTCCGGGATTCAATTTATTCAATGAAGGATATCCCCGCTTTAATTCGTCGTTTATCTTATCCGGTGTATGGAAATTCTGAGCCTGTGCCCGGATGTTTAATCGGCAGCATCCTTCAAAAGAACAGCAACCTGCAGGGTGCCATTCAGGTAATAGGCGCGCACACGGTGAAAGCCCATAGCCCTGAATTCGGCCTCAATGTCTTCGATGCTCACAATCAGGGGCTCCCCGTTGATTTCCAGGGTATCGCGGGTTTGTCCGTAATCGTCGTTTTGCAAGGGCACCGCTTCAAGCAGGATGGTTCCGGTAAGGAAGTGGGGCGCAATAGCGAAATGGGTACCCTTAACGGCAAGCTTCTGATCCATAAAGTCCAGAAACAGCCTGCATTCCCCGATTTCCAGTCCGCGGAATTCTTTTTGGGGTTTTATGTCTTGCCGGGGGCGTGATTCCGGAGAAATGATACGGATACTGCTGTCGGCGTTACGGAGTTGGTAGGAGTAGGCACTGACTCCTCTTTCTTCTTTCAGACCGGTGAGCATCCGTACATTTTCCGCATCCATCAGTACCCCTGTTTCTCCGATCAAGGCCCTGCGGAAACAACTGTTTTTCAATTCGTAGCTAAATCCTTCCCGGGAATTGTATTCCAGGTTCTTGCAGTGCAGCAGGAAGGAAGCGGGGATGTATCGATTGTTTTCATCCTTAACAGGTACAGAGCGGATGGGGTCCCATTCCCGGAGCAGGTTGCCGGTGGAACGAACCCGTATAACGGCCTCACTGAATTGGGCACGAAATGCAGGGTATACCAGCAAGTCGATTTGCTCCAATCGTACATGGTGCCGGAAGAACAGATCTTCCAGGTAGCGGGTTTCAGTTGGGGTGACAGGGTGCCTGTCCGGACTTTGGAGGATAAGAAGGTCCAGGAGAAACCGGTTGCATTCGATGGAATTTGTTTCGAGGCTATCGATCAGGGCGGCAACCATGTCTTCGGGTTCCCGGGAATTGCTGAAATCCCATCCATACTTTGCCAAAATGGAATCCTGCAGTTGTCCATATTCCCAGTAGGGGTTATCGAACAGGGCTTCCAGGAGAAATTCCCGGTCGTCGACATGAAATACCGTTCTCAGAATATCCAGATAGGCCTCCGCCGAATGGTCGAAATTATCCGGGGTATAGCCGTGTTGGTAGCGTCGCATGGGGTATTCGTAATTCAGTGTGAATTCCTGGAGTTGCTTGCGGTCTTCTGTCGGGCAGTTGAACAGGCTAAGCACAAAAGCAGAGTCGGGTGCCAGCAGTTGAGCGGGCCGGAAGCCGATCAGGTTCATGCTATAAAACGAAGAACTGTAGGAAGTGCTGTTTTGCAGCCGGTGAAAGAAAATATGTTCGTAGCTGCTGTCACCGGGTAACGCACTCCATCCGGTTGCCTTCTGAAATTCAGGGTATTCGAGCAGGTCGACAATACGTTGGGCAAAGGAGATTTTTGGTCCCGGTTTCCCTTCGCAACTGCAGTCGCTTCGCGAAATGTGCGGGAATTCGGGTTTCGGAGGTTCCGGCTTTTCCATGATCTCCTGGGACCGATCCTTTTCAAGCAAGGCTAAGGAGAAAGCGGCCTGGTAGAAGGCGTAACCGGAATTGGCCCTGGAAACCTTCCGGTGAAAATTCATGTGATTATTGCTCCACCCGAAGGTATGGAGGGTGGAGTCTGAAATACAGAAAGACTTGCAGTAGTCTGTTCCTTTTCCTCCGTAGGCCTTCATCCAGAGCAGTTCGCCTTCGGTGTTATAGGATGCCAGGAAAGGGTCCGTTCCGCCGACCCCTTTGAAGCTAAATTCCCTGTTTCCGTTGCTTTCGAATACCGATCCATAACCCTCACCGCCGAGGTAGAGTCGGTCCTGATCGTCGATCCGCATTTTTTCGCAGTAGATGGAAGCCTTGCCCCGCTGGCTGCGGGTCCATATCAATTCCCCGTCGTGACTGAACCGGGCGAGCATGGAATAGGAATAGGAGCTGCCTCCCCAGGCGAATACATTGCCTTTCCGGTCGCAGACCACGTGGCTCATAACGGCAGAACGGAATGGGCCGACAGAGTCTTTTGCCCAGAGGTTTTTTCCATTCAGTTTCCATCCACTGACAAAAGGAATCTGGTCTTCGCGCGAATAGCGGAGAGTATCCCCTTGCCCGAAACTGACTTCCCGGCTGAATGAACCGACGGCATACAACCTGTTTTTATGGATGGCGATTCCGTTGATCTGCGATTGTCCCAGGGTGTCTCCATGCATCACCCAATCGGTTTTCCAGTCCTTGTCCAGCTTCATAAGCAGGTAGGAGCGCTGAACATAGCTGGGATCGCGTTTGGTTCGGTAATTCCTGACCCCGCCGATATAGAGGTTCCCTTCATGATCCGTGACCATGGAACCCGGGTATTCCGATTTTCCTTCAGGGGTAAGCAGTTGGGATTTCAGTATCTGGCCGGAGGTATCGATACGGCACAGAAAGATGTCGTGTCCCTGGCTGCCGTTTTGAGTATGGATCAGGCTGTCGCCACGGTGGTAGGTGATCGTGGTACTTTGTTGCAGGCCCAGAAGCAGGAGATTTCCCTTGGGGTCGAGCAACAGCGACTGCGGGCGGCAATTTCCGAGGGTATGGATGGTCCACAGGATTTTTCCTGCAGGATTTCGTTTGATAAGAAACAGATGCTCGGAGCAATCGTAGCGGTTTTTACAGTCGGGGACGATGCTCAGGCTATCGGCTTCTACCGACAGGTACCGTTTGAAATAGCCGGTGCTGTAGGTGTTTCCATCTTTATCGGCGATGATGTCATAAGCCCAGCAAAACCCGCCGGAAGAGAACCCGGCAATCCATTCGGGGTCTACCCGGCTGTGATTGCTTTCGATATCGTGGTAAACCGGCTGAGCCCGTGTATTCAGGAAGGCTAATAGAACACAGAACGAGAGAAGGGAACGGTGCATGGTTGTAAAGATAAGCGGTTTTGAGGATCGCTAGGGGTGTTGGGTATGGGCAGTTGGCTTTTGGCATTTAGCCTTTCCCACTTGGTTCGTCTCTCGTCCTGTCACGCCGAGCTCCGTCGAGGCGCGACTCACTTTGGAGGTACTTGGTATTGGGTATTGGGTTCTTGCTGTTGGGTATAAATTTTCCCGCTGATCCCGCAGAATCAAGTTGGTTGGTAAGCTAATAGGATTTCTCCGATCGTGGCTCCGCGTTTTCTGCGTAAATCGGATTTTCGCTGATTTCGCAGATTTTATATTCGAAGAAGTGCCTGCCGGAGCCATGCATAGGCAGGGGCTGGGTAACACCCCCCTTTGGAGGCTTACCTGCCGGAACATAGTGAAGGCAGGGGGCGGGGGGAGGATCCTTTTGTGGTACTCGGTATTGGGTTCTGGCAGTTGGCCTTTGACTCTTTGTCATGTCGATTTCTATGACACTTGCAAGTTTTGATACGGTTTTTGTTTCTGTATTACGGCAAAGATTCGGTGAATGATTTTGTTTCTAACGGCATTTAGGACAAGCATTTTGTTTTTTCCTTCTGCGACCTT
>CAXPEB010000006.1:0-7259 GCA_964215915.1 Bacteroidia bacterium
CGCGTGCCGCAACAAAAGCGTGCGGGAGCCTGTGCGCCAAATCGCCTTAATCTTTTCTTACGAAGCAGGGAGCCTCCTATTCCGTCATTTTGAAAACGGATATTCTGCAAAGTGATACGGTCATGGAAAAGATTCCAGCGATGGCCAGGCTTTTGTGGCGGAGGGAGGCCCGTGCGGCTGGAAGGCGCCTTCAGGAAAACTGTCCTTTTTTCGCCCATTTTTTACTTGTCTAAAAAATGGGCAACCAAGCAGGAACACAATGATCAAAAAACATGAGGTGTCTCTAAGCCCACAGATTTATTCCTGATAAAGGGAAAGCGTAGCGTATGATGGGCATAAAAAAATCCCGGCACGCAAGTACCGGGATCTGTTATTTATTTCAGGTTCCGATTATTGCTCGGAAATGAATTTCATATCGAAGGAAATCACACCGGCTGAGTTAGCAGGGTTGATACCAACGATTTTGATAGCACCGTATTCTTTGTTACCGGCAGTGGTAAAGATGTATACGTCACCGGCAGCCAGTTTGGTGATGGTGGTCAGGCTCGGAGCACCGGCAGAAATCTCAGCCTGCAGCTCAGTGCTTTGAGCGAGGTTATCGAAATCAAAGCTGGCAGAAGCCTTTTTGAAGCGAGTTGCGTTCTTAGGAGACCAGTTCACCAATTGCGGGTTGTTCATCACATTGCTGGACAGGAGAGTGTTGTCATCCGGTGCAGCAAAGGTAGCCTGGTTGGTAGCGCCGTGGTAGTATACCCAGTCGATGGAAGCAGGATTGCTATTGGCTTCGGATTGAAGAGCAGCAGAGTTGGTTTCCATAGACCAGTAAGAACCGAGGGAGCTGTTGGTTTGTCCGCCAAGCTGACGGCCCGGAGCATCCTGTACTTGTTTGGCAGCAGCCTGTACAGTCAGCGCAATAGACTTGGAAGTCTGAGTACCGTTGCTCATTTTAACGATTACGGTCAAAACCTCAGTGGTAGGCAGAGATCCTACCTGGTACTCGAAGTCGAGTTTGAAGTTTTTCACTTTCAGGCTGGTGATAATGGAGTCACCGGTTAAGGTCAGGGGTACGATAGTCTCCGAACCGCCGGTGGTTTTAACGCGTACACCAACGCTTTCCAGGTTTTCGCTACCGGTTGCATCAATACCTACCATAATAGTGGTACCAGCATCAACGGTGGCATTTGAGGAAGTGTATCCTGCACCTGTTACAAAATCGAATTTCGGGGTCGGCTTTGCTTCATCGGGGTCATCATCGCCGCCACAGGAACTCAGACCGAAAGCTACTACTCCGGCCAGAAACAATAATCCAAGTTTCTTCATATTTGAGGTTTTTGTGTTATTGACAAAGGTATAGAAAAATCAATCAAAAGGAATAGGGACGTTTATCTAAATCCATCCCTTTCTGCGGAAGAAGATAAGTTGGCCGATCACAATCAGCGTCATAATTCCCAGTACGGTGATATACCCATAGGGCTCGTACAATTCCGGCATATTATAAGTAAGGGTTTTTCCGTCTTCCGTATGCCGGATGAAGTTCATGCCATAAAGCCCGGCAATAAAGGATAGCGGGATGAATATGCTGCTGATGACGGTGAGCACCTTCATCACTTCATTCATGCGGTTGTTTACCGAGGACAGGTAAATATCGATCAGGGAAAAGGCGATCTCTTTCTGCGATTCAATCAGTTCCGCAATGTATTGGCAATGGTCATACGCGTCTTTCAGGTAAAGGCCCATCTGATCGCGGTCTTCCGTTTCCATGTTCCGGATCAGTTCGCTCAGGATCTCCCTTTCGGCATAGACAACCTTTCTTACCGAAAGCAAATCCCGGCGAAGCATCTGGATATCGGTCAGGTGTTGCCGGTGGGGTTTATCGAAAAGCTCGTCTTCGATATTTTCCAGCCTTACCTCAATCCGTTCCAGCAGAGGGAAGTAGTTGTCGATAATGGCATCATTGATCGCATAGAACAGGTAAAAGAGTGGGGAGCGCCGCATCAGGCTCCCGTTAACTTTGAGCCTTTCCAGAACTGGCTGGAAACAGTTCAGTTCCTTTTCCTGAAGGCTGATCAGGCAACTTTGCTTGTAGAAGAGGTTGAATTGCTCGTCATGGAGCTGGTCCTCCTCATCATAAAACAACACCCTGCTAATGTCGAACTTATGATGTTTGCCCTGTTCCAGCTTGGGTCTTGAGTTTCCGCTCAGCACATCTTCCAGCTCCAGGGGATGAATGCCAAAGAGATCCTTTAGCTCACCGAAAAAAGCCGTATTCCCGTAACCGACTACCTGCAACCAGTATTTCCACCCTTCCTTCTTTCCGATCAGGTCATGGGCATCCTTAAGGCTCTCAGGCAAGGTCACCTGCAACTCGTGTTCGTCGTAGCAGTAGAGGATCAGCCGCGCCGCCTCTCCGGTCTCAAAGGTATACTGGCCGGGTGCCGCACCGGGTAGTGTTCTGCTCATCGGCTTTTTCCGCCTCAGCCTTTTCGCCTTCTTTTTCATCCTTTCCAAAGTTTGACAAAAGCATTGGCAAATGCAACGGATTCGCCTAGCTTTGGCCGTATGAGCCTAAGTACACCCGATATCTGGGTTATTGCATTGTACGGACTTTTTACCGTATGGATAGGGTTTCGATTCAGCAAAAAAGCAGGAAAGGGACTGGAGTCTTTCTTCCTTGGCGGTCGGAATCTGCCCTGGTACCTGGCCGGTATTTCCATGGTGGCCACCACCTTTGCGGCCGATACTCCGCTTGCGGTGACTGAGATCGTGGCCAAAAACGGGATTGCTGGCAACTGGCTGTGGTGGAACTTTGCCATCGGTGGACTCCTTACCACCTTTTTCTTTGCCCGACTCTGGCGCAGGGCCGAGGTACTCACAGAGGTTGAGTTTATCGAGCTTCGCTACAGCGGCAAGCCCGCAGCGTTACTGAGGGGATTCAAGGCGATATACCTGGGCTTGGTGATGAATGTGATGATCATCGCCTGGGTCAACAAAGCACTGATGACCTTATTTGTGGTCTTCTTCGGCCTTTCCGAAAGCAGCGCGTTCTGGTATACCGGGCTGGCCATGTTCATTGTAATGGGCTATGCCTCTCTTTCCGGCCTGTTGGGTGTGGTCTTTACCGATGTGGTGCAGTTTTTTATCGCCATGGTTGGCTGTATCATTCTGGCAGTACTGGTGTTAAACAGTCCGGAGATAGGGGGTATGGAAAACCTCAAAGCGGCATTGCCTGAGGGTTCCCTCAATTTTCTTCCGCTTCTTGATTCCGAAGGGGGGATCAATACCGAACAACTGTTACTGGCACCGGCCGCCTTCCTGGCTTATGCAGGGTTCATGTGGTGGAGCAGTTGGTATCCAGGACAAGAACCCGGTGGCGGGGGCTATGTGGCTCAACGTATGATGAGCACCAAAAACGAGAAGCATGCGGTATACGCAACCTTGTTTTTCAATATCGCGCATTACTGCCTGCGTCCCTGGCCGTGGATCATCGTAGCCCTTTGCTCGGTGGTACTCTACCCGGAAATTGCCGCCACTGACCCGAAATCGGGTTATGTGATGGCCATGAAGGATTACCTGCCCGATGGGGTTCGTGGTTTGTTGCTCGTAGCTTTTCTTTCGGCGTATATGAGTACCATCTCCACGCAGCTCAACTGGGGCGCCAGCTACCTGGTTAATGACTTTTACCTGCGCTTTGTGCCAGGAGCCAAAGAGAGCAGCGAACGCTCCAAGGTACTGGTGAGCAGGATAACCACGGTGGTGATCATGCTCATAGGCCTGTATGCTACTACCTATGTAACCCGTATAGAAGGGGTCTGGAAGTTTATTATGGAATGCGGTGCGGGACTTGGCCTGGTATTGATCCTGCGCTGGTACTGGTGGCGCATCAATGCCTGGTCGGAAATAGCCGCAACGATCACCCCCTTTGCCGTTTACGGTATTTTATATGGATGGAGAACGCATTGGGAAAAAGTTATGGCACCCGGCCTGACCCCGGAAGAAGCCGAAAAGCTGGTGTCTGCTTCCCACCCCTGGCTTTATTTTCCGTATTCTTTTTTTATCATCCTCGGCAGCAGTACGGTAGTCTGGCTGCTGGTAACCTTTATCAGCAAACCGGTGGAAGGGAAACACCTGGACCGGTTCTTTGAACGTGTGCGCCCCGGCGGATGGTGGGGACCGGTGGCAGCGAGGTTGTCCGCTTCCTTCCAGCGCCCGAATATGCTGCTTCAGGGACTCTGTTGGCTGCTGGCGGTTGGGTTTACCTACGGTTTTCTCTTTTTCAGCGGGAAAATGATACTCGGGTTTTATGAAGAGGCGCTGTATATAGGTACCTTTACAGCTGTATGCCTTGGGCTTTTCCTGTTATTGATAAAGCAGTCGAAGTTGTTCGACTGACAAAAGGCCATGTTTTGTCGGGTGGCATAGCTCTTGAATTTTTTTGCACTCCGCCTTCCCGTTGAAGGCGCAACCACATTGGATACCATATGTTAGATAAGGATAGATTCATCATAGGAGCAGCGTTTTCAGGAGAAGAGACAGACGGTCCCGATTTTTTGCCTTTGCTGTCGCAGGAAGATGAAGATGAAATCAACCGCGAAAAGAACCCGGAGAAACTGCCAATATTGCCGTTGCGCAATACCGTCATGTTTCCCGGTGTGGTCTTTCCCATTACCGTGGGACGCGATAAATCAATCAAACTGATCAAAGATGCCAGTGCCGGAAAAACAGAGATCGGAGTTGTGGCCCAGTTCGATCCGGAAACCGAAGACCCGGGTTTCAACGAAGTTTACCGGGTAGGCACCCTCGCCAATATTCTCAAGGTACTGCGCATGCCCGACGGAAATACCACCGTCATCATACAAGGAAAAAAGCGGGTCATTCTGGATGAAGAGATCCAGAGTGATCCTTACCTCATTGCCAAGGTGCGGGTAGCCGAACCCGAAGTGGTGAAAAAAGGCAAGCGTACCGATGCCCTCATAGAAAGTATCAAAGAGCTGGCGATACAGATCATCGAGATGTCGCCCAATATCCCTACCGAGGCCAGTTTTGCGCTGAAGAATATTGACAGCCCGAACTTCTTGGTGAACTTCATTGCTTCCAACCTCAATGTGGAGGTGGTCGACAAGCAAAAAATACTGGAAGCACCAGTCTTTGAAGAAAGGGCCAACCTAGTACTGCAATACCTCACCAAAGAGATGCAGATGCTGGAACTCAAAAATGAGATCCAGAGCAAGGTGAAAGGCGATATCGATAAACAACAGAAAGAGTATTTCCTCCAACAACAGATCCGCGCCCTGCAGGAAGAGTTGGGAGCGGACAGCCCCGACAAGGAGATCGCCAATATGCGCGAAAGGGCTTCGGAGAAGAAGTGGAACAAGGAGATCGCCGAACATTTCAATAAGGAACTGGACCGCCTCCAGCGTCTGAATCCTATGGCTCCGGATTATTCCATCTTCCTCAACTACCTGCAGTTGTTGCTGGACCTGCCCTGGGATGAATATACCAATGACAATTTCGACCTGAAAAAAGCCAGGAAGATCCTGGACCGTGATCATTTCGGGCTGGATAAGGTCAAAGACCGTATCCTGGAATACCTGGCCGTGCTCAAACTCAAGGGCGACATGAAAAGCCCGATCCTCTGTCTTTACGGACCTCCCGGAGTGGGTAAAACCTCACTTGGAAAGTCGGTGGCAGAAGCTTTGGGTCGTAAGTATGTGCGTATGTCGCTGGGCGGATTACGCGATGAAGCGGAGATACGCGGACACCGGAAAACCTATATCGGGGCTATGCCGGGCCGCATCATCCAGTCGCTGAAAAAGGCACAGTCGGCCAACCCGGTATTTATCCTGGATGAGATCGACAAGCTTGCTTCCGATTTCCGCGGCGACCCTTCTTCCGCGTTGCTGGAAGTGCTTGATCCGGAACAGAACTCCTCCTTTTACGACAATTACGTGGAGGCCGAGTTCGACCTGAGCAAGGTGATGTTCATCGCTACGGCAAATTACCTCGACAATATTCAACCTGCCCTGCTGGACAGGATGGAGGTGATTGAGATCAACGGCTATACCGTGGAGGAGAAGACCCAGATTGCCAAAAAGCACTTGCTGCCGAAGCAGCGTAAGGCACATGGGTTGAATTCCAAACAGCTAATCCTCGGGGATAAGGTGCTGGAAAAGATCGTGGAAGAATATACCAGCGAATCCGGCGTACGTCAGCTGGACCGGACTCTGGCTTCTGTGGCCCGTGGTGTTGCCCGGAATGTGGTGATGGAGGATGGGCCCAAAGGTACCCTGAAGATGGAAGACGTCAGAAAGATCCTGGGACCGCGTACTCACGACAAAGAAATATACCAGGGCAATGAAGTTGCCGGGGTTGTTACCGGTTTGGCCTGGACACCTGTAGGAGGTTCCATCCTTTTTGTGGAGAGCAGTCTTACGCCGGGTAAGGGTAAACTGACCCTGACGGGTAAGCTGGGGGATGTGATGAAGGAGTCGGCCATAACGGCCAATACCTTCCTGAAGGCCCATGCGCATTATGTAGACATCGATCCCAAGCTCTTCGACCATTCCGACCTGCATATTCACTTCCCTGCGGGAGCGATCCCGAAAGACGGGCCTTCGGCGGGGATTACCATCCTCACCTCGCTGGCTTCCTTGTACAGCCAGCGTAAGATCAAGCCTTTCCTGGCCATGACGGGTGAGATCACCTTACGGGGCAGGGTATTGCCGGTAGGGGGCATCAAGGAAAAGATCCTGGCAGCGAGGCGTGCGGGTATCAAAGAGATCATCTTGTGTGAGGACAATCGCCGCGACGTGGAGCAGATCAAAAAGGAATACCTGAAGGATTTGAAGATCAGTTATGTGAAGAACATGCTGGAGGTTATTGATCTGGCCTTGTTGAAGGAAAAGGTGCAAGATCCCATTGATTTCAACAGCTTCATCCCCGTTTCAAAAAGAACGGAAATGATGGACGCGATGGATTGAAAAAATCCCAAATGTCCTATATTTGCACTCCCATTACCAAAATGCTCAGGTGGTGGAATTGGTAGACACGCCATCTTGAGGGGGTGGTGCCTTCCGGGTGTAGGGGTTCGAGTCCCCTCCTGAGCACATCGCTGAGACAATTCAGCAAGAGAATACAACAAAATCAAGCCTCTGGGGGTTCCTCAGAGGCTTTTTTATTTTCAGAATATTCAAATTTTAAGGACTTGATGGATCAGGATCAAAACCTGTGGGCAGAGAGACACTTCAATCCGGTTGAATGCC
>CAXPEB010000007.1:0-33817 GCA_964215915.1 Bacteroidia bacterium
CAAACCGAAAACCAAAAAACACACCCATGAAACTGAGATCCCTGAGTTCCCGGTTGCTTACTCTGTTATTCCTGTCCGGACTGGCCTATTCCGGTATTTCGGGAATACTCTATTTTCATAATCCCCCTGCAGGGTATACAGGAGCACCGGGAGAAAACAACTGTACCTATTGCCATTCGGGAGCATTGAATCCGGTACCGGCCAACCTGTCCAATATGTCGCTTACCGGTAATTTTTCCGGGGGCGGTTATTTGCCGGACAGTACCTATACCATTACCCTTTCCTACAGTCAATCCGGTATCACCCGGTATGGTTTCCAGGTAACGGCATTAAGAAAAAGTAACAATGAGCCGGTCGGGACCTTTTACTCCGGTTCCGGCATTACCAAAAGTACCCTGTCTGTTGCCGGAAAAACACGTCAATACGTACAACAAACCAGTTCCAATACCAGCGGTACCTGGAGTTTCACCTGGAAGGCACCATCGGAGAATGTGGATTCCATTTCGTTTTATGCCACGGTAAATGCCTCCAACAGCAATAGCCAGGATAATGGCGATCAGGTATATACCCGGGTCTTTCGGATTGGCCCTTCGTCCCTGTTGCCCAAAGCGTTCATTTCTACGAGCAAAACCACGGTATGCGTGGGGCAACAGGTTACCTACTTCGGTTCGGGAACCAATAACCCGGTTTCCTACCGCTGGAAATTTCAGTCCGGTTCACCTCAGATCGTCACCACACAAAATGTCACCCGTACCTATTCACAGTCCGGGGTCTATTTCGATACCCTCTGGGTGACCAATGATAAAGGGGTGTCGCTGCCGGCACGGAAGATTATGGTGGTGGCTGACTTTCCCACAGCAAGCATTACCGGTGTCAATCCCTCCAATACCGTATGCGAGGGAGATACCATTACCCTTACCGCAGCTGCCGGAGCAGGCTATTCGTACAGCTGGAATACGGGGAATCCCAATGATAACGGTCAGTCGGTGGAGATTCTCCAGGCCGGCCAGTATGCAGTTACGGTAACAAACAGTTCGGGTTGCTCGCGTACCAGTCCGCCGGTAAACCTGACTTTCAATACAGGACCTCCTTTCCATATACAGGCCTCTGCTAGCCAGGACACTTCCTGTTATGGCGATACACTGGTGATAACCGCCGATGGAAGTTTTCAGGAATACCTGTTTTATGATAAGGGAATACTGAAACAAACCGGCCCCTCCAATATCTTCCGGGTTGGGGATACCGGGTACCATGAGATTACGGCCAAGGCGAATAACGGACAATGTAACGGGAATTCGCAGGAGACAATTTCCCGTTATATCCTGTTTCCCGAGCCGGGTCCGGTACTTTACTGCGGGAACAAAACCACCGACGAACTCAATTTTCACTGGAATCCGGTGAATGGTGCCAGCGGATACGAGGTTAGCGTGAATGATGGTTCCTATTCACAGGTTGGTACCGATACCTTTTATAAGGTTAGCGGACTTACCTTCAATACCATTGTAAACCTGAAGGTGCGGGCGCTGGTTAGTGGGTTATGCGATCATACCCGGGCGGGATCGCTTAATTGTATCACGCTTCCCTGCTCTCCGTTCACCTATTCCCTGGGGCTTTCGCAGGATACGGTGTGCTTGGGAGATACGCTCACCGCTTATGTGAGAGACCTTAGCCTGGATAGTTTCGAGATTCGTTTCCTCAATGAAGCTTTTGGCGCCGATACCTTTTACCGATGGGTGCCTCAGGCCGGTGGTATCCGTGAACTGGATATCGAAATCAATGATCTGAAAAGTTTGTCGTGTCCGGTTTTTACAAC
The DNA here is from genome assembly GCA_964215915.1 of Bacteroidia bacterium. Taxonomy (GTDB): domain Bacteria; phylum Bacteroidota; class Bacteroidia; order UBA8524; family UBA8524; genus UBA8524. The sequence continues at coordinate 1,814 of CAXPEB010000007.1, forward strand.
CAAAGACACGGCTTTTGTGGAAGAGAAGAAAAACCTGATTAACGGTATCCGTACCACACAAATTTGTCCGGGTGATACCCTGAGTCTTCATGCCAGCGAAAGCGGTTCCATGCTGAGTTTTTACCGGAACGGCCAGGTTGTGCAGCAGGGTAGTGATCCATACTACCTGTATATGGGGCTGACACAAGGCGACGAGATCCGGTACACCTCTCTGGGTTATTCCTGTCTCAGCGAATCTCCCCTTATTACCATTTCGGAGTATCCGGCAATTGTAGCCAGTTTCGGGGTGGAAGGAGAGCACAATACCTATACCTTCAGAGATTCCACGCTTGGATCGGTAAGCCGGATTTGGGATTTTAACGACCTTACTCCGTTAGACACGCATAAGGTAGTTACTCATACTTTCCCGGATACAGGTTATTTCGCTGTTCGCCTGATGGTTATGTCAATGGATGGATGCGCAGACAGTATCTCCCGTTCTGTAAGGTCGTATAACCTGGGCATACACGGTGTTTTTCAGACTCGCTATTCCTTATACCCCAACCCCAGCCTTGGAAGACTGTTTGTTGAGAAGGAAGATGCTGCGCCCCTGTACCTTCGTGTATTCGACAACAGCGGCAGACTGGTAAGGGAAGAAGAGGTAAGAGGGGAGCGAAGTGTATTGAATTTCTGGGAACTGAAACCGGGCTTGTATCAAATTGAAGTCCGCTACCACGAAAAGGTCAGCCGGCACCGTATTGTGTTCAGTAATTAACAGTGGGTATCGGGTATTAGGTTTTGGCGGCTGGCATTTGGCTCTTGGCCCCTTGTCAGCCTGAGCTTGTCGAAGGGTGACAGGGGTGAGCATTCCAGATGGTTCTTGGTATTAGGTATTGGGTTTTGGCCGTTTAACGCAATTATTTCCCGCAGATCTCGCAGAGTCATGTTAGACAGACAGCCAAAGTATATTCTCCAATTGGAGCTCAGCGTATTCCGCTGGAAACAGACCGCTATCTTCTGGTCGTAGGCTGTTGGGAATCAATGCCAACAGCAAATAGCCAGCACCGCTCTTTACTTATTCAACTCAAGTGAATAGGTGATTCTTTCCTTGTTCAGGAAGTCAAGAACCTCTTTCCGGACATCAATACGGTGCTTGCTGCGCATAGGGACACGAACCCCCTTTTCTTCAGGGTCAAAAAGCGTCAGGTAAAGCGGGGTTTCTCCTTCGTATTCTTCCAGGAAGCGTTTCATACGTCCGGCAAGCTGAGGGTCCGACTGGCTGACCGGCATGATAAGGTTCATTTTTTTGAGCAGGGCATGCCGCATCTCTCTCAGTGAGCTAATCTGCTGGATATTGAATTCCAGTTCATTGGGGATCTTTGACCAAGGTCTTTCAGCAACAGTACCTTTGATGTACAGGTATTTTTCCATCTTCAGCTGGCTGCGTACCTGCGAATACATGTTCCTTCCCACGATAAATTCATGCTGTCCGGTGTAATCTTCCAGCACAAAGATCCCAAACAGGCTCCCGTTCCGGGATTCACGTTCGTTAAGGCTGACCAGCAATCCACCGATGATGATGTTCTTATTCTGCAGCTCTTCCAGGTTTTCCAGGTCACGGATCTGGTGGGTGCACAATTCGTTCATCTCCACACTGTAGCGGTCGAGAGGATGCCCCGATAGGTACATGCCCACCACCATTTTTTCTTTTTCCAGCTTTTCTTCGAGGTCCCAGGGATCACAATGGGGAATAACCGGTTCGGGAAGTTCTGCGTCAGCGCTCCCTCCGAACAGGGAAACCTGCGAGGCTGCTTCGTTATTCTGATGCGTGGTACCAAACTTCAGCGCCTTCTCCAGGGAATTGCTTTCTTCATTACCGGGCTGATGGAAATATTGGGCCCGGTGTATTCCGCTGAAACAATCGAAAGCGCCGGAAACCGCCAGGGCTTCCAGTACCCGTTTGTTCACGGCTTTAAGGTTTACCCTTTTGGTCAGGTCGAAAATACTGCCGAACAAACCTTCTTCCCCCCGGTTCTGAATGATTTCCGAAGCCGCACCTTCTCCCACACCCTTAATGGCAGAGAGCCCGAAACGAATCGCTTCTTCCTTGTTTACCGAGAAGTACAGCTCGGACTCATTGACATCCGGGCCAAGCACTTCGATACCCATACGCCTGCACTCAGCCATATAGAAGGTGATGTTCTCAATGCTCTTTTCCGCATTCAATACCGCAGCCATAAATTCATGCGGGTAATGGGCCTTGAGATAGGCGGTCTGGAAGGCTACAAAAGCATAACAGGTGGAGTGCGACTTGTTAAAGGCGTATTGGGCAAATGCTTCCCAGTCGGTCCAGATCTTATTGAGTTTTTGTTCCGGGTGACCTTTGGCTTTTGCGCCATCCACAAAGCGGGCCTTCATTTTGTCGAGTACCGCTTTTTGCTTCTTACCCATCGCCTTTCGCAGGGTATCGGCCTCGCCTTTGGTGAAGTCCGCCAGTTTCTGAGACAAGCGCATCACCTGCTCCTGGTATACGGTAATGCCGTATGTTTCTGCCAGGTATTCTTCCATATCCGGCAAGTCGTAACTCACCTCTTCCAGTCCGTGCTTACGGGCTACGTAGTTGGGGATGTATTCCATAGGCCCCGGACGGTACAGGGCATTCATGGCGATCAAATCCTCGAATTTGTCGGGCTTGAGTTCCTTGAGGTTTTTCTGCATCCCGATGGATTCGAACTGGAACACCCCGTTGGTTTCTCCACGCTGGAAGAGGGCATAGGTCAGTTCATCATCCAACGGAAACTCGTCGGCAACCAAATGTTTTCCATGTCTTCTTTCCACCTCGGCGATGGCGTCATTGATAATGGTGAGGGTACGTAACCCCAGAAAGTCCATTTTGAGCAGGCCTGCGGATTCGGCCACACTGTTATCGAACTGGGTACAGAGCAGCGAAGAGTCTCTGGAGGTCGCCACCGGAACAAACTTGGTGATGTCATCCGGGGTGATGATAACCCCACAGGCATGGATTCCCGTGTTCCGTACGGAACCTTCCAGTTCCTTGGCGGCATGAATCACCTGGGCACGGATATCGTTACCATCGGCAATCTGCCGGAAGGCATAGGCTTTTTCTTTGTCCTGCGGGTTAAGCGCATCTTTCAGCTTGGGATTGATCCCATCCGGTTCCAGCAGTTTTTTCAGTGAAGCGGAAGGATTTCCGGGGAAGGCTTTTGCCAGCAGATCGGCATCTGCCGGTGGGTAGTCCATAACTCTGGCGGCATCACGCAATGCAGATTTACCACCCAAGGTTCCGTAGGTAATGATCTGGGCCACCTGGTTCTGCCCGTATTTGTCAATGACGTATTGAATGACTCTTTCCCGACCGCGGTCATCAAAGTCGATATCGATATCCGGCATGGAAATACGGTCCGGATTCAGAAATCTCTCAAACAGCAGGTCGTACTTGATGGGGTCTACATTGGTGATCCCGATACAGTAGGCAACTGCCGAACCTGCAGCGGAACCCCTTCCGGGCCCTACACTGACGCCTATTCTACGGGCTTCCGTGGTAAAGTCCTGCACGATCAGGAAGTACCCGGGATACCCGGTGCGTTTGATCGTTTCTAACTCAAAATCGAGACGCTCGCTGATCTCCGGAGTGATTTCGGGGTAGCGTTTTTTTGCCCCTTCATAGGTCAAATGTCGCAGGTAAGCATCCTGATCCTCAAACTCTTGGGGTATTTCGAATTTTGGAAGGAGTACATCCCTGCCAAGCTTGAAACTCGTTATACGTTCGCTTATCCTGACGGTTTCATCCAAGGCTTCCGGGAGATCGGCAAACAAGGCGTTCATCTCCGCGGTGGTTTTGAAATAGAACTCGTTATTGGGGAGTCCGTAGCGGTAACCTTTCCCCCTGCCGATAGGGGTGGAGATCTTTTCCTTGTCTTTGATGCAAAGCAGGATATCGTGTGATTTCGAAGAATCTTTGGTCAGGTAGTAATTGGAGTTAGCCGCAAAGTATTTCACATCATGCTTTTTGCAGAACTCCAGCAAGACCTTATTCACATGCTCTTCTTCCGGCAATCCGTGACGGTTGATTTCCGCGTAGAAGTTGTCTCCGAACTGCTCCTTCCACCACAGGAAAGCTTCTTCCGCCTGTTTTTCACCGATGTTAAGGATAAGGGAAGGTACCTCACCATAGATCCATCCGGTAGTGGCAATGATACCGTCTTTGTGTGCGGTAATCACGTCTTTGTCTACCCGCGGTACATAATAGAAGCCCTCCGTATGTCCTTTTGAACTGATCTTGGCCAGGTTTACATAACCCTGCTCGTTAAGGGCGAGGAGCGGAACCTGATAACCGTTGTTTTGACGTGACTTATCCGTCATGTTTTCGGTCACGTTCAGCTCACAACCAATGATGCAGCGCAGTTCAGGCTGTTTTTCTTCATCGCCGGTAAGGGCTTCGTTCTTCTCGCGGATTCCGGTGTTGGCTTTATCGATGGCTTGCCAGAACTGGAAAGCGCCATACATATTGGCGTGGTCGGTAATAGCCACGGCAGGCATCTTCAGTTCGGCGGCCCGGTTTACCAGGTCTTTTACATCGCTGGTAGATTGTAATACCGAGAATTGGGTGTGGTTATGGAGGTGGACAAATGCCCGTTCCTCGCTCTTTTTTACGGTTGTTGTGGGTGGCTGGAAGCGAAGATCCGGTTCTTTTTTGCCCGGGAACTCCTTTTCCTGAACGGTAGCCAGTATTTCTTTGGCTGCTTCCGCCAGCTTCTCCATCACATCTTCCGCCAGGGCAATATCCTCACGAACGATTACCTGTTTTTCGCAAAGAGCGAAGAAACACCGTGCCGTAGCTTCCACGTCGGCGGCCGCGTTGTGAGCATCGGAGAAAGGCCTTCCGAAAAGTTTGTTATGAAGTTCGGAGAGGGTAGGCCATTTGAATTTTCCACCTTTACCACCCGGAATGGCGCAATAGTCGGTGGATTCGTTCTTCGTATCGATATAGGCTACCCCTTCCAGGGCATTCTCACCACCCTGGCGCAGGTATTCCGCACCCATAATATTCAGGTCGAACTCAATATTATGCCCGGCAATGTAGCGGGCCTTTTTTACCCTTTCCGTGAATTTCTCCAGCACTTCCTGAAGCGGATGGCCTTCTGCCAGGGCCTTTTCCGTGGTGATCCCGTGAACCTGTACGGCGTTGAAGGGAATATCAAAACCTTCAGGACGGATGATCAGGTTTTCGGCTTCCAGCAGATACCCGTTTTCGTCATGCAGCTGCCAGGCTATCTGAACACATCGCGGCCAGTTCTCGGAATCGCTGAGCGGTGCGTTATAATCACGGGGAAGGCCGGTGGTTTCGGTATCGAAAATCAGGTACATGAGGCGGGTGAGATCGGACATTCAAAATTAGGTTATCGGGCCCCGGCAGGGAAGCGATGACGATAAGTTGTGGATTTTTTGACCGCATCCCGACAATCCATAAATTGCCGGCTTGAAAAAGATCTACGGTATCCTAAGGGAATACCTGTATTCCCGCATCCCTCCGAAGGCAATTTTGCTTTCGTTCCTGCTTGCTGCAACAGCTGTATTTTTCGAATACCGGTATGATCTAAGGTCCGAATTGTTACCCTACAGGGAGTTTGGTTTGTTCCGACTGCTGCGCAATATGGCGTTTTACGGTACTCCGTTGATCCTGTTTCTGCTATTTGCGCGCTTATACCGGATTCCTGTGAAGTGGAAACCGGTTCTTTGGCTCCTCCTCCTTACGGCACTCCTGGCCTTTGCCATGCGGGCCGAGTTTACGGCCCATTTCAATTGGTTCAGTGGAATAGCGGAAAACCAGCGCTTCACGCGCCGACTTGCCAACTCGGTTTTCCTGGGCCCCATATTGTGTCTGCTTCCTGTTCTTTACTGGTTTGTTGTGGATCGCAGGGACGGGGAGAGGTTTTACGGATGCTCGCTCAGGCAGTTCAGTGCAAAGCCCTATTGGCTGCTGTTGTTGGGCATGGTGCCTCTGATTACATTGGCCAGCACCCAGGCGGATTTTCTGGGGTATTACCCGAAAGGAATGCGGATGTTCGATGAACGTTTTCCTCCGCAATGGTCACAGGTGCTGCTTTATGAAGGCTTCTACGGGCTTGATTTCGTGTATATCGAGTTCTTTTTTCGGGGTTTTCTGGTAATTGCCTTTTCCCGTTTCCTGGGGCCGGTATCCATCCCTTTTGCGGCGCTGATGTACTGTACCATCCATTTCGGGAAACCCCTGGGGGAAACCATTTCTTCCTGGTTCGGGGGAATGATACTGGGAATTCTGGTCCTGGAAACCCGCAGCATCCTGGGAGGGATTATGGTGCATATGGGGATCGCCTGGCTCATGGAGCTTGGAGGATGGATAGGAAATTCACTGATGGAAAGGTAGGGTGGCTGTTGGCTATTGGCAGTTTGCTAATGGAAGGAGAACAACCTGCGTCCTGTTCTGTTGAGTCTCAAATTTACTGCTGTTGGGTATTGGCTATTTGCTATTAGAGAGGAGACCACCTGCGCCCGTCCTGTTGAGCGCGTCGAACATGACAGGGGCAATCGCACTTTATTTCCCGCGGAATACGCGGAGGGATGATTGTACCACCCCCAAAACAGCGACTTCGATAGCTGAAATCAGCGGGATCAGCGAAATGCTCCTTTACGCAGAATACGCAGAGCCACGGTTGAAGAAAACCGTTTAATTTCCCTATAAACTTGATTCTGCGAGATCTGCAGGAAACAGTCGTGCAGAACGGCAACCAAACGTGCTGTCTTGTTGAACTTCAAATTTATTGCTGTTGGGTATTGGCTATTTGCTATTAGAGGGGAGACCACCTGCGTCCTGTCCTGTTGAGCCCGTCGAAACATGACAGGGGCAATCGCACTTTATTTCCCGCTGAAAATACGCTAAAGCGCGGGAGCGGTAGCTCAAAGGCTGCTTCCTCTGAACAAACATAAGCGGGAAAATTCATACTAAACAGCAAGAACCCAATACCTAAAACCGAGTACCTTGAAAAATCCGCCCCCTGCCTTCGCAAAGCTTCGGCAGGCAAGCCTCCAAAGGGGGAGTCTCGCGCCTCGACGGGGCTCGGCGTGACAGGACGAGAGACGGACTAAGTGGGAAAGGCAAAATGCCAAAAGCCAAAAGCAAGAACCCAATACCTAAAACCGAATACCCTTTTGCTATCCGGGTACAATCTCCCCGATAAGGCTGGTAGTGGTGCTGCGTGAGATCTTTACATTCACGTAGTCTCCGGGACGATGTACGCCGTCTTTCGGGAAGATGCATACGATATTCTGGTCGTTACGCCCTTTGAAATCCGTAGCCGAACGTTTGGAGTCGCCTTCAATCAGTACCTTGAAAGTATGCCCCACACGGGCTTCGTTCTTTTGTCTGGAGATACCGTTTTGCAGGGCGATGATCTCCTGCAGCCTGCGGTTTTTTACCTCCGGGGCAATATCGTCCGGGTAGCGTCGGGCTGCCAGGGTGCCCGGCCTTTCCGAATATTCATACATATATGAAAAGTCGAAACGGCAGATATCGATAATGCTCAGGGTATCCCGATGTTCGTCTTCGGTTTCCGAACAGAAGCCCGCAATGATGTCGGAGGAGATTCCACAATCGGGGATGATTTCCCGGATACGGTTCACGCGCTCCAGGTACCATTCGCGGTCGTAGGTCCGGTTCATCAGTTTCAACACCCTGCTGTTCCCGCTTTGAACGGGAAGATGGATGTAGTTGCAGATGTTCTCGTAACGGGCCATGGTATGCAGAACCTCGTCGGTGATGTCTTTAGGATGTGAGGTGGAAAACCGCACCCGAAGATCGGGATGAACCAATGCCGTCATCTCCAGAAGCCGGGCAAAATTTATGGTTTCGCTTTCGTCTTCCGAAGTCCAGCGGTAGGAGTCCACATTCTGTCCGAGCAATGTTACTTCTTTATAGCCCTGCTCAGCCAGGTCACGGGCTTCTTTTACTATGGAATAGGGGTCACGACTTCTTTCCCTGCCCCGTGTAAAAGGCACCACGCAGAATGAGCACATATTGTCGCATCCCCGCATGATGGAAATAAAGGCGTTGATACCATTACTGTTCAGCCGTATGGGAGCAATCTCTGCATAGGTTTCTTCCCGGGATAGCAATACGTTGACCGCCTTTTGTCCGTCATCGGCTTTTGCCAGAAGGGTAGGAAGGTCGCGGTAGGCGTCGGGGCCTACCACCAGATCCACCAATTGTTCCTGTTCGAGGAGTTTGGCTTTCAGTCGTTCAGCCATACAACCCAGCACCCCGACAATCAGTTCGGGTTTTTGCCGCTTAACGGCTTTTAGGTTATTGAGGCGGTTCCAGATTTTCTCTTCCGCATTTTCCCTGATGGCACAGGTATTCAGGAAAACCACGTCGGCGTCTTCCTCCTGTTCCTGCGTGGCATAGCCGTTTTCTGCCAGGATGGAAGCGATCACTTCCGAGTCCGACAGGTTCATCGCACATCCGTAGGATTCAATGTACAGGCGTTTGCGGGTATCCGTGGCGCTGAGCGTTTCCATAAACAAACGGCAAAGGTAAGCATTCGTATGAAGTTGGGCTAATTGACAACACGCTTATTCTATGACTATGGATGTCTTGCATTGGGATGATTCTGGCATAATAAATGTCAATACAATAAATGTAAAAACAGTAAAAAATGAAGCGGAATCAATTTCTGAAATCCATGCTTACTACTACGGCGGCCTTCGGACTGGGTTCTGCGACTTGGGCGAATAACAAACAGATGAAAATCAAACAGGTAGGTTTCGAACACCTGCCGGAAACGGAGACGAATAAGATGAAAGCCATCGTACATCGCGCCACGTCGCGCGGACATGCCAACCACGGTTGGTTGGACAGCCATCACACCTTTTCATTTGCCAATTATTACAATCCGGAGCGGACACATTTCGGGATGCTCCGGGTATTGAATGATGACATTATCCAGGGAGGGACCGGATTTGGGACCCATCCTCATGAGAACATGGAAATTGTTTCCATTCCTCTGGACGGGGCCCTGGAGCACAAAGACAGCACCGGTAGGCATAAAGTGATTGAACAGGGCGATGTTCAGATTATGAGTGCCGGTAAAGGAATCTATCATTCCGAATACAACCACCACCGTGACCGTGCCAGTAATTTTTTACAGATCTGGGTATTCCCGAAAGAACGGAATATTGAGCCGCGTTACGACCAAAAGTATTTCGACCCGGCTCAACGCCGGAATACCTGGCAGACTGTCGTGGCACCGGATGACAAAAATGCACTCCGGATCAACCAGGATGCCTGGTTCAGTTTGATAAACCTGGACAAGGATCATTCGACGGATTATACCCGACATATGGAGGGTTCGCTCCTATACCTTTTTGTGATAGAAGGGGCCGTGGAGCTTAACGGTGAAAGGCTGGATAAACGGGATGGGATGGGAATTACGGAAGGGGATATCCGGAATCTTCACGCCCCTGTAAATGCGGAACTCCTGCTGATGGAAATCCCTGAACTGAAAGAGTAACAAGTTATCAATCAATCATAAATAAGAATCTAAGATCATGACAACACAAGCACAACACACCTGGCTGATAGACCCCAGCCATTCTGAAATCCAATTCAAAGTAAAACACCTGGTAATTTCCACCGTAACCGGTTACTTCCGGGAATTTGAAGGTGCCATTACCTCAGAAGGGGAAGACTTCGAAGGAGGGAAAGCACGGTTCTCTGCCAATATTGCCAGTATTGACACCAATAATGAACAACGTGACGGTCACCTGAAATCGGACGACTTTTTTGCTGCCGACCGTTTCCCGAAACTCAGTTTCGAATCTTCATCCATCACAAAAAAAGGAGAGGGCCAGTATGCGGTGACAGGAAACCTGACTATCCGCGACGTCACTAAAGAAATTACCCTGGATGCGGAACTCGGCGGAGTGGCCGTGGATCCATACGGGAACGAAAAAGCCGGTTTCGAGATCAATGGCAAAATTCTTCGTAAGGAATTCGGACTTACCTGGGATGCCGTTACCGAATCCGGTGGAGTGGTTGTCAGCAATGAAGTCCGCCTGCACCTCAACATACAGGTGAACAAACAATCCTGACAAAATCGTGTTTTATTTTCTCTGTACGGGGTCGGCACGAAATGTGTCGACCTTCTTTTTTAGCGACCATGCAGTATTTTCAGATACACAGTAAAATTCCTGAACTGACCGAGGAAATGATCCGGAAAATACCGGAACACCGCGCTACTGTCGATCGTTTTATTCAAACCGGACGTATAGTGGCTTACGGGGTTTCTGCGGACCGTACCGAACTTTGGATCACCGTATATGCGGCGGATGAAATTGCCGCTCTTGATTTGATTGGCAACCTTCCGCTTGCCGAATTCCTGCATCCCGATATCAGCCCACTGATGTTTCACCTTACCCCGGACATGATCAAGACACCGTCCTGGAACTAACCTATGAAGCGAAAATATTTCTACACTCCCTACCTGCCGGACCTCTCTCTTTTGTTGCTTCGGCTCTTTGCCGGGCTTAGCATGGCCTTTTTACACGGGTTGCCCAAACTAAATAAATTGATGGGAGGCGGTGAGATCCGATTTTATGATTTTATGGGACTGGGAGAGGGGGTCTCCCTCGGATTGGCGGTATTTGCCGAGTTCCTGGCCGCTCTGCTTCTGGCTGCTGGTTTGTTCACCAGGCTGGCCAGTATCCCGCTCATGATCACCATGGCTACTGCTGCTTTTGCCGTGCATGGAGCCGACCCGTTTGCCCGAAAAGAGATGTCTCTCTTTTACCTTGTGGTGTTCCTGGTGATTTTCTTACAGGGCCCCGGAAAATATTCTGTCGACGCCCGGTTAGGCAAATAGAATTCTCTTTCCGGTTTTGATTTCTTTCCGGTGCAGCTAAATTAGCTGCGATGAAACGTGTATTGGTAACCGGTAGTAACGGCTTACTGGGGCAGAAACTCAGTGACCTGTACCTAAAACTTCCCGGCTATTCTTTGTTGGCAACCGGTCCGGGTCTTAACCGGCATCCGGCGGGAACCGGGTTAAACTACAAGACCCTCGATATCCGCAATCGGAAGGTTGTGATGGAAACCGTACTGGAATTCCGTCCGGATACGATTATCCATACCGCGGCTATGACCAATGTCGATCAGTGTGAGTTGGAGAAGGAAGCCTGCTGGGAACTCAATGTGCTGGCCACCAACTACCTGATTGAGGCTGCCAATGCAGTGGATGCGCATCTTATTCATCTGTCCACCGACTTTATTTTCGACGGAGAAAATGGACCCTACCGGGAAGATGATACTCCAAACCCGATCAGTTATTATGGCGAATCCAAGCTCGAAGGGGAACGGAGGGTCATAGAAAAATCGAAGTACTGGTCAATCGTAAGGACCATCCTGGTATATGGTATTGTCAGCGATATGTCGCGGTCCAATATTGTGCTTTGGGCCAAAAATGCCCTGGAACAAAAAAAGCCTATTAATGTAGTAACGGATCAGTTTCGCACACCCACCCTGGCGGAAGACCTTGCCATGGGTTGCCGCCTTATCGAAGAAAAAAAGGCGGAAGGAATTTACCATATCTCCGGAAAGGACTATATGAGTATTTATGAGTTGGTGGAGCGGGTGGCCAGTTATTTCGGACTTTCTACCGAAAGCATGTCTGCTTCCGATTCTTCCGGTATCAATCAACCCGCCAAACGTCCGCCGATAACCGGCTTTATCCTTGATAAGGCTATTCGGGATTTGGAATATGCCCCACATAGCTTTGAAGAGGGGATTGCCGTTATGCAGGAACAGATGAAATAGTGGCCGGATCTTGCCTTCTATAGGCAGAAGAGTGGCACCTATCCATATAGTTGAAGTTCTTGAACAGGCCGGGTCAGGGCCGTATAAAGTTACGGATCGATTGGATTACCGCCGGAGATACGGAATGCTGCTTTTCATATTGTGCCGGACCTTCTATCCCTTCGCTCTCAAAAAATCCATGTCCGAGGCCTTCAAATTCCAGGTAAAAAGCGCGTGCTGGACAGGCTTTGAGCCCCTCTTTCCAGCGCTGCAATTCAGGGGAGGGCACCTGGTAATCGTCTTTAGCCTGCAGCACCAGAATACGGATGTCCAGATTGCAAGCCGTTTTTACCGGATCATAAGCCAGCAAGTCCATCCAGTACAATGCCGGAAGCTGAAGCGGGAGCCATTCCCTTCCGGTTTCCGGACCGAAGTCGTCCGAGCGCAGGTATTCCACTTCTTCTCTTACATTTTTCAAGGCCTGATAATAGGTGCCGCTGGGGTCCAGGCTATCCAGGTAGGTGTATTGATACAGCACCAGTGAATCCAGTGGGGTTGCCGGAGCCCCCATCAGGATAATACTTTTTACGTGTTTGCTTTGTTGAGCCACCCGCGGTGCGGCAAGTCCTGCCAGACTGTGCCCGAGTACATGTATGGAGGAGGGGAGTATGGATGGATGACCGGCAAAAGTGTCGGCCAGGTAAACCAGGTCGTGGATGGTTTCTTCCCACAGGGTAAAGGAGTCGTAATGTTCCATGATCCGTGCCCCGTAAACCAAGGTTCTTTTGTCAAAACGGTATACCGCAATTCCCTGGCTGGCAAGTCCGTAGGCCAGATCCCGGAATACCCGGTTGGGCCCCATGTTTTCGTCCAGGGAATTTGGGCCGGATCCATGGCCCAGGATGACCAGCGGGAAAGGTCCTTTTCCTTTGGGCAGGCAGAGTTTTCCGGGTAACGTACCCTCCCGGTGAAGCGGATAGTCAATCTCCAGGAAAGCAGACGTATCGGCATAAGCAGGTATCCGGTATGGCGTTTTGTTATGTGGAGGGCGGACAAAAAAACCGGTGATTTGATCCTTGTCCGAATAATGAAGCACCAGATCAAGTGTTCCCTTTTCGAATTCCAGCCCGAGGTAGGCGGTGCCGTATTCGTACAGGTAGCCAGCGGTATCTATAAAATTGCCTAAACCCAGACCTCCCTCGATCTGCTTCCACATCAATGCAAGTTGCCCGGCACTTATCCGGTTCTTTACTCCGCTATCCAGCAGGGTGTGCAGGCTGTCGCCGTTTCCGTCTTGCAGCAAATGAAGAAAGCGGACGCTGGTAACGGACTTGTCGGTTTGGGCCATGGATAATTGGGCCACCAGAAGTACTGAAAGAAATAAAATTCGTCTCATTGCAGTTGCAGGGAGTAGGTGCCGTTATCGATCCGGAACTCGAGGTGTTCCTGAAGGGTGGTTGCCATGGAGATTCCCACATAGTCGGCAGCTACGGGAAAACGCCGGTGGTTGCGGTCGGCTAGGACCAGCGTCCTCACCAGGGAACTACCTTCCCGGATGAATGCCGAAACCGCATAGACCATGGTGCGGCCTGTGTTGAGCACATCATCCACAATAAGAACGGGTTTCCCCTTCAGGTCATAACCTTCGGGCGACAGGCGGGTTCCGGACGCGCTGGGTTCGGTTTTATTCAGGTGGATTTCCAGGAGTGTACATTGCAGGGGGCTGATGGAGGAAAGGGCCTTGCAGATCTCAGCAGCCAGGGCATACCCGTTACCGTTGATTCCGGCGAGGATCAATTCCTTTTCATCGATAAAGGCCTCATAGATCTGGTAGGCAAGGCGCTGTATTTTCTTTTCTATCTGGCTGTGCTGAAGTACTTCCATGTTTCCTGATTACCCTTCAAACTTAATAAAGTCGCCGGAGCGGATTTGAATTTTGAAAATATAATTGCAATTTCCCCCGGCATATGGCAAGCAATCAAGATTCTTGGGGTACGCGCGTTGGGCTGATTCTGGCCATGGCGGGCAATGCCGTCGGACTCGGGAACTTTCTGCGTTTTCCCGTTCAGGCCATCCAGAACGGAGGCGGAGCTTTTATCATTCCTTACCTGGTATGTTTTCTATTGATGGGTATTCCCCTGCTTTGGGTGGAATGGTCGATGGGTCGTTTCGGTGGAGCCCGCGGGCACCACAGTACCCCATTCATCCTCGATAGTTTTGATAAACGGAGGTTTTGGAAATACCTGGGGGTATTCGGGATTTTTACCAATATCGTGGTAGCCGCCTATTACTGTTACATCGAATCCTGGACCATGTCCTGGGTATACCATACGGTAGCCGGTACTTTTGACGGAAAATCACAAGAGGAAGTGGCCGGATTTTTCGGCAAATATGTCAACCTGGACAAATCCTTTACGGGGATTCCTTATGAGCCGGTAGTGTTCTATGTTATTTGTCTGGCACTCAATACGTTTATCCTAAGTAAAGGGCTTTCAGGTGGTATTGAAAGGGTAGCCAAGATATTTATGCCTCTGCTGGTTTTGTTCGGAATTTTTCTGGCTTACAAAGGAATTACACTCAAAGCAGGGGAGGAAGGAGCGCTGTTTGACGGAACGCTCGGCCTGAATTTCTTATGGGAACCGCAGTTTACCAGTCTGGGCGACCTCAATGTCTGGCTGGCGGCAGCGGGACAGATTTTCTTTACCCTCTCGGTAGGTATGGGCACCGTGCACTGTTACGCTGCCTACGTAAAGAAGAAGGACGATATTGCCCTGAACGCCATGACAGCGGGCTGGACCAACGAATTTGTAGAAGTATTGTTAGGTGCGTCTATCCTGATCCCTATTTCAGTAGGGTATTTAGGTATCGATAAAGTGGTGGAGCTAACCCAAACCGGGGCCCTGGGATTGGGTTTCAAAACCATGCCCTTCCTTTTTGAACAGTGGGGAGACGTGGTTGGAACCTTTGCCGGTGTGGCATTCTTCGGACTGCTCTTTTTTGCCGGAATTACCTCTTCTCTGGCTATGGGATCTCCCTGGATAGCCTTCATGAAAGACGAATTCCGTTTTAGTCAGAATACGGCCAGCTGGACTTTCGGATTGGTTGTATTGGCCTTGGGATTGCCAACGGTGTTTTTCTTTAATTATGGAGTTTTCGACGAATACGACTATTGGGTGGGAACCGTTGCTTTGGTAGTATTTGCACTTACAGAGATTATCTTGTTTTCTTGGGTGTTCGGACTGGACAAAGGCTGGAAAGAAATCACCAGCGGAGCGGATATCCGTGTGCCCATTATATACAGGAGTATAATCCGCTATGTTACCCCGGTAATGCTTATCGTGGTGTTTCTCGGATCCTTGATCACACCTGCCGGCGGCGACTGGCAGGAAGCTTTTGGAATGCTTTTCAGTGGAGAAGGCTGGCCACTGGCCGATGGATCCATTTTCGCAAAGCTGAGCAACCAGGATATCCGAAACAACCTCACTGCTGCTATTGCATCAGGAGATACGGAACAGGTTACATTCCTGGAGAATAAATTGCTATACGTGAACGGAAGCCGTATCTTCTTAACTGCCGTTTACCTCATGATTTGCTATCTGGTATACAAAGCCTATCGAAACAGAAATAAAGAAGGGAGGATTTCTTCATGAACACAACCGCATTGGTAATGATGGTTTCCGCTCAGGTTATTATACTAGGGCTTACCTTTTATTTTTACAGAAAAGTACTTACTTCCCCCAAGAGGGAGGAACCTGACAGCTATTCGGAAAATGATGACGACGAATAATTTTGCTTTTGAGGTTCTTTTTTGTCGAAAATAAAAAGCAAATTCGTACGCAGGAGAGAAAATAAAATGAGCAGACCTGCGAATTCGGGAACCAGAAAAAGACTTACCTCATATGAAAAGCATATCCGGCGTCGAAGGATGGTTAGAAACTCTTTCTACGCAATACTCGGACTTATTCTGATTATCCTGATTGCACTGATCTTATTGAGTGAATGATAAATAAAGGCCACCTGCAAGTGGCTTTTTTATTTCATAGACCTGCCTTCAATAAAGCTTTTCAATACTGCGATAAGCGCCTGTGGTATTGTTGTACCAGTCCGAATACTCCGTACCATTACTGATTGCCCAATCGATAAATTTCAAATATCCGGAAGTGATGTCATTTTTTTCCTGCATGTATGGAATGCTGGATGCTGTTGTAATGGCCCAGGGATGATTGTTAGAGGTACGGAAGTATTTACCCCTGGCAGGATCACTGTAGTCGCCTTGAGAACGGAAAAGACTTTTGTCCATTTTTAGTGTTGGAATATGGTCCACAAGATGGACTTCCCGTCCACGGTTTTGGTTGACCACGATAAAGGGATTAAAAGTAATTCCGCTGAAATCGGAAAGACTGACACCGGAACCCAGTGTATCGAAACGGATCAAAAGGAAGCTGGTATCCGGTGCAATGGATGCTCCGCTTTTGTCTACGTTAACCCCCGTACCTGCTCCGGAGTACCCTATGGTGCTAAGGGCATCGTCGAATACCGGGATTACTGCCGCATTCTGGCTGCTTTCCGTTCCGTTACTAGCCAGGGTAAACAGAGTGCCTTTGAGTTTTTGGCCTTCGACCGTAAGAATTTTGGAAGGGATCAACCCGTCTATCTGAAAGGCGAAACCGTTTTTATAGCTGGCCCCTACAGCACGGATCACTACATGGGCACTCGCTCTGACAATCTTGTTAGAAGCATTGGTAACGCGATTGATCCGGTAATCGAGAACCATGTCATTGAAGTCATAATCACCTTTTCCGGGCCACAGGTCTTCGAATAGCAGGGTAGAGTAAGTCACATTCAGGTTATTATCAAATGCCAGGGTTACATCCTGCGGATAGTCGTCGTAAGAGTCCAACACCCCGTCGCCGTCGGAATCAGTACCGGTATTCTGAGGCAGGCATTGATTCATGGGATCCGAATAGTATTGAGCGGGAATCTCAATGTCATCGATAAGCCCCCGACTATTGCCACCGTTACCGGTGAAGCTGAAATGAATGCGGTAGACCCCGTTTTTACTGATGCCAATATGAGCATCTACCGCCACCATGGCATTGTGCGGAGTATAGGAAGCAAAGGCATACAGCGTATCCCGTTTTCCACTCCCGAATTCTTCCGCGATCACATGCAATTGGCGATTATTGGCTTTATCGGCTGAACTCAGCCGATGTCGGAAAGTCAGGTTACCAAGCGGATCTTTTACCCAGGGAGAGACCAGGGACTGAGGCTGACCTTTGAATGAGCCCGTTCGTGCACTGAAGGAACCACTTATCACCATGTTACCGGTATTGGTGTAGGCCATAGAATGAAACGACCAGCAATTGGCGGCATCCAGGTTCCGGTTACCACTTTCCATATCCAGTACCGTTTGTGCGAAAGTATGTGCGGTCAGGAACAGAAGGAGGGTCAATGGGAGGGTTCTGAGCATAGAAATAGGTCAGTCGACTTGGGGTAATTGCGGAAGTAAACTGCCATTTACCGTATTGTGATCGATGGGGATTACCTTATCTGTTACCCCGTATTGTACCCGGATGGCAGTTAATAAAGCGGGTACGGAAAGCTTATGGGTAAAGGTTTCCGATGCGGTATGGGTGCCTTTGTACACCACCCGGTTCTGGTCGTCACGGATAATCAGCACTCCCGGGTTCTGAGGCCCTTGTGCTGGGAACCCAGTCAATGTCACTTCCACATGCTTGAAGGTGTTCCAGTCGAAATTATCGGAAGCTTCTATGTCCTCAAAATTTTCCGGTCGGCTGTTTTCATCCGGTTTTTGACCGGGTTTCGAGCAGGAGGATACCGTAAGCAGAAAAAGGACAATTCCCGGTAACAAGATGCTTCTCATGGCTATAACCCAAAGTCAAACAAAAGCATGTCCATTCGGAAAAGAGGCACCTGGTTATTGCGTAATGGTTTGTTTATGAATAGTATACGTCATTCCTGTTTTCGATAAATAAGAATAGGTCTTTCCCATATAGGGAAT
The DNA here is from genome assembly GCA_964215915.1 of Bacteroidia bacterium. GTDB lineage: Bacteria > Bacteroidota > Bacteroidia > UBA8524 > UBA8524 > UBA8524. Next base: position 19,660 of record CAXPEB010000007.1, read on the forward strand.
GATTGAGGGATTTCTGGAAAACAGGATTTTATCCCAGGCTGGGATTGCTTTCGATTTGGTTATCTGTTCCGTTACCGGTTTCGTTGCCCTCCTGCTCAGGGCTCTCTTCGGAAGAAGGGACTGCTTCCTGGCTGTTATCAGGGAGCGGCTGTTTGAAAAAACGACGTTGGAAGATCAGAATAAAAAATACGCCAAGGCTGATAGAGGCATCCGCCAGGTTGAAAATAGGTCGGAAAAAAATAAAATAATTCCCACCCAGCCATTCCGGCAGATTACCCCGGAAAACGGGGAGATATATCATATCAACCACTTCACCGTGGAGAAAAGAAGCATAGCCTTGATCGGGGAACATTTCGGCAATTTGAATATGCGTACTTTCCGTAAAGATCAATCCATAAAAGAGACTGTCGAGGATATTTCCGGCGGCACCTGCTGTTATCATAGCCAGGCAAATGATGAACCCGGTATGGGCTTTTTGCCGGATCTGTTGAAAAAGGTAATAGGTAAGTCCGCTGACAGCAAGAATCCGGAATAAGGTAAGCATCAACTTTCCGTATTCACCCCCGAATTCAAGGCCGAAGGCCATTCCCGGGTTTTCGGTAAAATGAAGGATGAACCAGTTTCCGATGACATGAATTTCTTCGTCCAGGGTCATATGGGTCTTGATCCATATTTTACTTGCCTGATCCAGGAACAGTACAAGAAATATGACCAAAAAAGCTAACCTGACCCCTTTCCCGAACGAATGATTTTCCGTCATGTTAGCGGTATTGGTTCAGTTTGGCCTCGATACTCATGGTGGTGTGCGGTACGGCACGCAGCCTTTCTGCGGGGATCAGTTTTCCGGTTACCTTACAGATACCATAGGTCTTATTTTCGATCCTTACCAGGGCAGCTTCAAGGTCCAAAATGAACTTTTTCTGACGCGCAGCAAGCTGGCTGATATTTTCTTTGCTATGCGTTGCAGAACCGTCTTCCAGGGTTTTGTAATTCCCCACGGTATCTTCGGTTCCGTTTACGTTAGCATTGGACAGATAGGCAGTCATGGAAGTCAGTTCCTCCCGCGCAATCTGAAGTTTTTTATTGATCAGCTCACGAAACTCCTGAAGTTCCGTATCGCTGTATCGGGTTTTTTCTTTCTCAGACATCTTGCTCCACTTTATGTATTTCAATTAACACCGGCTCTCCTTCGATTTCCGAAGCCACAGCCTTTTCATTATCCGAGATTTCCGAAAGCGACAGTTCACTTGCTAAAATCTCGGCGCAAATATAATTTTTAAACCTTTTGAAGGAAGTATTGAGTTGTTCACCCGCATGAATATTCACACGGATCCGGTCCGTTACGTCCAGGTCACTGTCTTTACGCAAATTCTGAACCCTGTTAACCAATTCTCTTGCCAACCCTTCGGATTTAAGGGTTTCATCAATATGCACATCCAGGGCCACCAGGTAATTGCCGTCTGAGGCTACCTGCCATCCAGGGATGTCGGCGTAGCTCACTTCGATGTCTTCCGGACCGAAATGGACGTCCACACCATCTACCGTAGCTTTCAGTTCTCCCTGGCTTTCATACTCCCTTAACTGTTCCGGGTCCATATTGTTAACCCAGGCAGCTACTGCTTTCATGTGCTTGCCAACCTTTTTTCCAAGAGTCTTGAAATTGGGTTTTACCCTTCTTTCCAGGTGAAGGGTATCCTCCGTCAGGTATTCCAGCTCTTTGACATTGACTTCACTCAGGATCAGGGATTTTACCTTGTCCAGGCGGGTATTGAAATCTTTACCGTATGCCGGAATCAGCACCCGGGAAAGGGGTTGCCGTACCCGGATATTCATCTTTTTGCGCAGGGACAATACCAGCGAGCTGATATCCTGTGCCATCTGCATCCTGGCTTCCAGGTCGAGATCGATTTTATTCCGGTCAGTTTCCGGGAACAGGTCATGATGCACCGATTCTGTCGCCGAACGCATTGTCACTTCATTGAGGTCCAGGAAGAGTCGCTCGGAGTAGAAGGGGGCAAAAGGTGCCATTAATCGGCTCAGTGTTTCCAGACAGGTATACAAAGTCTGGTAGGCGGAGAGTTTGTCGTCGTTCATTTCTCCTTTCCAGAAACGGCGACGACACAGACGCACGTACCAATTGCTGAGGTGGTCGTTTACAAATTCGCCTATAGCCCGGGTAGCCCGCATGGGTTCGTAGTCATTCATGCTTTCATCCACCGTGATGATGAGGCTGTTGAGCAGCGACAGAATCCAGCGGTCGATTTCCGGGCGCGATCCATGCGGAATATCCGCCTGGCTGTAATCGAACCCGTCTATATTGGCATAGAGGCCGAAAAAGCTGTAAACGTTGTACAATGTGGCGAATAGCTTGCGCTGGGTTTCCACCACACCTTCCATATCAAACTTCAGGTTGTCCCAGGGCGCTGCATTGCTTAGCATGTACCAGCGTACGGCATCTGCCCCATATTGACCGATGGTCTCGAAGGGGTCGACGGCATTGCCCAGGCGTTTCGACATCTTATTGCCATTTTTGTCGAGCACCAGTCCGTTGGCTACCACATTTTTAAACGCCACCGAGTCGAACAGCATCGTAGACAGCGCATGCAGGGTAAAAAACCAGCCACGGGTCTGATCCACGCCTTCTGCGATAAAATCCGCAGGGAAGACCTTTTCCAGTCCCTGGTTCTTTTCCCCGTAAGGTACCGGTTTTTCAAAAGGCCAGTGCCATTGTGCATAGGGCATGGCCCCCGAATCGAACCACACATCGATGAGGTCGGCTTCACGGTATAGCCTGTCCCCATTGTCGCCGATCAGAATAACACGGTCCACATAGGGCTTGTGCAAATCCATATCCAGCAGCCCCTCTTTCCAGGGCAGGTCCTTGTTCTCACTTACTCCCGCATCCAGGGCTTTTCGGGCTTCCGTTGAGAGTTCTTCGATGGATCCGATACATTTTTCCTGGCTCCCGTCAGCGTTCCGCCAGATAGGAAGCGGAGTTCCCCAGTAACGGGAGCGACTCAGGTTCCAGTCTACCAGGTTCTCCAGCCAGTTACCGAAACGACCGGTACCGGTGGAGGCGGGCTTCCAGTTGATGGTGGCGTTCAGTTCCACCAGGCGGTCTTTGACGGCGGTGGTTTTCACAAACCAGGATTCGAGCGGATAGTACAAAACGGGTTTGTCGGTACGCCAGCAGTGCGGATAGCTGTGTTCGTATTTTTCTACTTTAAAGGCTTTGTTTTCCTGTTTGAGGAGGATGGATATGCGTTCGTCTACCGAGAGGTATTTGTCGCGCCCCTGCTTTTGCCGTTCCGCTTCTTTTTCTTCGTCGCTCAGGTATTGTTCCTTTACGTATTCATTGGCAAAGTCGCTGACAGCCTCAGTAAACCGGCCGCGTTTATCTACCAGGGTCAAAGACCCGATACCGTTTTGCCGGGCTACCCGGAAATCGTCGGCACCGAAGCTTGGAGCCAGGTGCACGATACCGGTACCGTCTTCGGTGGTTACAAAATCACCGGCCAGTACCCGGAATGCGTCGCCATTATCCGGTTGGGCATAAGGCATCAGTTGCTCATAACGAATATCCACCAAATCCTTACCCGGAACGGTCTTTAGCATCCGGTAAGGAAGTTTCTTGGAACCGGCCTGGTAATCATCCATAGACGCTTCCTCATCAAAATAGCGTCCGAGAAGCTCTTTGGCCAGTACTACCCGAATGGGCATCCCGGTGTATTGGTTGTAGGTATCGACAACCGCATACTCAATCTTTGCCCCAACACCCAAAGCGGTATTGGAGGGAAGGGTCCAGGGAGTGGTGGTCCATGCTAGGAAGAAATTATCACCCTCGTTCCGATCGAATACAACATCTGCAGCGGGTGAGGAGGGGACCCGGAATTGGGCCACGATAGTGGTGTCTTTTACATCGCGGTATGTGCCCGGTTGATTCAGTTCATGCGAACTGAGCCCGGTGCCTGCTGCCGGTGAATACGGTTGTATGGTATACCCTTTATAGAGAAGGCCTTTTTCATGCAGGCTCTTCAACAGGTACCATAGGGTTTCGATGTACTTGTTTTCGTAGGTGATGTAAGGATGATCAAGATCCACCCAATAGCCCATGATCTCGGTAAGTTCATCCCATACGTCCTTGAACTTCATCACATCTTCCCGACAGATTCGGTTGTATTCTTCCACCGCGATTTTGGCACCGATATCGTCCTTGGTAATGCCCAGCTTTTTCTCCACCTGAAGTTCAACGGGAAGGCCATGGGTATCCCAGCCACCTTTACGGTCTACACGGAATCCTTTTTGGGTTTTGTACCGGCAGAAAATATCCTTAATGGTACGGGCCAGTACGTGGTGAATGCCCGGCATGCCATTGGCAGAGGGCGGCCCTTCATAAAATACAAAAGCGGGAGCACCTTCGCGGAGCTCCATACTTTTTTCAAATACCCGGTGTGATTTCCACCTGTGCAGAATCTCCCTTTCAAAGGCCGGGAAATCCAGCTTTTCGTATTGTTTATATCTACCCATTTCGGATCACAGATCTTCGTCTTCTTCCAATTCCAGGATGCTGCCCTGCATGTCTTTTCTGGCATTCATACGCTTTTCCATACCCAACAGAAGACTGGGCAGCAGAAAAAGATTGCTGAGCAATCCGAAAGCAAGACTAAGAGAGGTGAGCACTCCCAGGTACATGGTGCCTTCGAAAGAGGAGAATGCGAATATGATAAAGCCGAAAAAGAGGATGACCGTACTGTAAATCATGCTGAACCCGGAATGTTCCACCGATGCCCGTACGGCCTTACTGATGTTCCAGTTGTATTTTTTGAGTTCCAGCCGGTACTTGGCCAGGTAATGAATGGTGAGGTCGACCACCATACCGAATGCCACGCTGAAGATCAAAATGGTTGATTCCTTCAGGCTGATGCCCGAGAAGCCCATAATGCCCAACGTCATAGCCAGAGGGAGGAGGTTCGGTACCAGGGCGATAACAATCATCCTGTACGAGGTGAAAAGCAAGGCCATCAGGATACAAATGATCACAAAGGCATAGCCCATTCCCGTCATCGCATTTTTGATGAGGTAGTTGTTTCCTTTTACATGGATGACGCTTTTCCCGGTTACATGCACCTCATAGTCTTCCTTGGGAAAAATGCTGTCGATCTTCGCTTCAATCTCCGAAGTGATTTGTTCATTCCGGTTGGTGCCTACATCCGAGATCATCATGCTCACCCGGGTCACCTGGTAATTGCTATCGATCATGGAGCGTACCACCTGCGCATTTTTCCCATCCATATCCTGCGGCAAATAGCTCAGGATACGGCCTATGTCAAATGGATTGGGCAGCAAGTAGCGTCGCGGATTCCCATTATAGTAGGCCTGATTCATGAACTTGAGCATTTCGTTAACCGCAATGGGTTTGCTCAGTTCGTCGTAGGCCCGTAATTCCTTTGTGAGTTTTTCGATTTTCGTCAGGGTGGCCAGATCCTTTACCCCGTTCTCATCTTTGGTATCGATCCATATCTCAAAAGGGAAGAGCCCGTTGAAATTCGATTCAAAGAATTTCAGGTCCTTATACAGTTTGTCTTTGTGCGAGATTCCATCCAGTATATACCCGAATGTTCGTACCTGGGTAGCACCCAGAATACACAGCCCCAGAATAATCAGGGAGATGGTGTATACCCAGCGGCGGTGATTGAAGATGATGCGGATGATGAAGTCCAGTACCCCGGAAAGGGTCCTTCTCTCCAGGTGCTTGAGCTGGCGTCCGGAAGGGCCGGGAAGGAAGCTGTAAATGACCGGTATCAGCAGGATACAAAGCACATAAACCAGCATGATATTCAGGGAAGCCAGTCGCCCGAACTCATCCAGCAGGTTACTTCCGGTAAAGCTGAATACCCCGAAACCGATTGCCGTGGTGGCATTGGTCAGGAAAGAAGCCAGCCCGATCTTGGTGATCGTTCGTTTCAGCGCCAGCATCTTGTTACCGTGGTTTTTAAACTCGAAATGGTAAACGTTGAGCAGGTAGACGCAGTTTTGTATGGATATCACCACCATCAAAGGCGGGATCAATGCCGTAAGGATACCGATCTTATACCCCATCAGGTACATGGACCCGATGGTATACACCAGGGAAATGGACACGATGATCAGCGAGGTGATCACGATCTGCAGGGAACGGAAGAAGATCAGCAGGAAAATGCCCGTGATCACGATCGAGAGGAAGGTGAATAGAGCAAGCTCCTTGGATATCTTCCGGGTATTGACAGTGCGTATATAGGGTACGCCTGAGTAATGCAATTCCTGGTTGTATTCGGCAGAAAGCTGCGCACCGAGTTCCTCTATGGCCTCTACGATCTCCACCCTCCGGTGGGTGTTAACCCCGTAGTCATCCATGGTCACCGCTATAAAAGTGGCATTGGTTTCCGGATTATAGAGGTAATTGGTATAGAAGGGCAGCTCGTCCATCCGTTTTTTGATGGAATCCAGTTCCTCCTGGGTCTGAGGCATACGGTCGAACAGCGGTACTACCTGGAAGCGGTACAGGCTGTCATTTTTCCGTAAGTCGTAAAGCTTGGTGATGGAGATGAGTTTCTCCACATTTTCGATCGAATCGATCTTATCGGTAAACCGATACCAGGCCTGGAAGAAATCGAGCTCGAACAGTTTTTCGTTCTGAACGCCGATGACCATCACACTGCCGTCTTCTCCGAATGTGGCCTTGAACTTTTCATAGACCATATTATCCGGATCGTCGTCGGGTATGACTTTCTGCAACTCGTACGACATCTCGGTTTTTGTAGCCATCCATCCCATGAAGGCTGTAAAACCAAGGAGTAATATCGCGATGAGAATGCGAAAACGAATGATAAAGGAAGATATCTTATCCCACATGCCTGTAACGGGCTGCAAAAGTAAAGAATTCGATGTTAAAAAAAGATTTCATGCAATCATCGATTGCCTCAGCTTGTCTATACCGAAAATACTCCCCGCTGCGTTTAAACGGGGTATTGACTAATATTGCATCCTATGCGCGTAAAACTTCTGTTACTTGCCCTGTGTCTGGGGCTTGCTTCTTTTCTGAACGCACAGAACATTGCAGTAGGCCAATGGCGGGCGCATCTTCCGCAACGCGATCCGCTCCGGGTGGTGCAGGCAGGCGACTATATCTACGCCTGGACCAGCCACGGGTTCTGCCGCTACCACATGCCCAGTAATGAAACCGAACAACTGTCTACCGTCAACGGATATACGGAGGTAGGGATCAGTTACGCCGCTTATCATCCCGAAAGAAAAATACTGGTCATTGCTTACCAGAATTCAAATATTGATCTGCTTTTCGATAACGGGACGATCGTGAACGTCCCCGACCTCTATAATGCCAGCGTTAATGGCTCTAAAGAAATTTCCAAGATCAGTTTTTACAACGAATACGCTTTAATCTCCTGTGGTTTCGGGGTATTGGTCTATAACCTCGACCGGATGGAATCTTCAGCCGATTACAAAAGCAACCTCATTGTGGATGTAAAATCTACAGAGGTGTTTAACAATCAGGTTTATGTGGCTACCAATGCCGGGCTTTTCAGTGCCCCGCTTCCTCCTGCAGGAATCTCCATTGCAGCAAGCAGTTGGTCGGAGGTAAGTACCGGTGAGTACCACGACCTGGTGCCAACGCAGGGAGGGTTGATCGCCTGGCACGACACGGTAATAGATACCTACGACGGGAACACGTTCAATACCCTGCTCATGAATAAGGAGTTTCGCTCCATTTGCACCGTGGGGGACGAGATCTTCCTGACCACTTCGGAAGGTGTTTACCTGCTTAACGAAAATCCTGTAGGGTTTTATGATCTCAAAGGCAGCAGAGCGAGTATTCGAATCAAAAACGACTGGATTTACGCCTCCGAGGGATTTGGAATTATTCGGAAATATCCCAGCGGGGAACTTGCTTTCCTTTCGCCTCGCGGCCCATACCGTGCTGCAGCCGGGACCATGGATTCCTATGACAACAAGCTCTATATCGGAGGTGGCGTAATGCTCCCCCAGGGAGGGGCCACCTATACGTACAACGGGTATTATACCTATACCGAAGGGTTTTGGGAGAACAGCATTGAAACGCCTACCCAGTACCTGGATAGCTTTTACGATATCCATGCGGTAACCGTGGACCACAAAACAGGTCGCTTATGGGTGGCTGGCCTGGAAGAAGGTATCGTGGAGTTGGCGGGGAAACAAATCATCAGCTACTACGATGAATTCAATAGTCCGCTGCAACTGAAGGTTACACGCGGAATTTCATCCATGAAAGTAGATGAAAAAAGGAACCTCTGGGTAGCAAACTTCGAATCGGGGAGCCCGCTTTACGTGCTCAGTCCGCAGGGGGAATGGGACAGCTTTCCCGGTATTAATCCACAGGCAAGCCGGGTATTGGAACTGGTGATCGATAACAGCGGACAAAAGTGGTTGCGTTTCGGCGACGGGCTTGGCGTCACGGCCGGAATCCTGGTGTATTCGGATAACAAAACGCCGTTCGATAAAACGGATGATCCCTATCCTTCGGGGAAGGTGCTTTCCACTGCCGGAGGCAGCGGAGGTCTTCCCGACAACCAGGTGAATTGTATGGCGGTGGACCGCAACGGACAGATCTGGGTAGGCACGGAAAAAGGACTTGCCGTATTCTACAGCCCTTCGAATATCCTTTCCACCAATCCCAGTGACGCCAAACAAATTGTCGTGGGTTCGGGAGATGACGTAGGATACCTGCTGGGCGATGAAACCATCAATGCCATCCTGGTAGATGGCGGTAACCGGAAATGGATCGCTTCACGATCGGGGCTCTGGCTGGTTTCCCCTGACGGGCAGGAAATATTGGCTTATTACAACGAAGACAATTCGCCCCTGTTCACAAATTCCATCACCCAACTGGGCATGGTAGAAAGTACCGGCGAACTGATGATTGCAACAGACAGGGGCTTGATCTCATTGGGAACAGGAAGCAGTAAAGCCGGCGACCGCCACGGAGAAGTGAAGGTATACCCGAATCCGGTACGTCCGGGATACAGCGGGGAAATCAGCGTAAGTGGCCTGCCCCAGGATGCTTTTGTGAAGATTACCGACATTGCCGGGAATGTGGTGTATGAAACCCGTGCCAACGGAGGTACCGCTACCTGGAACGGGTTACGACCTGACGGAAGCAGGGCTTCCACCGGGGTCTACCTGATTTTTTCCGGAAACTCTGACGGAAGCGATACCTTTGTGAGCAAGCTGCTCATCGTAAACTGATGCTGGTTTCCGGAAAAGGAATTGTCTTTCATACCCTGCGTTACGGCGATACCAGCCTGATAGCGCGAATCTATACCCGGGAGGCCGGACTTCAGGCTTTTCTGATCAAAGGAGTGCGCGGCAACAAAGGAGCCATCCGGCCTTCACACCTGCTGCCTCTCAACCTGGTGGAAATGGTCTTTCAATACCGGCAAAATCAGGGTCTGCAGCAACTGAAAGAGCTGAAATGCGAACCGGTACTTACCGAAATGCATGTGCACCCCGTAAAACGGGGAATTGCCTTATTCCTGGGTGAACTCGTGAATCGTTCCGTGCAGGAACAGGAAAAGAACGGAGACCTGTTTGATTTTTTATGGAACAAGGTACAAATGCTCGACCTGCATCAGGATAACCTGCAACTTTTTCCGCATCACTTTGCCCTTCAGCTTACACGCTACCTGGGGTTTTTTCCGTCGCAAGATTTTCTGGAAGGACAGTGTTTCGATCTGTCGGAAGGGATTTTCAGAAGCGGCAACAGCGGGCTGCATGGCCTGCCTCAGGAAGAAAGCCGCTACCTGTTTCTGTTATGCCGGAATCCGTTCGGAGAAGTGGCTCAGTGGCAGGTTGATCCGCAACTGCGGCGTAACCTGCTGGAATCGGTATTGCGGTATTACCGCCTGCATCTCGACCAGTTCAGGGACCTGAGAAGCCCGGAGATTCTGCATGAAGTATTATCCGCCTGAAATGTTTACCTTGGATTAAACCTTTTGGAGCCCTTGTGCTCGTATCGCCATGAGCCGAATTGCCATAAGCCTGTTCCTGCTGCTGCTATTTGGGGCCTGTACCAAAGAAGAGACCCGTGTGATCACGGGAAATACGGCAGCGGAAGACAACAGCGTGGACCAGTTGCAGATTGATAGCTACATCAACAGGCTCTACATCGGCTTGCTGGGCCGTAAGGCAGACGACGGGGAGTTTACGGCTGCCCGCTCCCTGCTCAACCCCGATCCCCATTCCGTCAGTGCCCGGGAAACCCTTATCGCATCCATACAGGCACAAGCTTCCTGGAACGAGAATCAGGTAAAGCGCGCCCGTCTGGATCTGTTGGAAGGAGTTGACTCTGCAACCATGAGCAGAGACTACATGCTTCTTCTGCTCCAAATGCAGGATACCAGTCTTCCTGTATTTATCCTCGATCGTTTGGAAACCGAAAAAACACGGCTTGAGGAACTGATCCTCTCGGGAAAGGAATATATGCTGGGGAACATCAATCAGATCGACTTGCACCGGATATGCGTGGATAACCTCTATTATGACCAGATCAATATGGGGACTGAGAATTTTGTGGTGAGTATGTTCCAGCATTTCCTCGACCGCTATCCGTCGGGACAGGAACTGGAAAACGGAAAGACCATGGTCGACGGAGCCAACAGCAGCATCTTCCTGCAAACCGGGTCAGGGAAAAAGGAGTTCCTGGATATATTCTTTTCATCCGACGCCTATTACGAAGGACAGGTACACCGCCTTTTTCAGGAATTTCTGTTCCGTAAAGCCACGGAAGATGAGGTATTAAACCTGGCTAAAAGCTATGCACTAAGTCATGATTTCCGGGAATTGCAGAAACGGATACTCAGCAGCAACGAATACTTCGATCAATGAAAAGGACCTACTGGATACTGATTTTGGGAATTGTGCTTGTCTCCTGCAGAAAAGAGATTCGCAATGTTTATGAGATCGATCCCGTACACGTGGGGCAGAGGGGGAGTAAGACCCATCTCAAAAGCGATCTCCAGTTTGTTTCCATTGCTTATTCTGACCTTTTCGGGAGACAAATTTCCACCCAGGAACTCAATACGTTGATTGCCGGATACAATTCGGTGGGAGACAAAGGGCTGGTTATCGATCTGATTGTTCGTAACCTTTTACAGAAACCCGGTATTGTCAAAGAAACCGCATCGGAAATGCAGAGTGATCCGGAAGCTTTTGTCAAAAAGACATTCGAACGTTTTTTTATCCGTAAGCCCAGCGAGATGGAAACCTGGTTTTTCAGCGACCTGATTCGGGAGAATTCCGACCTGAACCCTGAAGACTTCTATTATGCGCTGATGAGCACCGAAGAATACCGTTACTATTGATTTGAGTATGAAAAGAAGGGATTTTCTTAAGAATACGGCATTGACTGCGGCAGGTGTGATCGGGATGCCTTATATCCTGCCCACTGGCCGCCTATTTGCGGCCTCGGGTTCGCGTATCGCGAATCATGTGGTATTCTGCCTGTTTGCCGGTGGCATCCGTAACCTGGAATCCATACAGAAACAAGAAGGAAACCTGATGAAAGGCCTGTTGAGCGGGAATGAAAGCCTGAGTCCGGACATACAGGCCTCCGTGGCACCATTGCCCGCCACAATTACTTCCGCCCTGCAAAGTTCGGGTACCTTGTACAAGGAATTTCGTTACAAGAGCGGACCTTCCGGCCATTATAACGGACATACCACTGCCGTTACCGGCAGATATACGGACAACAGCCTGAGCCTCTTGGAAAGGCCTCCTTTCCCTACGGTTTTTGAGCTGTACCGTAAGCATAATTCTCCTGCTGCGGCAGCCAGTAATGCCTGGTGGATCTCCCATACCAATGAACTGTATCCCTTTCTGAATTACAGTACCTATGCGGATTACGGTCCGCAGTACGGAGCCAATCAGCTTTCTCCCACTACCTTTTTCAATAATCCGGGAAGGGGTGCATTCGGCGATCCGCTTCAGCATACTGCCGATAAAGCGGAGAAGCTTGGTAAGATGAAGGAGTTTCTTAACGGTGCCTTCAAAAGTTCGGGAATAACCATGAACTCGGGCATCGTAAATTCTGAGGAAGACCGGGCCAGGGTACTGGCTTTTACCGATAAAATGTTCGGGGAATTGTCGGCCGGACAACATAACGATCCATGGGGAGTGGGCACCCAGGTAATGAATGGCGACATGCGCAATGTATTCTATGCCGAAAAAGTGCTCCAGGAGTTTAAGCCTGAACTGCTTGTGGTGAATATGTTCGGAGTGGATATCTGCCACAGTAACTTTACGGCCTATTGCGATGCCTTGCGACGTGCCGACTGGGCGGTCAATCACCTGTGGCACACCATTCAGAACACCCCCGGATTGGCCAATGATACGGTTCTGATCATTGCTCCCGAGATAGGACGAAACGCTAACCCCAATACCGTTACGGACATTAACGGCCGGGGAGGGTTGGATCATACGAGCGACGATGCCATGTCGCGCGAACTTTTTGCACTGGTACTGGGCCCTCCGGGAAAAGTAAATACGAATAAGGTGGTCAGCCAGGTCACCGGTGAAAGTATCGATATTGTGCCTACCATTGCCCGTATTTTAGGTTTTGATTCGGAGATAGGAGGGGCGCTGCCGGGCCGTTTTATGCAGGAGGCTTTCGTATGAAAAAATTAGCCTGGGGGATATTTGCATTAGCTGTGCTGGTTTCTTGTTACAAGGAGGTTCCCGACACGGAACCCAACCCCTTTGAAGGACAGGGTCAGGGCGGGCAGAACGGAAACGCCGATACCCTGGACCCGAATTCTTTTGCCGGTTTACACAAGCAAATATTTGCCGTTCGTTGTGCCGTACCCCTTTGTCACGACGGTAGTTTCGAACCCGATTTCCGGACCATTGAAAGCGCTTACAACAACCTGGTATACCACGATGTGGTTAAGAACGACAGCCAAAAAAACTTTGCCTACCGGGTGATACCCTACCAACCCGATAATTCCTGGCTTATCGAACGCCTGACAACAGATGATGCCGTACTGGGAAGAATGCCTCTCTATGCCGATCCGCTCAGCGAAACCCAGCTTCAGTATATCCGGAACTGGATCCTGGCCGGTTGTCCGGACATACAGGGAAACCCGGCCGTTTATCCCAATACCCAACCCCAGGTATACAGCCGGTTTGCCCTGGATCAGAATAATAAAAGGGTGGATACGGCTTATGACGGTCGTTTTCCTGCTCCTTTTATCGTACAGCCAGGGGCAAAAATAACCTTGGTGGTGCAGGTAAAGGACGACAGTACGGCTGCCCCGAAGCTGAAGAATACCCAGTTCAAATTTGCCTATTCCCGGGATGATTTTTCAACGGCTACGGTTAAACCGGCCGTATATTTCACCCAGGATGTATTTTTGGTGCAGCTTGATATGAACGATTTTCAACAGGGTAAGAATATTTATTTCCGCTTTTATTGCCAGGATGAACACCATGGAAGCCTGGCTGAGTTCCCTAAAAACGCCAGCGAATCTTATTACAAAGACTATTTTGCCTTTATCATCAAATGACACGAATACTTGCCGGATCTTTTCTCCTTTTGTTATTCCTCAATGCCTGTAAAAAAGAAGAACCCCTTTCTCCCGTGCCCGATATTGAACTGCTGGCAGCAGGACCGGATCGTATTGAAGCCTTTACCGACTCGTTTTGGTTCAGTATCCGTTATACCGACGGGAATGGAGATTTGGGCAGCGAAGACCCTTCGGTGAATAACCTTTTTGTGCGGGATACCCGTCTCGGACTGGTTTATGAATTCCGGGTGCAGGATTTGGTTCCGGGAACAGCAGAGGTGGCCATACAAGGAACCCTGAACTTCAGCCTTGACAATACGATATTGTTGGGTGCCGGCACAGAAGAAACGGTAAGTTATGAGATATGGATGACCGATCGTGCAGGAAATCAAAGTAATATCCTGACAGCCGGTCCCTTTACTGTTTTCGAATGATTTTTCACTTGTATTGAATCGCCTTTTAACTATTTTTGCAACCCCGAATTGCTGAAGTGGCGGAATTGGTAGACGCGCTACATTCAGGGTGTAGTGTCCGCAAGGGTGTAGGGGTTCGAGTCCCCTCTTCAG
>CAXPEB010000008.1:0-19037 GCA_964215915.1 Bacteroidia bacterium
CCTACACGACGCTCTTCCGATCTAAAAATCCCGGAAAACCGTGAAAGCCGCCTTTTTGCGAATCACTTATTTGCACCACCATCATGGGAAGAGTAAATTCCGGAAAAGAAATTCCCATGTTAAGAATTGACAGAATTACTATTTCGCGTGTATCTGAGTCGGGAGGGACTGGTTACACATTAAATGTTTTAGCAAACGAAGGTGCAGGTGCTCAGGAAGTTATGAGCTTAACCTACTCCGACGTTGACAATTGTTTTGAGCTTCAGGTGACCGGCGACTACGAAAACAGAGAATGGATCGGGGTGTATGAGAACATTCCGGCAGATTGGTTCCCCGCACATGGTGGGATAACCAAATTTGTGAGTGTGGTCGATGGTGTGCGGCAGAATGGTTACCGTGGTGGGGTTACCGTCAAAACGGAAAACTATCCCAATAGTGATCCTGCCAACAAGGCTGTAGTGAATGCCTTGGAACTGGAGGTATTGGACATCCTGCGAGACTCCAGTAATCCATCGTTTGCCAGTGTGAGTGTATCCTGCAATTGTGTGTGTTCTCCGGACTATACCAAAGGCCCTGTGAGTGTGCAAGTAGACCCGAATACCGGAACCCACCTGTTTTGTACCCAGGCTACGCAGATTACAGGTACTCCTCCAAATCCTGTGAACTTTTCCTCTTTTGTTGTTGACATGACTCCGTACTCGGATACCAATTACCTCCATTGGGTCCTGTGGGACAATCAACTTGGACCGATAAACTTCAATGAGCCGTTCGATCAGTCGGGCGGGTTATTCCTGGAAACCTGATATGAAGAAAAAACTGCTTTTCCTTTTGTCCCTGCTGCTCCTTCTGAGCAGTTCGCTCATGGCCCAACAAAAGGACGATGAATTCAGGGCAATAAGAAAAGCATTAGATACCCTCGATTTTACACAGCAGGAAAAAATCTACCTGGATTTTGCCGACAGACTGAAAAAGAGGGGAGACTCAACGGGATATGCCACCGTGATGCGGGATATCGGAGGCTTTTACAGGAGTATCGGGAACTATGATCTTTCCAACAAATATACCCTGATTGCCTACGGTATCTTTCAGCGTCACGGTGAGTCAGCCCGTGCCGCTTCGGCCTTATCTAACCTGGCCAATACCTATTACCTGATGGGGGATATGCAGCAGGCTTTGTCCTACTACCACCAGGTATATGCGACTTACCTGGAGACGCATGACGATTATATCGAAATGGCCCGTTCCAATGTTACGCTCAACATGGCACAGGTCTATTTTGAACTCGACAGCCTCAGACTGGCCCGCCGGTATGCCGAGAAATCCATCGACCATATCCGCAACTATTCGGATACCAGCGAGATTCTCTGGCAGTATATTATGCTGGGAGCCATCCATCAGGCGGAAAAGAAATTTGAGGAAGCCCGCTATTTTTATCATTTGGCCCTGAATAATGCTTCCATACAGGGAGACGACTTTATCCTGGCCATGGCTTATGAGAACCTGGGACTTCTCTTTGACGATCTGGGAGAGAAGGACAGCGCCACATTCTACCTGGAAGAAGCGATCGCCAAGGCATACAGTTCCAAGGATCCGGAGATGATTGCCCGGATTGCCCAAGACCTTACCGGTATCTATGAAAGCAGGGGCGATAGCCTTAATGCCTTTCAATACCTGAAGGTCTATACCCTCTTTAACGATTCATTACTGAACGAAAAACGGATACAATCCATAATTGATGCAGAAAAACGCTACCAGGCTGAAGCTAAAGCGGCACAGCTCGAAGCACAGCGTATACGCCTTCAGCAAAGGAAGTATACCATTTTCGGGTTATCCCTGCTGCTCATTTTGCTGGTAATTGTGTCTGTCCTGATCATCCGCAACCGCAACAAATCTGCAAGGCTGGCCAAACAAAAGCTCAGACTGAAGGAGGCGGAGATCCATAAGATGATCCGCGATCAGGAATTGAAAAGTATGGAAGCCATGATGAAAGGACAGGACGAAGAAAGAAAACGAATAGCCCGCGATTTACATGACCGCTTAGGAAGCATGCTTTCTACCGTGAAACTACACTTCAGTTCGGTGGAAGAAGAGATCAAACTGCTGCAGCAAAAGCAAAAAACTGCCTACGATTCGGCCCTGGATATGCTGGATGAAGCAGTGGATGAAGTTCGTAAGATCTCGCATAACCTGCATTCCGGCGCAATTGCCAAGTTCGGATTGAAAACTGCTGTGAATCAGTTGATCCAGGCCATTCAATCCGCGAATTCCATCCGGATCAGTTTTATGGACAATGGTGTCGATCCGGAATTATACCAGGGCATTGAGGTGGAGCTTTACCGCATCATCCAGGAGCTGCTGAGCAATACGCTCAAACATTCCGGTGCCGATGAAGCGATAATCCAGTTGAATTTCAGCAGCGGACTTATTACCTTTTCCTACGAAGACAACGGAAAGGGAATGGATACTTCCAGGCTGTCGGAATCTGACGGGCTGGGAATGCAAAGTATCGAAAGCCGGGTAAGGAAGATCGGAGGGACTTATTCCATCGACAGCCGCCCCGGTCACGGATTCACTTTCTTTATTGAAATACCGGTATAATGGAAAAGATACGCCTGGTCATTGCCGACGACCACCGCATGTTTGCCGATGGATTGTATTCCATCTTCCAGCACGACCCCGACATTATGGTTGCCGGGATCGTGGAGAACGGAAAAGAACTCCTGGACCTGCTCAACCAGAAAACGGCGGATGTGATCCTGCTCGACCTGAGTATGCCGGAAATGAATGGAGAAGAGGCCTGTGCCGAGATTCAGAAACGTTTCCCAGCAACCAAAATCATTGTGATCACCATGCACCATTCGGCGGATATCGTATACCCCATCATTGATATGGGGGTGCACGGATTTATGCTCAAGAATTCCGGCCGTACCGAACTCCGGACCGCCGTAAACTCAGTTATGCTGGGAGAACACTATTACAGTCCCGAGATCGTCAAAATGCTCAGCCAGCGCAGCGTCCTGCAGGAAGAAGACCAGATTCAGCTTACCAAAAGAGAGAAGGAAGTACTGGAGCTGATCTACCAGGGACTTCCCACTCATGAAATTGCCGACAAACTCTTTATTTCGGCGAATACGGTGGAAACACACCGGCGAAATCTGCTAAGCAAATCCCAGACCCGCAATGCCACCCAACTGATTAACGTGGCAATAGAAAAGGGGTGGATCAAGGTACGGCCCCGCTTATAATCCTGTATTTAATCCTTGGTTCTTCATCAGCCTGGCTACGTATTTTCCGATGATATCGAATTCGAGATTGACCGGATCGCCTTCTTTCAGCTGATGAAAGGTGGTGTTTTCGTGTGTATAAGGGATGATTGCTACAGAGAAGCTGTCATCCATACTGTCAACAACGGTAAGGCTGACCCCGTTGACGCAAATGCTTCCTTTTTCAACGGTGGTGAATGGTCCACGCGGATGACGGATGCGGTAGCGCCAGCTTCCTTCTTCTTCACGGACTGAGATGCATTCACCGGTGAGGTCTACATGCCCCTGAACGATATGCCCGTCCAGCCGTCCATTTATTGGCATACAACGCTCAAGGTTGACCTTTCTTCCGATGTCCCAGGTTCTCAGGTTGCTTTTTTCCAGTGTTTCGCGGATGGCGGTAACGGTATGGGAAGAGGTTTCGGAATCAATTCCCACAACGGTCAGACAAACTCCGTCATGTGCCAGACTCTGATCGATCTTTAGTTCCGTAGAAATAGGGGAGGAAACAGTAAAATGGATATTCCCGTGATCCTGACGAATGTCTGTGATCGTTCCGAGGCTTTCTATGATTCCGGTAAACATGTCAGAAGGTAAATTCGATAATTCCCGTGATATTTCGTTTTTCAATTCGGTCGCCTTTACGTTCCCAGATGTCGCAGTGGTAAAAATAACTTCCCGGGCCGCAGGGGCTGCCACTCTTGGTATTTCGTCCGTCCCATTTGAAGTGCGGGTCTTTGGTGAAGTAGACTTCATCCCCCTGACTATTGAAAATGACCAGTTCGATCTTGTCGATATTCTGGGAATAGACGGGTTGAAGCGATTTCCCGCTGTTCAGTACAAATTGTTCGGGAAGTTGGAAAAGGGCACAAAGGTCAATCCGGATTTCGTTGCTGGTGAAATGAATCATCCTGCTGCTGTCATACCCTTCCAGCCAATAATAACCCGGGGAGACCAGCCAGTATTCGCCGTTTTCATGCAGGTCTGCACTATCGAAGCCCACCGATCGGTAAAAGCTTTTTTCCGTTTCTCCCTCGTCGTAGCGGTATCCTTTAAGCAGAAGCGTGTCAGGTTGAGAAAGGGAATCCAGACTGCTGAAATCCCAGGCAATGCGGTAACGTTGGTCCACACAGGCTTCCAGGATATCCAGGCCGATGCTCACTTCCCGGAACAGGCGAACGGTAATGCTGTCCTGGTTAACGGTGCTGTCAGGTTCCATAAGGAGCGAATCCCCCGGAATAAGAACTTCCGATTGAGCGGGAAGTACCTGAGGAAAAATCAGGAGCACGAGGAGGATATGGAGGGTGGATTTCAGCACCGCGACAAAAGTACAACCGTGGATTTAATGCAAAAAGCCCACCGAAGGGGTGGGCTTGTATAAGATGCTAAATTATTGTTATTCTTTAGTGATAAGTGATGCCCTAAGGTATTCACGGTTGAGCCTGGCAATAACGGTAAGCGGAATCTCCTTCGGACATTCTGCGGAGCAGGCACCGGTATTGGTACAGGACCCGAACCCTTCTTCATCCATCTGGTTGACCATAGCCAATACCCTTTTTTCCCGTTCGGGTTTACCTTGGGGAAGCAGGGCATATTGCGAAACTTTGGCGCCTACAAACAACATAGCCGAGGAATTTTTACAAGCGGCCACACAGGCTCCACAACCGATACAGGTCGCTGCGGAGAAAGCTTCGTCGGCATTGACTTTGGGCACCGGAATTTCGTTGGCATCAGGAGCGGCACCGGTATTTACGCTGATATATCCGCCGCTGTGCTGGATGCGGTCGAAGGCCGTACGGTCTACTACCAGGTCTTTGATAACCGGGAAAGCTTTGGCTCTCCAGGGTTCGATCACGACCTCCTGTCCATCACTGAAGCTACGCATATGAAGCTGACAGGTAGTTACCCCATGCAAAGGGCCGTGTGGGCGACCGTTGATATGTAGCGAGCACATGCCGCAGATACCTTCGCGACAATCGTGGTCGAAAGCAATGGGCTCATCGCCGTTTTCCACCAGCTCTTCGTTCACCACATCGAGCATTTCCAGGAAGGACATGTCCTCACTCACATTGTTGGCGGGGTAGGTAATAAATTCACCTTCCGAATCGGCATTGGCCTGTCTCCAAACTTTCAGTGTTAAATTCATGACTAAATCTCCTTACTTATAACTTCTCTGAGTGAGTTTCACATTATCAAATACCAGTTCTTCCTTATGAAGAATTGGCTCGCCGCTTTCCGAGTATTCCCAGGCGGCCACATAGGTATAGTTGTTATCGTCGCGCAAGGCTTCTCCCTCTTCCGTCTGGTACTCTTCACGGAAGTGTCCGCCGCAGGATTCATTGCGGTGAAGGGCATCGCGGCACATGAGTTCTCCCAATTCCAGGAAGTCGGCCACGCGGCCAGCTTTGTCCAGTTCCGGGTTAAACCCGTCTGCCGTACCGGTTACACGCACATTCTCCCAGAATTCTGCACGCAGTTCCCGGATCTCTTCGATCGCTTCTTTGAGACCCTGTTCGTTACGCGCCATTCCGCATTTGTCCCACATGATCTTACCAAGACGTTTGTGGTAGTGGTCAACCGATTTTGTACCCTGGTTGGCCAGCAGTTTGGAGATACGTTCGCGTACCTGGTTCTCAGCTTCTTCGAACTCCGGTGTATCGGTTGGGATCTTCCCGGTACGAATATCATCCGCCAGGTATTCTCCGATGGTATAAGGGATCACAAAGTATCCGTCGGCAAGCCCCTGCATAAGAGCTGAGGCCCCCAGCCGGTTGGCTCCGTGATCGCTGAAATTCGCTTCTCCCAGGGCATAGCAACCCGGGATGGTGGTCATGAGATTATAGTCTACCCAGAGTCCGCCCATGGTGTAGTGAACGGCGGGGAAGATCTTCATCGGTGTTTCATAAGGATTGTCACCGGTGATCTGCATGTACATGTCGAACAGGTTGCCGTATTTTTCCTTTACCACAGCCTTGCCCAGTTCATGTATGCGGGCATTGTCTGCATCATGGATATTGAGGCGGTTCGCTTCCATATGTCCGTAGCGTTCAATAGCGGAGGCATAATCGAGGAACACGGCCTGACCGGTTTTGTTTACACCGAATCCGGCGTCGCAGCGTTCTTTGGCAGCCCTGGAGGCTACGTCACGAGGCACCAGGTTACCGAAGGAAGGGTAACGGCGTTCGAGGTAGTAGTCACGGTCTTCTTCCGGAATATCATTCCCTTTTTTGCTGCCGTTCCGGATTGCTTCCGCATCTTCCGGTTTGGCGGGTACCCAGATTCGTCCGTCGTTACGCAGTGATTCCGACATAAGTGTCAGCTTCGACTGATGATCGCCGGAGACGGGAATACAGGTAGGGTGGATCTGTGTGAAGCAGGGGTTACCAAAATAAGCGCCTTTCTTGTGGGCTTTCCAGGCGGCAGTAACATTGCTGCCCATGGCGTTGGTAGACAGGAAGAATACGTTTCCATATCCGCCGGATGCCAGCAACACGGCATGTGCCGAATGCCTTTCGATCTCTCCGGTAACCAGGTTACGGGCGATAATACCCCGGGTTTTACCGTCAACGATCACCAGTTCAAGCATCTCATGACGGTTATACATTTTCACCTTACCCAATGCAATCTGCCGGTTCATGGCCGAGTAGGCTCCGAGCAGCAGCTGCTGACCGGTTTGTCCGGCAGCATAAAAAGTACGTTGCACCTGAACCCCGCCGAAAGAGCGGTTATCCAGAAGTCCACCGTATTCGCGGGCAAAGGGAACACCCTGAGCCACACATTGGTCAATGATATTCGCGGAAACCTCTGCCAGCCGGTGCACATTAGCTTCCCGGGCGCGGTAATCCCCACCTTTGATCGTATCGTAAAATAACCGGAATACCGAGTCTCCGTCGTTTTTGTAGTTTTTTGCTGCATTGATTCCTCCCTGGGCAGCAATGGAGTGTGCCCGGCGTGGAGAATCCTGGAAGCAGAAAGCCTTTACGCTATAGCCCAGTTCCGCCAGGGTAGCTGCTGCCGATCCTCCGGCAAGCCCGGTACCCACGATGATTACATCGATATTACGTTTATTGGCAGGGTTGACCAGACGTACATGGTCTTTGTAGTCCGTCCATTTTCTTTCGAGATTTCCTGCTGGTATTTTCGAATTCAATGTCATAATGCTTCTTCGTTAACGGAAATACATGATTAATGGAATGGCAGCAAACCCTGCCGGTATGATGATTCCGAAGAACCAGGTGAACAGGTTAATGAGCCCGTTGTATTTGGGGTGTTTCCATCCCATGGTCTGGAAGGCCGAACTGAAACCGTGCAGGAGGTGGAACCCGATGGCCACCATGGCGAAAACATACAAGGCCACGTACAAGGGGTCTTTGTAGGTATCTGCAACGACGGTATAGAGGTCTTTGACCTTTACCGATTTTACTTCGGTACCGAAGGTCGGGCGACCGGCCATAGGATCAATAAACTTATTCAGGGTCGTGTCCTCTCCATCCAGCGCAGACTCAATGCTGTCTTTCAGGATCACCAGGTGATCGTTGCCGTTTGCCAGGTAGAAGTATTCCTGTGAGGGAATCTCGGTTTTGGCGTATTTGTACTGGTACCAGAACTGCTGCATGTGGATGATGATGAATACCAGGATAATGGTACCCAGCACGCCCATAGAGCGCGACATCCAGGTGCTGTTCGCAGAGCCGGAGTATTTTTTATATCCTTTCGGACGAGCACTTCGGTTTCGTGCAGCCAGCCAAAGGCCTTTGGCGGCATGAAACAGAATACTCAGATAGGTGATGTAACCGGCTACCTTGATAAAGGGATTGCTGGTCATGAAACGGGCGTAGTTGTTAAACTGGTAGCCGTGATCATCTATCAATAACTGGAGGTTCCCGATCAGGTGTACCACGAGAAAAGTACAAAGAAAAAGCCCTGTAAGGGCCATAAGTATCTTTTGTCCGATCGAAGAAGAAAAGGTTTTAATCAGCCAATTCATGCGGTTTCAGATTCGTGTTGCCGTGCAAATTTAATTTTTGCCTGTGTTTATCCGCGCCTCGGTCTTCAAACTTTCTTATTTAGACTCAGTCTAAGCTGTAAGCGGAAACACTTTACGAAAAAAACACCGAAGGGATTAAAAAGATTTTCCTGAGCAAACAAATCGGAAAAGAAGCCTTTCCGTAATAGGGGTTCTTGGCAGAGAGGCTTTGCTATTGCTGTGGAGAAAGGTTGGGTGGACGGTATACGCTAAAAGAGTATTTATTCCGGACAAGTGAAAAAATAGGCACCCAAGCAAGAGCACAAAGATTGAAAAACATTTAACGGTATTGAATGATCTACCTGCCCACAGGTTTTGATCCTGTCTCGGTTATGGATGGTTGAATGGGAGCGGTATAGGGCGGTATAAAAAGACGAAGGGAAGCGATCGCTTCCCTTCACTTAACACGGAGTATTGGTTTGGTAGTAATGTTACATAGGCGCTTTTCTATCTTCTGAAAACGTCGTTAGGTGTCTCACACAAATATACGTTTCCATCCTGAAATACAATAGGCCATTTTATCAAAAACGGATTTTTTTTCAACACATTGAGCCATCCCTCTTCATCCAGGTCCTTGCCACGCAGTTCAGATTGGTAATAGGGGTGGGCTTTGTTCATAAGCTCCTTAGGGGAAACTTTAAGTGCATCCAGAATCACCCGGATGGTTGTGGAGGAAAGCTGGGAATTGGACAAATCCTGGTAATTAACCCTTCGTCCGAGCCCCTGAGCATACGCCCGGGCTTTCTTACCGAGCGAATCGGAACTGTTGTAGAACAGAACCGAAAGTGAACTGACTAATTGCATAGGCCATATGTTTTTGTGCAGAAGCAATAATTTTCGGGACCTTGAGCAATAGCAATTTAAAGAAAAAAAGACAATTTTACAAATGTCTCGCTCTGAAAATCAGTGCCCAACCCCGGTATAGTTGAAAGGACTGATCTGCCTCAATTCTTCTTTCACGGAATCGCTGACCGGAAGGGTGTCAATAAAAAGCTGTATGGAATCGCGGGTAATAGCCTCGTGGGTGCGTGTTAGTGCCTTTAAGGCCTCGTAGGGCTTTT
The DNA here is from genome assembly GCA_964215915.1 of Bacteroidia bacterium. Classification (GTDB taxonomy): domain Bacteria; phylum Bacteroidota; class Bacteroidia; order UBA8524; family UBA8524; genus UBA8524. The sequence goes on from CAXPEB010000008.1 coordinate 9,351, forward strand.
CAAAACCTTCCCTTCTAAGGATGGTTTGTATGGCCTCGGCCACTACAGCCCAGTTATTTTCCAGGTCCTTGTTCAGGGCCGGCTCATTGAGGATCAGTTTCCCGATGCCTTTCTCCAGGGAAGCCAGTGCAATCAGGCTGTGTCCCAAAGGAACCCCGATGTTCCGGAGCACCGTTGAATCGGTAAGGTCGCGCTGCAAGCGTGACACAGGGAGCTTGGCTGCGAGGAACCCAAACACGGCATTGGCCATTCCCAGGTTACCTTCTGCATTTTCAAAGTCGATAGGGTTCACCTTATGCGGCATGGCCGATGACCCGATCTCGCCTTCCTTCAGGCGTTGTTTGAAGTAGTCCATGGAAATATACGACCAGATATCCCGGCTGAAATCAATGAGTATGGTATTGATCCGCTCCAAAGCATGGAAAAGGGCGGCCAGGTTATCGTAATGTTCTATCTGTGTAGTATGCTGCGAACGACTAAGCCCCAGCCGCTGTACCACAAACTCATTGCCCAACCCAACCCAGTCCATATGCGGATAGGCCACATGATGGGCATTGAAATTCCCGGTAGCGCCACCGAATTTTGCTGAGAAGGGAACGGCTTTCAGGTGCCTGAGCTGTTGTTCCAGGCGTTCCACAAATACCATCATCTCCTTGCCCAGCCGCGTGGGAGAAGCCGGCTGACCATGTGTTTTGGCCAACATCGGTATGGACTTCCATTCTTCCGCCAGGTTGCGGATCTGTTCGATCACACCGCTGAGTCGGGGGAGGAGCACCTGTTCCATCCCTTCCTTCAGAGAAAGGGGAACAGCAGTATTATTGATATCCTGGGAGGTTAGCCCGAAATGTACAAATTCACCAATTGCTCCCAGACCCATTTTCTCCAGCCGGTCTTTCACAAAATACTCCACGGCCTTCACATCGTGGTTGGTCACCTTCTCCGTTTCCTTGATCTCCAGAGCATCCTGCTCCGAAAAACGGTTGACCATATCCCGCAAGGCCCGTTTTTGCTCACTGTCCGGTTTCCCTTTCAGTTCAGGTAATGGAATCTCGGAAAGCCAGATCAGGTATTCCACTTCCACATGAACCCGGTATTTGATGAGCCCGTATTCGGAATAGTAAGAGTCGAGGATGCCGGCTACCCGGCGGTACCGGCCGTCAACCGGAGAAACAGCGGTGAGCGTACTTAATTGCATGGATAGAATTTGCGGCAAAATTAACATTTCTTCAGAGGCGCTACCGTATTTTTGCAGTGATGAAGTTTATTCAGCTATTGATCATTGGCCTTGCAGGCAGTTTACAAGCCCTTTCGGCACAACAAAATCCACTCGATGTTACCGTAGTACAGTTTGATACCCTGATGAAGGGAGAGCACGACAGCATGGTGGTATGGGTCAGGAATTCGCAAAACTGGACCGTAGAGGTGAAGGACGTCAATGTATACGGATGGGACTTTTTCTATTCCGGTGACACGGCCTTTTCCATCGATAAAGGCGACAGCGCCGCCGTATGGGTACATTTCAGTCCGAGGCACAATATTCATTATAACGGAGAACTGGTCCTTTATCTGAAAGACCTGGGCAGCTACCGGGCCGACCTGCGGGGAACGGGAATGTACCCGGGAACCTATTACAGCAGCACATTCGGTCTCTATGAAGAAGACCTCAAACAGGCATTGAAAACCCGGTTGGCTCAGGGTTATGTATCGCTGGGGTATAATACTGCCCGCGACTGGATCTATATGAGTATCGATAACGAGAAGACCAATGGGCAGGGAGCTACTGTCAATACCATCCATACCGCTTATACAGGCAGAAAGGTGGAAGGCTATGTCAACCGTTCCGAAGCCCAAAGCAATGGGAACCTCAATACCGAACACACCTATCCGCAAAGCAAGTTCAATAGCAGCGAGCCGATGCAAAGCGATATGTTCCACCTTTTTGTGGTGGACGCCGGAGCCAACTCGCGCAGGAGCAATAACCCCTTCGGAGTGGTGATGTCGCCCAGCTGGACCGAAGGCGGAGCCAAATACGGGAACAGCATTTTCGAACCACGTGACGAGCAGAAAGGGGTTACCGCCCGGGCCATGCTCTACTTTGCCCTGCGTTACCAGAACTACGACAACTTCATGAATGTGGCGGTTCCGGATGGCAGCGGACAAAACATTACCCAGGAGGCGTTGATGCGTAAGTGGGCCATGCAGTTCAAGCCGACCGAAAAAGACAGCCTGCGCAATTTGGCTATCTATAACCTGCAAAAGAACCGGAACCCCTTTATCGATCACCCTGAATTCCTGGAGCGCATCCGCTTTATCGGGCAAAATTCTACCGCTCTGCAGGTGCGTGGATTTGAAGTAAATGTTCCTGCCAAGACCCAGATCACTTTTGTTGGCGAAACGGGAGACACGCTTAGTTATCATCTGAGTATAACCAATACGGGCAATGTGCTGATCCCGGTGAAGCTGGCTGTGAAAAACGGGACCCTGCTGGATTATCCCGGCCTGTTCAATATCGATGCAGGAGAAAGTTATGAATTGGATATCCGGGTGATACGTCACCAGGCCGTGAATGAAAACGACAGTCTGCTGATCTCCAGCTCGGCTATCCCGGGTTCGGAGCTTGCTTATCCGTTGAGTATCGATGTATTCACCAGCAGCATCGGGAATCCCGAAGAAGACCGTGTTGCCGTATACCCGAACCCTGCCAGTGGACTTGTGCGTGTCGAACTGCAGGATGCCGTGGAAACACGCTTCGAACTGATCGATGCCAAAGGTGCCGTGATTACTTCCACCGTGCTAAATCAACCGTTAAACGAAATCCCCCTGCCTGTGCAGGAACCCGGTGTTTACTTTGTTAGACTCACGCAGGGTCACCGGGTAATACAGCGCCGCCTGGTGATCCGCTAAGACGGAACACCAATGAAACAATTTTTCAAATTCGTATTTGCCTCTGCACTGGGCTTTATTTTCGCATCCATCCTCCTGGGTGCCATTTTTATCTTCACCCTGATCGGGTTGGCCAACTCCTTGGGTAAGGAAGAAAAGGCCGAGATCAAGGAAAAGACGATCCTGCATTTCAAACCCGGCATGGGTATCCCGGAAAGAAGTCGCGACGATGTTGTGGACTTCGACTTCAATACCTTTGAGATGAAGGCCGACCAAGGCCTTGCCGAAATCCTGGCGACATTGAAAAATGCTTCTTCCGATAACAGGATAGAAGGCATTTACCTGGAATTGCCTATTGCCTTTTCTGCCGGGTATTCCACGCTAAAAGAGATCCATGATGCCCTCGAACGTTTTCACGATTCCGGGAAGTTCATTGCGGTTCATGCCAATGTGCTGACCGAATGGAGTTACTACCTGGCTTCTACGGCCGATGAAGTACGGCTCAGCCCGAGCGGCAGCATGCTTTTTAACGGGATGTATGCGGACGTTTGGTTCTACAAGGAAGCTTTGGAGAAACTGGGAGTTAAGGTACAGGTGTTCAAGCACGGAACCTTCAAATCGGCAGTGGAGCCCTATATCCTCGATCGGATGAGCCCGGAAAACCGGCAGCAGGTGGAACGCTATGTGAACTCGCTGTTCGATACCTACCTCAACGATGTAGCCGGAAGTCGCGGAATGGAAGTGACCAAACTCCGCGAGATTGCCGACAAGATGCTGGTGCGTTCTGCCGCCCAGGCAAAAAGCTACGGACTTGTTGACGAAGTGAGCTACGAAGACGGAATTTTTTCCTGGATGAAGGATAAACTCGGGTTGGAAGAAGACGATGACCTGCATTTTATGGAAATGGAGGATTATGCCAAAAACAACCCGCCTAAGAAGCATATAGGAGAAGAGCGAATTGCGATCCTCTATGCCAGCGGAGTGATTCAGGAAGACGGTAATGGTCAGGATGTGGTTTCTGCCGAACAGATGGTGGCCGCCATCCGCAAGATCCGCGACGACAAAAAGATCAAAGCCCTGGTACTGCGTATCAATTCACCCGGGGGAAGTGCCCTGGCTTCCGACCTCATCTACCGTGAGCTGGAACTGACCCGGGAAAAAATGCCGGTGATCGTGTCCATGGGAGATGTAGCCGCTTCAGGAGGGTATTACATTGCTGCATTGGCAGATACCATTGTAGCCCAACCCAATACCATCACCGGTTCGATTGGGGTGTTTGCCCTGATCCCGGATATGCAGGGACTGCTTAACGACAAGCTGGGTATTCGCAGCGATGGAGTAGGAACCGGAGAATACTCGGATCTCGGCAGGATAGACCGTCCCATGACAGAAGGAGAAAAAGCAATCTTCCAGCAACTGGTGGAAGAGACCTACGCCGACTTTACCTCCATTGTACTCAAATACCGCCCGATTGACCCCGCCGCCATTGACACCATTGCCGAAGGCCGTGTATGGACCGGGCTGGATGCCCGCGACCGCGGACTGGTAGACCTCATCGGGGGTGTGGACCTGGCTATTGAACTGGCTGCCGGCAAAGCCGGACTGGAGAGCTACCGCTTGGTGGCTTACCCGCACCTCGAAAATCCATTCAGCCAGTTCCTTAACCGCAGTAAAAAAGATATGGCCACCGAGCTGATGCGGGAAGAGCTGGGAGCAGAGTATGAGGTTTTCCTGCAATATCGGAACGTTATGAGGATGAAAGGCATTCAGATGCGTATGCCCTTTGATGTACGTATCGAATAAACCATCCATAAAAAAACAGGAAAATCCCGGGCGAACCAGTAGCGTTTTCCCGGGATTCTTTTTTTCCGGGTTCTGTTACACGGGCTATATTTGCCGCATGCAATTCAGGGATATTCCGGGACTTGATGAAGTTAAACAGCGACTGATCGCTAATGTCCGTAACGGAAGGATACCCCATGCTCAGCTTTTTCTCGGACCGGAAGGCTCGGCCAACCTAAGTTTGGCTCTGGCCTTTGTACAGTATGTGGCCTGTGAAAATAAAAACGAGTACGACTCCTGCGGGATCTGCAATTCCTGCTACAAGATGGGAAAACTCATCCATCCCGACATGCATTTTTCCTACCCAACCGTAAGTCCGAAAAAGCTGGCAACGGAGAGTATCGAAAAGTGGCGGGAGGCCCTGGAAGCTAATCCATACCTGGATGTGTATCAGTGGCTGCGCCATCTTGATGCCGAGAACAAGCAGGGAAATATTACCGCCGACGAATGCCGCGACATCATACGCAGGCTCAGCCTGAAGAGCTTCGAATCGGAATACCGGTTTCTTATACTCTGGATGCCCGAATACCTGGGCAAAGAGGGAAATACCCTGTTGAAACTTATCGAAGAGCCGCCGGAAAAAACCTTGTTCCTGCTGGTTGCCAATGACCAGGAAGAGATCATCGGCACCATCCGAAGCCGGACCCAGGTTGTAAAAGTGCCTCGTTTCGGGGAAGAGGAGATTGCGGAGTTTTTGATGGAACGGCAGCTGGCGGGCGAAACCCAGGCCAGGGAAATTGCCTTTATGTGCGAAGGGGATATGAACCGTGCCATTCAAATGAGCGCCCGGGAAGAAACAGGCTTCTTTCCCCTGTTTCGTCAATGGCTGCTGGATTGTTACGGGAGGAAGATTGCCGATATGCTTCGTTTTGCCGAAAAATCTGCCGGGATGGGAAGGGAAAACCTCAAGCAGTTCCTGGAGTATGGTGTGCGCATGCTCAGAGAGGTATTGGTTTACCATAGCGGAGCCCCCGAACTGCTCCGGGTCAGGGGGCAAGAAAAGGAATTTGCAGAAAAATTTTCGGCATTGTGCGATGCTGAAAGCCTGGAGGAAATGGCCGGGTTACTGGGGGAATACGCGTATTATATCGAGCGGAATGCCAACCCGAAGATCGCCCTCTTTCAACTATCTTTGCGAATTAAAACTATATTGGCATCTTCGAAAGCCAAGCTACAAGTAAGATAATATGGGATGCAGTTCATGTGGAAGCAGCGGAGGTTGTGCACCCAAAGGATGTCGGGGTAACGGAGGCTGCAGCTCTGGTGGCTGCAATAAACTGAACGTTTACGACTGGTTATGTGATATTGAACTTCCGGTAAGCTGGAAGCCGTTTGATATTGTGGAAGTACGGTTCAAAGGAAGCCGTAAGGAATTTTACCGCAATGAGGATAACCTGGAGCTCTTCACCGGTGACCCGGTGATGGTGCAACGCGACATGGGAAGCGACCTGGGCCATGTCTCCCTCAAGGGAGAACTGGTGCGCCTGCAACTGAAAAAATACAATATTGACCCGGAGGGTCCGCAAGTCTATAAGATACTGAGAAAAGCCAGCGAACGCGACCTGGAAAAATACCAGGATCTCAAGGCCAAAGAGCCGGCTCTGCTGGAAAAAGCCAGGACCATTGCCATGAGCATGGGCCTGAAAATGAAGTTATCGGATATAGAAGTGCAAGGCGACGGCCGCAAGGTTATCTTTTTCTATACCGCCGAAGAAAGGGTGGATTTCCGGGAGCTAATCAAGGTATACGCGGAAGAGTTCCGCATGCGTATCGAGATGAAGCAGATCGGATACCGCCAGGAAGCCGCCCGCCTGGGAGGCATCGGTTCCTGTGGCCGGGAGCTCTGTTGCTCCACCTGGCTCACTGATTTTAAGGTGGTGAACATGTCGGCGGCCCGTTACCAGAACCTGTCCATCAATATGCTCAAACTCTCCGGCCAGTGCGGGCGCCTAAAGTGTTGCCTGAACTACGAGCTGGATACCTACCTGGAGGCCCTGGAAGAATTTCCGTCGGGCGACCGGGTAAAGATCGATACCGAAGCCGGCTTCTGGGTTTCTCAGAAGGTGGATATCCTCAAAAGAAAGATCTGGTTTGCGCAAAGCGACAGCAGCACCTGGATACCCCTGGAGGTGGAACAGGTGAACGAATATATCGCGCTGAACAAAGAAGGTAAAAAAGCACCGGCCCTGTACGAAGTGATGGAAGGTTCCCGAGCCATGCAGAAGGCTCTGGATGCCGAGGATATTATTTCCGACAACAGCCTCGACCGTATGATGGAAAAGGAGAAGCAGGACCGGAGGCGGAAAAAGAAAAAACGGAAGGGAGGCTCCGGCGATGGCGGCAAGCCGACTGAAAACCGGCAAGATCAGCAGCGTGGAAAAAAGCGCAGCGAGAACAAGTCAGGAGAGAAAAAGCAATCCCGTAAAAACCCCTCGGAGCAGTCTCCAAAAGGGGAGAACAACAATTCGGGTAAGGAAGGTAAAGAAGGTGGAAAACGCCGTAACAACCGCAGCAGGGGAGGCTCAAAGCCTCAAAAGCCAAAAGGAAATGAGAATGCGGGTTAAGTTGTTGGTCGTTTTGGGGGTATGGATGGTGCTGTCCTCCTGTGATGAGAACCTCGTACTTGATCGTAACCTGGCCATGCCCAATCGTGAATGGCATTGGAAGCAGCAGGCGCGTTTCGAAGCGGAAATTACCGATACCACTTCCTGGTACAGCCTTTCCGTCAATACCCGCATCACCGATGCTTACCCTTACCGCAATATGTGGGTGCTCTGGCAGGGTATTTCCCCGTCGGGCGATACCAGCAGGGCCCGCATTGAGCTGATGCTGTTTGAAGACGACGGAAAGCCGTTGGGAAAAGGCAGCGGAAGCGTGTTGGAGTACAGGCTACCGGGAATCCCCAGAATGGATTTCAGCGAAGCCGGTACCTGGACCTTTACCCTGGAGCAAAACATGCGGGTGAATACCCTCCCTGGCGTGCTGGACATCGGGATGGCACTGGAAAAATCCGGAGAGAAATTCTAAAGATTAACCCGGCCTTTTACCGGCACCGGTGAGGGCAGGAGGAAAATCCCGGGATAATGCCTGGAAGGCAGACCTTCCTTTTATCCTGCCCCAAGTATGGTTCCCCCGGGAGACCCTGATGTCTGAACAGAACACGGAAAACAGGAGAGGGGAAGCAATACCGGTAACCATTTCGGGCAAAATACGGCAGCCAGACTTCTGGCAGCGGGTGCCGGCGTGATTTTTTAGCAGTCGGCTATTTATCGGTTATGTATGACGGTGACACCTTTGTTTCGGGTGAGGGTATAGACATCATTTAGCCTGGAGTTTTGTGTAGGATTTGTGGAGGTATTCGGTTCTGGGTATTGGTTTCTGGCCTCTATACGAAAGTTCCCGCAGATCACGCAGAATGAAGTTTTGCAGTAAGCTTACCAGTTTTCTCTAATGCAAGTCTCCGTATTCCGCGCAAATTGTGTTTTCGCAGATTCCGCTGATACCAGTTCGCAAGAAGGGACTTTCGGGTAAACGCTACCGTATCTCTGCGGATTCAGCGGGAAATTATGCGCTTTCTGTCCGGAGTTTTGTGTAGTCAGGAACGGACTATCCTCCCCCTTTGGAGGGGGCGGGGGGAGGATTTGTGGAGGTATTCGGTTTTAGATATTGGGTTCTCGCCCTTCCATACTAATGTTCCCGAAGATCTCGCAGAATGAAGTCTTGCAGTACGCTTACCGGTTTTCTCCAACCATAACTCTCCGCTTTCCGCGCAAATTGTGTTTTCGCAGATCCCGCTGACACCAGTTCGTAGGGAGGGGCTTTCAGGCAAACGCTACCGTATCTCTGCGGATTCAGCGAGAAATAGGGAGCGACAGACTATAGAGGTTTGGGGATCGTTACGTCTCGACGGGCTCTACGTGACAGACAAGCTTAAGGTGACAAGCAAGCTTGAAATGATAAGTAATATGCTTATCCGAACCCCAAACCTCCTGATTCGTAGTCAGGGGATTTATGGTTTTATCCGGTTTCATCCGATTTATAATGTACAGAAAATAAGTGAATAACGGAAATAGTGAAATTGAAATGAACCGGGAATTAGCGGATTTGATGTGCAAATTTTCTGCAAGCCGAATCGTACCTTGAGGGTATGAATACGCACATCGTCGTCTATAACAAGGCCATAAAGGCCGGTATTGCGGATAGACGCTGGTATCCTTTTGAAGATTACAAGATCAAGACGGAACCGAAGAGGAAAAGAGCCCTGGAATGGAATTACCTCCAGAATATCCTGGAGCTTGAGCTCTCCGATGAGCGCTCCTGCTTTCATACACGAAACTACTTCCGGATCAGCTACATGTCATACGGGATGAATTTCACCGATATGGCTTACCTGAAGAAGGAGAACATCAAAGCCGGCAGGATAAAGTACCAGCGCAGGAAGACGAGCAAACTATATGACATCAAGCTGACAGACGGCTTGAAGGAGTTGTTTGACTATTATCTCAAACAGCCTCACGACTCCGAGTTTATCTTCCCTATCCTCAAAAGGAAGACCGCTATCCAGCAGTTCAAGGACATCAAATGGGCACGAAAACGCTACAACATGAGGTTGAAGGAACTGGCAGAACTCTGCAATATTCCGGAGGATCTCACCAGCTATGTCAGCCGCCACTCCTTTGCCACCCAGGCCATGCTGAAGAAAGTACCGTTAGAGGCCATCAGCAGTATGCTTGGACACTCGAGTCTGAAAACCACACAGGTTTACCTTAAATCACTCCCTAGCAATGTGCTGGATGATTATAATGAGTTGATTGTGAGTAAGATGTTGGAGTGAAAGTCCCTACTGCAGCAATTATTCCCTTATCTAAACCGCAAATGGCTCAAAATTTCTTCAAGCGCGTCTTCACTTGTATAAAGAGTTTCTTCAATTGGAATATTCAGGAGATCGGAAGAGCGTCGTGT
>CAXPEB010000009.1:0-23196 GCA_964215915.1 Bacteroidia bacterium
TGACTGGTGTTCAGACGTGTGCTCTTCCGATCTCGAGTAGCATTCAATGGTATTGAAGTTTCACCTTGCCCCACAGGTTTTGGTATTGATCCACCGTATTCTGACCTCCGGTCATACAAGGGTAACAAAAAAGCCGGTCGCTGGGACCGGCTGCACACATACAGAACAATGAAATAAGACTTAATACACAGATCTATGAGAATCCGGAAGTATAACGTCGCTTATTCTTCAATTATTTCCATCACCCATCGAAAACCTCGTGTAGAGGCAGCCCCGCTACCTTCGGGGAAGGTTTCCCGGGAAGTGGGCATCAGGTAGAATCCGGTGCTGTTCCAGTGTCCGCCTTTGCTAATGCCCGTGTCGGATACATATTCGGAAACATTTCCTGCCATATTATAAAGCCCGAAACCATTGGGCCAGTATGATTCTACCGAGGTGGTAATCATCTTTTCATGAGCGCCGAGAAGGGAGTACGGGGGAACCACCAGGATATTCGAAACATACGGAACGTCTTGGTTAGTACCGGCTCCCGTATCGTTATACTGCACTCCCGCGAAACGTTTCAAAAGAGAATCACTCGGAGTTAGCTGGTGATTGTTCTGCAAACGCATCTGGCTCCCTGCAACGGGAATGATAAAGTTGGCACTCACCTTTCCATCGCTGCGACGGAAATTGTGGTAGTGCGTTGCGGCAAACTGCGTTTCCCCGCCCAGGTAATCATACATCCATTCGGTTTCCGTGGGGAGCCGAAAACGAACCTTCCTGTACTTCCGTTTGGGGCTTTGGTTGTATTGTTCTGTCAGCCATTCCAGGTAGAGTTCCGCCTGCCGGTGAGAGACATTCACCATGGGGTAATCGTTGTAGGCCGGATGGCGGAAATAGTAGTTCACAAACGGTTCATTGAAAGCAAGGGGCATCCTCCAGGCCAGAGTGTCCGGCAGCACCGCCTGCAGGTTTTCCGGTTGATGAATGCGCGTCCAGGATACAAAATCACGGTACTGGCTGTTGCTTACTTCATACATGGAAATCACATGATCCGAAACCAGCACCTGAATATAGGAGTAGCCGTTTTTCCAGGGTACTCCATTGTAAACGTAGTTACTTCCTACCAGTCCGCCCTCCAGGTTAACGAGGTAATCGTTCCATCCTCCCTCCCGGTTTACTACGGTTCGGCCGAAGACAGAGTCTTTGTTCAGGTTCGTACTTACCGTACTGCCGGTTATTTTAAGGGTATCTCCCCTTACGGAAACACCTTGTTTCTCAAAGAGACGAAGCGTTTTTTTATCGAATTGCGCGACCAGGCAAACGGGAATAAAAAGGATCAGAGCAAGCAGAGAAGTTTTCATACCTCCCTCAACGGATCAAGGCTGCATCTTAGTGTATTTCAGTGAATTGATCTGGGAGCAGGTGCTTACACCGAGGCCTCGTAAGCCTTGCGGATCCAGTCCTTCACCTCCTGGTCAATATCGTTTTCCGATTCCACGCAAATACGGTGGGTGCACATCGCACCGAAGGGCCCGGAGGGACCGAGTTTTCCTTCCGGTTCCTGGCCTTTCAGCTTAATCCCGATATCCATCCGGGTTTTGGTGGCCGGCTTTAACAACGCAAACTGCGCTTTCCGGATCAGACTCACGCTGTCTTTTTTCGGCGCGACTTTGATATCGGTACCAAGAGACAAGAGGTACTTCATCAGGGAATCATAAACCGGTTTGAGACCTTCTTTTCCCTTGTATTGATTTTCCAGTAATTCCTCTTCACCGAAGGAAGCCGCATCGGAGGCATTGGCTTTGAGCGCCACAAAATTGGCAAAGCCGTGGGTAAATCCGTGTTCGGCCTTCAGGTAATCCATGATGGCCTTGTGCTTTTCGTGTCCGGATTTTTTCACCACCCCGATCCAGTGCTTCAGGTCTTTACCGGTCTTTTCAAGTAGTCCTTCTTCCATAGCCCGAAAATTAAGAATTCGGTTTCATTTCCGATTCTTCAATACGATAAGCAGCACCTGCTTACGATCAACAAGCACCGGGCATAAGAAATCTACTCCTCCATCTTTCATTCAAGCAGTATATAAGCAGATCAGAACGCACCAACAGCGTAAAGCCTGATCCGGAAAAGAGTATGATAGTAATCGCTCTCTACACATAAACAAAAAAAGCAGCCCGAAGGCTGCCTTTTGTATAAGCTAAGATTATGCAACGCCTCAGGCGCCGGCATTTTTGCGTATGATGTTCAAAGCCGCTCCGGCCTTGAACCATGCAATCTGCTGTTCGTTGTAGCTATGGTTCACCATGAAGCTCTCCATGCTGCCGTCTTTGTGGTTCAGCACCACTTTCAGCGGCTTGTCCGGAGCAAACTCCGCCAGTCCGATGATATCGATCTCATCATCCTCACGAACCTTATCGTAATCAGCAACATTTTCGAAAGTCAGTGCCAGCATGCCCTGTTTTTTCAGGTTGGTTTCATGGATACGGGCAAAGGATTTCACGAGTACTACGCGCACACCCAGGTGCCGGGGTTCCATGGCGGCATGCTCACGGGAAGAACCTTCTCCGTAGTTTTCATCGCCCACCACAATCGATCCGATACCCGCAGCCTTGTAAGCACGCTGGGTAGCAGGTACGGGGCCGTATTCACCGGTAAGCTGGTTTTTCACTTCGTTGGCTTTGTCATTGAAGTAGTTGATCGCGCCAATGAGCAGGTTGTTGGAGATATTGTCCAGGTGACCGCGGAACTTCAGCCAGGGTCCGGCCATGGAGATATGGTCGGTGGTACATTTTCCTTTGGCTTTGATCAGGAGTTTCAGCCCGGTTAGGTCTTTGCCGTTCCAGGGTTCGAAGGGATCAAGCAATTGCAGGCGTTTGGAATCCGGGGAAACGATTACCTCCACCTGTGAGCCGTCTTCCGCCGGGTTCTGGTAGCCGGGATCTTCCACGGCGAAACCGTTCACCGGAAGTTCGAATCCGGTAGGCGGATCGAGCTTCACTTCCACTCCGTCTTCGTTCACCAGCGTATCTGTCAGCGGGTTAAATCCGAGGTCACCGGCAATGGCTATGGCCGTTACCAGTTCCGGGGAACCCACAAAGGCAAAGGTGTTCGGGTTGCCGTCAGCACGTTTTGCAAAGTTGCGGTTGAAGGAGTGCACAATGGTGTTTTTCTCCTGGCGCTCGGCACCCACCCGGTTCCACATACCGATACAAGGTCCGCAGGCATTGGCAAACACCTTTGCCCCGATCTTATCAAATACATTCAGGAACCCGTCGCGTTCAATGGTATACCGTACCTGTTCAGAACCCGGAGTGATGGTGAATTCGGCTTTTGTTTTCAGCTTTTTGTCAGCTACCTGCTGGGCCAGGCTAACCGCCCGGCTGATGTCCTCGTAGGAGGAGTTGGTGCAGGAACCGATCAGTCCTACTTCTACCCGCATCGGCCATCCGTTTTTGGCAGCTTCTTCCTTCATTTTGGAGATCGGAGTAGCGAGGTCGGGAGTGAACGGGCCGTTAAGGTGCGGCTCCAGGGTATCCAGGTTGATCTCGATCACCTGGTCGAAGTACTGTTCCGGGTTCGCATACACCGCGTCATCGCCGGTAAGGTGTTCGCGGATGCCGTTAGCCAGTTCGGCCACTTCGGCGCGTCCGGTAGCTTTCAGGTAACGCTCCATACTTTCGTCGTACCCGAAAGTGGAGGTGGTAGCTCCGATCTCGGCACCCATGTTACAGATGGTGCCTTTACCGGTACAGCTCAGGCTTCTTGCTCCTTCGCCGAAATATTCCACGATGGCTCCGGTACCGCCTTTTACGGTCAGGATTCCGGCTACTTTCAGGATAATGTCTTTGGGGGATGCCCAACCGTTCAGTTTGCCGGTAAGTTTCACCCCGATCAGTTTCGGGAATTTCAGTTCCCAGGGCAGTCCAGCCATTACGTCGCAGGCATCGGCGCCACCTACTCCGATAGCCACCATACCCAGTCCGCCGGCGTTCACCGTGTGGGAGTCGGTACCGATCATCATTCCGCCCGGAAAGGCGTAGTTTTCCAGTACCACCTGGTGAATGATTCCTGCACCGGGTTTCCAGAACCCGATACCGTATTTGTTGGAAACGGAAGCCAGGAAGTCATACACCTCTCTGCTTTCCTCGGTAGCTACCTGCAGGTCTTTTTCCGCACCCACCTGGGCGGTGATAAGGTGATCACAGTGTACCGTTGAAGGCACGGCTACCTGGGGCCTTCCGGCCTGCATGAACTGAAGAAGGGCCATTTGTGCAGTGGCGTCTTGCATAGCCACGCGGTCCGGGGAGAAGTCAACGTATGACTTTCCACGGGTGTATGCTTCGGTGGGAGTTCCGTCCCACAGGTGAGCATAAAGAATTTTTTCTGCCAGGGTCAGGGGGCGACCCACCACTTTGCGGGCTGCTTCCAGCCGCTCGGGGAAGCGGCTGTAAACCGCTTTTATCATGTCTAAATCAAAAACCATAGTCGTTCGTGTTCGCGGATCGCAAATTTAACGTTTTCGCCCTGCAATTGCGAGTTCTTCGCCCTGCCAATTGAGGGCAGGGGTTCACCGGGAATTAATGCGGCTTAGCGGCGATTGTCTTAACTTCGAAGTATGCTCGTTTTCGTACGCCTTTCAGGGATGTTCCTGGTGGCCGTCTGGCTCTTGTTTTCCTCCGGCTGTATGCAGTTCCGTAAGTCGACTTCCGAGGCCAGGAAGGAGTTTTCCAAAAAGGGCCTGGAACTGAAGGGGGGCAAGGTATCCTGGAGCGAGGGTGAGGTGAATTTTGTATGGACGGGAGAAGGCGACAAGCCCTGGATCTGTTTCCTGCACGGCTCACCGGGAGGGTGGTCGGCATTTGAGAAGTACCTGGCGGATTCTGCTCTCCTGGAACATTTCCGGATGATCTCCGTGGACCGTCCGGGTTTCGGGTATAGCAATTTCGGGCAACCGGAAGGCTCGCTGGACCGGCAGTCGGAGGCGGTGTTTGCCGTGCTCGACAGCCTATGTGATCAGGGCAGGGTTTACCTGGCGGGGCATTCTCTCGGTGGACCGGTAGTAGCGCGGATGGCCATGATGCGACCGGCGGATATTGCCGGGGTTATGATTTTGTCGGGTTCGGTCGATCCCGACCTGGAGCCACGGGAAGTTTTCCGGCCTGCGCTGAAACGGCGCTTTTTCCGTCATATTCTTCCCACCAGCATCTGGGTGTCCAATTATGAGATTGAGGAACTGATGGGCGAACTCAAACGAATTCGTCCCGACTGGACGCAGATACGCTGTCCGGTGGTTTCCCTGCACGGCACGAAGGACGATATGGTGCCTATTGGCAATGCCGATTATATGGCTCGCCACCTGAACGATTCGGTTCCTTTCCGGGATATTCGCCTGCAGGGCCGTGGTCATTTTATCCCCTGGACGGAGATGGATACGGTAAAGGCGGAGTTGATTAAGCTGGGGTTGGGGGAGTGAAGCGCGCGGTGGTAACGTTCCTATACGCTGTTCCCTCGTACTGTTTACTGGCACTTCCGCGCCTCAGAGGTCTCGTGCCTTAATTTTTTCTTTGATTGCCTCAATGATCGCCTTGGACTGCTCCTTTGAAATGGTTTGTCCGAAGTATTTTGCGTTTCCCAGGTAGACGATTTCAATAACTCCGCCACCTAGCCCCCAAAAAATCATCCATCCCGGAATTTTTGACTGCATTGTGTCAGATACAGATTCGATAGTCTCTAGCTCAAACCTTCTCGGAACTGTCAAGAAGGTTCCTTTTTTTCGGATTATTAACTCTTTGTCTGAAAGGGTAATTCTTTCTTGTCCTCTTAGCTGCCAAAGAAATATTTTGAAAATAAATAGTCCTGCTACTAGGAAGATTAACATGAATAGGATCAGTTCACCGTCTATTTTGTCCGGATCAGTAATGAATCCATAGACTATCGTCAAGAAAAGGCCGAACCAACCAAGCGACCAGAGCCCAGTCAGAATTAGCACGAACCAATTGGGTTTGCGTCTTATGATAAATGTCTGCTCTGTCATTGCAGTATCGGTATTAAATGCCCCAAAGTTTTTCAGCCAAGAAACTCGGGCTTTTTGCGGCCAATGACAAGGAAAGCCATGGATAAGCTAATCTTTAGTGACGTTTTGCTCATGTTTTTCCTGAATGCTGGCACCGCGCTTCGGAGATAAGAAATCATTAGAGGTGCCCTCACACGAATATTGACGCCATTTTCCCCACCTTTGTTCCATGAACATCGAACAGGCTACGGCTCAATTGGTGGAGCAGAACTTCGAAGTGGAAGCAGCCGGCAGGGAAGAGTTGCGCCAGGCTCTGGCCCGTCGCATCGAGGAATTGATGACTGAAAACCCTACCCTGCTCAAAAGCCTGTTCTACCGCATCGACCTCAACGAAAGCCAGCTGGGTATGGCCCTGGTTAGCCTGCAGGGTAAGGACCTGTTCCTGGAACTCGCCGACCAGGTCATCGAAAGAATGCGTAAAAAAGCCGAGTGGCGACTGAAATTCAAAACTTAACCGTGAGGTTCAGGTTAATCCTTCTGGAAGTCAGGTAATTGGGTACCGCAAAGGTCTGTCCGACCACATCGCGCACCCAGATATACGAGGCCACATTGTCCACCCCAAGCAGGTTAAACACATCCAGGCTGATCCATGCCGAATGAACATGCCGCCAGATACGGTGCGAGGAGGGCTTGTCCGGTGAGATGAGGTCCCTGGAAAACCCGATGTCCACACGACGGTAGGGTGGAATTTTGAAAGAATCGTTGTAGCGGAACTGGCCCGGTAGGAAATAAGGCATGCCGGTGCCCAGCACAAAATTCAGAGAGACCTTGTATTCCGGCCATTTGGCCAGCTCATCCTGGAAATAGATACCGAGGTTCACACGCTGGTCGGTGGGGCGGCGCAGGTAGCGGGAAGTAACCTGCTGGCCTTCGTCATTGACATAGCTGATCTTTTCCCGGGTCTGCATTACCGACAGGCTGAACCAGGACTCCAGGTCGTTGATGAACTCGCCGTTGATGCGGGTGTCGATACCCGTGGCATAACCCTTCGCATTGTTGTTGGCGTAGTAACGGATCCGCACATTGTCAAAGAGGTAGGGGTCCAGGTAATCCAGCTGTTTGTAATAGATTTCCCCGTAGAATTTGAAAGGCCGCTTCCACATATTGAAATAGAAGTCGGTACCCACCACATAATGGATGGCACGCTGAGCCTTCAGTTCATGGTTTACCGATCCTTCAAGCGCCCGCATCTCGCGATAAAAGGGAGGCTGGTAATAAATACCCCAGGCCGCTTTTACCACAAAATCCTTTTTCTTCAAACTGTCGGGAAGGTCCTTTTGCAGGTTGTGCTGCCGGTTGGGCTCGAAGCTGAACTGGATACGCGGGCTGGCAATAAACTGCTGGTTCAGGTCCCAGTATTGGGCACGAACTCCCGTATTCAGTGTCATCTTGGAAACGGAATCCAGGGTCCAGTCCTGTTGGATATAGCCCGAGTACCTGTTGGAGATCAGGGTATTCCTGCTCCGGATGGTGGAAAAGAGGAACAGGGAATCACCGGTATTGAAAGGCACCGAATAATCGACGGAGTCATTATAAACCCATTCGTTCAGCACGTCCCGGATATTTTCATTCCGGTACTCCGCCCCGAAATTCAGGCTCCATGCCCCTTTGTAATAAGCCCCTTTTACGGAGGAGGTATAGACAAAAACATTCAGCTCGTTCCGTGCGTGGTTGATGAAGTATCCGGCTCCCCGGTTGAACTTGGCTTGTCCGAAAGTGGCAGACCCCAGGTCCTTGTCGAGTTCGTCCAGCCGGTAAGCCCCTTCCACGGTGTAAAATTCGCGTTCGTCGCTGAAGATGGCCGAATTGATAAAACGCAGCTGGAAATACTTATTCGGGGTGTAACGCAGGGTCAGGGCATTGGTGGAAGTGGTGTACTGCATTTGTTCCCCGCCGTTAAAAAATACGGTGAGTTGCAGGGCTTCCGAAACCGTTCCGAAAGACGTGGTCTGGCTTTCCGGAACAAAATTATATTGGTTCTGAGCGACACTGCCCAGGAAACTGAGGCGGAGTTTGGAATTCAGGTCGTAGTGCAACAGCGTCTGCACATCCATAAACCGGGGCTTATAATTGCCCTGCACATCCAGGCTGCCGAGGAGGTAAGCATTGCTCCGGTAGCGTGCGCCTACCAGGTAGCGGAAGCGCGGGCCTATTTTGTTCCCGGCGTAAACGGAGGCCCCCAGCAGGCTCAGCCTGGCACCGTACTCCATGCTGTCGGGTTCCCGGTATTCCACATCCAGCACAGAAGACATCTTGTCGCCATAGCGGGCCTGAAACCCGCCCGCAGAGAATTTGATATTTCGTACCAGGTCAGGGTTAATAAAACTCTGACCTTCCTGTTGTCCGGTTCGGATGAGTTGCGGACGGTAGATCTCGATATCGTTTACATAGATCAGGTTCTCGTCGTAATTGCCGCCCCGAACGTTGAAGCCCGAGCTGAGTTCGTTGTTTCCGCTCACGCCCGGCAGGGTTTTGATGATGCTTTCTATACTCTGGTTGGGAGAAGAAAAGCGCTCCACTGATTTGGGCTGTATGCTAAGCAGGCCCGGTCCCGTTTTGATCCGTTTGCCTTCGGCTGTTGCCTCTTTACTTGTCAGGATGGTGGAGATGATCACGTTCAACTCGAAGCGCTCTCCCGGAGAGAGCGGCGCAACCCGGCGACTCAGGTTTTTTAGTACAAAGGAGTATTGCAGGGTAACGAATTCGTTGGCGGGTATTTCTATGGAATAATAACCCTGTGAATTGGTGGTGGCCCCGCCAGATTTTCCCCGGATTACCACAAAGGCATTTTCCAGAGGTTGTCCGCTGGCCGAGTCCCTGACGATACCGTAAACGGTGGCTGTTTCCTTCTGTGCGAAGGAAAAGCTGCAAAAACTCAGCAGGATAATCAACGGGAGATACCTCATGGGCCAATCAGGGAACGACAATCCTAAGCAAAAAGTGTCAGGCTTTCTTCAATTGCCGGATGGTTTCAACAGGATTATCCGAGCCGAAAACAGCATTGCCGGCTACCAGTACGTCGGCTCCGGTATGCACCAGTTTTGCCGCATTCCCGGCGCCTACGCCTCCGTCGATCTCGATGAGAGCATTGCTTCCGGTGAGGCGGATCAACTCTTTCAGCTGCGAAATTTTTTTATAGGTGTTTTCGATGAATTTCTGTCCGCCGAATCCCGGGTTAACACTCATCAGCAGTACCAGGTCAATATCCTGGAGGGTATCTTCCAGCAAGCTTACGGGGGTATGAGGATTCAGGGCGACTCCGGCTTTCATGCCCAGGTCTTTAATCGCATGAATACTCCGGTGCAGGTGGGTGCTGGCTTCGTAATGGATGGTCAGGATTTCGGCTCCGGCATCGCGGAAAGCTTCCAGGTAACGTTCGGGCTGTACGATCATAAGATGCACATCCAACGGTTTTTTTGCGTACTGCTGTAAAGGTTTCAATACCGGAAAGCCAAAAGAGATATTGGGAACGAAAACGCCGTCCATCACATCCACATGAAACCAATCGGCTTCACTAGCATTGATCATCTCGATATCGCGCTGCAGGTTTCCGAAGTCGGCGGAAAGTACCGAAGGGGCCACTTTGAACATGGCGCAAAGGTAATCAATTCAAGGTAGCAGGAAGGTATGGAAACGTATGACAGGGATGGCCTATGAACGCTAAGGTAACGGCTTATTGAGGCTTAATGCACTTCTATCTCCTGCACATATCCTTTCCCGAAACGCTCTTCGATAAGTTTCAGGATTTGCTCTTTGGAGAACTGCAGCTCCTGTTTGAGGGGAGCCGAGCTGATAGTAAGGTGCAGTACCTTGTTTTTCAGGATGATCTTCTCGGTTTTTCCGGCAATGAGCGGACCCACGATTCTTTCCCATTCCTTGACCAGGTTCACCTCATTGAGTTTGCTTTTGAGGCGGTAGGTCTCCAGAAGTTCCTGCAGGACTTTTCCAAGTGGCTGAATATCGCTCATGATTCCAATACGAAGGTCTGCGCTTTTTTCCCAATTTCCGAAAAAACCTGTTCCAGCCTTTCCCGGTGTGTGTCGGTGATGAAGATCTGTCCGAAATGTTCTTCTGCCACAAGTTGTATCAGGCGCTGGGCACGGTGTTCATCCAGTTTTTCAAAAATGTCATCGAGCAGAAGGAAAGGTTTGGTCCCTGTTTGGTCCCGAAGAAAATCAAACTGGGCCAGTTTCAGTGCAATCAGGTAACTTTTGATCTGTCCCTGTGATCCATACTTTCTAATCGGGTGTTCTCCGAGCCGGAATTCCAGTTCATCCTTGTGCAGGCCACGGGTGGTTCGTCCTGCATCGAGGTCCTGTTGCCGGTTTCGCTTCAGCCACTCTTCCATACCTGCTTCTTCCAGATCGCTTTGATAGAGGAGCCCTACCTCTTCCGAGCCCTGGCTGAGACTGCGGTAATGCTGCAGGAAACCGGGATGGAAGCCCGTGATGAAGTCCTTTCTTTTTTCATACAATAAGGAAGAAGGTTCGATCAGCTGTCGGTCGAGGCTGTCGAGCAAGGCGTGGTCCACATACCCCGATTCATTACAGCGTTTCAACTGCCGGTTACGTTGTTCGAGTGCCCTTTGATAGCGCATCAGGGCGTGCAGGTAGCGCGAATCCGTTTGTGAGAGCAGCATATCCAGGAAGCGTCTTCTTTCCTCGCTACCTTCCTGGATGAGGCGGATATCTCCCGGGGCTATTAGCACTACGGGCATCTTCCCGATATGGTCGGCCAGTCGGGTATAGGGTTGTTTATCGAACTGGAAAGTCTTGCCGCCGCTGCGCTGGTAGAGGCAGGCCACCTCATGTTCATCCTCCAGGCTAAGGCGTGAAAACACGGAATAGTAGTCTTCTCCGTGTGTCACCAACTGCGACTCGATATGCGAAAAATGGCTCTTGCACATGCATAACAGGTGGATGGCGTCAAGCACATTGGTTTTTCCCGCTCCGTTCCTGCCGCAGAAGGCCACCAGTTCTTCCTCAAAGCGGAAGCGGCTGTCCGGATGATTTTTAAAGTTCAGCAGGCGAAGTTCGCTCAGGTACATATCAGGAAAATCTGGCAGGAGCGGCAATTGCGGAAAACCCAAAAAAAGCTATTTTTGCGCTTCCCATAAACTGCCATGGCAAAGCAAAAGTTCAGCAAAGAAACCTATCTCAACTGGTACGAGCAAATGATGCTGATGCGCCGTTTCGAAGAGAAATGCGCCCAGCTCTATGGTCAACAGAAGATCAAAGGTTTCTGTCACTTATATATCGGACAAGAAGCCGTAGTGGCGGGCATGATGTCGGCCATTACGAAGGAAGACAAGATTATCACGGCATACCGCGACCACGGCCACGCACTGGGTGCGGGAATTGAGCCTAAAGCCGTTATGGCCGAGCTTTTCGGCAAGGTTACCGGCTGCTCCAAGGGCAAAGGAGGTTCCATGCACTTGTTTAGCAAAGAGCATAATTTTTACGGTGGCCACGGAATCGTGGGCGGCCAGATACCACTTGGTGCGGGCATTGCCTTTGCCGAGCAATACAACGGCACCGACAATGTTTGCGTGTGTTTCATGGGCGACGGAGCTGTGCGCCAGGGTTCTCTCAACGAGACCTTCAACATGGCCATGCTCTGGAAACTGCCGGTGATTTTCATCTGCGAAAACAACGGTTACGCCATGGGTACTTCGGTACAGCGTACCACCAACCTCCCCGATATCTATAAGCTGGGCCTGGCATATGATATGCCTTCCGCTCCGGTTGACGGAATGAGCTGTGAGGCTGTGCATGATGCCATTGGTGAAGCTGCGAACAGAGCCCGCAAGGGAGATGGACCTACCTTCCTGGAGATCCGTACCTACCGTTACCGCGGTCATTCCATGTCTGACCCGGCCAAGTACCGGAGCAAAGAAGAAGTGGAAGAATACAAATCCAAAGACCCTATCGAGCAGGTAAAAGCGACTATCCTGGAGAAAAAATGGGCCACTGAAAAAGAGCTTGACGCAATCGAAGAACGGATCATGGATGCCGTGAACGAAAGCGTAGACTTTGCTGAAGAATCCCCTTACCCGGCACCGGAAGACCTGTATGCCGACGTATACCATCAAGAAGACTATCCCTTTATTATTGAATAAGCAGCATGAGCGACAAAAAACACAAAAACGACGAACTTGATATCGACCAGAAGCTGGGCGAAGAACTGGGTCGCGCTGAAGCATTTGTTTCGAAGAACCGGAAAATACTGGGCATCGTTGCCGGTGCTATCGTAGTGATCATCGGCGGATATATCGGATTCAGGCAGTTTATCCTGGCCCCTCAGGAAGAGGAAGCACAGGCAGCCCTGTATATCGTACAAAAGCAGTTTGAAATGGACTCCTTTAACCTGGTGGTGAACGGAAACGGCACCGACCTTAGCGGAGTGGAAATAGCAGATGAATACGGCCTTACCAAAGCCGGTAACCTGGCCGCTTATATGTCAGGCGTAAGCTACCTGCATCTCGGTCAGTACGAAGAAGCGATTGACTACCTGGGCGATTTCAGTTCCGACGATGATATTGTCGGACCGCTGGCTACCGGCCTGATCGGGGATGCCTATGTGGAGCTGGGAGAAGTGGAAAAAGGGATCGACTATTACCTGAAAGCTTCCCGCCAGGCTACCAATGAGCTGGTAACCCCTTACTTCCTGAAGAAGGCAGCGCTTGCGTATGATGCCCTGGGCGATTACAAAGAGTCTGAGAAGCTGTATACCCGTCTCAAAAACGACTACAAAGACGCTCCGGAATCGGCAGAGATCGAGAAATACATCAGCCGGGCTGCCGCTGCCTCTCAGAACTAATGGCTACCCATTTAAAGAATTTATCAGAATACGATCCGTCGGCCTTACCCGACGGATCTTCTTTTTCCATCGGGATTGCCGTGGCCGAGTGGAACAGCGAGGTAACCTTTGCTTTGCTTAAAGGAGCTTTGGAAACCCTGGCTAAAGCAGGGGTTAAGGAAAAGCATATTGAGGTGCGCTATGTGCCGGGAACCTTTGAGCTGCCTCTGGCTTGTTTATGGATGGCGGAACAAAAGAAGACCGATGCAGTCATTGCATTGGGGTGTGTGATCCAAGGTGAGACCCGCCATTTTGATTTTATCTGCGATTCCACGGCTAATGCCATACAAAACGTTGCTCTGAAAACGGGTAAGCCGTCCATATTCGGTGTGCTCACCACAGATAACCAGGAACAAGCCCTGGACCGTGCCGGCGGTAAACACGGCAACAAAGGCGACGAGGCAGCGGTGACTGCCCTGAAGATGCTGGCTATTCGCTGACCGGCTTTCGTTGTTTCCCCCTGAAGGTACTTCTCCATTCATGCCGGAGCGGATGCTCCATCCATCATCCACCCCTCTTATCCCTTCCGTGTGTAATTTTGTGCAGGTGTGGGATGGGCTGAATTCCCCTACTTTTTTATAATAATTTGAGGGAATTTGGGTATTTCCGTTGAGGGTTGGCTGCTCTATATTGCGTAAAAAGAAACATGAAAATACATTTGATGTGTAAAAGTTTTACGCAATGAGGCAAGTCACAATTCTATTGATGATGATCGTTCTGGGAACGGTCGCATCGTATGCCAAAAAACCCATCATTCACAAAGATCGGGACAAGCTCCGTTTCGGGTATGGCGAAGTAAATGAGGAAAAGATCGGAACACTCAACCAGGAGACGGGTGAAATTGAGATCAGGGAGATCTGGATTACCTGCTTTGGTGCGGGGAAAATCAAATGCCGCTCCGGAGAGGACTATTCCATCCCGGAATTGACCCCGGTCAAATCGTATACGGAAGCTGAAACGCTCCGTGCCCAGGAGTTGATCGATGAAGGCGACGGACAGATTGAGGGAGGAAAAGGAGAAGGCGTAGTATCCAGAACGATCACCTTTGTCAATACCGTTACCGGAGAACGTTACCAGCGTCGCTTCACCTATTACTGGTGCACCGCCGATAATGGACATGTGCTTTCCTGGCTTGAAGTTTCGGATCCATTTTCAATTCAATAATTAAGGTATCATGAAACTCAGACTGATCTTATCGGTGTTAATGGTTTGTTTCCTGGGCAGTTTTTCCCAGGCCATTACAGTTAAAATCGTGCGGAACCTGAGAGCAAATAACGGTTCCGGGTTGTACAGTGATGTCAATCGCGTTCAGAGCACCCAAACGGCTCCGGATTTTGCCGGAGTGCCCAGAGTGCAGTATGTTCTGATTTCCATTGAGTGTTTCGGCTCGGGAGATAACACGTGTCCTCAGGCGTTGGTGGTACCGGGTGTCAGGAATGATGTGGAGGAAGAATTGAGCGAGCAGGCGGTGAAGGCCATTCAGGTGAAGCTTGATGAAGCCATTCGGCGTATGGAAGAGGGGAATGCCTGTGGGGAAGCGGGTACGCTGCCTACTCCCAAAGGAGAAGAGATCCGGTACTCCATCAAGTGGGTGATCAATAAAGAAGACGGATCGGTACGCATGGAGGCCACATTCACCACGCATGAGTAAGCTTCGCCTGCATTCTGTTATTCAAAAGCGGCTCTGGATTTTATTCCTGCCGCTTTTGTTTGGATTTATCGCAAAGGGTCAGATCCACTCCGTAGACAGTGTACTCTCCCTGAACGAGTCCTTTATTACCCGGATTGCCAGCAACGCCGATTGCCGGGTGTCGTATGCAGATGGTTACCTGGTGATTCTGTACCGGGCGCAGGGCGATTCAGCCTGTTATAAAGTCTGGGAGCTGGATAATCTGAAGGAACTTTATTCGGGAGGATTTTCGCTTGAAGGGAAAGACTTCGTTGAGTTCAGAGAGATTGGCTTTCAGAAAGACCGGGATGTTATTACACTCCTTGATCTTGATTCCGTCTATATCCTGGATCCGCGTACCTTCAACGTCAAAAGAAGCCGGTGGCACAGGCACTTAAGGAGTATGGAATGCACTCCGGGGTATTTGTTTTTGACAACCTATTACAACTATCAACCAAACGACCGGAAAAATCCGTTGGCGGTATACAAGCTGGATTACGATCTCAATGTGCTGGATAGCTTTATCGTAGAGCCGGAATTCCTGGAATACACACACTATGGGCCATCCCGGCTTCATACAACAAACGGCCAAATTCATGCTTTTCCGCTTCTTGGGGAGTACGGTATCGTGCTTCTTAATGAGGACCTTGAGGTTATTGACACCCTCAGAAGAGATATACCCGGCTGGGTTTCGCCACCCCTTGCCTTGTCAAAAATTATCCGGGTTTCTTTCAGAGATGCCGCTCCCTACTACCATCAGCTGGATAAGATCAATTTCAGAGGCATCCACCGAATTGAATATGTACAGTTCACGGATCAGGAACACTTATTAGTGCGCTGGTTTCATTTTGACAGTACGGTTTCGCCCATTCCCCTGAGACATATAGACATTTACCGGATTTCTCCCCCCGGAAGACCTGGTGAAAAACCGGAGTACATCCTCGAATCGGATTATGAAGAACTGAAAGTGCCACATCCCATGGAGTTGCCCCTGGATTCGGGTGGTTTCCCGGTTTTTTCCGCTTCTTATGCCGGCACTTATTTCCCGGGCGGATTGATTCAGCTAATCTCCGGAATGGAGGGGAATCCATATCGGAATGTGAGCTATTCGCACTATATGAAACAGCAGGAGGCTTTATCAGAAACACAGGACCCCTGTCTCCACCTTTGGAAATTCCATACAAAACCATGAGAATAGTCTTAGTACTCTTAGCAGCATGGATTGTTTTGGGAGAAGGGTCGGTTGACCAAACCGATTTCCCGGGAGATGCTTACCTCCATTACCGGAGTTTATACGGACGGCCCGACAGCCTTTTGGTTAAAGAACCTGTAGTTCTGGTATACTTAAGCGAGCCTTCCTGCACAGCCTGTAAGGAGTCTTTGAGTTGGTATTTTTCCGAAGAAGGAATGCCTCCCTATTACCTGGTGGTTCCGGATTATGGCAGCACCATGGACCGTAAGGTGCGCCTTAACTACCTGAAACAAACCTTCCCGCAAATGAAGGGGGTGTTGTTTTCTTTGTCGGGTATGGAACAAGTTCGGCTGCAGTACCGCGACAGTCTGTTTGGTCCGGAAGGCCGGTATTCGCCCAGTCTAGCAGTAGTGGTTCCAAATAAGTCGCCGGCGGTGTATGCGTTGTCTTATGAATCGCTGTTTGAGGAGACGGTGATGAACCGGGAGCGCCTGGATTCCTTTTTGGTGAGGACTATCGAGTAGCGGAGAAGGCTTTCGCCGGGATATTCTAACTTGCGGTGCCATGGTCCGCAAAGAAATCCGCAGTTTTGGTTTTGCTTTCAGAGGGCTTAAGTTCCTGTTCCGGGAGCAGCCTCATTTCCGTTTTCATCTTTTGGCCACGGTGATAGTAGTGGCAGCCGGGTTCTGGTTCGGGATAAGCCTCACGGAATGGGCCATTGTACTGATTTGCTGTGCATCCGTTTTAGGTATGGAAGCCCTGAATTCCGCATTGGAGGTGGCCCTGGACCGTTTGCATCCCGAGCGGCATCCGCTGGTGGGAAAAGCCAAAGACATGGCAGCGGCCGGAGTATTGCTGATAGCCGCCGCCAGTGCTGTTATCGGGGTATTGGTTTTCTGGCCTTACCTTATTGAATGATTAATCTTAAAGTAAACGAGAGGTTTTCAGCGTCAGTTATTTTTAGTAGATAAATACCGGGGATCAAATCTGTTAATTCCAGGGTTGATCCGGGATGGTAATATCCTTCTTTTATCTGTTTTCCTTCAGAATTCTGCAAAATGTACGAAACAGGGGTTATAAGACCCTCAATAAAAAACTGGCCGGATGAAGGGTTTGGCCTCACCTGAACACGGGTATTGGTTTCCGGCTGTTTCCATCCCACAGACCGGTATTGGGTACTGTCTTTAAGTCGTGCATGGAAGAGGAAAGATTGTCCGTCAATTTCTTTGAATCCTCCGGAGATATAGAGTCGGTTATTGAAATCGCCAATAGCGATCACCCTTTCGCCGTCGAAGACAGACCCGAGACTATGCCACTGATTACCGTCCCAACGGGCAATGCGGTGAGCGGGCTTTCCATCGGCAGAGTCGATGATCCCACCGGCCCAGAGCTGGTCCTGGAAGATATGCAGGTCATAGATCATGACGCCTTTGATGCCTCCGCCCACCTGCGACCATTTTTCTCCGTCCCATTTCATGATATGGTCGCCGGCTGCGCCGAGGGCTTTGAAGAACCTACCTGCGACGTAAAGTTCGTTGTGATAGACGACCATGTCGGTTACCCAGTCATCTCCACCTCCTACTATTCCATTGTCCATGGGCAACCACCGGCTTCCGTCCCATTGCATGATTTCTTTGAAGGCATTCCCCCGGTTGAAATTGCCCCCTGCTACGAGCATGCCTTTGTATCGGGCAAGAGCGGAGATATGGTCATTCGGTCCGAGTATACTGTCCAGGTTTCCCAGGGTAGTGCAACGGAGGTTGGAGTCACAGGCTGCCAGTGTTCGGGCCATATGCGGCCCGAGGTTATCATAGAACCCGGCGACAAAAAGGGTATCCTCTTCGGGCAAAAGGCGCTCGAAGGTATTGGCCCATTCTGACAATTGTGACCACTTGTCTGCCGAATCAACGAACAAACCGTTACCCCCGACAAAATAATGCCCTTTCCACCAGGTCATAGCCCGGGTATTACTGACGGAGATCGGGATATAGGCCATAGAGTCCGTTTGGTCCGTACTGTCGAGGGTAGCCAGGGCTACCTGCTTTCCGTCGACCTTGTAAAATTCTCCTCCCAGGATCAGCCGGTTTTGTACGGGGTCATTGAAAAAGAAATAAGCAGGTCCGGCGGGTTTCATGGGCAGTTCTTCCCAAAGGGGGCTTTGGGCCCCGAGGGTTTGAACAATAAGGATCAGCAGAACCGCAGGCAGGCTATTGAACAATGATCTTGCAGACATAGGTACCAAATTGATCGGTGATACGAAGAAAGTACATTCCGGGTTTCAGGTAGCCGAGGTCCAGGCTCAGGATTTCGGTATTGGCGGGGGGCAGAAGTTGTTTCAGGAGTACCCCCGCATCTTGCGACAACAGATCGATACGGGAAATGGTGCGGAACTCCGATTGTCCGGTAATTTGAAAACGTCCGTTTCCGGGTACCGGAAAAACCGTGTAGGGCATCAAGTCAGGGCGGTGGCTAGTACCCGGTTCAATGCCCAAATGGGCGTTTTTCAGGTTAAAAGCGCTGATAAACCCGTCCGCACTGCCGTTGATGCCGGCATCGCAGTAGGGGTTCTTTCCGGGCAGGTCCGGGCATTTTTTCGGGGTTGTGCTGTTCAGTGCCCCTGTTTCCCCTCCTACCACCAGGTAGTTCCGGTTCACCGCCAACCCGCTGATAACTTCGTTGGCTTCCAGGGGTGTTGCCGAGTTGCATTTACAACCCCCTCCGAAGTGTGTGGCCCAGTAAAGCGCATTCTGGTCCGTGAAACAATAGAGTGTTCCATCCTGGCTGGGTTGCGGATCCTGTGCGGAGGCATTTTCGTCCTGCTGGTAGAAAAAGAGATTTTGCAGAACCGGTATGCTCCGGTCGCTCGCAGAGGAAACAAACAGGTAGGTGGCGGAGGAATTGGTGAGGCTCACCAGGTCACCGTAAACCTCGTACAGGTCTGCGTTCGGATCGCTGCCTTCTGTTCCGGGCCCACCCAGGTAGGTAGACCATTGAAGGTCTTTTCCGGTCAACCCGAATTTTGCTACCAGGTTATCCCGGCTTCCACCCAGGGTACTGCTGCTATAGGAAACCGAATTGGCATTGCAAATGGGTATGGCTCCGGAGGCTGTTGCAACACAAGACGATGCCGAAATTCGGGTTTCCGTGGAGCCCAATACATAAATGCTACCGGGGGTGGTTTCTACCGATACGAAGGCATCGCCGCCTTCCCCGCCGAATAGGGTATTCCAGGTCAACTCCCTTTTTACACTGAAGGAACCGACGAAACCATCCGGATCGCTTATGGCGTTTTTACGAGACTGGAAATATGCTCCGTTACCCGGGTTGGATAATGGAAATTGCCCATTGCGGTTGGGGAGTTGCGGCGAACCGGTAGTTGCAGGAAAGGCGGTACTATGTGTTTTGCCGCAGAAAACCAGGCTTTTGCCCTGGTCGCTTTTAATATCCAAAATATAATCGTTGCCGTTTCCGCCCAAGAGGGTAGACCAGAGCAGGCTTTTGTTTTCCCGGTCGAATTCCGCAACGAACCCGTCGAACCCATTGTTTCCGTTGTTCCAGGTCTGATTGTAAATATAGTTACCGTTTTTACAAACCGGGAAAGCTCCCGCTTCCGGCGAGCACCCTGAGGTGAATTTCCTGGAATCGGTAGCTCCCCCGATAACAACACGTCCCGTAGAGATGTCCGTTTCCCGCACAATGTCAACGGTTAACCCGTAATCGCTGCCTTCCCCGCCAAAATAGGTAGCCCAGTCTGCTTTCCCCTCTGAGTTGGTCAGGGAAAACAGGAAGGCATCGGTCTGCCCGCCGCCGGTAACAAGCTGTTTAAAGCTACCGTTGTTGGAGGAGGGAATGGGAAAATCGTTGGTTGTCCCGTCAGGAGCATTGTGGGTGGTACCCACCACAAAAACCAACTCTTTATAGAGGTCAAGCTTTGCAGGGTATTCGGAGTAGGATCCGCCGTAATAGGTGGCCCAGGTTCGTTGGAAAAAGGCGTCGAATTTGGATACATACACATCACGCTGGCCACCGATTTTAAATTGTGTCCCCAGAGTTGTTGGAAAAATGTTGGAATTGGTTTCCTCCAGCACGTAAATCTCATCGGAATTACTGATCTGGACATCCTCCACATTTTCCTGGTTATTGCCTCCATAGAAAGTACTCCAGGCAAGGTTTCCTTCGGTGTCGGATTTACCGGAAAAATGGGTTTCACTAATGCCCGTGACGATTACAAGCGTTTCCATACGGTCATAAGGGCCGGTACTGAGGGAAACGGATCCGTCGGCATTTACTACCCATCCGGGTTTCCACTTAACAGGCTTGGGCGTGTTGGTTTTATCAATTGTATAGGCGTAAGCCAGGGGCATATCCAGGTGAAACCCTTTAGCGTACAATTCCAGGCGGGAGGCATCTGAACAGCGCAAACTATCCGGGCCATTGAAACGAAGTTTGAGGGCATTTACCTGCCCTTCCGGCCGGATTACCAGGTAAGATTTGAATCCTGCGGAATTGCTGTAGAAGTGACAGTCAATGCCGGGATAAACATTTTCTGCAACGATCCGCTGATATCCGGGAACTTCGGTTATTCCTTGCTGACAATGCGGAAGGTAATAATTCAGGTGGTCGTGGGTCTGTTCGAACGGGTGCAGGGTGAGTGGGCAGAATGGTCCGGAGGAACCTGAAGCCAAAGAAGAGCACTCAAAGCCCAGGTCGAAGCGGCAGGTGAGCAAAACGGAATCCATAGCCGGTGCTTTCAGGTTAACCACAAACGAAACCCGGTCGTTTCCAAGGTAAATTTGAGGCATGCTGCGTTCAGTGTAGTACATCAGCCCGGAAGCTACGGCAGAAGTTCCGTCGGAAATCAGTTGTCCGCGGTTGCTGTAGTAACCGTGTGAGGGAGAGGCCTTTTCAGGATGGGGATCAGGCAATACGGCCTGACCGGATACAAGCACATGGGCACTTGAGAAAAGAAAGCTGAGAAGAATAAGAAAGCGATCCATAAACAAAGAAGTTTATGGAAGCTAACACGCATAAAAACAGCGTATTACATCGCTTTTTTAAATAGTAGGAAATAGTATAGCGGATAGTGAAACAAGTATGGATTGGGAGGTTTCTCCTTTCAAAATCCGGAGAAACCAGGTAGCCCTGTTACCGGCTATCCCGTTCACATCCCGATTCACCTTCGTTGTACAGGCAGGGTATACCTTTTACCGTTCGGTTCTTGGATAGTCAATTGGTAACTGCCCTGTGGAAGTCCATTTAATGGGATGACAGAACCGGCCTCAATGGTGCCTTCTCTCAGCTTTTTTCCTTCGGTATCGAATAGCACATAGTCCACCGATCCTTCCAGCCCATCTACATACAATTCGTCGGAGAACGGATTGGGATAAGCACGAACATCCTCTACCACTACCGGGAAAATCGGAGCCATGGGAAGAGGATCCCCGTAACTGCTGTCATAGGCAACAGAGCAGTCCGAATAGACTCTGAACCGCCAGTACCTTCTTGAGGTACAGCCTACGAAGCAATCGCCCCAGCCCCAGGAATAGGTCAGGACCTTGTAGGCAGGGAAGGATTCGTATTCAATGTAATTCCCGTCGCCGTACTGAGCTACCTGATGGGCGTATGTCACACCGGTTTGGGCTGCAAAGCGTGAGGCCATTGCTTCCATATTCTGTTTATACGGACTGGTCATTGTAACCAGCACCGAACCGCCGGTAATGTGCCTGATGCTGGTTATGTCCAGTGCATAGCGGTAGATCAGGGTATCGATCACGGCAATATTGGTGCTGCTGTCATGGATCAACCGCCGCACCCAGTCAACGGTGGAATCGGCCTGAAAGATCAGGCTTTGGAGGTGATAGGTGGGGAATTGATGAATGTTCATGAAACGGCATACGCTATCGCTGGCAGGCAACGAGGTAGCATTATACACCGCCAGCAGGCAACCTAAAACAGTATCTGAAAGGGTTTCCGGAATAGGAATGCTGTCGTAATAAGGAGAGGAGGTGTTATCGAGGTGCTCCAGGCTAATGCGGAGCGCGTCGTCTTCGTAATAGGTCTTCAGGGAATCCGGTCCGTCGCAGGAGGAGGGAACGGTTTGTCCATACAGATTTGCCTGCCACCCGGAAAAGGGCAAAACAAACAGGAACAATAACTGGAGCTTCTTCATAATACAGGTCGTCTGATTCAGAAAAAAGACCGGTATCATATCCGTAAAGTTGCATACGGAAATCAATCTTCGATGAACGGAAAAATCAAACGTTCCTTTCTCTTAATGCATTCAATTCCAAGTGTCTGGCAAGCTGATCAATACTTTCCCGGAGCATGGAGATGTAGCGTATCCGGAACTTCTCTCCACTGTTGCTTATAAGGATACCTTTGTTTTCCATCTCATCAATCCATGCCCTTGTTTCTTTACAGAATTTAGGATGTTCGGTACGCAGGTATCCATAGCCGTAATTGCTCTTGTAAACCGACATTTCCTTACCGTAGCTGAGAATGAGGTTCATCTCTCCCACATTCAGTTCGCTATAGAATAGTTTGATATTACCACCTTTTTGTGTTTCGGTGACTTTTCGGCCGTAGGTCGCCCATTCGTTGATAATATCCACAAGGTTATGTAGTTCCTGCAATAGGAAAGCGGCATATTTCTTACTGATGAGTCCGTTCTCCACCGTGTAGCGGATCTGTTTCAGCGTGCTGTCCAGGGGAGCAGATCCCCAAATTTCGTCGCTATCTGCTTCCAGCCAGCGTGTGAGTATGGTGGTGAACAGGTCTTTGGTTTCTTTATCCGGCTCCTCAATATTTCCGTCAGACGGGATGGGCGAATTGGAAAATACCAGCAACTTGAACTGCAACAGCCCCGGTGTAAGGAAATGCATGAAGAAGGGAAGATCGTCGGAGGCCAGGGAAACATGCAGCTGCTCACGCCTGTGGGCCAGGCTCATCTGATCGGCAATTTCACTGAGAAAGTTCTTGATGTCGTAGCCGTAGGCCGGCCGGGCATAGATAAAGTTCACTTCCTCGATGCTTTCTACAGGAAACAGGATGCTATGTTTGAGATTCAGCTTTTGTTGGATCAACAACAGGTCGGCATAGCTAAGAGCCGTTTCCCCGCGGATACGCCGGTAAACCGAGTCTGAGCTTACCCCGAGAATTTCGGAAATCTCACCTGCCAGGTTGCTATGGAAGGGCAAGGCTTCCTTCAAACGCTCGAAAAAAGCAATCTGTTCTTTGTTCTCCACCTTTAAGGCGCAAGATACATTTTCGTCCATTTATAGCCTACCGAAGGAATGCCAGGTGTCGATCAGGGAAGTTTTGCAAAAAATGCAACTTTTGAAAAATGCCGGTGATCCGCGTTGCGGAAATCCGTAAAAATTTCCGAAGCAGTTGCAGTAAGATCGGAAGAGCACACGTCTGAAC
>CAXPEB010000010.1:0-4747 GCA_964215915.1 Bacteroidia bacterium
TCGAAAGCTGAAATCAGCGGGATCAGCGAAATACTCCTTTACGCAGAATACGCAGAGCCACGATTGAAGAAAACCGGTTAATTTCCCTGTAAACTTGATTCTGCGAGATCTGCGGGAAAATTCATACGAAACAGCAAGAACCCAATACCGAAAACCACACCCCCCCTCCAAAGGGGGAGTTTTTCTCGCCCCATGCCTTCGCAAAGCTTTGACAGGCAAGCCTTTTACTTCAGTTTCTGCTGTTGGGTATTGGCGGTTTGCTACTAGAGGAAACCTATCCTATGCGTGTCGCGCCTCGACGGAGCTCGGCGTGACAGGGCAAAAGCCAAGGGCCAACCGCCAGAACCTAATACCACAAAACATCCTCCCCCCGCCCCCTGCCTTCACTATGTTCCGGCAGGTAAACCTCCCAAGGGGGAGTTTTTCTCGCCCCATGCCTTCACGATGTTCCGGCAAGTAAACCTCCAAGGGGAGTCGCGCCTCGACGTAGCTCGGCGTGACAAGCGAAGGGCTAAGAACCAATGGCTAACTACCAAGAGCTAACGGCAAAAACCCAATACCCAAAACCAAGAACCCAAACAAAAATCATTCACTTCCCGGTTCGCGAGAATCGAAGCCGATGGCGTCTTCCACCAGGTATTCCGGGCGACCTTTTACTTCATCCAGGATATTCCCGATGTACTCGCCAAGCACCCCGATCGTAACCAGCTGCACCCCTCCGAAGAAGATGATGGTGATCAGTGTAGACGCCCAGCCCGGCGTGGTTATCCTGCCTGAAAACTGAATCACCAGAACATAAACCGTAAGGATGAGGCCCACCACCAGACTGAATACGCCCAGGGTTATGGCCATTTTCAAAGGTTTTTTGGAAAAATAGAACATCCCGATGGAAGCCAGCTTGAGCATTTTACTCAGCGGGTATTTGGTCTCTCCGGCAAGTCGCGGGTCGCGGTCGTAGTAGATAGGTTCCTGCCGGAAACCCATCCAGCTGATCAGTCCGCGTATGTACTTATTCTTTTCGCCCAGTCCTTTGAAGGCATTGATTACCTTCCTGTCCACCAGGCGGAAGTCGCCGGTATCCACATTCAGCTTAACATCACTAAGCCGGTTGAGGAGGCGGTAAAACCATTTGGCGCTTTGTTTTTTGAACCAGGTCTCCCCTTTTCTTTCCCTTCTGACTCCATATACCACGTTGGCACCTTTTTCCAGGTGCATGGCCACCATGTCCGGGAACAGTTCGGGAGGATCCTGCAGGTCGGCATCGATAATGATGGCCACATCTCCGCTGCAATAATTCACACCGGCGCTTACGGCGGCCTGATGACCGAAATTTCTGGAGAAGTTCAACAGCCGGACATCCGGGTCTTTTTCCGCCAGGGATTTAAGTATGGACAGGGTTCCGTCGCGGCTACCGTCGTTGATGAAGATCACCTCCACTCCCTTGTGCCAGTCGCCCTGAAGCGCCTGTTTGACCCTGCGGTAGGTTTCGGGCAATACTTCTTCTTCATTGAAGCAGGGAATGATGATGGAGACGAATGGCTTTTTCATGATTTACATTACAGAGGAATATTGCCGTGTTTCTTCCTGGGCAGGTTAGCCACTTTGTTTTCGAGCATGGCAAAGGCCCGTATCAGCTTCTCCCGAGTTTCTTCCGGGTGGATGACTTCATCGATAAACCCGCGCTCAGCAGCACGGTAGGGGTTCGCAAAGATATCCCCGTATTCTTTTTCCTTCTCTTTCCAGGCTTCTTCGGGATCATCTGCAGACTGTATCTCCCTTTTGAAGATGATCTCAGCCGCTCCTTTTGCACCCATCACCGCAATTTCGGCAGAGGGCCATGCGTAGTTCATGTCGGCACCGATATGCTTGGAATTCATCACATCGTAAGCACCTCCATAAGCCTTACGGGTAATCACCGTGATACGGGGTACCGTGGCTTCGCTGAATGCATAGAGCAGCTTGGCTCCGTTGGTAATGATCGCATTCCATTCCTGGTCAGTCCCGGGAAGGAAACCAGGCACATCTTCCAGCACCAGCAGGGGTATGTTGAAACAATCGCAGAAACGCACGAAACGCGCCGCTTTGGTGGAAGAATGAATATCCAGCACACCGGCGAGGAAGGCCGGTTGGTTGGCAACCACCCCGATGCTCTTACCGGCCAGGCGGGCAAAGCCTACTACGATGTTTTCGGCAAAGTTCTTATGGACTTCAAAAAAGCTTCCCGTATCCGCCAGTCCTTCGATCACCTCCCGGATGTCGTAAGGTTGATTGGGATTTTCCGGAACGATGGAATTCAACTCCGGGCGACGCTCGTCTCCCGCCTCATATTGCAGCACCGGTGGTTTTTCCTCGCAATTCTGGGGAACATAACTCAGCAGGTTTTTGATGTATTGAATGGCTTCCACTTCGTTCTCACAACTGAAATGGGCCACCCCTGATTTCGCGGAGTGTACCGAAGCCCCTCCGAGGTCTTCGCTGCTTACTTCCTCATGGGTAACCGTTTTAACCACATTCGGTCCGGTCACGAACATGTAGCTGCTTTTTTCCACCATCAGGATAAAATCCGTCATGGCCGGTGAATAAACCGCTCCGCCTGCGCAAGGTCCCATTATGGCTGAGATTTGAGGCACTACCCCACTGCTCAGCACATTGCGGTAAAAAATATCGGCATACCCTCCGAGGGAAACCACTCCTTCCTGGATACGGGCTCCACCGGAATCGTTCAGCCCGATGACCGGGGCGCCATTCTTCATGGCCAGTTCCATGATCTTGACGATCTTCTCGGCATGCGTCTCCGACAGTGATCCTCCGAAAACGGTAAAATCCTGAGAGAACACGTATACCAGGCGGCCGTTCACCCTTCCGTAACCGGTTACCACCCCATCGCCCAGGATTTGTTGCTTCTCCATCCCGAAATCCTGGCTACGGTGTTTCACAAACGCACCGATCTCTTCGAAACTGCCCTCATCCATCAGTAATTTGATCCTTTCTCGGGCAGTTAATTTTCCTTTTTTATGCTGGCTTTCAATTCGTTCCGCGCCTCCACCCAACTGGGCTTCTTCACGCAACCGGTTTAATCGTTCAGTTCTGTTCATTGTTCAAACAAATCGGCTATATCTTCGGAAAAGGCAATATTATGGTAAAGCGCCTTTACATCGTCATCGTTTTCGAGATTTTGCAAGAGCTTCGCCAGATCCTTTGCCTCTTCACGCGTTAATTCTTTGGTATGTTCGGGTATACGTTCCAGCCCGGATGATTCCGGTTCTATTTCCAGTTCCTGCAGGGTCTTCTGCATGATCCCGAAATCCTCCCGTGCCGTATGCACGATCACGGAACCTTCCTCCCACTCCACTTCCTCCGCTCCACCATCGATCAATCGGAGCATAAGCGCATCCCGGTCCGTTCCTTCGGATTCGGCAAAACGAAATACCCCCATCTGGCGGAAGACAAAATCCAGGCTTCCGTTGGTAGCCAGGCTGCCTCCGCTTTTGTTGAGGTAGGATTTGATGTTCTGTACGGTTCGGTTCAGGTTATCGGTGGTGCATTCGATAAAGATAGCTACACCATGCGGCCCGTAAGCTTCATAACTAAGATCCTGGTAGTCTTCGCCCCCGGTATTTTCCGCTTTATGGATAGCCCTTTCTATATTGTCTTTGGGAACAGAAGCACCTTTGGCATTTTGAATGGCTATACGAAGCCGCGGGTTTGAGTCGGGGTTGCTTCCCCCTACTTTAGCGGCTACCATGATCTCTTTCACCAGCCGGGTGAATAACCGCGACCGGCGTGCGTCAACCGCTCCTTTGCGGTGTTTGATGTTTGCCCATTTACTATGTCCGGCCATGTTCCGAGAGCTGCGCAAAACTACCGGATTATGGATGGATTTAAAAGGCTGTAAACAACAAAAGGCCGTCTCGAAAGACGGCCTTCTGGGTTTTTCCTGAAGAAAATCGATTAGTGCTGTACCACTACACGTGTGGAGGTCACAGCTTCACCGTTATTCACTTTCACGAAGTATACTCCGTTGTCAAGATCTTTCACATCGATTACGGCCTGGCCATCGAAGTTGCTGAAGGTTACGTTGCGAACTTCTTTTCCGTTCACGTCGTATACACGAACAGTAGCCGGGCTGTTCACATCAAGAGTAGCCGGAGAAACGGTCAGTTGCTCATTAGCCGGTACCGGGTAAGCAGCTACACCGTTTTTCTGAACAGCAGAAGTGCTCAGCGGGTAACGGTACTTGTTGTAGAACAGGATCTGCTTGTTTTTGATATTGTTTTGTTGAGTGCTCTGGTCTTCACCCGCCAGGTCAGGACGGTTGAACATCAGTACACCTACCACAAAGCTGCACTCGAAAGTGTAGTTGGCAATTACCTGAGAGTTCAGGGAAGTTACGAAATGGAAGGTATCTCCGGGAGTAACATCACGGTGGAGGATTCCTCCGAATACTACGTTACCGCTTCCGGCATTGGTGGTTTGGGTTACCACCTGGGATCCCACAACTACCTGCATGAGGAAACGGATGGAATCTCCTGCTTTGAGATCATCCGGACCGTCATTCAACAGGGCAATGTTCATCGGAATGGGGGTCTTGTCGTCTTCGGATTGCAATTCAACGGGCTCATCGATAGATTGAACGGAAACGTCACAAACACGTTGTCCGAAAGCCCAGGTTCCTGTAAGGGAAATCAGTAAGAGAGTAAAGAGTTTCTTCATCTTGTTAATTTTAAGTTGTCAAATAAAACTAAAA
>CAXPEB010000011.1:0-14893 GCA_964215915.1 Bacteroidia bacterium
AATCGTTCCTTCTGAACTGGTGTCAGCGGGATCTGCGAAATCCGGTTTACGCGGAACGCGCAGAGCTGCGGTTGGAGAAAAAAGAGGGAGGCTAACCCAAAACTTGATTCGGCGAGATCAGCGGGAAGCAGTTTTGCCGAGCCGCCAGAACCCAATACCCAAAACCAAGTACCCCAAAGAATCCTCCCCCCGCCCCCTGCCTGCGCATGGCTCCGGCAGGCAAGCCTCCAAAGGGGGAGTGTTACCTGGCCCCCTGCCTTCACAAAGCGCTAATGGCAAAAGGCCAAAACCCAATACCGAATACCATACAAATTGACACCTGCTAGAAGAAAGTCACCTTTCGACAAGCTCAAGGTGACAGGACAGGCTCAACGTGACAGGACAAGGGACAGACACAACGCGAATAGTAAAGTACGACGTGCTAACAGCAAAACGCTAATGGCAAAGGGCCAAAACCCAATACCCAAAACCGAGAACCCGCTAATCAAGATCCTTCCAGAAGGTCCTTCATCTTGTCGGCAATTAACGCTGCGGCCCGGCGCGGACTCAGCCGGAAAAGCTTATCCATAGAGCGGGCATCCTTACCCACCAGGACACGGTATTTATCTTTCTCAATAGCTTCCAGCATAATGCGGGCAGCCTCATCGGCTTCCAGCATCTTCATGCCCGTGTCCTCCGATGATCCGGCCCCGGGAGCCTCTACCCCTGAGTTGACGGTAATATTGGTATTCACCGCTCCGGGTAAGATCAGGGTGACTTTTACCGGTGTCCCACGCAACTCGGAATGAAGTCCTTCAGTAAACAGCTTCACCGCAGCCTTAGAGGCCCCGTAAACCGTCTGTCCGGGTACCGGCACAAAACCGCCCATACTGGAAACATTGGCAATATGGGCTTCCGGCCGGTTCAGCAGATGCGGCAAAAAGGCCTTTACCAGATAGAGGGTCCCGTAAAAATTGATGTTCATCACCCGCTCGATCGTGGTGTAATCCAGGTCATTGACTTTAACAAAAGGCTGTATGATCCCGGCATTGTTAATGAGCCCGTCGACTCCGCCGTGTTTATCCATCACCTCGGCCGGAAATTCGTTCACCCGGTTTTGGTCCGTAATGTCGAGGGTGTGTATGGAAAGTTTGGAGCCGAGCTCCCCGGCCAGTTTCGCCGTTTCCTCCATACCTGCCGTATTGATATCCACGATAGCCACCCGTGCTCCCCGCGCAAGCAGTTGCAAGGCAAGGGCTCGTCCCATACCGCTGCCACCGCCGGTGACTACCATAACTTTTCCGTTTACTTTCATGATGCCTGAATTTAATGCCCGTTTGGAAAGGTTTTTCCCCGGACTGAATTTACGGAATGTTGCGCAGGAATACAGCGCTTTCCTCCGCTTTTTCGGATGATTTACAGCTCCATTTCAAACACCACCCTGTCCTGACCGGGACCGGAATAATCCCGAATCACCGGTATCCCGTTTTCATTTTTTTCGCCCAAAAGCCGCATCCCTATCTTTTCATGAAAACGAATGGAATCCAGGTTGCCGGGCGTAGTGATCGCCCGAAGTTTGTTCCTTTTCCGTTTTCGGGCATCATCCATAAAATGCGCATAAAGCAAGGTGCCTATTCCCTGCCGCCGGTGGCTTTTCCGCACCCCGGCCAAATGCACATAGGCGGTATCATCATCCGCTTGCGACAAAAAACCGAACAGGTAGCCGATGATTACGGAACCTTCCCAAACAACATATGCGGTATTCCGGAACTCTTGCACAAACATGGGGTGATGAAAAGAAAGCGTGCGGTCACTCCCCCAGAACTCCTCAATCTCTTCCAGGATATGCAAATAATCGGAATGGGAACAGTTCTGTATTTTCATGCTCTGTTTGTTCTGTGTTTTCTATATTCCGGAAATCATCATTTCAACAATTCCGTCCCGATGATCACTACGGCCATGGCCAATACAAACCAGCCGAAGGCTTTTTTCAGTTTTGTCGCATCAACAAAACGGGTGGCATAAATACCGAGGAACATCCCGGCTATGGAGAAGGCGGTAAAGCTCAGCAGGAATCCCCAATCGATGGCTTGCCCCGAACCGATATCGCCCAAAAAACCGATCAGGCTTTTGATGGCAATGATTACCAGTGAGGTGCCGATGGCTTTTTTGATTGGTAACCCAACCAATAGCACAAGGGCCGGAACGATGAGGAATCCACCCCCAGCACCAACCAGTCCGGTGATGGTTCCCACCAGCAGCCCCTCAAGGAGGATAAGCGGATAGTTAAACGCTTTACGCGCTGAATCAGGGGTATCCTTACGGTCGCGGATCATGGAATAGGAAGCCAGAAGCATAATGATCCCGAAGAAAATCAGGATCCCCGTGTCCTTGGTGAGGGCATAATCCCCAATATGGAAAAGAGTTGCGGGTATGGCCGGGATCAGGTAATAACGGGTTAAAAAGACCGCCACCAGCGAGGGAACGGCAAACACCAGCCCCGTCTTCCAATCGACCAGCCCTTCCGTATGCTTGCGCCAACCACCGATTACCGCCGTGCTGCCCACTACAAAAAGCGAATATGCCGTTCCCAGCACAGGTTCAACCTGCAGCACATAAACCAGGATAGGGACCGTAAGGATGGACCCTCCACCCCCTAACAGGCCAAGGGTGAACCCCATTACAACAGCCAGAACAAAACCGAGTATTTCCATGACGGTAAAGGTAAGTGCCCCTTCAAATCTAATCTGTAACTGCGGTCACATACCAATTAACTCCCGGGAAAAGCCATGTTGCTTTGTGACAAGGGTCACAGAATTCCCGGTGCTGGCGGGCTAATTTCGGTTAAGCATCCAATTATCGGAACCCGGTCCGGCTCTGGTCAGGCTCCCCAAACTTCTTCTGCCGGAATTATGGTATCGATGTTTCCGCTGTGGCTTCTCCGGAAGTACAGCTTAGGATTTACTAAAAAAAGAAAACCATGAATGCAACATTCGATGTCTTGATCATCGGCGGAGGTACTGCCGGGATCATGGTCGCAGCCCGGTTACGGAAAGAACAACACAACCTGAACATCGGACTGATCGAGCCATCCGACACCCATTATTATCAACCTGCCTGGACCCTTGTGGGTGCCGGCACCTATGACTTCAAAAAAACGGCAAGACCTATGAAAGACCTGATTCCGCAAGGGGTCAACTGGATCAGGGATAAGGCCAATGGATTCGACCCCGAACGTAATGTCGTCCATACGGTCAACAACGGTGAACTGACCTACAAATACCTGGTGGTTGCCAGTGGTTTGGTGATGGAACCTTCGTTAATCGAAGGATTGCAGGAAGGCCTGGATAAAGGGATTGTCTGCAGCAACTACACCGATCCCGAAAAAACCTGGGAACTCCTTCGCAATTTCAAAGGCGGGAACGCGGTATTCACCCAGCCCACCACCCCCATCAAATGTGGAGGGGCCCCGCAGAAAATCGCCTACCTGGCTGCCGACTATTTCCGGAAACAAGGCATCCTCGATAAATCCAACGTAATCTTTGCCACTCCCGGTTCGGTGATTTTCGGGATTAAGCCCATCAAAGAAACCCTGATGAAGGTGGTGAACCGGTACGGTATCCACTTCAAACCTTTCTATGCCCCGCAGAAGATCGACGTGGAAAACAAGATCATCTACTTCAAACATGTAGCCACCGGGGAAAACCAGTGTGTGATCAACGAAGACAGCAAGCTGGGTGAAAAAATGCACGGCTCCTCAGAGATCTCGCTGCCTTTCGACCTGCTGCATATCGCTCCTCCTCAAGCCGCCCCTAAGTTCATCCGGAATTCCGTACTGGCCAATGAGGGCGGATGGCTTGATGTCGATATCCATACCCTGCAGCATAAAAAGTTCGCTAACATTTTCGGACTGGGAGATGTGGCGGCGTTGCCCACCGCAAAAACAGGTGCGGCCATTCGTAAACAGGTGCCGGTAGTGGTGGACAACCTGATGAAACTGATGCAGGAGAACAAGCTCGGGAAGAAATCCTATAACGGCTATTCCTCCTGCCCCCTCGTTACCGGCTACGGGAAAATGGTGCTGGCCGAATTTGATTACGACGGAAACTTCACCCCCGACCCGAAACTAAAACAGATGCTGGTATTCCATAGCGAAAAAGAACACTGGCGGCTGTGGATGCTGAAAAAATACGGTCTCCCCTACCTGTACTGGCATAAAATGATGAAAGGAGTGGACGTCTGACCGCTTTCCGGTCGGCATAAATCTCCGAGGATATAATTAGATATAATTGTTGTTCGGTTACGGCCCGGGACCCCTTTGCACCGTAGCGAGGGTAACCCCGGGCTTCTTGTTATCTCTGCTCCTTACCTACTTCTTTTGATTGGAGTTCTGCTCCAACCTTTCAAGCCTTTCCTGTATTTCGTTCAGCTTGTGCAGGATAAGAATATGGGTTTTACGGGCATCGATACCTACGGGACTATCGGCGCTTTCTATTTCACGACCGATACGTTCGTACTCTTCCGGGGTGATGGTATTTTTCATATAAGTATGGATTTATTAACGTATTCCGGACCTGTTCCGGCTGCGTTCAATATTCGGGGAATTAATGCCGGGTTTCGGTGACCCGG
This sequence comes from Bacteroidia bacterium, assembly GCA_964215915.1. Taxonomy (GTDB): domain Bacteria; phylum Bacteroidota; class Bacteroidia; order UBA8524; family UBA8524; genus UBA8524. The sequence continues at coordinate 4,609 of CAXPEB010000011.1, forward strand.
ATTACAAAAGGGATCAGTTACTTCTTCCGTTACCCTGGCGCACTTCATACACCTCCACAGAGCCCTCCACTTCCAGTCGCTTCATGAAGAATTTTTTCTCCAGTTCACCCACCACATACTGACTCCCCGTTACGATCCGGTCTCCCACTTCGATCTCTTCCATGGGTTTCGCCACCAGGTTGCCTCCCGCCCGGTTGATGCGGCGTACGTAATAGGTCTGCCACCAGTGGTAGCCTTCCTGGGGAAAAACCAGGCCATCCAGTCCGTGTGGATTGTTTCGGGCATGACGCTGCAGGAATGCCGACATCCCGTAATAGTCGTTCCCATTCTCCAGCTCCCTTCCGCTGGCTATCTCTTCCGCCCGAACCATGTACAAGGGCAGCGCAGTAAGGATCAGAATCAACAAGGCAAATACGGTTTCTTTCCATTTTGCCGTCGGGCTCCAGTTACGGAAGGATTGGTCGTAGAACAGGGCATCCATCAGTAAAGCAAAAAGCAAAGCGTAAAACGGAAACTCCGGCATATCGTACCAACCGAATTTGGTGCTGCTTCCCATCAGCACTGCCTGATGCCCTAGGATGCAGACATAAGCCAACATCCCCAGTCGCCGCTTCGGGGCAGAGTCGGAATGTAGGATGAGTAAGGCACCCGGTATTAACATGAGCAGGTAATAGCCCATATCCCGGGTAAGCTGCTGGTGCAGGTAATACCAGATGCTCCGGTTATCGCTTTTTCCATCGATATACCGCCCCCCCAGCTCTTCCTTAAGCACCGATGCCCAGTAGCCGGGATTGACCTGATCTCTGTAAATATAGTAGGCCGGTATCAGCAGAAGTATCAGGCTGTAAAGCCAAAACGTTCGGGTTTTCAGCAGTTCGCCCAGTTTCCTGTTCAGCAAGACGTAGAGCAACAAAGCGGGCAGCAGCAGCATGGCTGCAATACTTTTGGTAAAAAAGGCGAGGAACAAAAAGAGGAAAAAACCGAGCAGGTTCCGGGAGTTTCCGTTCTCCACCCAGCGGAACAGGCAATAGCTGTAGGCCAGCATAAAAAAGGTCAGCAGCGAATCCATATCCCCGGTACGGATGGAATGAAAATCCACATACCCTTTGAAGGACAATAACAGGGCTATTGCCCCGAATGCAAACAGCCGCTGTTTGAGGTAAGGCCTCATCCAGAAATAGAGCAGGAATACCGTAGCCAAAGCCGCCAGTCCGGAGGGCAGTCGTAAGGCAAACTCCGTCCACCCGAAAGCCTTCACGCTCAGGGCCTGCAGTATTACCATCAGGGGTGTTTTAACATTCCAGAAATCGGGCTGCCCCTCAAAGTACAGGGCGAGCCAGTGACCGTGTTCAGCCATTTCCAGGGCATTGAAGGCCTGCCGGGTTTCGTCCCAGATTCGAAGCGGAAGTCGCCCGAGGTTATGAAATACCGGCACATAACTTAGCAGGATCAGGGCAAGAACCTCCCACCCGTAGCGTTTGACACCTTTCAGAATGCGCTGTATCATCCGGCAATTTTACGAATGGCCTCGCGTAACAGATCAATATCCTCCCGGTTATTGCTCAGGTGTGGGGTTATCCGCACTCCCTGAACCACAGGGTGATTGATTGCCACGCTGAATATCCTGTCTTCTTTCCAAAGCTTGTCTGCCAGCTGCTCCGGGCTATATCCTTCCACGGCAAAAGTGGCGATGGCGCAGCTGCTGCCCGGGTATTCCGGGATCAGGATGTTTACCTTCTTATGTCTCCTGAGTTCCTGTGTCCAGCTTTGCTGCAGGTACCTCAGGCGGTTCTCCTTGTTCTTTACGCCGCCCATGAGGGTGTGGAGTTGTATGGATTTTTCAATGCATTCAATGGTACTGACCGGTCTTGTGCCCTGGTGTTCAAAGCGCCGGATATCCGTTTGGGCACGTTCCGTATCCCCGGTGAGGGGCCATATCTCCGGGATGCGGGATTTACGGAGGTACAAAAACCCGAGTCCGATCGGGTTACACATCCACTTGTGCAGGCTCCCTCCCACGGCATCCGCGTTGCAGTTTTTCCAGTCGGTATCCAGATGTGCCACCGAATGGGCGGCATCCACCACGATGAACAATCCGGGATTTTTTTTCCTGGCTCCCTCGATGATGGGTTCCAAAGGAATGACTTGTCCGCTAAGGTTGATCAAATGGGTCAGGTGAAGCATTCGGGTTTTGGGACCAAGCGCTTCCAGGTAGGCATTAACCACTTCTTCAGGTGTTTTGGGACGCAGAGGCACTCTGGCTTTCTTTATGATGATCCCATAACGTTTTTGCTGCTGCCGGAAAGCCTCATCCATAGACCCGTAATCCTGATCCCCGATGACCACTTCATCGCCGGCCTTCCAGGGGAAGCCAGAGATCAGGATATTGAGGCTTTCGGTGGTGTTGCGGGTAAAGGCAAGTTCCTCCTTGTCCCAGCCGAAAAACCCGGCCAGCGCCTTTCGGCTGTTTTCTATGGAAGCTTCCTGTTCTTTACGCATGAAATAGGAACTCCGGTTCTGGATGTATTCCTGCCTTTCACGCTGGAATTTCCGTACCGGTAGCGAAGCATGGGAAAAATACCCGTTCTCCAACTGGCAGAAGGATTCAACGCGGGGAAAAAGCTGCTGGACCCCTGCCCAGGCTGCTTCATCCGCAGGGTCTTCCAGTCCGGAGGAAAACAGCCCTCTTTGTATCCATTCTTCAAGACTTCTCTCCTCTCCGTAACGGATACGAAAATCGCTTGTTCCCAATAGAGGGTGACTGAAAATTCCCATTATGCCCAAACCGGAACTTTGCATAAACATCCTGCGGTTCATATTCAAACATAGGCATAAGACCGTTCTTTTAATCACCCGAACTAACGGTTAACTTAGCCGCGACCTGCTAAATTCCGATGATATACCCTTTCCGCTACCGCTCTGCCCTGCTTGTTTTCCTGTTGCTGACGACCTGTTACGGAAACGTGTTTTCCCAGGGGCTTCAGGAACTGATCCAACAAAACCAGGAAGAAGAACTCCGCGAGTACCTGGCCAAATACCCGGACTCTGCAAGCATCCGTCTGCCCTCCACCCTCTACCCCGTTCACTTCGCCGCCCGGGAAAACAAGGCCAATGCTCTGGAGGTCATCCTGGAATTCGACTCGAACACGTCTTACCTGTTTTCCTATAAAGACGACCGGTATACTGCGCTATACCTGGCTCTGTATAACAAAGCCTTTACCTGTGTCGAACTACTCCTGGCAGCCGGGGCAGACACGGCCTTCCTCAGCACCACCGGAGAGAGTTTCTATTCTTTTATCGACCACCTGAATAACCCAGCCCATTTCCAGGTGGCCAAAAGCCGTCTCTTTTATTGGAAACAGGGAATTTATATGACCCGGGCTCTGGAAGAAGAAGACTTTGATAAAGCCCTGGAACACCTGAATAAGGGCGCGGACATCGACCATATCGGGTCCGGTGGCTGGAATAACCTGCACCTGGCCATCCGCGACGGAAAAAATGCCCGGGTGGATTGGCTGCTTAAACGCGGTGCCAATGTGGAGATTCCCGGAAACGAAGGATTTCGTCCCATCCACCTGGCTACCCGAAACAACCGCATCCTGTTTTACGATGCCCTGATCCGGAAAGGTGCGGGCAGTAATGCGGAAACGGATTCTTTTGAAACGCCTTATGCCCTTGCGGAACGGCACCAATGCGAATGGATACTGGCCTATATGGCCGATCCGGAAAAGACACTTTTTGAATACCTGGAATGCAAAAAATTCTGGGACCAGCTTAGAAAAGGCGATTCCAAAAAACTGAGCCAATGGGAAACGCGACCGGATATTCTGAATAAAAAGGCGGAAGACAGAAGCAGCTTCCTGGCTCAGGCCATTTACGGAGGCGATCGCAAATGCATTCGCTGGGCCATGGAACATGCCCCTGACCTGAATGCGCGCGACATCTTCGGCTATAGCCCCATCAACCTTGCCCTGCTCCGCGATGATGCCTATGCCTATTATCATCTCTTCCGGGCGGGGGCCGATACCTCCGTGGAAACGGAAAATTACAGCAGCCAATACCAGCTCATTGCCACGAACCCCGGAGAACGTATCCTGCTGCTCACCCACCTCAACGGGTATTACACCCTGGAAGAAGCGATCTATTGCCTGAAGAATAAAGACAAATCCTCCATGCAGGAATTGTTCGACGACCCGGGATTTGACCCCACTTTCCAGATGCCCGAGACAAGAACCTCCGTTGTGCACTGGGCGGCAGGCTTCTATCACAGAGAGCTTCTTTTAAAATGTCTGGAAAAAGACTGTGACTTTTTTACTTCCACAAGCTCCGGATACTTGCCGGTGGTGCAGCTTGCGGGTTCCTATGATTTGGAACTGATTGATGAGGTTTACCGGAAACTGGGACGAAAAAAATGCTTCGAAATTGCCGGGCGGGAACTGGAAAAAAGTAAGTCGGGGTTTGTGAAAGCCTACCCCAACTCGCCTTCAAAAACCGTAACCGCTTACTTGTTTTATAAGGCCCTTTCCGACACGGAACCGAAAAAGGCGAAAAAACTCTGGCGGAAAAAACCGGACTACTCTCTACCCGATGAAAATGGCATGACGGCCTTCCACATGGCAGCAAGGCAAAATATGCCGGATATGTTCCGGGCGATGATACGGGATGGTGCAAACCCGTTTGAACCCGGAACCTACACCTTCTCTCCTGCCTTTTTGCATGCGTATAATTTCCATATGGATGCGGTGCTTGATCTCCTGGAGCAAAACCCGGAGTGGACCAGAAGCAATGAGTTCAAAGTGCTCTGTGAATCGGGGAACATGCGGGAACTCGAATGGTTGCGTTCCGACCCCGAAAGGTTCGAAAGGGAGCACCGGAACTACCAGGCGGGACTTTCGTTGCTGGATGACCGGAAATATGAGTCGCTCAGAGCCCATATCCTCCGTTCGGGTATGGATATGGCGTTCCGTGGTAACGAGGGGTATACGCTCCTGCATGCTGCAGTGGCACGAAAAGACTCCCTGGCCGTACTGTTACTTTTACAACTGGGTTGTCCTGCCGATAGTAAAGGGAATTCAGGAAAAACCCCGCTTTCCCTGGCTATGCAAAATGACGAGGAGGGCATTGCCAGACTGTTGGTCGACTACGGTGCCGATATTACCCTTGAAGACGACAACGATAAAGAACCCATTGATTACTGCAGCACGATTCCCTGCTATTTGCTCGGACTCAACCTTAAGGATCGGCTGATCGGTGAGCTTACCTGCAACCTCGTTTTCCTGCACCTGCATCTGGATGAACTCAAATCGGCCCAGGCCGCTGGGGCAAAATGCCTGAACCCGGATTATATAAACCCGGATTATGGCGAGGCCCTTATCCATGCTGCCGTTCAAAGTGAAAACAAACAAGCCATTTCCTGGGTACTGGCCAAAGGAGCGGATATCAATCTCTTTAGCCGGGGAACCGATAGCAGCTACAGTCCGATCATGATGGCGGTTAGCGAAAGTTCCCCGCAACTCATTCCCTATCTGCTCAGCTTCGGTGCCGATCCATACCTGAAAAATGTGGCCGGACTCAATGCTTTTGACCTGGCAGGTGACCTTACGGAAGTACGGTTGTTGCTACAGGGAGACCCTTCCGCTACACAGCGGGTCACGCTCTGGTCGGCGGTGCAGGAAGGCGACGAAGCCAAAGCCCTGGAACTCCTGGATAATGGAACTGATCCCAATACGGTTTTTACGAATGGCGGGTTTACCTCTTTGCACTATGCGGCCCGTGATAATCGTCCGCAACTGGTATTTCACCTGCTGGCACATGGGGCGGAAAACCGGCAAAACGCTTCGGAGAATACTCCCCTTGGACTGGCGCTCTACAACGGCAACCTCACCTGTGCCTGGCTGCTGGTAAAAAACGGGGGCACGCTCACTCCTGCTGATAAAGAATTGCTGAAAGAAAGTGAATACCTCGGCAAATGGTCCGGTTTAACGGAAGAGTTGCTGGACGACCGTTTTGCCGGCCTGTCAGACAAGTTCCCGGTAAATGAACTGAAGCTGCTGGTGATTAACCAGGACAGTCTCTTTATGGCCTTTCTCAAAGAAGAAGGCACCAATCTTATGGTAACCGATCAGTATGGATGGAATGTCTACCATTATGCAGCCCGGCATGACCTGCGGGAGGTGCTGAACAAGCTACCCGTGTCTCATCCCTTCATCAATGCGGAACTCCGTGAAGAAGCCCTTACTCCCTTTCACCTGGCAGTGATTAACGGGTACGACAGCCTGGCTATGGACCTCCTTGATAGGGGAGCTGACAGCAGCATCCTGGCCTATGATTCCCTGCATTGGACCGATCTCGCCATTATGAACGAACGGGTGGAACTGGTCGTCCAAATTCTTCCCGACAACCCTAAGGTTAAAGAGGTCCAGTTCTGGCAAGCGGTATACAATGCCGACCTGTCCGGGATACGGAAATTTTTGTCGGCCGATCCACAGCTCGCCTATGTACGGAATGAATATGGGTTTACCCCGATCATGTACGCCTGCCGGAACCAGGATGAAAAAAACATTGAACTCTTCCATCTCCTGATGGAGAAAAAACCCGACCTCAATATCCAGAATGCTTCCGGCTGGACCGCTTTGATGCTTGCCCTGCATAATGGCAATATTCTCCAGGCTTATGAACTCCTGAAAGCAGGCGCGAACCCTTCCCTGCTGAATGATTCCCTGCAAAATGCACGGGATATTGCCGAGGATGCGGAGTATGCCGAGAGCCGTACCTTTTTTGAGAACCCGGCGAAAAGCTATGCCAATTACATGCTGATTCAGGGTGCCATGAAAGGGAAGCTAAACATGGTACGATCAGGAATACTGGAAGGTGCGGATATGGAAGCCAAAGACATCCATGGCTGGACAGCTCTCGCTTATGCCGCCCGCGATGGGCACCTGGAAATCCTGGAAATTCTGGGGGATGCCGGAGCCGACATCGACCCGGAATTATTCGCTAACGATTATGGAAGGGTAAGCGCCTTATGGCTTGCTCTTTACAACAAACACTTCACCTGTGCCTATTGGTTGGTGAAGAAGGGTGCCTCTACGGATTTTATCGATGGAAAAGGAAAGAAGCTTCAGGAAATTGCCGCCGGAGCCGGTGAATATTTTGTGCTTCTGCTGAGTGACCCCGACCTGGCCAAACACCGTACAGAGCTCTCCCAGTTGATGGAAAAGGCGCTGGAATACAACAGCCCGGTATTGGTAGACGAAGCCCTGTACCAAGGCTTTCAGTGGGAATTCCCTGTCGGGGAATACCAGCGTCCGGCTCTCATACAAGCTTTGTATGAAAACAATTATGAAGCCGTGACCTCTCTGCTGAAACGGGGAGCCGACCCCAACAGCAGTTTTGAATTCAGCGATGGAACGTTCTCCGCTCCGGAACTGGCCCTGATCCGGAACAATGAGCCTGCCTTCCTTGCTTTGGTGCTGAATGGTGCCGAATTTCCCTCGGATCCCGGACGATTGATCCCATTTGCCGGAATTGAAAGCCTGGAGGATGATCTGGAAAAAATCCGGCGACAACCGGAAGCACACCGGGGCTGGTGGGATCTGCTACTCAATGAAGACAGCGCCTCACTGGCCGGTTTCTATTTTGAGCACCTAGCAGATACTTTCAGTCGCCTCACCACCCTTGAAAAACAGCGCTTCCGCGAGCAAATGGTTCGCAGGAAATATGACCCGGGACTGACCCGTAATTGTCTGCTTCCCCTGCAATCGGAAGAGCAGTTCGGGGATATGGTGAATGTTGCGGTTGATGTTTTCGACCCACTTTACCTGAGTCGCTTGCTGATTTACGGCAAACGGCATGACTATGCCTTACCTGACAAGGTCACTTCGCGTGTGGATTATGCCAAAAAACATGCTGTCGGGTACCAGCTCCGTAATTACGATAACCCGGACTACGACCGTCTCGCCGCTGAAGCGCTCCGGTTCTTCGAAGCAAAAGCAGGAACACCTGTTCCGGAAGGGATTTTTGGCTGGTTGTATCGGGATACGCTCTCTGCAGAGGTACTATACCTGGACGTCAACCGATCGGAAAGATTGCCGGAGTTTCTGCTCCGTGAAAATTACTGGCACAACCTTAATCCCAATGCCCGTGAATTATTGGTACACTTTTGCATCGCCAATCACCTGGATACGGACCCCTTGCTGGCCCGGTTGCAACCCGGGGAAAAAGAAGAGTTTCTGAATCTATCGCTCAAACATGCTATCCTGGAAAAGGACACGGTCACTTTCAGCAGGGTATTAACCTCCGCCGGACAAACGGACAGCCTGCTCAACTATACGGAAAACACTTTTTCATACAGAAAGAACTTCCTTAGTCTCATCCTGAAAGAAGAAAGCAGCCGGCTGTTCCTGCCTTTTATTCCGGAAAACAGGCTCTTCCGGGAAGAATGGATACTGGACCCCAATAATCCGCTGGAATCGGCTTACCGCGACGAAGATCCTCTCCTGCTTGCCCGTTTATTGCCCATGGCTGGTTCTTCCCTGTACCGGCAAGGTGCAGAAGTGCATTTTATCTTCTCCGGGCTCAGTGCTTACCCGGAAAATTCGGAAGACACTACTGTCCAAACCGTAGTCTATCAATTCCTGAAAAACGAAAAGACCGAGGACCTGGAAAAGCTGAGGTACTATTCCAATTGGTTAGAGATGGAGTACGACCTGCTTCAATACCTTGTGCGTTATTCTTCCAATACGCATGTGGTAGCCGGACTGCTCAACCAGGGGTTTGTTTCAAACCGGAGGAATAACAAAGGATTGACGGCACTGGACATAGCCCGGGAGGAAGGGAAAAAGCTGTTTGAAAAGATGTTGCTGAACCCGGGAAATGCGGAGCTCTATCTGGAGTTGGATCAAGTACTGAGAAAAAGCCCGGAACTGGCCGACCTGAGAAAATTTCAATCCATACTGCCCTATTGGCAAGACCAGGAACAAAACGGATTGCTTCAAATAGCCATTGAACAGGATAATAAGAAGCTCTTTACGGATCTGCTGAACTCCGGCATCCCCTTCAGCAATCAAAACCGTAAGGGCTACACCTACCTCCATAGCCTGGTTGCCGAAGACCGGCAGGGCTGGCTGAAAAAGGAGGACCTGAAACCGGCTATGCTGGCAGCCAAAGATTTCCAGGGCAATACGCCGCTCCACCTGGCCATTCAGGAACGCAACGAGTACTTTATCCGCTTGCTGGCGGGCCTTTCGGATAAGAGCCTGAAAAACGAAGAAGGCGAAACCCCGGAACTCTTGGCCATCAATCAGTCGTGTGAGGCCTGCAGGCTGCTTCTGAAAAACCCGGAGGCGGATGTCACCCCCATCGCGGGTTATTCCTTCAATATACAAATCAACGAGGCCTTTGACCGTCACGACTACCGCAAGGCTTATGAACTGGCTCAGCAAAGAAGCAACAGCAACCGCCTGTGGTATGGGGTAAAATCGGAAAAATACATCGAGGACTACCTGGAACAAAATATCTTCCTGGCCTATTCGGGTAATGTGGTGCAATCCTCCCTGAATCACCTGGAGATGGGTCCGGTACTGCGTGAATACTACCGCAATAATCCTATCGAACTGGGCAAGCAGCTGTGTGAGCTGGCGCTATCTGCGCATATAGCCAACAAACATGGGCAGGCACTGCTGTTTGCGGAAGAAAGCTTCAGCCTGCTGGACAAAAGGTCATTTTCGGCCGGAAGCAAATTTCCCTCACTTTTTGAAGTAATCGCAGAGGCCTACCAGGAAATGGGACAACCTGAACAGGTAAAATCCGTGTACCGGCGTTTTTCCCCGTACCTGGTGCAGCAGGCATTCGATAAGCACATAGAAATTGCCCTTATACTCGAAAAGAGCGATCTGGATGAACTGGCCGCACCACATTGGAACCTGGTCATTCAGCTGTACAAATCGACCCCGTCACGATACATCCGAAGCTACCCGGTAGCGCTGAGATATTTGTATAAACATCTAAGGGAAAAGGAGCCTGAACTGGCTGAAGACCTGATTAACCGGCTTCGGAGTATGGCCGAAGAAGAAGATACGGAAGAGCTGTGGAGCGCACTGGGCAATACCGCCTTACAGGCAGACCAGGACAGCATCGCCGAATTGGCTATTGAAAAGGTGCTGGCCAAACGAAGCTCCGTGAAAGAAAAGACCTTTGTGGATGCCGGATACCTCAATAAACTGTGTAACCTGAAGTTCAAACGGGGGCAGCATGCGGAAGCCTTCCAGATCGGAAGAGCGTCGTG
>CAXPEB010000012.1:0-17371 GCA_964215915.1 Bacteroidia bacterium
TTGATGAGAGGAAGCGAGGTCTGAATCGAGGTTTGAGTATATAAACTCGGAGCCTAATGTCTTAGTTCACCTCGCTTCCATTCTCATTACTTTATTTGAATTTACGATAAAGCAAGTCTAAAGGAGCCTGTCGAGACATGGCAGCCCTTGCGCTAGTTCTTTCCAACAGCAAATAGCCAATACCCAATAGCAACAGATGAGGTATTCGGTTTTGGGTTTTAGGTTCTGGCCGTTTGCTCTTGGCTTCTTGTCACCCTTCGACGTTGCTCAGGGTGACAACCCTTGCGCTAGTTCTTTCCAACAGCAAACAGCAAATAGCGAATAGCCAACAGCATATTCATCCATAGCCTCACCCATATTACCTTTGCCCCATGTTGGGTTTGAAACTGGAAACCGATCCGCGTTGGGTCAATATTGCGGAGAAATCGCTGGAGGAAATCCTTACCGATCATGCCTTCTGTGAACAGAAAGCAGCTACAAGCGGCATTTCCCTGATTATCCATCACTCCGATAAGGCGGATATCGTGGAAGAAGTAACTCCCCTGGTGGCAGAGGAATGGGGGCATTTCCGCAAGGTGCTGAAGGAATTGAAAAAGCGGGGGATGAGCCTCGGTCGTCAGCGCAAAGACGAATACGTCAACCAACTCCTCAAACTCAAACGCAAAGGACTGCAGCGTGAAGAAGCCCTGCTTGATGACCTGCTGATCTGTGCCATGATAGAAGCCCGTAGTTGTGAGCGTTTCCGGTTATTGTCCCTGCATGTCAGCGACCCGGAATTGCGGGAATTCTACCACGAGTTTATGGTTTCGGAAGCGGGGCACTACCGCCTTTTCCTTGACCTGGCAAAAAGGTACCATCCGGCTGAAAAAGTGAAAGCACGCTGGAATGAAATACTGGAAGGAGAAGCAGCCATTTTACGCGGACTGGAACTTCGTGGCGACCGCGTGCATTAACCCTGTATGTTGATCAGGGCAAGAGGGTATACCGGTGCAGTGCCGGATAAACCTCTTTGTCATCATTACGCGGTCCCAGCGCGATCACATATTTTGAGTAGGCCTTGAGCTGGGTGAATCGGACGTACCCGTCGAATTTTTTCTGATCCAGCACCGCACCTTCGGCACTGATCAGTCCGAGGTAACCCCTGTTGATACTCATATCTCCGTAAGAACACCAGGCAATATTACCCTCAGGGGTTATGTCCATGTAGTCGGCACCCTCATGACCATTGTTATTGACATTCTTCTCCCACCTCAGGCTCAGGTCTTTTTCCAGGCATAAGAACCAGGCATCGTGCATGGGGTCATTGAAGGAGGTAGTATGCCCGCAGACATAAATGACGTTTTGAAAGGCCAGCAACATTTCCGGTTGTTCGTATCCGGTGCCACCATAAACACGTTGATTGCTGGTTTCCAGGTTTTCGCTGAGTTCCATCACCCAGGCGTCGCGGTCACCGATCCCCTTTCCATACGAATAACAGAGCAGATAGAGCTTTCCATTGTCTTCCATCAGATCAACCGCCCCGTCATTCTGGTCCGTTCCGAAGATCAGTGTATCGACGATATACCCGTTCGGGTTGACCTTGAATACCACTGCCTGTCTGTCGGTATCCTGTTGTAATTCTCCGCAGAGGTAAAGGTGGTTGTTGAATTCCAGGGCATCGTATACTTTGCCTTTGTTTTCGGCATAGGTTCGGAAGAACAAGCCATTTCCGGCAGTTGTGTCGGTAAAACTCCATGCGGGGTGTCCATCCTTGCTGCCCGCCAGGAATAGCTTATCGCCACCCAGGCTCAATAATTTTTCCGGAAGGAATCCGGGAAGCGGGAAAGGGTATTCGTGGCTGCGAAAGGAAGTGAACCCGATGTCGGTAGCATGCAGGTAATAGTTACTCGCACTTTGTGAAAAGATATACACCTGATCATTGATCGTGCACATTGTCGATAACGGTTGTTCTTCCCCCTGGGAGAATCCGTGGAAATCGTTGTATTCAATCTTGGGTACGATGTCTACCGGGTCTTCCCGGCAGGATTCCATTCCTGCAACTCCCAGAACCAGAAGTAGGGCTGCAATTCCGCGCTTCATCATTTTCACAACGAAGATAAGGGGACTGAAGTTGTACCCAAGCGCAGGGTTGTTTAGTTTTGGACATGCAGCAACTGGAAATCGATATAAAAGCCACTATCCGTGATATTCCCGACTTCCCCAAGCCGGGAGTGTTGTTTAAAGACATAACCCCGGTATTCAAGGACCCCGCTTTGTGTACCAGCATTCTGGAGGCCTTCTCTTCCCATTTCAGTGAGGAAGGTATTGATGCTATTGTAGGGATAGAGAGCCGGGGCTTTCTTCTCGGGCTTGCCCTGGCCACACGGATGCGGCTGCCGTTTGTCCTTATCCGCAAAGCAGGCAAACTCCCGGCAAAAACCTTTCGCCTGGATTACGAGCTGGAATATGGGGAGGCAAGTATCGAGATCCATGAAGACGCCCTCCATCCGGGCTGGAAGGTATTGGTGCATGACGACCTTCTGGCTACAGGAGGAACAGCCAGTGCGGCTGCAAGGCTTTGCGAAAAGGCAGGGGCACATGTCAGCGGGTTTTCCTTCCTGGTTGACCTTAGTTTCCTAAAAGGCAGATCCGTATTGGAACGGGAGTTTCCGGAAGCACAGGTGGTAGGACTTGCTACGTATTGAGGCGATTATAATCCTTGGAAAAAGCCCATTTGGTTTTGGCAGGGGTTGATCGTATGGAACAATGGGAACTGTTTCCTAAGTACCCAATGGTATCCGGTATTTTTCTTAACTTCAAGATTTATAAGGTAGAATACAGTGAAACCGGTCTTTATCCGTTTGTTTGTCTTGCTGGGAATGGGCTTACCTGCAGCCTGCCAGATCGTTCGGGTGGAGATCGGGGAGAATGGATACCGCTCTCTAAGCCCGGAAGACAAACAGCATATTCTTCATGCCAACCCGGCTACGCTACCGGAATGGCGCGATACTTCCCAGGCACTGACACTTTATGAAGTCAATGCGGATGACATAAAGGATTTTGCCCGCAGTTCCCGCCTTACCTGGGTACACATGTGGACGACCTGGTGCAAGAATGAAGACTGTGTGGACATCAGCTATTTGGAAAGGCTAAACCGACCCTATGCCCATTCAGGACTACGCTTCCTCATGGTGTCACGCACCTATGATTTTGAGCAAATCAGGGAAAGGCTTGATAATGCAGGTTTCCCGTATCCCGTGCTGGTTGTTGAAAATGCCCGGTATGGAGTCAAACTCAGGCCGGCCTCCAAACAGTTCTATTCAGAACTTGGTGTGGGGGAAGAGTCTATGGATGATGACTTTGTTTTCGCTGATACCGTTTTGGTATTCCATGGAACCATCACCGATAACCACGTACTGGATAGCCTGATGGTAGCTCACCAAAAGGGCTGGTCGCATAGAAAATAACTAATAAAGTATCGATTGTGAAGTTGCACGGGTTGGGGTATTGACGAACAATCAACCCCCTAGTCCTGCTCAACAGCCCTTATCCTTCTACCACTTCGCCGGCTTTCACTTCCGACAGGAAGCGTTCCGCATCGAGGGCAGCCATACAGCCCGTGCCTGCAGCGGTGATAGCCTGACGATAAACTTTATCCTGGGCATCCCCTGATGCAAATACACCGGGTATATTGGTTTTGCTGGTACCGGGAACGGTTTTGATGTAACCCTGTTCGTCCATGGTGATCCATCCTTTGAAAATCTCCGTATTGGGAGTATGACCGATAGCTACAAAAAAGCCCTGCACTTCCAGGGTAGTTTCTTTACCCGATTCGTTGTTTTTGATACGAACTCCTTCCACAACGGCATCTCCAAGGATCTCCTCGGTTTCCGAATTGAAATGGATCTGTATGTTGGCGGTGTTTTCCACCCGGTGTTGCATGGCTTTGGAGGCACGGAAATGATCCTTGCGTACGATCATGTGTACCTTCTTGCAAATCTTGGCAAGATAAGAAGCCTCCTCACAGGCGGTATCTCCGCCTCCTACAATGGCTACCTCTTTGCCCCGATAGAAGAATCCGTCGCATACGGCGCAGGCAGATACCCCGCCTCCGCTTGATTTGAATTTTTCCTCCGAAGGAATACCCAGCCATTTGGCCGAAGCACCGGTGGCGATAACCACCGATTCGGCATGGATCTCTTTATTTTCATCAATCCATACTTTGAATGGACGCTCCGAAAAATCCACCTTGGTAGCCAACCCGAAACGGATATCCGCACCCAGGCGTTCCGCCTGCTGCTTGAACAGGGTCATCATTTCCGGGCCTTCCACACCGTTAGGGAAGCCGGGGTAATTCTCGACATCCGTTGTGATCGTCAATTGTCCACCCGGTTGCAGTCCTTCGTACAAAACAGGCTTCATATCTGCCCTGGCTGCGTAAATGGCAGCGGTATATCCGGCAGGGCCGGATCCGATGATGAGGCATTCCACCATTTCAACTGATTCACTCATGCTGGTAAAGTATGCTGATTTAAGTCCACGAATTTGACGAATTCCGACGGGAAAGCTGACACATTTTATAAACAAGCTTGTGCGCGGATAAAAAAGTAGGGTAATGATCCGGTCCGTGGCTTCTTTTGACACTTATTCCCGGTAACCGTTTAATAGGCGGAGCTTGTATTATGTAGCGCATATTTAATAATATTGGTCTTTAATATTCCGGAATGATTCTACTTGTTGACAGCGGATCTACAAAAAGCGACTGGCTGCTGGTTGAGAAAAACGGAGACGTTGTGTCCACGTTCAAAACCATGGGGTTCAATCCTTTTTTTCATGACAGTGACTTTATCCGGACAGAACTAAGCCGTAACGCCGATCTCCTGGCAATAGCGGATTCCGTAACCCACCTTTATTATTATGGTGCCGGGTGTTCCAGCACACATTACAAGGAAGTGGTACATCAGGCACTCGCTGCCTTGTTCCCCACGGCAAGGGTGGTGGTAGATCACGATATGATGGCAGCCGTTTACGCAACTTCCGGCGGAAAGCCTTGTATTTCCTGTATACTCGGTACCGGATCCAATGCAGCCTATTACGACGGAAAGGAACTGCACACGCTCAACAGCGGTCTGGGGTATATCCTGGGTGATGAAGGAAGTGGCAGCTATTTC
Organism: Bacteroidia bacterium; assembly: GCA_964215915.1. GTDB lineage: Bacteria > Bacteroidota > Bacteroidia > UBA8524 > UBA8524 > UBA8524. The sequence continues at coordinate 5,151 of CAXPEB010000012.1, forward strand.
GGAAAGAAACTGCTTGCTGCTTTTCTCTACAATCAGTTGAATCCGGCGATTCAGAAAGAGATGCAGGAGGAACTGGGCCTTAGCCGGGAAGTGATTTTACAGAATGTATACGAAAAGCCGCATGCCAATGTTTACCTGGCAGGGTTCACCCGTTTTATCGCTTCGCATCAGGAAGAGCCTTATTTCCGGAATATGCTGGTGACAGGGATGAAGGAATTCCTCAGTTTGCATGTTTGCTGCTTTCCGGTGTACCGTGAAGTGCCCGTGCACCTGGTAGGCTCCATCGCTTTTCATTTTCAAGGGCCCATTCGCTCCGCTGCCTCGGAATTGGATATACAGGTAGGGCAGATTTTACAATCCCCTATCCGGAAATTGCTGGAATACCACATCGCCAATATTTTCAAACAAGCTTAAACAGAGAGCCTGTCTGTTCTCCCGGAAGAAGCGGACACCATGATGTTCTTTTCTTTCCCGTTCCACCCCAGCCGGTACTTCCCGGTTACCATTCGATCACCACTACCTCATAGGGGTCAAGGTAGAATACCGCATTGCGATTCAGTTCCACACCCTGAAGGCTAAGCTTCATGTCTGCTGTTCGGGCGGTAGCTTCATAAAATTCAGAGAAATCCCGTAGCTGCACCTCATTGTTTTCCCGGTTGGCATTGCAGAGCACCAAGATGCCGCGCCCGTCTTTTTTCCGCATATAGACGTAGGTGTGATTTTTCGGGATGAACTGAATAAACCGCGCATCGGTATCAAAGGCCGGGTGTTCTGCCCGCAGTCGGCTCAGAGCCCGAATGATCCGGTAAGTTCCGGTGTCATAATAGGCTTTGGCATTAGGAGGGCGAACATCGTCACCTTCGGAAGTCATCAGTTGTTCGGTTCCGTAGTAAAGGCATGGAATGCCACGCAGGGTTAGCAACATGCTTAGGGCACTCTGCAACTTGAGGGTATCTTTCCCGAATACTCCGAATGACCGGGGAAGGTGCTGGTTGTCGATAAAGGTCACGCGCTTTCCGGCATTGCCGTATGGATTGTCTTCCGATAACGTATGGTATACCTGCGCCAAGCCGGTATTCCATCCATAATCTTCCATAAAAGACCTGCGAAGGGCCTGGCTGAGTGGAAAATCGGAGAGGGACAGAAACACCGATCCGTCATTCTCCTGCCGCTGGCCAAACCAGTTATGTATTGCGGTACGATCTTCCCGGATATCACCGAACACAAAGAGTCCGGGGAATTCCTTCATAACGGTTTCCTGCCACAGCTTCATGAAGTCCATACCGGAATAAACATACTCCCCGATATGCAGTCCGTTTAGCCGGAACTGCTGCACCCACCATAGTGTTTGTTGAATAAGAAAAGCCTGCAGGTGCGGGTTGTTCGTATTGAGTCGGGGCAGGTGCCGGTCCTGCCAGCCGTGTTCGAAACGCCTTTTCTCCGTTTCTGAAGCATAGGGGTCCATCAAAACCGAAGCCCGGAAATGACTTTGGGTGAATTGAGGCCACCAGTAAAAGAACGAAGAATCAATCAGGTCGGAGTAAAAGAGGTGGCGGTCGCCAACCTGATTGAAAGCCATGTCTTTGATCAGTTTCATTCCCCGCGATTCCAGTTCCAGTTTCAGCCGAAGATAATCTTCTGCCACACCCAGGTTCGGGTCAAGCCGGTAATGATTGGTGATGGCATCGTCATAAGCACTTTCGGGTGTTTGCTTGCTTTCATACACTGAATTGAGCCAGACAACATTGGCTCCCAATCCCTGAAGGTAATCGAGGCGATCGATCACGCCCTGAATGTCACCTCCATACCGCCTGACAGCCGGGTCACGTGGGTTTGGGGTTCCAGGGAGATCGTTATTGGGATTGCCATTGGCGAAGCGATGAGGCATGATCTGATAAATCAGGTCATGTTCATTGGGGCTGGTCGGTTCCCACCGGGCTTCATTCCGGAGTCTGTAATAACATGTATGCTTCTTTTTCCCGATTTGATAAACCAGGGCAAAGGAATCGGTGGAAAAGGAGGGATCGATAACCAGATACAGGATTCGGTAATGCTGGTTTTGGGGTGTATGGATAGAATCCAGCCTCACTTCGGAAGAAAGGCTTTCCCAGTTTGTGCTGCTACTGATAGCGTCTCCATGCACAATAAGCTGCAAGGTTCTGGTATTGAAAGCCGGATACCAGTGAGGCGGGTAAAAGTCCAGGGCATGAAGCCGGAGGGCCAGAAAGAACAGGGTCAGGCAGACGATTTTTTTCATACCGATATGCACAGAATATACATGCAATCGCAGAGATATTTTCAATTAAGGCAAGAGCCTGGCTACAGGGATTCAATTTACACAGCCAACAAAAAATCCCGGTTCATTCGAGCCGGGATTTCAGATATAAACGATCCTTTATGGGAACAACTTAAACAGGCAGGGCTAACCTGCCTTAATCACTTTAACACTTCGGGCCTGGTGTTCATTGTCCAGTATCCATAGTATATAGAGGCCCGGTTTCAGGTTGCCAGTTTCCAATTGCCATTCGGTTTTGGAGATGCGGTATTGCCTGAAAGTATGTTCGCGTCCGTTTAGGTCAAGGACTTTAAAAGCCACGGCTTCCTTTTCAGAACGAACCACGAGAGCAGAACGGAAAGGGTTGGGATAAGTCCGGACGCGAAAATCTTCCATGTTGTTCGCTACCAGGGTGGGGTTGCCGGGAAGGGCATCGCAAACCGTGTAGGAGAAGGAATTCCCGACAACATCGGCCGTATCGTATTCCTTGTGTTTCAGCACGTCCTCGAATTTCTGAATGGTTATGGTATTGCCGTTTCTTTGAGAATCGATACAAACCGTAAAATTCACCAGTCCGTAACCGGTACTATCGTCGCCGTCTACAATCGCCGAATTCAGGTAGGGCAAGGTTCCGATCACGTAATTTCTCAGAAAGTTAACGTGGTAATGGCTTCCGTTGCGGATAAGCAGGTTATTGTCATTGAAATAGTTGAAATGCAGAACGATCCGCATACTGTCTTTGTCTGAGCCAACCAACGGTCCCGGAATCAGGTTGCTGAAATTCAGGCAGGTTTGATTACCCATAAAAGAGTTGCGCTCCACGCGATACGGCAGTTTGTTGTTTTGTACCTGAAGGGAAGGCAGGTGCATGGCCAGCACATTGTCATCAAAATTGTTGCAGCCGATCAAATCGACTTCGCTCGCGGTTTTGATGAAAATTCCCAGCTGATTCGATTCAAAAGAACAGTATTCGATTTGGGTACCGGTTTGAAGCAGGTCGCGTCCCGGCTGAGGGGTGCCCAGCAGGATGGCGTACACATGGTCTGTGAAGGTGGTATGAACAATTACGCTGCTATGTGTTTGGATACCGATTCCGTTATTCACAAAGCTGGTAGAATCGATGTAGCTGTAAGGGGCATCCCAGATAGCGGTGTCATTTTCCTCAAAGATGCAGTAGTCGGCAGTAAAGCGGCACCCTTCAATAGCCGTATTGTTGCTTTTGAAGGTACAGGAATGGAAATCCATTTTAGCGGCCGGGGTAGAGGCGTCAATCAGCCCGATTTTTCCCAGGCAGACTTTATCATTATTGATGAAACTACTGTTTATTACTTCAATGTCTCCACCGTTCTCCCCACAGGAAAAGATCACCAGGTTGTTATCGAAGATGCAGTCGCGGCTTCGGAACTGCGGACAGGTTCCGGTTCCCATGTAGGAGAATTTGCTCAGGTCAAAAGCTTCCCGGGCGTGCGACATATAGACGTTATTGATCAGGATACGAGCTTCATCATGCACGGCAACAATGCCTTTCCATAATACGAACTTCTCATTACCCAGGTCACGGCCATGCCATTTCACTACCCGTTCGCCCAGTTTACCTACCTGAAGAGTTCCCGAAACCCGGATTTCAAAATTGCCGTAGTAAATGACTTCCGCACCTTCGTCTACTTCAAGTATTGATCCTTCCGGGAGATCCAGGTCGCCGGTAATCAGGTATGGAGATCCTTCTGCAGTCCAGTGCGAATATTGGGGCAGGCTTCCGCCCTCCACAATGGTTTGTGTGGCAAATCCCAATTGTGTCAGGCAAAGCAGAACAAGGAGAGGAATTATTCTGTTTCGCATGCTGCTTAGTTTTGTTTGGAGAGCTGAAAGCGGATTCCGAACTGCATGCCTTGTATATGGTGGCGCTCATGAAACAGTTCGTTCCGGTAAACGGGATTCAGGGAATAGCCCAGCGCATATCTTCCGTAAACCTGCATTTGAGGATGGAAACGATAAGATAGGCCCAGGCTGATTCGGGTCTGGGTAATCCAGTTGCTGCCCTTATTCAGCGTTTCCTGGCTATAGTAGGATCCGAGTGCCAGAACGGCATCCTGGCGGTATATCCGTCCGATATTCAACCCGACAGACCAATCGATATTCCAGTTTTTGCAGGTTGGGATGTTCATGCCATATTCCAGCGGAACCGTTACCATGCGGTAATTGTGGTGACTGAACTGACCAACGCTGTCATAAGTACGGACAAAACCCGTTTTGCGGTCGGCATCAATATATTCCACCGTATTGATCAAACCGGCATAATGCTGTTGCACATCCAGCCCGTAGCGGTATTCTTCCAGTCCGGCACGCAAGTAACTGTTTGTTCCGAATGCGTATTGAATGTTAAAGGAAGTCCAGCTGCCCCAATTCCTGTTGGCGATGTTACGCGTAAAGGAACCGTTGGGCATAAGTATGGAGGTGTTGCTCAACAGGGCCTGGCTGGCACCGAAACCGGTGCTGAGACTCCAGGGTGATGGACGGTATTTATCCGTTGCCGGTATGTCTTCCGGTCTGGGTTGTAACAAGTTTGTATTGATGGAAAAAGGAAGTCCGGATAAAGCGAGTGCAGGGGTGCCCGGAACAAAGGTTTCCGGTGACCGGGAAGCGATCCTTTGCGGATTTTCCGATGGATAAACGGCAGGAGTGGAGGGGGAAGCAATGGATGAAGGAAGTGTGACGGGAAGGGCTTCGGCAGGCGGCTCTGCAAAATGAGGGTTGGCTACATTAGGGATGTGGTCTGCCGGTGACCAGGATTCTGCAGGTTGTTCAGGCTTGATATCTGCCGGATTTGCAGAAGGATTCCCGGTGTTTCCGTTCCGTTGGGTAATCGTTTGTTGTGTGGCTTTTTGAGCAGGGGTATCGGAAACAGGGTCGTTGATCAGACTCCGGATTCCTATACCGAGAGCCAATACACCAACCATTGCGGTACCCGACCAGATCCAGAATGCTCCGATCTTTCGGCTGGGTTTAACCCTGGAGCGAATTGCCGACCATACTTCGGGGTCGGGTTCATGCCGCAGGGAGTTCAGTCCGTCATGAAACAAGCGCTCCAGCGCGTCTTTGTTTGTCTCCTTCATAGGGCTTTATCCATTTGTTCCTGTCTCGTCAACTGCTCGGCCAGCTTCCTTTTGGCCTTCATTAATTGCGTTTTCGAGGTACTTTCACTGATATTCAGCTCGTTGGCTATTTCTTCATGCGAGTAGCCATCGATAACATACATATTAAATACGGTACGGTAACCTGCAGGTAGTTTCTGAACCAGTTCCAGGAGGTCTTTTTCCTGCAGCTGGTGGTCGGGCCCGATCTGCGAATCAATCCATTCCTCATGTTCCTCCGGCAGCTCATTCCTGCGGTAGTCCCATTTACGGTTAAATGTAATGGCCGTATTGATAATGATCCGGGTCATCCAACCTTCAAAACTTCCTTTGTCTTTGTAATTCTGGCATCGTGTCAGAATCCGAACGAAACCTTCCTGAAGAATATCCTGCGCATGTTCGCGTGATCCTGCATAGCGCATAGCAATACCCATCAGGCGACTTTTGTAACGTGTGTACAATGCCTCCTGAGCCCAGGCTTTGCCTTTTTGGCAAGCTAAGATCAGATCCTGGGGTGTGTCCAACAGGTTTGGTTCCTTTCTTTTTTATGTCGCCGGAGGGCGGGTTAGGGTTGCTTTTAAAATGAAAAAATTACGACATAAGGACGGAATTTTCAACAAAACGGATGCCTGCCGCCTCAAGTCTTTTCAGAACAGGCAGGTAAAGTGCAGGCTTATCGGGGATTTGAACCCCTGCTTCACGGAAGCGGCCTGAAAGGATTTCTTCGGCACAAAAGGCTGCCGGAAGCCCAACGGTTTTGGCCATAGCCGTATAGATTTCGTCTTCCCCTTCAAGAACGAGGGAAGCTTCGGTCCGGTATTGTTTTCCTTTTTGTTCATGGATAACGCGGTGAATCATCACAATCATATCCCTGTCTCCGCTTGCGAGCTTCCACTTTTCTTCCAGTACCGCCTGCAGGATTTGTGCTGCCGTTCCATGAGTCACCGGCAGTTTATAGTTTTCATCCAGAAGCCCGCATTCCATAAGCCGCTCTATATCATCTTCCCGGCAATCCAGGGCCGCAAGGTTTTGCAGTTTTTCCTCCAGGCTTTTGGAGGGGTGATAGGGCAGGAAGCGATTGAGAAAATACCGTCCGCTGCTGCCTTCCGGAATATTCATGCTCAGTTGATCGTCGGTCAGGCCCAGTTGTACCAGGATATTCCAGGTATGGGCATAGCCCGGTCTGCGCAGTGTGCCCCGCAGGAGTGTTTCTGCCTCTTCGAGCCCGTACTTATCCCGGTAAGACAACGAATCCCGGTTCGGGTAACCTTCAAACCTGCCGTATGTTTCGTGTTCAAAGGGAACGAGTCGCTGGAACAACTGGGGGTAAGAGACGAGTTTCACTTCGCTGTTTTCCAGGTACTGAGCCGGTGCTCCCGATCCCGCAAGAACCACATTACGAGGATTCCAGCTCAACTTATAATGCCAGAGGTTGGTGTCGGATTCGGGGGCAACCAACCCACCGGTGTACGAATAAAATTCCCGGATGTGGGATCCGTTTTCCTGCAGGTTATGGATCATTTTCAGGGCCGACATATGATCGATACCCGGATCCAAGCCAGCCTCGTTGAGGAAGACCAGTCCCTTTTCCCGGGCAGCAGCATCGAAATGCCTCATTTCTTCCCCCGCATAACTGGCAGTCACCAGGTGTTTTCCATAATGCAGGCAGTTTTCTGCCACTCTTGGGTGCAGAGCGGGAGGGAGCAGGGAGATCACCACCCCGGCCCGTTCGAAAAGGGGGTGAAGGGTTTCCCGGTCATCCATACTTACTGCGTGCAACCGCAGGTAATCGCCATAGGTTTGGTAGCTCTGCTCAAGTCCCGCAGCTGCCGGATCTACCACATGAAGCAAGTAGTTTTCCCGGGAGGCGCTTTCAAGAAAATGGCGGATCAGGTAACTTGCGGACTTACCTGCGCCGAACAGGAGGATCTCTGCCATGGGGCAAATCTAGTTCACGTGCAGGTTCTATCAAGCCATGACAGAAAGAATTACGCGGACCTGCGAAGTGTTTGAATTTCGTTTCGATTCCCTGGAGCAGGAGATACGGGAGCTTCTTGAAAGTGCGAGAGAGGCTTCAACCCGGGCATGGGCCCCTTTCAGTAATTTTAATGTAGGAGCGGCGGCCTTGTTGCCGGACGGGAGTCGTCATGTTTCGGCAAACCAGGAGAACGCCGCTTACCCCAGTGGAATGTGTGCCGAAAGGGTACTTATCTATTACCTGGGGGCGAACTTTCCGGAAACACCCCTCAAGCACCTGGCTATTTACGCAGCGGCTATAGAGGATGCACCGGATGATGCCCCGGCTACGCCATGCGGAGCCTGTCTTCAGGCCTTATGGCAATACGAGTGGCGTATGAAATCTCCCATTACGCTGTACCTTTGGAACGGAAAACGGGTCTGGCAACTCAGCGGAATACAGCAGCTGCTGCCTTTTGCTTTCAGTGCACTCAACGGACATAAATAATTTTTCCGCCCCCTTTTGCGGTAATGCAAAATACCATTATCTTTGCAGTCCTTTAAGCAAAGAGTCATGTCGAGAGTTTGTGATTTAACCGGCAAAAAGGCGATGGTAGGACACCACGTGAGTTTTTCTAACAAGAAGACCTTGCGTCGTTTTAACCCGAACCTGCATGTCAAGAAGTTTTATATTCCTGAAGAAGATCGTTGGATCGTGCTGAAAGTCAGTACCTCTGCCATGCGTACGATCAATAAGAAAGGTATTTATGCCTGTCTGCGTGAGTGGGAGAAAAAAGGAAGAATCTGATAATTAAGAGTAGAAAGAAATGGCGAAGAAAGGTAACCGCGTACAGGTAATTTTGGAGTGTACCGAACATAAGGAGTCGGGCCAGTCGGGAATGTCCCGCTACATCACTACCAAAAATAAAAAGAACACAACGGAGCGCCTGGAACTGAAAAAGTACAACCCGGTGCTGAAACGTTATACCATCCATAAAGAAATTAAGTAAACATGGCTAAGAAGGTAGTTGCAACACTGAGAAAAGAAGGCGCCGGAAAAGAGTGGACCCGCGTAATTAAGGCGGTTAAATCTGCGAAAACCGGAGCATATACATTCAAGGAGGAAATGGTTCCTGCCGAGGCAGCCAAAGATTTCTTCAAATCCTGAATGGAATAAAAAACATTTTTGAAGCTTCCTGATTTCCAGGAAGCTTTTTTTGTTTATCCGCAAGAGCATGGGATTATTCGGCAATATTTTCTCGAGGGAGAAAAAAGACAAACTCGATCAGGGACTTGAAAAAACCAAGTCCAGTCTGCTCGGAAAACTCGGTAAGGCCATTGCCGGGAGAAGCACCATCGACGACGACTTCCTGGACGAACTGGAAGAGATCCTGGTGACCTCGGATGTGGGGATAGAAACGACCCTGAAAATCATTGAGCGTATTGAAAAGCGGGCGCAAAAAGACAAATACCTCGGAGAAAAGGAACTGCACACCATGTTGCGCGAAGAGATTGCGGCCTTATTGCCAGAGCAGGACGACCGCCTCAGCCGCGATTTTTTGTTACCCGAAGGTACCCGGCCCTATGTGATCATGGTGGTAGGGGTGAACGGAGTAGGCAAAACCACCACCATTGGCAAACTGGCACACCAGTTCAAGTCGCATGGTCATAAAGTGGTATTGGGTGCTGCAGATACCTTCCGCGCTGCTGCCGTGGATCAGTTGAAGATTTGGGGACAACGAACCGGGGTGGAAGTAATTGAAAAAGGGATGAATGCCGACCCGGCAGCCGTGGCTTTCGATGCGGTTAAAAAAGCACAGGAACAGGGAGCCGATGTCTGTATCATCGATACCGCGGGCCGCTTGCATAACAAGATCAACCTCATGAATGAATTGAGTAAGATCAAACGGGTCATGCAAAAAGTCATTCCCGACGCCCCCCAGGAAGTGCTGCTTGTTCTGGATGCCTCTACCGGTCAGAATGCCTTTGAACAGGCCAAACAGTTTACCGCAGCTACTGAGGTAAATGCCCTGGCCCTGACCAAGCTTGATGGCACCGCAAAGGGAGGTGTGGTACTTGGTGTTTCCGAACAGTTCAATACTCCCGTGCGTTATATCGGAGTGGGAGAAGGTATGGAAGACCTCCAGGTATTCAACAAATTTGAGTTTATCGATTCCCTGTTCCCCTCGAACTGATAGTATGCGAACCCGCAATTTCAAACAGGATAAAATCAACATTATCACCATGGGGTGCTCCAAGAACCTCGTGGACTCGGAAGTGATGCTTTCCCAACTCCGGGCCAATGATTTGGAAGCTACCCATGAAGCCGAAAAGGATGAAGCCAATGTGGTTATCATCAATACCTGTGGCTTCATCGATAACGCAAAAAAGGAATCCATCGATACCATACTGGAATATGTGAATCGAAAGGAAGAAGGCCGGGTTGACCGGGTCTATGTAACGGGTTGCCTTTCCCACCGATACAAAGAGGAGCTTGAAACCGAGATCCCCGAGGTGGATGCCTGGTTCGGTACTCTGGAACTTCCTCGTTTGCTCAATACCCTGGGTGCCGATTACAAGCACGAACTGATCGGGGAGCGATTGATCACTACACCTTCGCATTACGCGTATATGAAGATATCCGAAGGCTGTGACCGTCCCTGTTCCTTTTGCGCCATTCCCCTGATGCGGGGCGGACATAAATCCAAACCGATAGAAGAACTGGTGAAGGAAGCCGCCCACCTGGTAAAGCACGGTACCAAAGAAATCATGCTCATTGCCCAGGACTCTACCTATTACGGCATTGATCTGTACGGCGAACGTAAACTGGCTGCGCTTCTGGAAGCCCTTTCAGCAGTGGAAGGCCTGGAATGGATTCGCCTTCATTATGCATATCCCAGCCAGTTTCCCATGGATGCGCTGGAAGTGATGGCCAGTAAACCCAATATCTGCAACTACCTGGATATTCCCCTGCAACATGCTACGGATAATATGCTGAAGTCCATGCGGCGCGGCATCTCAGCCAGAAGAACCCTGGAAGTGATCCGTCAGATCCGGGAAAATGTTCCCGGTATTGCCCTCCGAACCACCATGCTTGTGGGGCATCCCGGAGAAACCGAGGAAGACTTTACGGAATTGATGGAATTTATCCGGGAGTCGCGCTTCGAACGTCTCGGGGTATTCACCTATTCCCACGAGGAAAACACCCATGCCGGGACCCTCACCGACGATATCCCGGAAGAAGTTAAGGAAGAGCGTGCCCAGCGCCTGATGGAATTGCAGGAATCGATTTCCCTGGAATTGAACAGGGAAAAGGTGGGTAAAGAATTTAAGGTGCTTTTTGACCGCGTGGAAGGTGCCTATTTTGTGGGCCGCACGGAGTTTGACTCGCCCGAGGTTGACAATGAGGTGCTTGTGGAGAAAAACAGCGGCTATGTCCGGCTGGGAGATTTCGCCCGGGTTCGGATTACCGATGCTTCTGCCTTCGATCTCTACGGAGATGTTGTAATTTAGCAGCCTATGCAGCTAATCGCTTTGGATCCGGAACAAAGCGGACTTTATTCGCCCCTGGTTCTGGACTACCTTAACAAGGATCCTTTTTTCACTCCTTTCATCCATCAATGGCCCAACCGGGAAGGTTTTGCAGAAATGATCCGGTCACGGAAAAAGACATCGGTAGACCGGGAATACCTTGTTCAGTGTCTGAAAGATCAGTATTCGGGTATTGAACTGTTCGAACAGGAAAAGCACAACCTGGAATTGTTGCGAAAGCCTAACGCCTTTACGCTTTGCACCGGGCAACAGATCCATATTTTCCTCGGCCCGATGTACGTATACTGGAAGATTGTCAGTACGATCGCTTTGTCGCGAAAGCTGAAGAAAGAATTTCCATCGGAAGAATTTATTCCGGTTTTCTGGATGGCCACGGAAGATCATGATTATGATGAGATCAGTTATTTGGATCTGTTCAACCGACGGCTGGAATGGAAAGAACACAAGGACGGATCGGGTCCGGTAGGGCGACTTGAAACCGGTTCCCTGCTTCCCCTGCTGGATGAACTGGATGAACTCTTTTCCCGGCAGGAATCCTGGAAAACCTATTCGGAGATGTTCCGTGAAGCGTATGCTTCCGGGGATAACCTGGCAAAAGCTACCCGGAAAGCGGTGCATGCTCTTTTTGGAAAAGAAGGTTTGCTCATCCTTGACCCGGATGATGTAGCCCTGAAACGCGACCTCAAACCCTTGATCCTAAAGGAACTCCGGGAAGGGACCTCCCATCATGCGGTGGATGCGCAGAGTGCATTATTGGAAGAACGGTACAAAAGCCAGGTTCATCCCAGGCCCATCAACCTTTTCTATACCCATCCGGAGAAGGGCCGGGAACGGATAGAAAGAAGCGGTGAGCACTACCTTTTGCCGGATGGTACCATATTGTTTGAGTCTGAAAATTCGAAACAATGGGTAGACCGTAACCTGGCGGATATCAGTACCAACGTGGTTACCCGCCCCATGTATCAGGAGATCATTTTGCCCAATTTGGCCTATATCGGCGGGCCTGGTGAAACAGCCTATTGGATGCAACTCAAATCTGCATTCGACCTGTATGACATATCCTTTCCGATTCTGGAAAACAGGAAGTCGGTATTTCTATTCCTGGACAAAAATGCCCATCAGTTGGAAAAACTCAACCTGCAGCCTTCCGATTTGTTTCTGGATGAAGATGATCTCCGAAAACGCGCGGTAGCTCAGGGAAGTGGTAGTTTGGTTACTCTTGAGGAAGAACTTGAGAAGTTGCGGTTATTAAAGGATGAAGCCATAGGGAAAGCGGGGAAATTTCTTCCTCAACAAGCAAAACCGAT
>CAXPEB010000013.1:0-6410 GCA_964215915.1 Bacteroidia bacterium
GGGAGTGCGAGTAACAGTGCGAGGGAACAGTATTTTTCCCTTTACACGTACCTACAGTCTTCCGTTTTATTGCCACCCCTCCAGCGATCATCCGCCGCCGCTTTGCTTTGGCGGACAGGCTATGAGCGAAGCGGAAGGAGTAATCCCTCACTCCTCAAACAAATTGAAAACCGGCACCGAGAGGGTCATTTTTTCTATGCCCTCATTTTGCACCGAAGCAGAAGGTATTTCCAACCCTATTTTCTAAAGTCTGCTGGAGAGATCATTCTCAGGCTATCATAATAGGCCAAACTATCCAGATTTACCCCGTCCATAGACTGCATAACCAGTTTGACAAGCTTAGATATATGGGGCTTAGATTTTGAATACACAACTTCATAACGATCCCCCCTTCTTATGATTGATTCTGTTTCAATGAAATCCGCTCCGGTGAAACTATTAATACTATCAATAGTATAACTGTAAATAACTTCAACAATCCCTGAGCCATCATCATAGAGGTCCGTGATCCATGCTTCAGAGATGACATCATCACCAGTACTAATCCGCTTTTCATAATTTACATTTGACACCATTGGTGAACCAAGGCTATACTCTACTTCGAAGGGTGTTCCTTTGGCCAACCAGTCAACTATCAAATCACTACAGTGGATAGAGCTTTTATAGTCAGCACCCCCAACAGTATAACCTACGGTTACGGATGGTCCTCCATGTCTGTTCTGGCGATGGGTTTTTAAAGCGTAGCCAATTGTAATCCCTGTATCTTTCATCAGCACATTCTCACGATAAAGTGTCCAAAGTGTTAAGCTAACCACAAGAATGACTATTACTGAAATAGCACCACCGACTCTGGAATTTAGAAATTTTAACATGGAAGTCGGTAGCGAATATATCTACATCTCTTGTTTTTTGATTGCTAATGTGTAAGGTATTATGGATTACCCTTATCCCCGTTTGAGTAAAGCGTGCGGGAGTGCGAGTAACAGTGCGAGGGAACAGTGTTTTTGTACTCCCTAACCATTCCCTGAAAACTCAAAACAACCGTTTTGAGCAAGTAGTCATAGTCGTGGCGAACGACATACCACCACCCTCTCCAAACAAATCCATAAAAAAAGGCCCACTCCGAAGAGCAGGGCCATTATTTGAATTAAACGACGCTAGCGTATAGAATAATTACAAAGCGGACAAAGCCCGTTGAATTGTGCTGATGCGCACCGGTACGGTGGCCACATCCACCTGAACACCCTGCCCAAGCGACTGGATCCGCTGCATGCCGAAATACGCTCTTCCATCCACCTCGCTTATTGAAACGAAGGTTACTCTTTCACCCAGGGGGAGCCTGACATAGGGTTTACCGTGCGTACACCAGGAATCCAGGGGAATCATACATTTCCGGTTATGCAGGCAGACCATGGTGTTTCGGATATCGGCCTTACTCACGTCTACAACCGCCAGTTGTTTTTCCGGCACATCCGCCAGACGGTCGCAGTTAAACAACCCCATACTGCTCACCGAAGTGGTATACATATCCGGAGCATCGCTCTTGTCAAAAATGCCATACTTCTCCTTGCCGGTCCGGATTCCCGCTTCAAAGTCATCCAGCAGGGCTAAATAATTGGAATCTGCCTCCATCTCCTGAGCATACAGATTGGTTCCTGCCCGGTTTTTCATGGTCGACATCTCCGTATAATCCTTCAGTCTTTCTCTTTTAAGTGCCAGCTTCAATCGGCCGAAATCCAGTTTTCCCCTTCGGAGACCGTACTTGCGGACCATAGCCGGTTCGTTATCCTTCAACACCTGAAGCCAGTACACGTCGCTATACAGGCTTTCCAGCATGGTAAGTTCGCGACTTTCAATACGGGAATAAGCCCCATTGTGCAGGGTTGCCGTGAGGTGTGCACTGTAAAACAGGCTGTCGTTCATCCTTTTCCCCACCGAAGTATGTATCCCGTTCCAGCGTAGCAGATCGTAGCGGTCGCCAATCGTAGTGATTTCCATATGCCGTGTAGCCAGATAGGTATCCAGGGTGCGGTACCAGTTTTCCAGATCGGATACATACCGGGCGGAATCTTTTAAAAAGGCTTCCATATGGCCTATATAACGTTCCCGGCTTTTCTCATACTGTTCCATCCGTTTGGTGAACAACTCCAGATCATGCCGGTATTTTTTCTCATTCTCCCTGTCCTTCCAGTAGGTACGGTGCAGCCAGGGAAAGCGGCTTTGAGTCAGGCGGAATGTTTTTTCGGGTTTCACCGGAAGTTCCGGTTCCCTGGGCTCGTGTGGACGGAGTGGGTAAAGGGGCACCTGCAGGTTCCAGTCGATTGCGGTGATAACAGGCATATCGGGCAGCGGAACCCGATATCCGAACAGGGTTTCTGCCATTCCGGGAAGCGGAAGCTTGGCTTTTTCGGAGGTATCGACAGCCTCGAAAGGATCCCCGGTATTTGTCCATTGAACCACGCCGCCCGGAGTTTCGTAGCCGGTATACACGGTCATTCCTTTCTGCAGGTTGTCGGAAGGCATACGGACTTTTATGGATTTGTCTTTTCTCAGCCTGAGCTCCTCGCCACCGCTTGTGGCTCCAATGCGGAACATCCCTCCGCTGCTTAAAAGTTCTCCGTTTGCCAATGTGCTCAAGCGGTGGGTGATGGCTTCTGCAAAACCCGGGTACTCTTCCAATTCAAACACCACCTCTCCATTGGGAACGGCTCTGCCTGAGACCGTTTCAAAAGCATCTGCCGGAATCAGCAACTGACAGCCCCGGTTTCCGGCAATCTCCTGCGGACCATTTCCTTTCAGCACAAACTCCTGAGCCGCATCTTTACGCAACAAGCCGTAAATCTCGTCCACTCCTTCGAAGACCTGGACTCTCACCCGTATTTCAACCCGGCGGTTGACGGCACTTTCGGTTTCGTCATCCAGCAATTCTGCAGGTTGTTCCTCCCCGTACGAATTGCCGAGAATCAGTTCCGGATCGAGTCCTTTTTTCACCAGGTATTCCCGCACCGCATCTTCTCTCCTTTCGGAAAGGCGCTGGTTAAAGCCCCTATTTCCCAACTGATCGGTATGGGCGCTGAGCTCCAACTCGTAGTCGCCGTAGGCATTGACATAGTCCATCAGTTTATTGAGTTGCGATTGTTCGGAAAGCGTCAATTCGGAGGAATTGATGGAAAAGTGAATTACAAAGAGGCTGTCGATGGATTTGGCTCCGGCGGCAAGTGACAGCAGAATTACCGCAATCAGGCAGGTTATACGATTCATGGTAACGGGGATTAAGAACTAAGGGTATAACGGATATGCCCGTGAAATGATACAGGGGGATCCAAAAAATGTCGATTGCGTTCAATTTCCGTATCCGGTGCACCCGGACCTTTGCCCGGTAACTATTGAAAGAATTATGAGTTTGACAAGCGTAAATCTGAACGAACTGCCCCTCAACGAATTCCGGGGCAAAAACAATTCAACCCTGCACTGTAAGGCGACTTTCCCGCTATTCGCCGCACAGGGCAGCAGGCAAACCGCTACCGTTTATTTTGAGATTGCCCCGGGCGAACAGCTGGGCAGGCATACCGACAGCCTGGAGGAGATCCTGGTAATCCTTGAAGGTGAAGCCGAAGTGGAGTTATCCGGCAATTATGGTCGGGTTGCGGCTGGCAGCCTGGTGCTGGTGCCGGAAATGGAGCCACACAACCTCGTCAACACCGGGCAAAATACATTGAAGGTTCTGGGTGTTTTCGGAGGTCACAACCACCTGAAGGCCACTTTTGAAGAGAACTGGATGCCTCTGGATTCCAATGTTGTGAATACAGAGGATCTGATGGCAGGATAAACCCACAGGCTCAATCCATACAGGCAGAGAATTCTAAGGCAAATGCGGTCTCTGCCTGTATTCGTTTGTTATGTTGTTTTGTAGCAATGATTGAAAGAGTTCGCATTGCGCCGCCCCGAAACCTGCAACACCTGGTGCACTGTTATTGGCATGGACGATTCATCCCCTTATCCGGGCAAACACTGGAACAACAGGTGCTGCCAAGCCCCTTCACCGAACTTATTTTCCATACCGGAGAACATAGCTGCAGCCTCGATAACCGAAACGCCTCCCCTTTGGCTTTGGCTATCGGCATGCAACAACACCCCTACACGGTAAAGTTCATTAGAGAAGTGAATGTAATAGGAATACGTCTTCGTGCCGGAGCACATAAAGTACTTTTAGGAATTTCCGGCTCGGAACTCCGGAATGCTCACTTCGACCTGTACACCGTTGATCCGGTTTTCCGAAAACTTGGTGAGGGAATACGCTCGGCCACAGAAGCGACGGAAGCTATCCGATTTTGCAACCGCTTTTTTGAAGAACGGGTAAACCGTAATCGGCATGATGATGTACTTTCCGAAGCAATTAATTACCTGCATACGGCAAACACATCGTTTTCCATGGAAACATTTCGCAACCATTGCCGGAGAAGCCTCAGGCAGACCGAACGTATCTTTAGGAATGAAACCGGTTGCAGTCCGCGTGAATACATGCTCCTGCTCAAATCATTAAGCGCTGCCCGGGTCCTGGAGTCAGATAAGGAAAAACTGGTCAACCTGGCATATCACCTGGATTATGCCGACCAGGCCCATTTCACCCGGACTTACAAAAAGGTGTTTGGAATCTTACCCAGCCGGCAACGGGCTTCCCCCGATTCATTCCTGGTCAATTATTGAAAACCGGGGAGCAATTCTTTCCGGATGGATTGGGTGGTTTCTTCCGGAACCCCTGCCCTGGCGGCAAATTCCGGCCACAGGAGAATGGCCTCACGAACTTCGTCTACGATAGCAGCAGCTTTTTTTACATTGACGGATTTCGCCAGTTCCAGGAAGTCCTGCCGTTGGATATTTTCCCGCTTCCCCCTTATGCTCAGGCTCTGGGTATGGATCTGATGACTGTCCGGTCGGCAGGCATAATGCAGACCGAATGCAGGTGCGAGTTTCCACTTCCCTCCTTCTTCAAGGAGAAACACAATGCTTTTCGTATGATCGTTGGCGTTTCGGGCGAGTACATTGAACACCATCCTGCGGAATAGCTGTTCGGCCTCCGGATAGGTAAGCCCCAGCAAACGAAGGGTTTCAAAGGCCGTTTCGTAACTATGGGCGGGCAGGGTAAAATCAAGGTGACGAATGGCACACAGGCTTTGTATATGGATCTTTTTCCCGAGGGCAGTCCGGTCGAAGCGGCGAGTCAGTAGATGTGCCCGTCCGTTTTCTTCCAGTAACCTGCATTCTTTCACATGTATTCCTGCTTTTTGCGCCATCTGCGAATAGGCCATTTCGACACGACCGGATCCCGGGGCGTTTTCAGATCCCTGTTCCCCAAGCTCGTCTATCTTCAGCAACCAATACCCGAATCCTTCCGACGCCTCTGTCTGACCGCTAAGCAATTCCCCGGTATCGGCGTTAAACGCAACCAGCATATTGGCGCGGTTTCCTCCGGCGGAAGTCCCGGTTTTGACCAGGTCGCGCAGGGTGTTTGGACTTTCTCCATTCGGTAGCGGAAAACCTGAGCGGGCATTGAGCAGCTCTTCAGCGGCCGGTATCAGTTTGTTCAGGTTGATGCGTGAACTTTTGGATAAGCCGGAAGTTTCAGCCGGTTGGAACTCCAGTGCGCCCATCCCCCGTTTCCCGATGAAGCAAAGTAATTCCACAGGGTTAAGGCTTTGCGCATCACGACCCCGGGAAGAAAACCAGGCAGTTATCAGCCTATTCCCATAGGAGCCAGGTAGTGCCTCGGCAAGCAGACCGGGCAAACCCCGGAAAGTCTTGGAAGAAGCCAGTTCGGGAAAGGAAAACACGTGTCCGCGTGCTCCCTCTAAGGGCATCGTAAGCGGAGCGAGGTCCGCCCCGTTTTTTAGATAAGCAGTATCGAATTCAAAGGAAGCCAGGTTGGAAGACTCGTCCCACAAAACGGCTCCAACCCGGCGATTCCATACATGAACAAATGCAGACCGAATCATGACCTGGCGGTATCATCCGTCTGTTTTCTCTTTTTGCGCACACGTCTGCGGCGCTTTAATTCCATTATTTCCATTTCCGCCACCCGCATCGGACTAAGCTCCACGGGTTTCCGGAATACCGACAATACCTCCAGCCTTCCCAGCACCCGCATAACCTGAACCAGCGTGATGGCGCTGGTTCCGGAACCGTTTTCCAGCATGCTCAGCGTACTGCGGTTAATTCCGGCCGCCTCTGCCAGCTCCTGCTGGGTAAGGCTTTCCTCCACCCTCCAACGCCGGATAGCAGAACCGATAAGCTCCAGGAGCTCAGCATCGGTGTATTTCT
This sequence comes from Bacteroidia bacterium, assembly GCA_964215915.1. GTDB lineage: Bacteria > Bacteroidota > Bacteroidia > UBA8524 > UBA8524 > UBA8524. The sequence goes on from CAXPEB010000013.1 coordinate 6,319, forward strand.
CCAATAGGGTGTTTTTATCCGGCATTAATTTCAATACTAGATTTTATTCATGAATAATACAGATCGGAAGAGCGTCGTTAGGGAAGAGTGTA
>CAXPEB010000014.1:0-37177 GCA_964215915.1 Bacteroidia bacterium
GCCTGAATTAGGCGAGTTATACCGTTATAATCTTCTAACAGGGCAAAGGGAATTTCTCTTTGCCCTTACTAAAGCTAAAGAAGGAGATGGGAAATTTAAGCCAATTTTACGGATGCCGGTAAAATGGATTGACTTCAATGGTAATGAACTCCTTATCATGCACAACCGTGGTTGGAGTGGCAATAGTTATCGTATGGACATTATGGCTTGGAACCTAACGGCGGATAGCATGGAGTGGTATAGGAAGGGCTTAAGTGATTGGGCCAGTAGTAGTCGTCCGGCAATTGAGGATAATCGGGTCTATTTTTTTAGTATCTCTAAAGTCTTCTGTGTTGATGCAGCTTCCGGTAATACAATTTGGAACTTTGAACTAGATCCAAGAGATAATATCAGTGGTTTTAAGACTGCCAATATATTACTGGTGAAAGACAAGTTAATTGCTAAATCCGACAGCTATTGGATGTACGGGCTGGATAAAATGACCGGGAAACGTTTATGGGTCAATGAAAACACAGCCCCCATGCCGTATTTGCTGCGGGAATACAAGGATACCATTTGGTTCAGTAGCGGAGGCGTCTTTGCTATTGATGCCCACACGGGTAGAACGCTGATTGATGGCTGGGATAAGGAGAATCGATCCGGATTCTGGAGCAACCCGGTTGTACATCACCCTACGTTAGGGTACATCTATACCACGGATGGGGATTATATCTATTGCCTGGATCCAAATAAAATGAAGTAGAAGAATGGTATGTCTTTGCTCAGAGAGAATGCTTGTTCCTGATTGACAGGGGCAATCATTCTCTTAAAAGGTTCAATACGTTTGGGTTGTTTGCTGAGCTGGGAGGGGTTATAGAGCGTAGAGCGGCAGTCTCCAATTTCAGGGATAATATCCAGGGCTATTCCGGAGATGCCCGTTTCTTCCCTCAACCTGGAAGAACAGCAGCGAACAATTGAAAACAGTTGATTTACAGGTGAACCAGGGTGCCAACCCGCTCGCCGTCAAGCAGGCTCCTGAAATTACCCTTTTTGTTCATGTCGAACACCACAATAGGAAGTTTGTTCTCCTGACAAAGTGTAATTGCCGTAAGGTCCATCACATTCAGCCCCTTTTCGTACACCGAGCTGAAGGAGATGCTGTCATACCGTTCGGCATTGGGGTCCTTTTCCGGGTCGGCAGAATAGATACCGTCCACGCGCGTACCTTTCAACACCACATCGGCTTCAATTTCCACTGCCCTGAGCGAAGCAGCAGTGTCCGTGGTGAAGAACGGATTGCCGGTACCAGCTCCGAAAATTACGACCCGGCCTTTCTCTAAATGTCGGATGGCACGCCTGCGAATAAAGGGCTCGCATATCTGCTCCATTTTGATGGCGGATAATAACCGGGTTTTCATACCGTGTTTTTCCAGAGCTCCCTGAAGCGCCATGGCATTGATAACGGTTGCCAGCATGCCCATATAGTCGCCCTGCGCACGGTCTACCAGCCCGCCGGAAACTCCCTGTACTCCCCGGAAAATATTCCCTCCACCAATTACAATGGCTACCTGAACGCCTAATTCCGAAACGGTTTTGATCTCCTGAGCATACTGTTCCAGGATATTGGGGTCAATTCCGTAGGTCTGATCCCCCATTAGCGATTCACCGCTCAGCTTCAATAAGACGCGTTGGTATTTCATCGGGGCAATAATAGTGAAATTGCCGTACTTCGGTACGGAGTAAATCCCGATTGAACCGGAAGACCTCTACGTGAAAAACCAAAAGTTTCATAGTATCCGTGGCCTTTCCCGAAGGTATTTGCTTCCGGAATTTGAAGTCGGTTTGTGAAACACTCTTTTCCTGTTCTTTGAAGCTTCCTTTATCTGCTCACCCGGATAGTGGCTAATCATTCCCTGACAACATCTTCCTATATTAGCATCATGAAACACCTTTTCCTGGCAGTGATCCTGACCCTGGGAACACGCTCCCCGATCCATGCCCAGACATACCACCCGCCTACCGAATCGATTCAGCTTACCACCGATTCCATCCAATACCGGTACGAATCTTTTGAAGGCGACCCCCTCAATACCCGAAAATATGTGCTGAAAAACGGACTGACGGTCTACCTGTCGCCGAATAACCGTGAACCTACAATACAAAGCATGGTCGTGGTGAGAACAGGGAGCCGCAATGATCCACATGATAATACCGGCTTGGCGCATTACCTGGAGCACATGCTATTCAAAGGAACCACCCAATTCGGTACGAAGAACTACAAATTTGAAAAACCCTATCTGGAGCAAATCGAAACCTTGTTTGAGCTCCATAAGAATACACGGGATACCGCCCTGCGCAAATTGGTTTACCGCCGTATTGATTCCATTTCCTACCTCGCATCCCAAACCGCTATTGCCAATGAGTACGACAAGATGATGCAGATCATGGGGGTTACGGGAAGTAATGCTTACACGTCCGAAGACGAAACCGTTTACATCAATACGGTTCCCAGCAACCAGGTGTTCAAATGGATAGAGATCGAAGCCCAGCGTTTTCATGATCCGGTATTCCGTTTATTCCATACGGAACTGGAAGCGGTTTACGAAGAAAAGAACCGCAGTCTCGACAATGATGATTACAAATCATACTCAAAACTGTATGAAGGGCTGTTTTTCGGTCACCCCTATGGGACACAAACAACCATCGGAACGGTGGAACACCTGAAAAACCCATCCTTACGGGCAATCGAAAAATATTTCAGAACATACTACCGTCCTTCTAATATGGCCCTGATCCTGAGCGGTGATTTCGATCCCGATTCGGTGATACTGGCAGTTGACCGTGAATGGAGCAAGCTACTGAACCTTCCAAAACCTGAACCCCGGCACTTTGACTTCCTTAAGCCACACGAAACCCCGGTTTATGAAGTATACGGCCCGAATCCGGCATACGTCATGTTCGCTTGCAGAATGCCTTCCGGAAAAGAGACAGAGAGTGCATACGTAGATGTAATCAACCGCTTGTTGGCAAACGGTAAAGCCGGTTATTTCGATGTCAACCTCAACCTGAGCCAGAAGGTACAAAGTGCTTACTCCTTTCCGGATATTATGGTGGATGGTTCCGCCCATATTTTTGTAGGAGTACCTCGTGAAAATCAAAGTCCTGAAGAGGTTAAGGAGTTGATGCTTAAAGAAATAGAAAGGATCAAAAAGGGGGAGTTTTCCGAGAAAGACCTTCAGGCGATTATCGATAACAAAGAAGTGGAACTACTCCGGTCATACAAGGCCAATTATTCGCGTTGTTCGGCAATTGCGGAGTCTTTTATTCTGGGTTACGCATGGAAGGATTATCAGCGTGTTCTGGAGGCGTATAAAGGGATGAAAAAAGAAGACGTGATAGCTTTTGCCAATACATACTACACCAACTATGTAACTGTTTTTAAAAGAGAAGGGGTAGATACCACCATCGCCAAGATTGAAAAACCGCAGATCACTCCAATAGAACTGAACAAAGGCAAGGAGTCCGATTACCTGAAGGAACACGCCTACCGCACTGTGGCGCCCATTCGCCCTGATTTTGTGGATTTCAAACAAGACCTTAAATCCATGAAAACGGCTAAGGGCATGGAGCTGTTCTACGTAGAGAACAAAGACAACCAGCTCTTCAGCCTGTATTACGTGCTGGAGATGGGCAGCTATAATGACCTCAAAACAGCTTTTGCCATAGAGCTGCTCCCTTATCTGGGAACAGAAAAATATACGGCTGAGGAACTCAATAAGAAGTTTTATGAGCTGGCGGCTGATTTCGGGGTGGTGAGTAGCAGCGACCGGATCTACGTTTACCTGGATGGATTGCAGAAGAACTTTGATGCATCACTGGAATTATTTGAACACCTGCTTCGCAATGCAAAACCGGATCAGGAGGCATTGGATAACCTGGTGGCAAGAACGCTCAAAGCAAGGGCAGATCAGAAGAAGAATAAGCGTAGCATCCTTTTTAATGCCATGATGAGTTACGCAATGTATGGAGAGGACAACCCCTTTCTTTACCGCTTGAGCAGCAAACAGCTGAAAGAACTGAAGGCAGAGGAATTGGCGGGACTGATACGCGGGTTGCTGGATTACGAGCACTATGCTTTTTATTACGGCCCCCAACCCATGAACGCGCTTGCTGCCTCGCTTGACGACAAACACCGGACACCGGAGACCTTCAAAAACTATCCGCCGGCAAAAACCTTTGAATTCAGAAAAGCGCCGAGAAAAGATGTGGTGTATTTTTATGATTTTGACATGGTACAAGCCGAAGTGCTGTGGGTAAGAAATAGCGGTGAATACCAGGAACAGGAAGTGCCCGTAGCCTGGCTTTTTAATGAGTACTTTGACGGAGGAATGGGCACAGTTGTGTTTCAGGAATTGCGTGAATCCAAGGCATTGGCTTATAGCACTTATGCCAATTACTCGGTTACCAGTCGCCCGGACCGACCTAACTATATCCTGGCCTATATCGGAACACAAAGCGATAAGCTGATGGACGCGGTTCCCGCTATGGTAGCGCTATTCAATCGTCCGCCAATGGAAGAAAAAGAGATACGGAATGCCCGGAATTCACTGAAACAAAATATTGAAACCAGAAGGGTACTTGAGGAAAACATCTTCTTTACTTACCTAAGCAATAAGCGGATGGGTAGGGAAACAGATATTACGGAGACGGTGTATCAGAACCTTGATAAAGTGAATGTGGCTATGGTCGCTGAGTTCCAGCAAGAGTACTTTGTAGGAAAAGCCTTCTACTATTGCGTTCTGGCCTCAAAGGAAAAGGTTAATGAAAAAGACCTGAAGAAAATAGGGAAACTCAAGGTGTTGAGTACCGACGACCTTTTCGGGGAATAAGACACGAAAAAAGCCGGGTTTTGCCCGGCTTTTTTTATATCCTTTAATTATGGAAACGGCTTATTTGATGCCGGCTTCCGCCATCATATTATCGAGGGTTTGTCCGAATTGTTTCGGGTCTTCATATCCCGGATTGATAAAGAGCTTGTTCATGTGCGGGATAATGAAATAAGTAGTGGGGTAACCTGTACGGTAATTCTTGGAAAGCATGGCGTGAAGTTCCCTTCCCGTATAAGCAGTGCTGTCCACATAATAGGTTTGATTCAGTTCGGGATTGAATTTGATGGGAATGAAATACTTGTTGATCTTTTCAATGATCTTAGGATGACTGTAGGTGTCCTTGTCCATTTTCTTGCACCATCCGCACCAGTCCGTATAGGCATCCACCAGAATAATCTTCTTTTCCTGAATACCTCTGGCATAGCCGGAATTCCATTCTTCCCATACCAATTCCGGTTGCTGGGATACACTGAAACTTTGTGTAAGCATCACCAGCACCACACTCAATCCGATAGATAGGGGTTTATTCATACTTGCGACACCAAAGTTTCAAAAATTATTCCATAAAGACCAAGTAATCTATAGCCGTCGGGATACGTACCATTTACGTCGAAGCTACGTTCCGTATCTAGTAGAGGTCCGAAATTTGCGCTAATTTGCCCATTCATGAACCGAAGTAATTACGAGATACTACTGGATAAGCTCGATGCCTTCATCAGGAAGTACTACAAGAACCTCCTTCTCAAAGGGTTGATTTACTTTCTGAGTATAGCACTCATGACCTATTTGGCAGTGACTACGCTCGAGTATTTCGGGAAATTCAATTCCAGTGTCAGAGCTTTTCTCTTTTTCATGGCCCTGACATTAACCCTGATCGTATTATATGGATTTGTCGTTCGTCCGCTGGCGGGGTTTTTCCGCATCGGTAAACGGATTGGACATGAGGAAGCCAGCCGAATTATCGGAGCGCATTTCGGTGAGGTGAAAGACAAGCTGCTCAATACCCTGCAACTGAAAGAACTTTCCGGATCGGATCGCAGCAGTTCGGAGCTAATTGAGGCCAGCATAAGGCAAAGGGTGGATGAACTTCGCCCTGTTCCTTTCGTACAGGCCATTGACCTTCGCCAGAATACACGCTACCTGAAATACCTGGCAATACCGGTCCTGATCTTTGTGGTGCTATTATTCACCAATGCCCGCATCATGCGTGAAAGTACCATGCGTTTGGTCCGCTTCAACAATGAGTTTGTTCCGGAAGCTCCCTTCCGTTTCCAGTTTCTGAATGAAAGCAGGCAGGCAGAACAAAATGAGTCTGTGGACTTGAAACTGAAAACGGAAGGAGAAGAAGTGCCGGCAGATGCTTATGTGGAAGTTGACGGGAAACGGTATAAGATGCTTGCCGACGGGGCGGGTAAATTCAGCTTTACCCTTCGTAATGTGCAGAAGGATTTTACCCTTCGGTTCTGGGCAGACCGGTTCTATTCCGAAGAATATACGTTTCAGGTAAGTGCAAGACCCTTACTTACCGGGTTTAAGGTAAGGCTTGATTATCCGGCCTATACCGGAAAAAAGGACGAAGCACTAAACAATACCGGAGACCTTTCCATACCTGAAGGCACTTTGGTAAGCTGGGAATTTGATACCCGGAATGCCCGGGATGCCTGGCTGAGCTTCGGAGGGAATAAAGAAGAAATGCAACGGAGGAGCAGCACCTCCTATACCTACAAAAAGCAACTCCGGGAAAGTCAGGCTTACTTTCTAGCCCTGCAAAAGGAAAACAACAGCGGTTATGATTCAGTACCTTACCGCATCAATGTCATCCCGGACGCCTATCCATCCATACAATCTGAAGAAAAGCCGGACTCATTACAACCCAGAATGCGCTTTTTTGTGGGGGAGATCTCGGATGATTACGGGTTCTCTTCCCTGCGTTTTGTGTATCGCTTTGTTAAGAGCCGGGTGGATTCGCTTCGTGGCAAGACGTTCCAGACGGACATGAGCTTCCAACCCGGGATTAGCAAACAGCAGTTTATCCATATCTGGGATCTGAAAACCCTTAACCTGGCTCCGGGCGACCAGGTAGAGTACTATTTCGAAGTCTACGACAACGATGGGATCAATGGCGCTAAAAGAGCCATTAGCAAATCGACGGTTTACGAAGTTCCTACTGAAAAAGAGATACAAGAACAGCTGGATAAAAAAGGCGACGAGATCAAAAAGAATCTTGAAGAAGCTATGAAGGAAACCCAGAAACTGGGTAAAGACCTTCAAAAGCTGCAGAAGAAACTCCTGGAGAAAAAGGAGTTGAGTTGGGAAGACAAGCAGGAGCTGGACAAATTGCTGCAAAGACAGCAGGAACTGGAGAAGAAAATTGAGGAACTGAAACAGGAAAACAAACAGAATAACCAGCTGCAGAATGAATACACTCCGCTGGAAGAAAAACTCATGCAAAAGCAGCAGGAGCTTGAAAAATTATTTGATGAGTTGTTTTCCGATGAGTTGAAGCAGATGCTGGAGGAACTTCAGCAACTTATGGAAGAACAGAACAAGGAAGGCGTGCGGGAGGAGCTGGAGAAGATGCAGCTGGAAGAAAAGGAGCTCGACAAACAGCTTGAGCGCATGCTGGAAATGTACAAACGCTTCGAGGTAGAGAAAAAACTGGAGCAGAACCAGGAAAAACTGGAAGAGCTTGGCGAGGAACAGGAAAAGCTGTCGGAAGAAAGCAAGCAAACGGATTCCGATCCCGATGAACTGAAACAGAAACAGGATTCCCTGAATAAGGCCTTTGAGGAACTGCAGGAAGAAATGCAGGAAACCGATAGCCTGAACAAGCAACTGGAAGAACCGATGGATATGGAGATGCCGGAAGAAGAGGATATGGATGACATTGGTGATGATATGAAAGGGGGCTCGGAGAAACTGGAAGAGGGGGACAAAAAAGGAGCCTCGGAGAAACAAAAGGAGGCTGCCGATAAGATGAAGAAGCTCTCCAAAAAAATGCAGGAGATGATGAAGACTTCTGAAATGGAGCAACATCAGGAGGACTATGAAACCCTGCGAGGAATTCTGGAAAATCTGGTGCAGTTATCCTTCGATCAGGAAGCGCTGATGGAGGAATTCGGAGAGGTGAATAGCTACAACCCGAAGTTTGTAGAAATGGTTCAGCGGCAGAAGAAAATCCGGGACGATTCCCGTATTGTGGAAGACAGCCTGCTGGCTCTGAGCAAAAGAGCAGTTATACTTCGTTCGTATATCAACGCCGAAATGGGCCGGATCAACCACAATCTCAATAAATCCATGACCGAACTGGCCAAAAGGGAAGTCAAAGAAGCCCGTGTCAGTCAGCAGTTTACCATGACGCATATGAATAACCTGGCGGTGATGCTCAGTGAGATCCTGAAGAACATGCAGGATGAGATGAATGCCATGGGATCAGGAAGCGGCCAGAAAAAATCGAAACCCAAACCCGGTGACGCCAAGAAGATGAAGGAGATGGAGAAGGAACTTGGTGAACAGCTTAAAAAGATGAAGCAGGGTATGCAGCAGGGCGATAGTCCGGGCAGCCGGAAATGGGCAGAAATGGCGGCTAAGCAGGAGATGATCCGGCGTATGCTGGAATCCCTGAAGAAGAAAATGCAGGAAGAAGGGAACGGCAAGGAGGCAGGAGAACTTCAGAAGACCATCGAACAGATGGAAAAACTGGAAGAAGACCTGGTGAACAAGCGCCTGAACCTGGAAAGTATGAAGCGCCTGCAGGAAATAGAAACCCGACTACTGGAACATGAGAAAGCCGAACGGGAGCGGGATCAGGATGACCAACGCGAGTCCAGACAGGGTAAGCAGAAGGAACGTCCGCTTCCACCTGAGTTGGAGGAATACCTGAAGCAAAAAGAAAAGGAAAGCGAGCTGCTGAAATCGGTTCCGCCCGAACTCCGCCCTTATTACAAACAAAAAATCCGCGAGTATTTCCGGCAACTGAGCCAGTAGCGATCAGGATTTCACCCGAACCGGCTGCATCTTACCCAAGTCCCGAAGCAGACGGAGGTGATTCCATACGGCAATCAGGAAATTCTTTTCCATATTCACCTTGATACCGAATTCTTCCGCGGTCTGCTTTACGATCTTGTGCAACTCCCGGTAGTGGATATGCGAAATATTGGCAAACAGGTGATGTTCCACCTGGTAATTCAGTCCTCCGATCAACCAGCTAAACCAACGACTTCTGGGTGAGAAATTGGTAGTAGTGGCAATCTCATGGATAGCCCAGCTGTTCTCAATATTTCCTTTTTCATCCATTACCGGATATTCACAACTCGGCATCACATGGGCCGTTTGGAAGATAAAGGCCAGGATTTGGCTGCAGAGGAAATGCATCACCACAAATCCCAGAATCGTGATCCAGATGCTTTGCGGAGCAAAAAGTATTGGGATCACAAGGATATACAGGATGTAGAAGACCTTCCATTGTATGGTTTTACGAAGCTCTTTCCGGTATACTTTTTCGGAAACGAGTTTCATATTCCGGTATATTTTTAGGCGAGAGAAATCCGAAACGAAAACCCGTAGAAGGGTCATAAACCCGTAAAGAAATGGCCCGTAAATATGTTGGAAACGGTGAAACCAATAATGTTTCTGGTGCGGAGAGAAACGCAGGATGAACTGCATATCGATATCCGGATCAGCCCCGTCAATATTGGTGAAACTATGATGAAGCACGTTATGCTGCATCCTCCAGATGAAGGAATTGCTTCCGATAAGGTCCATCGTATAGCTAAGTATCGTATTCACGCGCTTATTCCGGGAAAGTGCTCCGTGGTTAGCATCGTGCATGATGGCCAGTCCGATACCGGACATGCCAAGCCCCATCAGGATCCAAAGCCCCAGGTATAACCAGGTGTAAGAAGCCAGAGGGGTAAAAAGAAGAATAAAAGGAGTCAGGTAAAGGGTGAACATAAAAATGATCTTGCCGATCATTTTCTGTCCGCCACTCATGGAAAGCTGGTTTTCCTGAAAATAGTTGTTCACTCTGCTTTTGAGTGTTTTGAAGAACTCAGCCTGTTTTTCGTGCGAAAAGCGCGGTTTAATAAAATTCATGATAATGGGGCAAATAACGGTAAAACAACCCGATTTTGTCCAGATAAAACGCTTAAGGGTTCATTTTTTATAGGCGCAGCACAGAATATAATCCTCCAATTTTTCGCAGGGAATCAGTAATTCCAGCTGTTTTCGGCCTTTATGGATTTGTCCGATCAAGTATCCCGGGTCCCCTTTTTTTACCGAAAGATGCTCCCTGAAATCCAGAGCCCCTTCCTCATCATACTTGAACAAGGCTTCCTTAGCCGACCAAACCGAATACATCCACTCCAGGTCGTTATCATCCTTTAGCAACTGGCATTCGGGTTCGTTCATGAACTTGGACCGGATTTTCCGTATCCGCGGACTTATCTGTTCGATATCAATGCCCGCCCTCTCCGTTCCTATAGCAACGGCTGCATATTTTCCTGCATGAGAAATGGAAATCTCTAGCCTGGGGTGAGTCAATACGGGCTTACCCGAATCCAACCTTTCGAGGGAAAAATTTCCCTCGTGTCCCCAAATAGCCAGCAACTCAGTAAGCAGGCACCGTGAAGCCAGCCAGTGCAGGTTCCGTTGCATCACGGAAAACACGGGAAGAGCAGGCTTGTTCAATATTTCCCGGAGACCTGCTTCGTCTTCGTCGATACGCCAAACCCCCGTCAGGACATTGCTTTTGATATATTTGTGCGAGATCGTGGGCATTGAAGTTTCAAAAATAGGGGAATTCAACGGGCATACGCAGAGCATATATGCTCTGGCACCCCTGGACGCCACACGTTTTTTCTCCGGAGGAAGCGATGGCATGATCGTATTGTGGCAGGTGGAAAGCGGAGATGGTATCCTGCTCGCACGTCTTCCCGATCCGGTATTCTGCCTGGCAGCAGACCCCGTACACAAGCGGCTTGCCGCCGGTACGCGGAATGGCCAGATCTATGAGTTCGACTTTCACCTCAAGCAGTTGAAACGGCATTGGCAGGCTCATGAAGAATCCGTCTTTTCATTGGAATACAAGGGGGATACTTTGTTTAGCGGTGGACAGGAAGGCTGTTTAAAACAATGGCCGGGTGAAGGGGATCAGCCATTGATGGAGTGGAAGCTGAGTTCCAAGAGTATTCGGACGCTCTGGCTGGAAGACGGTCTGATCTGGGCAGGTGGGTCAGAGGGGTTAGTATGGATAGTGGATCCGGGCAAAAAAGACCCTGTTGATCGTTTCCGACTTTCCGATACAACCGTATTTGCCATACTGAAAGAAAAGGAGATGTTGTATTCCGTAGGCCGTGATGCGCGTCTGAGGAGCTCCAAGATGGGACAGGTAGACAATGAACTCAATGCGCATTGGTACAGCATCCATGCCCTGGCTAAAAACGGAGAAGGCCTGCTGGCTACGGGCAGCATGGATAAAAGTATAAAGCTGTGGTCCATGCCCGGACTGGAATTGCTTAAAGTTATAGACCGCGAACGGTACGCAGCGCATGTAAGCTCTGTAAACTGCATACTCTGGCTGACCGAGACGGAACTCGTATCCTGCAGCGATGACCGGCGCATCTGCCATTTTCGGATTCGGCTTAGCGATGATTTGAAAGAGTAAAGGCTGCTCTGTTTTTAGAAAGAACCGGCAAGGTCTAAAATAGGTGCACTGTTCTATATTTGCCCCATGATTCTTTCCGACAAACGGATTCTCGAAGAGGTCGAAAAAGGCAGTATCCTTATTGAGCCTTTCCGCCGCGATTGCCTGGGTACAAATAGTTACGACGTTCACCTGGGACGCTATCTGGGCACCTACCGCGACAGGGAGCTGGATGCCAGGGCACATAACAAGATCGATATTTTTGAAATACCGTCTGAGGGCTATGTTCTGCATCCCGGGGTACTCTACCTTGGCGTAACGGAAGAATACACCGAAACGCACAAACACATTCCGTTTCTTGAAGGTAAATCAAGCACAGGCCGCCTGGGTATTGATATCCACGCTACGGCGGGTAAAGGGGATGTGGGTTTCTGCAATACCTGGACCCTGGAAATCTCGGTAGCTCAGCCTGTGAGGATATATGCCGGAATGCCCATCGGACAGCTTATCTACTTTGAGGTGGAGGGGGAAATCGAGAACACCTACGGAACCAAGAAGAACGCCAAGTACAAGCAGCGGACGGTGAAGCCCGTGGAAAGTATGATGTGGAAGAATAAGTTTTAGGGGTCAGGGCCCGGACAGCGATTAAAGAGTTTCCGGGACTCAAAGGAAAAAGCTCATTGACTCTTCGCTTGAAATTTAAGCCGGCAGACGATTCATTTTTCCGTTCGGTAACGCTTAACCTCTTCCTTAACCTTCGCCTCTTTTTCTTTACCTTTGCACCACTAATTCATGAAAGCCAATTGGTGGAAATACCTGGGTCTGATTTTGGTGCTTTATAGCATTGTAACCGGGTTGGTTAATCCGGTCCCCAGGATCGATATTCTGAACGAAAGTATCCGGAACCTTTATTTCCATGTTCCCATGTGGTTCTCTATGATTGTCCTTCTTCTGCTGGCCTTTGTTTTTAGCATTGTTTACCTGGCCGTGGGAAAAAGGACTTATGATAACCTGGCTAAGGAGCTCACCAATACGGCAATCCTGCTGGGGATGCTGGGAGTACTCACCGGAATGCTTTGGGCGCAATTTACCTGGGGATTCTTCTGGACAAACGACCCGAAACTGAATGGCGTAGCAATCGGAATGCTGATTTACCTTGGCTATTACGTGCTGCGTCAGGCTATTGAAGACAGTGAAAAGAGTGCCCGGGTAGGGGCGGTGTTCAACATTTTTGCCTTCCCGATTTTTGTGGTATTGATATTTATCCTTCCACGGATCAATGACTCGCTGCATCCCGGAAACGGAGGGAATCCGGGTTTCAGTTCCTACGACCTTGACTCCAGGATGCGTGCAGTGTTTTATCCCGCTGTTTTAGGCTGGATACTGATAGGAGGATGGATTGCCAACCTCCGTTGGAGAATGAAAAATTTAGAAGCCGAACATGAAGACAATTAAGGCGTTACTGTTGGCGTTCCTGGTGTCGGTGGTCCCCCAGGTGACTCAGGCACAGAACACGGCCATGGCCGATGAACTGAGATCCAGCGGAAAAATTTATGTGGTGGTAGCAGTGATGACAACCATTTTTCTGGGAATCGCCATCTACCTGGTAGTATTGGACAGACGACTGCGTCGCCTCGAGAAAGAATCTAAAAATAAGAAGGCATGAAACCGCGCTACATCATCCTGATCGTTTTGATAGCCGTAGGAATTGCGGCTATTGTGAGCCTGTATGGAAATGCATCCCAATACGTGACCTTCGAAACGGCATCGAAAAATCCGGGCAAGGAATTTCATGTTATCGGTGAACTGGTTAGGGACTCCAGCATGAAATACGATCCTGTCAAAGACCCCAATCACCTGGAGTTCTATCTGAAAGACAGCACCAATGCCATCAGCCGGGTACTGTTCAATAGTCCGAAACCCGCCGACCTGGAGCGTTCGGAAAAGGTGGTGATCATTGGAAAAATGATGGATGATAATACGTTTCGGGCTTCCAGCATTTTGCTGAAGTGTCCTTCCAAATACAACGAAGGAAAAATAGAAGAAACCGAATACAACGCGGTTGAATCATGAAAGAAGTCCTGGAGTTTTCCGGAGAACATCTGCTTATAGGTAACCTGGGAAAAATCAGTGTTTACCTGTCGTTCGCGGCAGCGCTATTTACGGTTTTTGCTTACGGATTTGCCACCTATTGGAAAAACGACCAGGAGTTCTGGAAGAAGCTCGGGAGAATTGGCTTTTGGATACACGGGCTTGCCGTAATCTCCATTTTTACCACGCTGTTTATCATTATCCAGCAGCACTATTTCGAATACCAGTACGCTTACCAGCACTCCTCTACCGAACTCCCTCTCCGGTTTATGGTCTCCTGTTTCTGGGAAGGCCAGGAGGGCAGTTTTCTCTTATGGATGACCTGGCATGTGGTACTGGGATGGATACTGATGTACAGGGCCAAAAACTGGGAGGCTCCGGTTATGGCCGTAGTGGCACTGGCTCAGGTGATGCTTTCCACCATGTTGCTTGGGGTGGAGATCGCGGGAAGAAAGATCGGTAGCAGCCCCTTCATCCTTCTGCGTGACGAGCAGCCTGCAATCTTCCAACTGCCCTTTGTGCAAATACGCGGAGCGGAAAATTACCTTACAGGCATCACAGACGGAACCGGGCTCAACCCGCTGTTACAGAATTACTGGATGGTGATCCACCCGCCTACACTGTTCCTCGGTTTTGCCGCAGCTATAGTCCCTTTTGCATACGCCCTTGCCGGTTTGGCAACAAACCGGCTTACCGAATGGGTGAAGCCCGCCCTTCCCTGGACCCTTTTTGGGGTGATGGTATTGGGAACGGGAATCATCATGGGCGGTTTCTGGGCCTATGAGTCACTGAGCTTCGGTGGATACTGGGCCTGGGACCCGGTTGAAAATGCCTCGCTCATTCCCTGGCTTTTACTCATAGCCCTGGCGCATACGCAACTCATATTCAATAAAACCGGGAAGGCCCTGTTCATTACCTATATCCTGGCTTTCTTTGCTTTTATACTGGTGTTGTATGCCACCTTCCTCACTCGGAGCGGCATATTGGGCAATACCTCCGTCCACTCGTTTACCGACCTTGGAATGAGCGGCCAACTCCTGCTATTCCTGTTTTTCTTCATTGCTCTGCCTGGCCTGTTGGCTTTCGAAAAGAACATGTTCCGTTGGATGCTCCTCGGCTTGGGTCTTGTCGGAGCCATTACCGGTATGGCGGGCGGATATGTGGCCTGGGTTCATATTCCCATAATGGTGCTGGGGATTGCAGCAGTCTTTTATGCTACCTACAAGCGGGTGCCGTCTCTTTCCAAAGCAGATGAAGACCTGAGTTCCCGGGAGTTCTGGATGTTCGTTGGAGCGCTGATCTTTGTGATCTCCTGTTTCCAGGTATTGCTGAATACTTCCATGCCGGTATGGAATAAACTATTCGGCCTGGATAAAGCCCCGCCGGTGGATGTAGTCGGGTATTATAATCGCTGGCAGCTGCCTATCGCCATCATCCTGGGTATACTGATCGGTTTCGGACAGTTATTGAAATACAAAAAAACCGACCCGCAGAAGTTTACGGTGGTCTTGCTTCGTGTTCTGCTTGTTTCACTGGCCTTTACCATCGTCTTTGCGCTGGTTTTCCATTTACAGAATATCGTTTACCTGGCGTTCCTCTTTGCCGGAGTATTTGCCGTTACCGGCAACCTTTGGTACTGGTTTGCCACCTTGAAAGGTAAACTGAAGGTGGCCGGAGGCTCTGTAGCACACATCGGTTTCGGACTGATGCTGATGGGGATATTAAGTTCCGGAGCAGGTAAGGAGGTGATCTCCTTCAACCAGACCGGAATGACATACTCGGAGAATTTCAGTGAGAAAGAAAACCGGGAGAATATCCTGCTTTGGCGTAACCAGCCTACCCTGATGGGTAACTACAAGGTAACCTACCTGGGAGACACCACTATAGCTCCCAACACCTATTATAAGGTGAGATACCAGGGTTTCGACAGGAAGGAGAACACCCTTACCGGCGATGAATTTGTGCTGCATCCAAATGCCCAGATCAACCCGAAAATGGGGCTAGTAAGCAACCCGGATACCCGCCATTACCTGACCCATGATGTATTTACCCATGTGACACAGGTGCCGGATAAGGAGGGTACCCGCAGCGCCCCTTATGAACAGTTCCATACCCACGGCATTCGTACCGGGGATACCCTGAGGCTGGATAATGCTCTGGCTATTCTAATGTTCATTACGCCAAATGTCGACAAGGCGGCCCTGAATCTGGCAGATGCCGACCATGTGCTGATGGCAGAGGTCAAAGTAATCAACCGCACCGATACCCTGTTCGCACATCCGGTTTTTGCGCTGAAAGGCAATGAATCCGTAAGTGTTCAGGATGAGCTTGCTGATGCCGGCCTACGTTTTAAGCTCACGGATATCGAAACCAACCCCGAGGATTTTTCTGCTACAAAGTTTGTCTTTGAGATAGCTGAAAGGCCTCCGGTTCAGGATTATATTATTCTGAAAGCCATGGTCTTCCCCTACATTAACTTCCTGTGGGGAGGTACGATTATCATGGTCATCGGATTCCTGCTTTCCATACTTGATAAAAGGAAAAAAGGCGGAAAAAAAGCCTGAAGTTCCGGCCATTTTCCTCGCTTTACTGCTGTACCGTCCCGATGGGATTAGCCCGCTTCTTTTTTCCATCCGACAATTCCATACTTTTCTCGAATACCTCGGCGAATAACCTTTCATAGCCCGGAAATTGCGGCCAGTGACGCGCCGGAATGCCCATATCCTCTTTGTGGACGATGACCCCGATGTGCTTTTTTCAGGAGCTCTGCTACTTCGGGAAAACGGTTACCGCGTCAGTACCCTGAACGATCCGGAATTCCTGCCCGGCGAATTGAAAAAAGAACTTCCCGACTTGGTATTGCTCGACATGAATTTCCGCAGTGAGGTGTACAGCGGAAATGAGGGGCTTTATTGGATGAGGCAGTTATTGAAGAAATGGGAGGTGCCCGTAATCATGATCACAGCTTACGGGGAAATAGAACTGGCGGTTCAGGCGATTAAAGAGGGAGCAGCAGATTTCCTTACCAAACCCTGGCAAAACGAAAAGCTGCTGGAAACGGTTTCCCGGAACATCCGGCGTGCGGTGCGGAACCGTAATGGGCAAAAGGAAACGGAAAGGAGAGACAGTGACCCGCTGATCGGGCAGTCGGAAGCATTGTTGAAATTGAAGGAAACGGTTCACAAGATTGCCGCCACGGATGCGTCGGTAATGCTTACCGGTGAGAATGGAACCGGCAAGGAAGTGGTGGCCCGAACTATCCATCAGAACAGCAAAAGAGCTGATAAACCCTTTGTTACGGTTGATTTGGGCGCGATCCCCGAAACGTTATTTGAAAGTGAGATGTTCGGGCATAAAAAGGGAGCCTTTACAGATGCCCGGGAAGACCATACCGGCAAATTTGAACAAGCGCACGGCGGTACCCTTTTCCTGGATGAACTGGGCAATCTGCCTCTGCCCCAACAGGCAAAGATGCTTGTTGCCATACAGAGCCGACAGATACGCCCGCTGGGAGCCACCCAATCGGTCAATCTGGATATCCGGATAATCAGCGCGACAAACTCCGACTTGCACCTGATGGTGGAGGAGAAAAGTTTTCGGCAGGATCTGCTTTACCGGTTGAATACGGTTCGAATCCATTTGGAACCCTTACGTAACCGGGGGGTGGATATCCGGGTGCTGGCCGAACACTTTCTCAGCCAGTACTGCCAAAAATACGAGAAGGAGGAACTGACACTGAGCACACAGGCCATGAAAGCCTTGGAATCGTATTCCTGGCCAGGTAATATCCGGGAGCTTCAACATGTGCTGGAACGTGCGGTGATCCTCTGCGAGGGACCGGAGATTGGTCCGACGGATCTGAGCCTTGATGCCCCTTCCGACAGGCGGACACCCGAATCAGGAGAGGGCGCTACCCTGGAATCCATGGAAAAACAGGCCATTCAAAAGGCACTGGAACACCATCAGGGGAATATTTCGTTGGTGGCGCAGGAACTCGGCCTTTCCCGGGCCGCGTTGTACCGTAGGCTAAGTAAGTATAACTTGTAACCCATGT
This sequence comes from Bacteroidia bacterium, assembly GCA_964215915.1. Taxonomy (GTDB): domain Bacteria; phylum Bacteroidota; class Bacteroidia; order UBA8524; family UBA8524; genus UBA8524. Next base: position 17,657 of record CAXPEB010000014.1, read on the forward strand.
TGCGCAATTTTCGCATCAACTGTATCGTCAGGGTGCTGGGGATACTGCTGACCATGATCCTTTCTATTTTTCTGGCCCTGAAGGCAGGGTTCTGGATCAGTGCTGGAATTGTCATGAGCCTGGTATTGGTACAGAGTTTTGACCTCATCCGTTATGTGGAGAAAACCAACCTGAGGCTTTCACGCTTGTTAAGTGCCATTGAGAACGAGGACTTTTCGCTGCAGTTTTATGAAGACCGAAAAGGTGACACATTCAAAGAACTGGTAACCGCTTTGAACCGGGTAATGCAGCGATTCAGCGAAACCCGGAAAGGAAGGGAGGAGGCCGTCCACTTCCTTCAGACCCTGATGGATCAGAGCCCGGTGGCTATACTGGTATTCGACCGTAAGGGAATCATCCATTTTCAGAACCGGGCACTGAACCGTATGCTGGGAAGGGAGAATATCCGGGAGCTTGACGAACTCAAGTCGGATTACCCGGAATTGTATGATGTACTGCAGCAGTTGGGTCATGAGGAAACACGGAACCTCAGCATACGCCGGGGAAGCACCCTTGAGAATATCAGCGTACGGGCGGCCCGTTTTGGCTTGTTCGGGCAGGTATTGAACCTGGTGAGCCTGCAGAATATTTACAGTGAACTGGAAGGCAGAGAGCTGGAAAGCTGGCAGAAGCTGATGCGCGTCTTGACTCATGAGATCATGAATTCTGTCACCCCTATCGTTTCCCTCGCCCAGAGTACGGCTTCCGTTTTGGAAAGAAATGATTTTGCGGACAAAGCAGACGCTATCCGGGCATTGCAAACCATACACCGGCGTGGTGAGGGGCTCATGGCCTTTACACAATCCTATCGCTCCATGAACCGGGTTCCCCGTGTCAATATTGCCCGTATGGATCTCGGAGCCCTGCTGGAAGGAATGCTTGCCCTGATGCGCACAAAAGCGGAGGAAAGGCAGGTGTCTTTAGAGCATGAAATAGAGAAAGCACTGTGGATAGAAGGGGATGCGGCTCTCCTGGAGCAGGTATTCATCAATCTCTTCCTCAATGCTTTCGATGCACTGGAAAACAGGAAAACCCGGCGGCTTTTCACACAGGCAGGCCGCAACGGAAACAGAATTGAAGTTCGCCTGCAAGACAGCGGTTGTGGCATTCCGGCAGAAAACCTGGACAAGATCTTTGTGCCTTTCTTTACCACCAAGAAAGAAGGTAGTGGCGTCGGGCTCAGCATTTCGCGCCAGATACTCCGGCATATGGCTGCCAGCATCAGGCTTGAATCCAGGGAGAATGACGGGACTACGGCGATAATTCGCTTCCCGGTTGCCTGAGGGAAAGAGCCTGGGTTTAGTCAGGGGTTCCGGATTCCGGCGGTATCTGTTTCTTATTCGTATCGAAGTGCTTTTACCGGGTTGGATAACGCCGCTCGCCAGGCCAGTAAGCTCACGGTCAGCGCGGCAATGACTACGGCACTCATTGCCGACAAAACAAAGGGCACGAAACTCATGTCAAGCGCATAGGCAAAACCCTCCAGCCAGCGTTTCAGGAACCAGGCGGTTACAGGCAAAGCCAGCAAAGAGGCCAAGATTACCAGAAGGAGAAATTCTCCGGTTAATCGCATCACAATATTGCCAGCTGAGGCACCCAGCACCTTGCGTATTCCGATCTCTTTGGTCCGTTGTTCGGTGCTGAAAGAGGCCAGTCCCAGGAGTCCAAGGCAGGAGATGAGCACGGCAAGTACCGTGAAGTACCCGAATACCTGCAGCATCTTGCCTTCCTTTATGTAGTTTTTACGGATGAAATCTTCCAGGAAGTAGCTCTCCTGCGGATGATTGGGTACCAGTTCTTTCCACTTGTTCATGACCTGGTCGTAAGAATTGGCTACGTTTTCCGATTCCAGCCTCACCAACAAGTTAGAGGCATTGTTCGGTTGGTGCATGAACACCATCGGTTCTATGGGGTTGTGCAGGGAGGCATAATGAAAATCCTTGACCACACCGATTATCCGTCCGCGCATGCCGAAGCCATTTTCCAGGATATTTCCTATAGGGTCTTCCCATCCCAGGAAGCGTGCGCAGGCTTCGTTGATGATAAAGGAACTCAGGCTGTCGGAAGTCCTGGCCCGATCAAAATTGCGACCTTCCAGCTTCATATTCATCAGAGGGATGAATTCATCATCAATAAAACTGAAACCTAAAAGTTTGTTGGTCCTCTGTCCGTTTAAAGTTACCACAAAGTAGAGTTTCCCGAACTGACCTCCGGGTATGGAAGAAGTGGAAGCCACTCCTTTCACGCCGGGCTGTTTCATCAGTTCATCACGAAGGGTTTTCAGCCGGCCTTGTGTACTGCTATCTCCCGGAACGGTGATCGCAACTACCCCTTCCTGATTGAAGCCGAGGTCTTTGTTACGCATGTATTCCAACTGGCCGTATACCACCAGGGTGCTGACGATCAGTCCGGCTGCTATGGAAAACTGAAGAACAACGAGGCTGCGCCGGAGATTGGCAGGACCGAACCACTTCTTCCATCCACTTAAGTGTGCATTGCGGTTTCCCTGCATTTTAAGGGCTTCAATAGGGCGCACGGAAGAAAGGTAAAAGGCTGGATACGATCCGGAGATCAGGGTCATACATACAACCAGGAAAGCCAGTCCGCTAAGCACCTCCGGCTGGATCAGCTCCCGGTATCCGAAGTGTTTGTCGGTGAGCCCGTTGAATACGGGAAACAGCATTTCCACCAGCCCGATTGCCAGCAACAGTGCCAGCAGAACATTGATAAAGGCTTCTGCATAGAACTGAAAGATCAGTTGGGGACGACTGGCTCCGGCAACCATACGTGCGCCGATTTCCCTGGCTCTTTTGCTGCTTCTGGCCGTGCTGAGATTCATGTAGTTGATGGCAGCCACCACCAGCAGGAAGATCCCGATGATACTGAATATTTGCAGATATTGTGCGTTGCCGTTACCGGAATAATCGTAGTTCCAGGAATTGTTCAGGTGGATGTCACTCAGAGGCTGAAGCGAGTACGACAAATGCCCGTTAACCTGGTTTTGTTCGATCCAGGGCCCGATACGTTTGTTATAGAAAGTGTCGAGCTTGGACTCCAACTGAGCCACTTCGGCACCCGGGGCAAGTTTGATGTAGTCAAAGCACATCATACGGAAATAGTCCCCCATCGCCTGCTGATAAAATCCCCGGTTGAGCGATGACATGCTGATGATGAAGGTATAGGGAATATGGGTTTCCTTTTCCGAACTTTTGAATACGGCAGAGACCTGGTAGGCTTTAAGCGTGAACTTTAGCTGTTTTCCGATGGCCGATTCCGCATCACCGAAATATTTGACGGCAACTTCTTCACTGATGGCGATCTGCATGGGCTCATCCAGGCAGTGTTCATCGCCACTGATGAAATCGTAGGTAAAAAAGGTAAAGTAGGAAGAGTCTGCAAAACAGATATTCCGTTCGGAGAACATTTTCGATCCGTACCAGATACTCTGTTTGCCGATATCGAAAACCCGGCAGTAATCCTGGATCTCCGGATAGTCTTCATGCAATTCCACCACCGAGCGCAGGGAATTCCGGGCTACCCTGTCGACCTGTCCGTCGAGTTCCAGCACGGAATTAATCCGGTAAATGCGGTCTCCGTCTTTGTGGTGGGTATCGTAGCTGTTTTCACTGCTTACATAAAGATAAATTAGGATGGCGGCGGAAATACCGGCTGCCAGGCCAACAATATTAATCACGGCCTCGAGGCGATTCCGAAGCAGGGCACGCCAGCTGCTGATGAGGTAATTCCGTATCATCCGAGTGTCAGTTTCTGGCTGGGAAAATTGGAAGTGAACTCTTCGGAGATAACCTGTCCGTCGAGCAGGTGTACGATGCGTTGTGCTCGCAGGGCATGTTCCTGGCTGTGAGTGACCATCACTACGGTAGCCCCTTCTTCGTTTAATTGTCCGAGAAGGCGCATCACTTCTTCGCCGTTGCGGGAGTCAAGGTTACCAGTAGGTTCATCGGCCAGGATCAGTTTCGGTTCGATCACGATGGCCCGGCAAACCGCTACCCTTTGCTGCTGACCTCCGGAAAGCTGTTGGGGAAAATGCTTGGCGCGGTGAGCGATATGCAGTCGCTGCATCACTTCTTCCACCTTCTGCCTGCGTTCGGAGGCGGACATACGCATGTAGATCAGCGGTAATTCGATATTCTCAAAAACAGTGAGTTCATCGATCAGGTTAAAACTCTGGAAAACGAATCCGATGCTGGCCTTTCTGAGCTTCGCCCTTTCCTTTTCTCCATAGCCAGACACTTCCTTTCCATCGAAAAGGTAAGAACCGCTTCCTGGGCTGTCCAGCATCCCAATCAGGTTTAACAGGGTAGACTTGCCACAACCGGAGGGCCCCATTATGGCGACAAATTCCCCTTTTTTCACCTCCATGCTTATTTCATTGAGAGCCAGGGTTTCAATGTCTTCCGTGCGGTAGACCTTGCTGATGGATTGAAGTGTTATCATGAGCTATTCTTCTAATATAATGACATCCGCATCGCCGAAGATGTCGTAGGATGAAATGATCACACGCTCACCTTCTCCGAGACCGGAGTGAATTTCAAAAAAGTCCGGGTTCTGCCTGCCAAATGAAGTACTCCGTTTTAGCGCCTTGTTTCCTTCAAGTACAAATACCCAGCTGCCTCCGGTTTTTTGATAAAAACCGCCTCTCTTGAGGAGCAGGGAAGGGGCAGGTTCCCCCAGACTAAGTCGTAGTTGCAGGTTCTGGCCGTATTTCAGTTCTGCAGGGGCCGTGCTGTCGAAGAGCAGGTCCACCCGAAACTGGCCGTTATTCACCTGCGGGTATAGTTTGTCAGTATGCAGGGTCCAGGTCCGGCCACCGAATTCCAGGGTGGCTTTCAGTCCTTTGCTGATCCTGCTGATATAGATTTCGTCAACCAGTGCACGAAGCCGGTACCCTTGTTTCAGGTCGATTTCCGCGACTTTTTCTCCTTTATTGATATGTTGCCCGATTTCTACGTTAAACCCTGTGAGCAGCCCGGCAGCCGGGGCCTGAACCTCCAGCTTGCCCAGACTGTTCCGCAGGGTTTCCAGGCTTCGTCGGATTAAGGATGAAGAGAATCTGAGCTGTTCGGCCTGGTAGTCTTTGAATTCCGAATTCTTTTTCGTGGTTTCACTGAGCAGCCGAAACCGGTTTTTAAGGCTGGTGTAATTGCTTTTGGCCGTTTCGTATTCCTGTCTGGCGATCAGGGAGTCGGCAAATAACTTTTCCGAAGATTGGTAGTTCATTTCTGCCTGCCGGTAAAGTGCTTCCAGTTCATAAAGCTGCTGACGGTAATTGTAGGCTGTTTGTTCCAGGCTTATCTGGGTGTTGCGCAGGTTATTGAGTTGATCGAGCAAGGCTGTTTCACGGTTCATGAAATCCAGCTGAAGATCCTGGTTGCTAAGCCGGAACAGAACCTGACCGTCCTGCGTCCGGGCTCCGTCTTCAGCCAGGCATTCTTCTACGATCCCACTTTCCAGCGAAACGACGATTATAGTCTTAAGTGGGTCGACTGTTCCGGTCAGGGAGATGTATTCTTCAAAAGGTCCGGATTGAACGGTTGCCACCTGTACCCTGGAAGCCTCGATTCTAAAAGCACTTTCACGGAAGGAAAGGGTGAAGAAATACGCGCAAACCAGGACCAGACAGAGTCCAAGTACCACAAAGAAGGAACGCCGCTTCCGACTGCGATTTACAATCACCCGATCCATACCGGCATCTAAGGCATTCTTGTGCCAAAACCTTAAGTGATTGAAAAACAGGGGGTCTTGTATTGGTGAAGAAGGGCAGGTGTTCGATAACGGACATTCACCGCCCGAATGCGAACACTTCGTCATTTTTGGCTATAGCAAGAAGAGAATGTAATATACTGAATAACAGAGAATAACATGTTTGGCATTCGGCCTGTAGCTGTTTCCGGCAAACGAAACGAATACCATTATGAAAGCAACAAAACATTACGCCATCGTGGCCTTCTTTGCTCTGGCATACTGGTGCCAGCCTCTTGATGCACAGGAAAGGAAAGCGGAAACCGGCGCAGGTCCGGAGCTTTCCGGAAGAACGGTAGGACAGCCTCAGGTGAAGTTGCCCTACGATGTGATCAAACCGCCAACTGATGATGACCAGGACACGGCCACAAATGGAGGAGATACGGCTACCGGAGGGACTACCGGGCTTCTGAGCCTTCAAAAGGAACAGGTTGCCATTTATCCCAATCCCGCAGGAAACTTTGTTACCGTGCGTACATTCGGTGACCGTGCGTTGGTGCTATATGCTTTCGACGGAAGTGAAGTGCTGCGTTTCAGAAGCAATACGAGGCAGGATCTGAGTACTTTGAATCCGGGAGTTTACCTGATAGTCGGGGAAGGAATCCGGGAGCGGCTTTTGGTTGGAAAGTAGACTGGGGTATAAATCTGCTTGTTGACTATTGGCAGTTATGAACCGGATATTCTTTCGGTAAGGGCCGATAGTCAACTGCCCTTGGTGAAATACGAATTACCGAAAGCAAGGGAGTACTCCCAAACTGCATTCAAATACAAACCTTTTTCTTATCTTTGCCCCGCAAACGAGGTACCCATTGAAACGCCTGTTTGCAGCGGCAATCAACGCATTTCCTTGAGATCTCGGGTAAAATAACTGCCCTTATGATCGACTTTTCATCCAAAATTATCGGAGAATCTCTCACTTTCGACGACGTGCTGGTTGTGCCGGCCTATTCCGAAATTCTTCCCCGCGAGGTGAATACCTCAACCCAGCTTACCCGCGACTTACGCATCAATGTTCCGATCGTGTCTGCAGCTATGGATACGGTAACGGAAAGTCGCCTGGCCATTGCATTGGCCCAGGTGGGAGGTATCGGTATCCTACACAAAAATATGAGCATTGAGAAGCAGGCTCTGGAAGTGCGCAGAGTGAAGCGTTCGGAGAGCGGAATGATCCTGGATCCGATCACCCTATCACCCGATGACACCATTGGCAATGCACTCGACCTGATGCGGGAGAATAAGATTGGCGGTATTCCGGTAGTAGGTCCGGGAAAAAAGCTGGTTGGAATTCTCACCAACCGCGACCTTCGTTTTGAACACAACAAGGATAAACGGGTGAAAGAGGTCATGACTTCGGAAGGGCTTATTACGGCTCCCGAAGGCACCACACTGAAAGAGGCCGAAGAGATCCTGAAGCAGCACCGTATAGAAAAGCTCCCGGTCGTAGATAAGCAGGGTGGACTTACCGGGCTGATCACCTACAAAGACATTCTGAAACACAGTGATAATCCGCAGGCGAACAAAGATAGCCTGGGTCGCCTGATGGTAGGTGCCGCAGTGGGGATCAAGCCAGAGACGCTGGAAAGGGTAGAAGCGCTGGTAGCTGCCGGAGTGGACGTAATCACCATCGATACGGCACACGGACACAGCATGTATGTGGCCAAGGAGTTGAAGCGGGTGAAAGAGAATTTCCCTGACTTACAGGTGATTGTTGGCAACGTAGCCACCGGAGAAGCGGCCTGGCATCTGGTGGAATCTGGAGCCGATGCCGTAAAAGTAGGGGTAGGTCCCGGTTCCATATGTACCACACGGATTATAGCGGGCATCGGGGTTCCTCAGCTTTCTGCCATTATGGATGCGGCCACTGCTCTTAACGGGACAGGGGTTCCGGTAATAGCCGACGGAGGCATCCGATACAGCGGAGATATCGTAAAGGCCATTGTGGCCGGAGCCAGCACCATCATGGCCGGTTCCATGTTTGCCGGGGTGGAAGAATCGCCGGGTGAAACCATCATCTACGAAGGAAGAAAGGTAAAATCCTACCGTGGAATGGGTTCCATAGAAGCGATGAAAGAAGGTTCCAAAGACCGGTATTTCCAAGATGCCGAAGAAGAAATCGCCAAGCTGGTACCTGAAGGGATTGTGGGAATTGTGCCCTATAAAGGAAGCCTGAAAGAAATCGTGTACCAGCACATAGGTGGGTTGAAAGCCGGTATGGGCTATTGCGGCGCACGGAGTATCGAGGATCTGCAGAAAGCGCAGTTTGTGAAGATTTCCGGGGCCGGGGTAAGGGAAAGTCATCCCCATGATATTACCATTACCAAGGAAGCTCCGAACTATTCCCGCTGAGAGTCGGAACTCCGGTCAGTGAGGAGTTTCGGTTGAAGTATGCAGAGACTAAAACTTCGGCCTTAATAGTACAAACTAAACTCTATCCCTTATCTTCGCCCCAAATCGTAAACCATTGAAATCGAAGAATGCGATTCATCTGTTAATACTGTTTCTTGTTCTGGCCCTGGTGTCCTGTGTGCCTAATAAGAAAATCGTATACCTTCAGGATCTGAACGAAAAGCAGGATACGTTGTATTCGGTACAACCCAATAATTACCGCTTACAGAAGGGGGATATCATTGGCATTGATGTAAAGCTGGCATCGGACAACCCCATCCTTCAGAATATTTTCCAGCAGAATCAGAATCAGAATATGAGTGTGTCTGCCCAGGGAGCAGGCGACTTTTACTACCTGACCGGTTATACCCTGGATGATTCAGGCTACGTGGTACTGCCCATTATTGGAAAGCTGAAGCTGGAAGGGTTGAATATATTTGAGGCCAATACAGCCGTGCAAACGACTTTCAATCAATACCTTTCCAATGTCTATACAACGGTAAGACTGGGCGGGTTGCGGTATTCCGTATTGGGAGAAGTAAGGCGACCCGGTAAGTTTATGGTGCTTCAGAATAGAATGACCATTTTCGAAGCGTTGGCCAATGCAGGCGACTTGACCGAACTTGCCAAACGCGACCAGATCACGATCATGCGGCAATACCCGGATGGCACACGAATTCACAAGATAAACCTGCTGGATGAGCAGGTAATATCCTCACCTTATTACTACGTTCAGCCGAATGATGTGATTTATGTTGAGCCACTTAAAATCAGGGCTCTGGGCACCGGCACAAATGGTCTTCAAACGCTGCAGGCAATCGTTACCGTGCTTTCTCTCGTATCTTCAACATGGGCTATCATTCAATTGACCAAATAATCCTGGCTTCATGAACAACAATGATCTTAACCTTCAGCCGGAGGAAAGTGTTGATATTAAAAGCTACCTTTTCCGCATTCTCGCCTTCTGGCCTCTGATTGTGATCGGGGGATTTATTGGCGTTGCCGTGGCTTATCTGGTTAACCGCTATACCCTTCCCACCTACAAGGCGGAGATCAAACTGCTGATTGATGACGGTAAAGACAAGAGTGCTTTCGGAGCCGAACAGTTCATGACGGTATTGGGCTATTATAACCCGCGCCTTACTTTTGAGAATGAGGTGATTAAGATCAAATCAAGGACGCTGACGGAAAGAACACTCGACAACCTTGATTTTGAAGTATCCTGTTATACCAAGGGGAGGATCCTCACTCAGGAAGTGTATGGCAAAGCCTCTCCGCTCAAGGTGATTTATGATTCCATACCGGAGTTCATGGAAGGGGTGTTATTAGAGCTGGAGATCGGAGAAGGTTCCTGGAATCTCCTCAACAAGCAAAAACTTGATCCTGTATTCGAAACAGAACTGAAATCGGCTTATCCCTTCAACGAAACAATTGCCTGGGACGGGTTTCATTTCCGGGTAATTGGTGACAAGACCCTTAAAAAGGGAGACAAAATGGATATCCGCTTTAACACTAAGCGGACCCTCCTCAAGTATTTTAATGATGCCCTGACCGTGGAAGCTGAGGCCAAAGGGGCCTCTGCAGTCAGGATGGAACTAAGCGGAAAGAACCAGGAAAAAATAGTCGATTACCTTAATGAACTGGCCCGGACTTACATCAACATGGGGCTGCAGGAGGCCAGGGAAAAATCGGAAAAGACCTTGGATTTTATCAACGATCAACTGGCTATTATTACGGATAGCCTGAGTGTTACCGAAAACATGCGGGAGCGTTTTCGCTCGGATAATCGTATTACGAATATCAGTGAAGAAGGTGGGCGCATCTTCGATAAACTGGATGTGCTGATTACCCAGAAAACCATGGAAGACCTTCAGATGAAGTATATGAAGTACCTGGAGGAATATGTGGAGGACAGAAGAGATATCGAAGACATCGTTGCTCCTTCTGCCATGGGAGTTCAGGATCCGGTACTGGTGGGGCTTGTTACGGAATTGATCGAACTTCATTCCAGACGCAAACAATTGCAGTCCGGAATCAAACAGGAAGGGACCGTACTGAGCGGTATCGATGCTCAGATCAACGTACTCAAGAAAACGCTGAAAGAGAACCTTAACTCGCAGAAAAAGGGTATCCAGATTCGGGTAGACGAACTTCAGAAACAGATTGACGCCTACGATGCGGAAATTTCGAAACTTCCTCAGAAGGAGCGCGCATTTCTCAATATTGAAAGAAAATACCTGCTGAACGAGGGGTTGTATAATTTCTTGCTGGAGAAAAAGGCGGAAAACGAGATCTCAAAGGCTTCGATCGTGGCCTCGAATAAAATTATTGATCCGGCTCAGCCTCTGGGCCAGGTATCCCCGAAAAAAATTCAGAATTATTTTCTCGGAATGTTGTTGGGACTGCTGCTTCCGGTAGGAGGTATCCTGGCTGTAGGATACTTTGATAACCGGGTTCATGGTGTAGATGACGTGCAGAAGCAGGTAAGTGTCAATGTTCTGGGAATGATCGGTCATAGCGAAAAGCAAACGAATCTCGTGGTATTGAAACACCCGAAAACCAGTATCAGTGAGTCATTCCGGGCTATCCGTACCAACCTTCAGTACCTCGCCCTGGAAAAGGAGAAAAAGGTTATTCTTCTGACATCCAGTATTTCAGGGGAAGGGAAGACGTACTGTTCAATGAACCTTGCCTCCATCCTCGCACTCGGAGAAAAGAAAACCGTTTTGCTCGGGCTGGATCTCAGGAAACCCAAGATCTTTGATGACTTTGAGTTAAAGAATGATGTTGGAATTGTGAATTACCTCATTGGTCAGGCAGACCTGGATGACATACTTCATAAAACCATGAATGACAATCTTTTTGTTATTCCTTCCGGGCCAACTCCGCCTAATCCGGCAGAGCTTCTTATGAGTCATCGTTTTGCACAATTGCTGGAGGAACTCAAAAAGCGTTTCGATCATATCATCATGGACACTCCCCCGATGGGATTGGTAGCGGATGCAAATGACCTGATGAAATTTGCCGATGTCGGCATCTATGTCGTTCGCCAGTCCTATACACGTAAGCCGATGCTGGTGTCACTGAAGTACCTGGAAGAAAATCACCGAAACAAGTCCATCTCCGTTATCATGAATGATATTGGCGCATCGTCGACCTATGGATACGGCTATGGGTATGGATATGGTTATGGGTATGGCTATGGGTATGGATACGGTTATGGCTACGGGTATTATGAAGAAGATCATGAAAAGCGCCGGAAAGGTTTGTTCCGTTTCAGGAAGAAGTCATAACCTCCTTTATACAACAACCGTAAGGTCCCGATAGCTTAAACTTTTCCAGGTTGTTTTTGGTCCGTTTACCAAAAGAAAACAGAAAATTTACAGGAGATATTCTGTTCATAAGGCAACTGAAATACAGTGCGTTTGCGCGGATAGTGTTCTTATAACAAGGGGATTTACCGGGAAAAGGAAGTGTCCTTGCCGGATTTCTTCACCGGAATGGGTTCCGGACTTGCATTTTATTTCAAAGCATCTCATATTTGAGTAGTTTTTCTACTCAATCTGTCGCCGGAAAAATGTGACTTACCAGGCGAAGCTGTGAAACGACCGGGAATTGGGTCCGGAGCCAGATAGAGAGTAAACACAATTATCCCCTTAATTATCAGGACAGTTTTCTTCCGGTGATTGATATTCTCATTTCTTCAAAGACCAGGGTAAAGCTATTGCTCAAGTTCTTTCTGAATACGAACACTTCCGCTCATTTGCGTGGGCTTGAAGCTGAATTCGGGGAGAGCTCCAATGCAATTCGGCTTGAATTGAATAAACTGGAGGCAGCCGGATTGCTTAAGTCCGAAACCAAAGGCAACAGGAAGCTATTCGGCGCAAATGTCAGGCATCCCTTATTTTCCGATATCCATTCTATCCTGTTGAAATACACAGGTATTGATCAAATCATTGAGCGAGTGGTCAGAAAACTGGGTGACCTGGAAGAGGTATACCTGGTGGGGGACCTGGGCAAAGGCATGGATAGCCCGATAATAGACCTCGTATTCGTGGGAGAAATTGACAAGAATTTCCTTCTGGAAATGGTTACCCGGGCAGAAGGGTTCATCCAAAAGAAAATACGCTACGTACAATTCGACCGTAAAGAGTTCGAAGAAAATAAATCGTACCTGCTGGATGCTTCGTCTCTCCTGTTATGGAAGGCGTAGAAGCTGGCTGTAATAATCCTGAAAAGGCTGTAATCAACTACTAATAAGAACAATAACCTGCAAGAGCATGAATCTAGAGCATACTAAAATCGCAGTAATCGGTCTCGGTTATGTGGGACTTCCGCTGGCCGTTGAATTCGGAAAAAAGTTCGTTACCGTTGGATTTGACATCAATTCCGAACGGGTCAGGGAATTGAACCAGGGTATTGACTCCACGTTGGAAGTGGAGAACGACTACCTGGCAGAAGTCTTAAAAGACTATTCGCTCCGGATTTCGGAGAACCAGGCGGATATTGCCGACTGTAACGTGTTTATCGTTACCGTTCCGACTCCTACTGACAAGCATAACAGGCCCGTACTCACCCCCATGCTGAAGGCCAGTGAAACGATTGCCAAAGTGCTGAAAAAGGGCGATGTAGTGATTTATGAATCCACCGTGTACCCGGGAGTCACGGAAGACGACTGTGTGCCGGTGCTCGAGAGGGTTTCAGGACTCACGTTTAACAAAGATTTTTATGCCGGGTATTCTCCGGAAAGGATCAATCCGGGAGATAAAGAACATACGGTCACCAAAATTCTCAAAGTGACATCAGGTTCCACTCCGGAAATAGCGGAGTATGTGGATCAGCTGTACCGCTCCGTGATTGTGGCAGGCACACATAAAGCTTCTTCCATCAAAGTAGCGGAAGCTGCAAAGGTTATTGAGAATTCGCAGCGCGATATCAACATCGCTTTTGTCAATGAGCTTTCCAAGATATTCAACAAATTGGGTATTGATACGGCAGAAGTGCTCGAAGCAGCCGGAACCAAATGGAATTTTCTAAAATTCAAACCGGGCTTGGTAGGTGGTCACTGTATCGGAGTCGACCCGTATTACCTTGCTCAAAAAGCGCAGGAAGTGGGGTATCATCCCGAAATTATCCTGGCAGGCCGGAGACTGAATGATTCCATGGGTGCCTATGTTGCCGAAGAAGTAGTGAAGCTCATGGTGAAAAAAGAAATCAGCGTGAAAAATGCCCGCTGTCTGGTGTTGGGTTTCACCTTTAAGGAAAACTGTCCTGATGTGCGGAATACCCGGGTAATCGATATCATAAAGGAACTGGAAACCTATCATATTTCTCCGGTGATCTATGACCCCTGGGCAAACCCGGAAGAGGTTAAGCACGAATACGGAGTTGATGTGGTGAATTCTCTCCCGGAAGGTCGGTTTGAAGCAGCTATTCTGGCCGTAGCGCATAGGGAGTTTGCCGGCATTGATATTCGTGCGTTGGTAAACGGAGGAGTGATTTATGATGTTAAGGGCATATTGCCGAAAGAAATGGTAGACGCCCGTCTCTAATAATCACATTTTTCACCGGACTTAAATCCTGTACATTAAATCAGTTGCTTAGGGCGGCATACCTTGTTGACCCGGCGGGCAAAAAAACCATACCAAGTGTACCAATCAGAACTTTACACTACCAAGTACCACGACATTGATCTTTCACGGTACAAATTCCTGATAACAGGCGGAGCTGGGTTTATCGGCTCCAACCTGGTCGAGTATCTCCTGAAATTCGGGGCTGGCCACGTGAGGGTGCTTGACAACCTGAGTAACGGCTACTTCGAGAACATCCGGGACTATTCCGGGCTTTCAAATTTTGAATTTATGGAAGGGGATATCCGTTCCCTGGAGACCTGCCGTAAGGCAGCAGAGGGAATGGATTTTATTTCTCATCAGGCAGCTCTGGGCTCCGTTCCCCGTTCTATCAATGATCCGGTTACCTCCAATGAGGTGAACATTTCCGGGTTTCTCAATATGCTGGTTGCCGCGAAAGACAGTGCCAGTCTTAAACGCTTTGTGTACGCAGCTTCCTCAAGCACGTATGGAGACAGTAAAGAGCTACCGAAGGTAGAAGGCAGGGAGGGAAAACCGCTTAGTCCCTATGCGGTAACCAAAGCCGTTAATGAAATGTACGCTGAGGTATTCAGCGGGGTATATGGGTTTCATACCATCGGGCTGCGCTATTTCAACGTGTTTGGGCCCAAACAGAACCCGGATAATCCCTATGCGGCCGTTATCCCGATATTTTGCAAACATTTCCTGGAGGGGACTCAACCTACCGTGAACGGTGACGGACTTACCAGCCGTGATTTTACCTTTGTGGAGAATGCCGTTCAGGCCAATATCAAAGCCCTTCAGCTGGGTACGGATGAATACCGGAATCTGGCACCTTCCTCCGAACCGTTGCTGAAACATGAGGTATTCAATACCGCCTGTGGCGACCAGGTTACCCTGAATGAAATGCTGGAAATGCTTCGGGAAATCAGCGGCAAAGAGATAGAGGCAGTTTATGGTCCCGAAAGGGCCGGCGATGTACGCCACTCCAGGGCCAGTATAGAAAAGCTCCAAAAACACACCGGATATGATCCGCTCTTCCGTTTCAGGGAAGGGCTGAACTGCGTTTACCAATGGTACCGTGATCATGAAGTCTGAAGTATTTGTTATAGCCGAAATTGCCCAGGCCCATGACGGAAGCCTGGGAATTGCCCATTCGTATATAGAAGCATTGGCCGATACCGGAGTCAATGCCGTAAAATTCCAGACCCATATCGCTGAAGCGGAAAGCAGTCCGTTTGAGCAATTCCGGGTTAATTTCAGTTATGAAGACCAAACACGGTTCGATTACTGGAAACGTATGGAATTCTCCCGCGAACAATGGAAAGAACTGAAAGCGCATTGCGAGGAGAAAGGCATGGAATTCCTGTCATCTCCCTTCAGTTGCGCCGCTGTTGATCTTTTGGAAGAAGTGGGGGTTGCCCGCTATAAGATCGGTTCGGGAGAAGTATCCAATTACCTGATGCTTCAGCGGATAGCAGATACAGGCAAACCCATCATCCTTTCTTCCGGGATGAGCGACTACCGCGAACTGGAGGCAACACTGGATTTCCTGAAACCATTCGGAAATCCGCTTAGCCTGCTGCAATGTACCACGGCCTATCCAACCACTCCGGAAAACTGGGGACTCTATGAAATGAGTCGCCTTCGTGATCGTTTCGGACTTCCGATAGGCTATTCCGATCATTCGGCGGATATTACTGCATGTACGGCAGCAGTGGCACTCGGAGCGGAAATCGTGGAATTTCATGTTGTCTTTGACAAGCGAATGTTTGGGCCTGATGCCAAGGCTTCGCTTGAGATTGATGAGGTGAAACAACTGGTGAAAAACATCCGAAACCTGGAAATATGCCAGGAGAATAACCGACCCAAAGAAGACGCCTCTTCCTGGAAGGAACTAAAAGTGATGTTCGGTAAATCCCTGGCTGTAAACAGGGATCTTCCGCAAGGGCACCCTCTGACCCTAAGCGATCTTGAAAGCAAAAAACCGGGAGACCGCGGAATACCTGCTGCAGAGTTCAAAATGGTGCTTGGAAAGAAACTGAATAAGGATCTTAAAGCCTGGGATTTTATTTCTACCCGGGATATTGACTGAAGTATGACGGAGAAACGTAAGATCTGTGTCGTGGTTACGGCACGACCAAGTTATAGCCGGATTAAAACGGCGTTGACGGCCATCCGGAATCATCCGGATCTGGAACTGCAACTTGTAGTTGCTGCCTCGGCATTGCTGGACCGCTACGGGTCGGCAGTGGATTATATCCAGAAGGATGGATTTGAGATTACCGCCAAGGTTTTCAACATACTTGAAGGAGAAAACCTGACGGCAGCAGCCAAAACCACCGGAATCGGGATACTCGAGCTTTCCACGGTATTTGACAACCTGCAGCCGGATATTGTGGTTACCGTGGCCGACCGTTTCGAGACCATGGCAACGGCCATTGCTGCATCCTACATGAATATTCCCCTGGCCCATATTCAGGGTGGGGAGGTAACCGGCAACATCGATGAAAAAGTGCGGCACAGCATAACCAAACTTGCCGACTATCATTTTGTAGCTTCGGAAGGAGCCAAATCGCGGGTGTTAAAGCTGGGTGAGGACCCCGAAATGGTTTTTAATACAGGGTGCCCGTCCATTGATCTCGCCGCTGAAGTGAAACAAAACCCCGCATTTGATTTTGACCCGATGGTTAAATACGGTGGGGTCGGTCCGGCGATTGATCATACCGGCGATTACCTTGTAATCATGCAACATCCCGTTACTACGGAGTATGCGCACGCCCGCAGGGATGTGGAAGAAACGCTCCATGCCGTGTATGAAACGGGAATGCCCGCTTTCTGGTTCTGGCCCAATGTGGATGCGGGAAGTGACGGTACCTCCAAAGGGATACGCGCCTTCCGGGAAAAGGTGAAGGATTCGAACATTCACTTTTTCAAAAACATGGAGCCGCAGGATTTCTTACGCCTGCTTCTGCATTCCAGATGCCTGATCGGGAATTCCAGTGTGGGTATCCGTGAATGCGCTTACCTCGGGGTACCGGTGGTGAATCTTGGCACACGCCAAAATCGCCGTGACAGAGGGAATAATGTGATAGATGTTGGATACGATCGGGAGGCGATCAAAAAAGCCATTCGCCTCTGGCTGAATTCAGATAAAGCAGAGCCCTCCGGTGTTTATGGAGGAGGTGATGCAGGGCAGAAGATTGCGGAACTGTTGAAAGAAGTACCACTCCGCTTTCATAAGACTATTTCCTATTAATGCGTATTCTGGGAATCATACCGGCAAGAGGCGGATCCAAAGGCATTCCGGGGAAGAATATCAAACCGCTGAATGGCCTTCCTCTTATCGCCTATACCATCGCGCAGGCAGCTGAATCCGGATTGTTAGACCGGGTGATTGTCAGTACGGACGATGAATCCATAGCCAAATGTGCCAAAGAATATGGGGCAGATGTCCCGTTTATGCGTCCTGCAGAATTGGCGACTTCCACTTCCGGTTCCCTCGATTTTATCCTTCATGCAATAGAAGAATTGGAAAAACAGGGAGAAACCTATGATGCGGTTTGCTTGTTGCAGCCCACCAGTCCCTACCGCCCGGAAGGAACAATTGACGCAGCTATACGTCAATACCGTTCCGGAAAGGGCCGCAGCCTGGTCTCCGTGCGGAAAGTCCCAGCCCATTATAATCCTTACTGGACTTTTCTGGATCAGGATGGTTCGCTGGTGCCTAGTGTGCCTGGTCCGCTGATTACCCGGAGGCAGGACCTGCCACAGGCCTATCACCGCGATGGAGCCATATACTTGCTGAATGTAGCCTTTATGAGAAAAGAAGGTCGCCTTCTGAGTGAAGACCTCTCCGGGTTTGAAATCGAAAGTCCGGAATTGATCAATATCGATAGTCCGGAAGATTGGCAGATTGCCGAAAAATATATCGGAGATGTTGCTCGCAGTTAATTTCCACTACATACGCGAAGATTTTACTGCTCCCTATCCTGCCATTTTCGGGAAAACACCGAAGGCTTTCCGGGATCAGCTCGAATTACTCTCGGGGTTTGGGGAGTTTGTTTCGCCGCGCCAGATAAGCGACTTCCTGACTTCCGGGAACTCCCTTCCGGAAAAAGCGATTCTGATCACTTTTGATGATGGGCTGAAAGAACAATATGAGCTGGCAAAACCCATCCTGGACCAGATGGGTATACCTGCAGTTTATTTTGTCAATACCCGGACCCTGGAAGAGAAAAAGCTGCTTAAGGTGCATCTCATCCATAAAGTCCGCTCCCTGTTGCCTCCTTCGGAGATCCTTGAACATTTTATGGGTTTGGAAGAATATCGGGGGCTGGGAAAAAGCGAAAAAGAAAAACTTAAGGCATATGGAGTCAGCCATTATCTGTACGACTCTGAAGAAAATGCCTTTCTCAAATACCTGCTGAATTTTGTTTTTACGGACGAAGCGGTCAATGCCGCTTTTGACCACCTTTTTAAAGAAGTACTACATCTGGATCCTGCAAAGGAACACGAAAGCCTCTACATGAGTTCGGATCAGATTGGTGCGCTCGGTAGGAACGATGCGGTCGGATCGCATTCACACGATCACCTTCCTGTGGGTTTACTAACGGAAGAACAGGCAAAGGAACAGGTTATTCGATCCGTACAGATGCTGAATGACTTAGGTATTTCGCCGAGTGCTTTTAGCTATCCCTACGGGTCCGAAGAAGCAGTGGGAGAAGTCTCTTCCTGGTTGGGAGATTTCGGGTTTTCCTTTGCATTGACCATGAAACGGGGATCGAATTCCGGTCTGGATAATCCGATGCGCTTGAACCGCTATGACAACAACGATGTTCCGGGAGGCAAATCTTTCAAACCGGATTCGGGAGAACCTTTTTTCCAGCATTTGAAATGAAGAAAGCAATAATCATTACCGGAAACTCATTCAGACACCTCAAACTGGTAGAAACGGTTGAGCAGTCCTTTGATGTGCTGGCTGTATTTTCAGAAAAGAAATTTGACTATCGCAAAGCCTTTGAAAACAACGAGGCCTATTCGGTAGTGAAAAAGCATTTTGACGCAAGGGACCTTTCCGAAAAAGAATACTTTGGGGATGCGTTGCCAGTGTCGACCGTTCGCTCAGTACCCAAAGGATATGTGAATGACCCTGAGCTTGTTCAGGAACTTGCTGAACTGAAGGCGGATGTAGTAATACTCTTCGGTTCTTCCATCATAAAAAAACCCTTGCTGGAAGCCTACGAAGAGCGGGTGGTAAACCTGCATCTTGGTTTGTCTCCGTATTACAGGGGATCCGGCACCAATTTCTGGCCTGTGGTAGATGGGAAACCGGAATGTATAGGTGCCACGATCCACCTTGCCGTACCCAAGGTGGATGCCGGACCGGTATTGCATCAGGTCAGGCCGGAAGGCCTTTCTGAAACAGACTCCATTCATGATTTAGGCAACAAAACCATTCGGAGTGCTTTCCGGGTTTTGCCGGAAATTGTCAACGCATTCCTTCGGGGTGATCTCAAGCCTCAGACTCAGCCGGAATCAGACAATCATGAGTTCCGGCGGCTTGACCTGAATGAAGAAAGCCTTATTGAAGCCTATCAACAGATTGAATCCGGGATAATAGCCGAATACCTCAGGCATAAACCGGAAAGAGATATTCAATATCCTGTTATTCAGAATATTTAAATAATATTGTTTGCCCTATTTGCCTTTGAGAAACAACAGATCGGAAGAGCACACGTCT
>CAXPEB010000015.1:0-17025 GCA_964215915.1 Bacteroidia bacterium
ACACTCTTTCCCTACACGACGCTCTTCCGATCTGGAAAAACGGTCATACAAATGTGCCAAGTCTCGACAAGCTCCTTTAGACTTGCTTTATCGTGAATACCAGGATTTATGTTTTAAACGGAAACACCCATACAGAACGGCCAAAACCCAATAGCCAAAACCAAGAACCAATAGCCAACGGCTCCACCTCCAAACCCTAAAATCCATTCTTCAGCTCATCATACAAAAACAACGCATTCCCGGATTTCAACAATTCCTTCCCGGAGGCATCCAGGATAAGCAAGATGTTTTCACTCATACCCAAGCGGTTGCGCTCGTATTCGGTAAGGCGGTAATAACGTGAACGGTAGACTGGGTCGGGCAATGTAGCCGTTCCCTCTGCCGTAGTGATCAGCACAAAGGGGATAGCCTTGTCCGGGTTGCGGGCATTAAAATACTCCAAAACAAGAAGGTGATGGCTGCTCTGTTCATCCCCTGGCCGGATAAAGAGTAAAGCAATCAGGCTATCCTCCTGCAGGACCTGATCGAAGGTGGTCCCCAGCGAGTCGGTCCACCTCCTGAAATACAAGGTCTGCGGGGTTACAAAATCATATGGAGAACGTTGCATCCATTCTTCCCGCCGGGTATCGCCCCCATAGACGGGTCTGTGTGCACGCAGACTATCGTGAAGGTAACGCAGGTGATCATCACTCCAGAAGGTGGTGTCGCTCAAAGCAGTCAAAAAAGGTTGCCTGGCCGTTAGCGGGGTGATCCTATACTGTAGAATCGTATGGATATGTAGCGCTTTATTCTCATAGGTATATCGGTAGCGTTTCACGGAATCCGCCCCCAGCGCCCACCGAAAGCTACCACTCAGATTGTTATGTTCTCCCCGGTAAAAGCCCGAAGAATCTTTCTCTTCGACAGCTGTATATTCACTGATAGCGCGGTTTTCGGAGCCTGGTGTTCCTTTCAGACTGAAAGGAGGTAACAGGGCAGGAAGCGGGTTCCAGGAAGTTGTTTGACTCAGATAGGATAGTGATGAATCTGCAAACCGGAAACGAAGCAATACACCCCGATGCCGGTAATACACCAGATCTCCCTCAGGGTCGGTGTATTGAATATCAGTGTTCCCGCCATCAGTGTCAAAAACAATAAAGCGGCTGGTATGAACACCTACCTGCCAGAGTGTGTCTACCCCCAACCAGGTAGAATCGGTAACCTGCACCTCATACTCCCTCCCTAATTCAGGGAGAAGTGCCGGAAAACGGGGCACAGGCTGCGCGGTCAGCAAGAAGTTGCCCAACTGGCATAGGGCAAGTAGCAGGATAGCCCGAAGCATGCCGGAAGTTAAGCAATATATCAGGTATACTGCCCCTGTATTCGTTCTAAGGTAACTGCTCCGCTAATGCTTTGGGTCCTGTGAAACATAGAGGCTTCAGGCACCTAATACCGGAAATCCGATCCCTCAACTCAGAACTCATCCGGACAAAGTGCTTCCGGCATTATTTCCAGGGATATGTAACTTCGTACTCTTCCATTATTCGGAACTTAAGAACCTGATCCTCATGCCCTCTTTCACTTATAAAAAATGGATTCTTTACAGCTTCAGCGGCTGGGTGCTGGGCTTTTGCCTGGTGCTGACCTTTTCTGTATTGTTTGACGCTCTGGGTATTTCCGGTTTTCAGTTTGTACTGGGACTTGGAATGGGCACCGGCATTGCCACCACCCAATATGTGTTGCTGCGCAGGCGCTTTAACCTGGGCTGGGAATGGCTCTTGGCCATGTCGGCGTGTATGACCCTTCCCTTTCTGGTTATGGACATCATTAACCGACTTCCAGGAGTCTCATTTCCGGCAGCTCGTTTTATGTTGCTCTGTACCGCCCTCGGCGGAGCCTTGTCCGGGTATTACTTCCGAAGAATCCTGAAGGCCAAAGGCAAAACCACCCACTGGACCCTGGCAGCAGGCTATTTCCTGGGTTGGACCTTTTCCGGGATGGCTATTCGGGTGATCGATTATGTACAGCCGAATCCCGATAGTCCTATGATCACCTTTGTAATTAATGTATTATTGATCCTTTCAGGCGGACTGATCATCGGTGTGCTTACCGGTATGCCCATACGC
This sequence comes from Bacteroidia bacterium, assembly GCA_964215915.1. GTDB lineage: Bacteria > Bacteroidota > Bacteroidia > UBA8524 > UBA8524 > UBA8524. The sequence goes on from CAXPEB010000015.1 coordinate 2,106, forward strand.
AACCTGGAAAAAGAATATAGGAATATCAACCCAGAATCCGATTGACCATGCTGATCCATCCATACCTGAACAAAAATCTCCTGACCGCATTCCTGGTCCTCATCCTGGTCTCCTGTGGAAATGGCCCCAAAGAAGAAAAGACCGAAACCAGGGAAGAACCGACAGATAGTCAAACGGTTACCACGGATAACAACAAGGCCCCGGACAACTGGACTACGTATACAGAACAATACTACGCCGCCGATTCCACGGAAGAAAGCTCTATGCGCCTGGGGATTAAGCGCCTGGACCCTAACCGGGTAAGCTACCGCGTGACCTGGGAAAACCCGCTCTGTGCTTTCAGTACCGAAGGCGAAGCCGCCATTGCCGACCCCGATGCCGACCTGGAAACGGATGAATACCAGGGTGAGGCTTACCCTGTTAGCGAATTTACCGATACCCGCGACTCGTCCATCCTTTACCTGCGTATTGAAGCAGAGTTCGGTAGCAAAGCACGGATCAAACTTGCCATAGAACCAAAGGGGGAAGGTGATGCCGATTGCCTGCCCGATGAAGGCATGGTGCTCCTCCGCCAATACCCGGATTAAATTTCTGTTCCGCCGGTCGGTTAGCGTTTAACCAAACCGGGAAAGGTGTATTTTCGGAGGCTATGCCACGGAACCTGAAAGACACGTACCTTCAAAAAAGCGATGAAGAGTTGATCGACCTCTTTCTGATCGATTTCCATAACCTTAACGAAGAGGCGCAAGGCACGCTTGAAGAAGTTTTACGGGAAAGGGACCTGCATGAAAAAGTTACTTTTCTTCAAGGGCTCTATGAAAACCTTAGCGACGAACAACTTCAGCGTTATGCACAAGCCCTCTCTGCCTTACCCTGCCCCTCCTGCAACGGTACTGACGAGGCTCTGACTGCCGGATTTTCCAGTGCGGCGTTCAGCATCCTGGTATTTACCAACTATGAAAAAAGGTTCCTGATTTCCTGCCCGACCTGCCTCCGCAAAAGAACCACCAGGGCCACGGTCAGCTCTCTGCTTTTTGGCTGGTGGGGAATCCCCTGGGGGCCCATTCGTACCATACAGGCTCTGGTCAACAACGCCAAAGTATCGCAATATCTGCCGAACCACGAACCGAATGAATGGTTGCAGGCCTTTGCCCTTCAGAATCTTCACCGGATCGAATTGGGGAAGGACGAACCGCAACGGCTCCGCGACCTGATCCGATAAAGAAGCCAGTAGTATAGTCATAACATTGTTCCCTTATGCTCTTTTGTTCTTCAGGCGGTACCGCTTCCCTTTTCATCCTTCATTCCTTATCTTACCCTCATGGAATTCCATCTCAGACCCTGGAACCCTGAAGACCTGGACAACCTTGTTCATCACGCGAACGATCCGGAAGTAGCGTGTTTTATGACCGACGGTTTCCCCCATCCATACACGCCCGAACACGGAAAGGCTTTTATCGAATATGCCAACCGCGATAAACCCGTGCATATTTTCGCGATTGAAGTGAATGGCAAAGCCGCAGGTGGCATCGGTATTCATCCGCAAACCGATATCATGCGAAAGAATGCAGAGCTGGGTTACTGGCTGGGCAAAGCATACTGGGGCCAGGGTATTGTTAGCAAGGCCATTCCTCAGATGATCACATTTGCTTTCGATAATTATGATATCGAACGCCTTTTTGCCCGCCCATACGGGAACAACCCTGCCTCATGCCGGGTGCTGGAAAAAGCGGGATTCAAGCTGGAAGCCCGGATTGAAAAGAATATCTATAAGCTGGGAGAATTCCAGGATGAACTCATCTACGGTTTCCGCCGCAGCTGGCTTAATAAAGACTCACTACCGTCTCGTCCCTGAACTCGGAAGTATAGTGGAAACGAATTTCCGGGAATGCTTCCCCGGCCATTTTTAAGGCCCAGGCCGATTCCGCAAGGAATACGGGATTGCCTTCCTTGTCCCAGGCAATATTGTTCCCTTTGCGCAGCAGGAACTCGTCGTATTTCTTCTTGTCCTCGCACGAGATCCAGCAGGCCTTGTGCAGGTTCATGTATTGAAAATCACATTTGGCTCCGTATTCGTGTTCCAGCCGGAACTTGATTACATCAAACTGCAGCTCTCCCACCGTGCCAATGATCTTCCTGTTACCGGGTTGCTGGATGAAGAGCTGGGCCACGCCTTCTTCGGAAAGCTGCTCCACTCCCTTATCCAGTTGCTTGGATTTGAAAGGGTCTTTATTGATGATCTCGCGGAATATTTCCGGGGAAAAACTCGGAATCCCCTTGTAATGGAGTTCTTCCCCCTCCGTAAGCGTATCCCCGATCTTGAAGTTCCCGGAATCGTACAAGCCGATCACATCTCCCGGATAAGCCTCTTCCAGCAGGTTTTTCTCATTGGCCATGAAGCTGGTAGGGTTGGCAAAACGCAGTTTCTTATTCTGGCGCACATGGTGATAGAACGTGTTGCGTTCAAATTTCCCGGAGCATACGCGCATAAATGCGATCCGGTCACGGTGGTTGGGGTCCAGGTTTGCGTGTATTTTGAACACAAAGCCACTGAATTTGGGTTCTTCCGCCAATACCACCCGTTCGGTGGCAGCATGCTCCACCGGACTAGGAGCTATTTCTATAAACGTATCCAGGAGCTCCTGCACCCCGAAATTATTGATGGCCGAGCCAAAAAACACCGGAGCCAGCAGCCCGTCGCGGTAAGTCCCCGAATCAAAAGGTTCGTATACCCCCTCAATCAGTTCCACATTCTCCCGAAGTTCAGAGGCAAAGCGGTCTCCCACTCTTTCTTCCAAAGCCCGGTCTTCCAATCCGCTGAGGCTAATAATATCATCGGCTTTCTGGCTTTTGCTGGGAGAAAAAAGGTTGAGCGATTTTTTGTAGAGGTTATAGACCCCTTTGAATGTCTGCCCCTGCGAAATGGGCCAGGTTAGAGGACGTACATGGATATTGAGTTTTTCCTCCAGCTCGTCGAGCAGGTCAAACGGGTCTTTTCCTTCGCGGTCGAGTTTATTGATGAAAATGATCACCGGCGTATTGCGCATCCGACAGACTTCCATGAGCCGCTCGGTTTGTTCCTCCACTCCTTTGACACAATCCACGACAAGGATTACGCTGTCGACCGCAGAAAGAGTTCTGTAAGTATCCTCCGCAAAGTCTTTGTGTCCCGGTGTATCCAGGATATTCACCTTGATGCCTTCGTATTCGAATCCCATCACGGAAGTAGCCACGGAGATTCCCCGTTGCTTTTCGATCTCCATGAAGTCGGAAGTTGCGGTCTTCCTGATTTTATTGGACTTAACCGCGCCGGCCGTTTGTATGGCTCCCCCGAAAAGCAGGAACTTTTCGGTCAAAGTAGTCTTCCCCGCATCCGGGTGCGAGATGATGGCAAACGTACGGCGTTTTTGAATTTCAGATTGAAGCGTCCCCATTTGAGGGCGCGAAGATAGTGAAATCATTGCTGGAGTTTGGATTGCCCCGGCAATGCTTCCGTAGATAACGGTGCCGGTTACTTGAAACGGATAGTCAACCGCCTCTGTACCCGGCACTTCCTGATTTTAATAGTTGTTGAGCATCATTGGCATTACCAGCATCAGTACGTCCTCACCTTCCTCGTTTGCATCAGGGAGGATAACCCCGGCGCGGTTGGGTGTGCTGAGTTCGAACTTGATGGTTTCGGTGGTCATCCCGTTGAGCATGTCGGTAAGGAACTTCGAGTTAAACCCGATCTCAATGTCTTCTCCGGTGTAGTCGCAGGGGAGTTTTTCCAGGCCTTCGTTACTCATATCGAAGTCTTCGGCAGAGATGGTCAGTTCGCTTCCCGCAATTTTAAGCCGTATCTGGTGGGTAGTTTTATTCGCTACAATGGAGATACGTTTTACGGCGTTGAGGAAGGTCATACGGTCCATCACCAGCGTATTCGGGTTTTCTTTCGGGATCACCGCGTTGTAATCCGGGTAACGCTCGTCGATAAAGCGGCAGACCAATGTGGTGTCTTCAAAGCCAAAGAATGCATTGGCGTTATTGAAGTTGATCTTCACCTCTGCTTCATTATCCGGCAGGGAAGTTTTCAGCAGGTTTGCGGCTTTTTTCGGGAGGATAAAAGTGTGTTCCACTCCGGGTTGCACATCGGTACGGCGATAGCGCACCAAGCGGTTGGCATCCGTAGCTACAAAAGAGATATCCTCCGGTTTCAGTTCGATATAGATACCGGTGAGGTTCAGCCGGAGTTCGTCGTTTCCGGTGGCAAACACCGTTTTGCTGATCGCATTCAGCAGGAGTTCTGCACGGATGGAAAAGCTTTTCTCCGATTCCACTTCCGGGATTTTCGGGAAATCTGCTCCGGGTTGTCCGGCAAGCTTGTAACGACCTGTTCCGCTATGGATCTCGATGGAGTGTGTATCGGCATCGATGCTAAAAGTCACCGGTTGATCCGGAAGGGACCGCAGGATATCCATACACAACTTGGAAGGAACCGCGATGGTCACGTCTTCGTCGGCCTCTACCTTCATGGAAGTAGTCATGGAAGTCTCCAGGTCGGTGGCCGAAACGGTCAGTTCCCCGTCTTTTATATCGAACAGAAATGTTTCAAGTATCGGAATTACGGGCTTCGATACCACCACGCCGGCAACGGTCTGCAGATGCTGCAAAAGGGTGGATGTGGAAACAATGAATTTCATAGGGTATAGTCTAACAAGCGACCAAAATTAGCCTGCCGGGACCTGCATTCCAACTAATTTTATACACAAAACTCCGGCAGTCATGCGGCACGTTCCTGCCTGCTACTCTTCCCTTCCGATCATTTTCATCCGTTCGTATTCCTGATCGCTGCGGATATCGGGGTGCCGGGTGCTGTCGGAATAGGCAGGCAGATCCTTGAATTCCAGATCGGGAGAGCCCGCATTTACCCAGGCGGTATACCACAAACAGCCCACCAGATACAGGGCACGGCGCATCCTGCGTTCTACCATTCCACCCAGGGCTTTATGATAGGCCTGGGAATATTCCGGGGAATAAACTTTAACCAGTCCTTGTCCCTTTTCTTCGAAGGTGAATTTTTTCTCTTCCGGAAAATTTGCGCTCAGCTGCCGTTCCAGGACAAGTACGGAATCTTTGGCGGCGAAGCTTTCCGAGAAACACTCCCAGATAAGGGCATTGACAGACTCTACATAGTGTGCTTTCCCCACGAAAAAGTCGTAATCACCGGCGTACAGTTCCGGCAACCGAGACTCCCAAAATCCGTGAATTCCCTTCTGCCCGGTAAGCTGTCCGTTGTAGTTAAGGGTGGCATGAAGCGGCACACAGAGGTCGGCCGCATAATGTCCCAATTCCGCACTCTGCCTGAGTATGGCTTCGGTCTCTCTGCTTTCAAAGGCCTTCTGCAGCCGGTAAACCATTTTCTCCAAATGCCAGGGACCAATTCCATATGCCTTTAATGAGTCTTCACTCCATTTCTCCACGGCTTCTTTCCAGTAATGCGGGATGGTATCGAAAGGCAGCTCCTGCTCCCAGGCATCGGCATCCAGGTAATGACGGGGTGCTTCTTCCGGAGCCGAATACCTTCTTTTGTCGGGGTCCACACTGTGCTCCGAAAGGTAATCGCTGTGTTGCTTGTAGAAGCGGATAAGCGGAGCCGGCAGAGTATACACCGCCAGCCGGTTGATGCTGCGATGGCCATAAAATCCCCAGGAACCCAGAAGGGGCAGCAGAAGAATTAACCAGAAAGGGGATCGGCGCATGCGGTAAAATTAGGAGTCGCTCCTTCCGCCTGCAACGGTATCCGAAAATTTAACGGGAATTTGACTTAACGGAACGTTTCGATCAGCCGGCGTATTCCGTTTTTGGGGATCGCCCTCTCATACAGGATCTGGTAAACCGTTTCGAGGATTGGCATATTGATACTCTGTTTCAGTAAGATTTCATGCATGGATTTGGTAGCGTAATAGCCTTCGGCCACCATATTCATCTCCAACTGGGCAAACTTCACGGAGTACCCTTTTCCTACCATCATACCGAAGGTGCGGTTACGGCTGAACTGTGAATAGGCGGTTACCAGCAAATCGCCCAGGTACACATGGTCGTTCACGTCGCGGGGCATCGGGCTGCACGTTTCCAGGAAATAGTCCATCTCCTTAACGGCATAGGTCATCAGTACGGCCTGAAAATTATCGCCATAACCCAGACCGTGGCAGATGCCGCTGGCAATGGCATACACATTTTTCAGCACCGCAGCATACTCAGTGCCATATAAATCCAGGCTGGTGGTGGTTTTGAGGAAGCGGGATTCAAGGATGGACGCCAGCTTTTCTGCTGATTCCTGTGAGCCCGAGGCGATGGTGAGGAAAGAAAGCTTCTCCAGGGCCACTTCTTCAGCATGGCAGGGTCCGCCAATCACCAGCAAGTCAGACTCGGGCATGTTGAAGCGATTCTTCAGAAATGCACCTACCACCTCAAAAGTCTGCGGGATAACTCCCTTGATTGCCGAAGCGACATATTTCCCTTTGAAAGCATCCGCCGGGAGCCCATCCAATTGATCATACAAAAATGCCGAAGGAATGGCGAGGATGATCAATTCGTTTTCCCTTACTGCCTTCTCCAGGTCGGTAGTCACTTCCATCTTTGCAGTAGGAAGGAGCACGGAACTGAGGTAGTCCGGGTTATGTCCGAAATCGCGTATATGGCGGGCCATTTCCTCGCGGCGTACCCACCAGGAAAGCGACAGGTTCTCGTTCTGGCCTTTGTCGCTGATCAGCTTCACCAGGGCGGTGGCCCAACTTCCTCCTCCTATTACCGCTACTTTCAATCCTTACGTTTGAAAATTTCCGTTCTGCTCTTCTTCTCGACGACGTCGCCGTCTTTGAGTGAGCGCGAAACTACATTATAAGGCCCGGTAATTACAAACACCCCGGTATCCAGACCTTCCGTAAGCTCTATATATCGACTGTCTTGCACTCCGGTTTTCACCTTCACCTTTTTGGCCTTACCGTTTTCAAACAGGAATACCACTTCGTCTTTGTCATCATCGTTATTCCCATCTTCCTCCTTCTTCTCGTCATCACCTGCTTCGGCATCCCTAAGGGTAACGGCCTCAATAGGCACACTCACCACCTGTCTGGCAGAGCGGGTACGGATATCGGCCATGCCGGACATGCCCGGAAGAAAGGGCGATGCCTTGCCCGGATATTTTTCCAGCAGGTCATCATACGAGCTATGCAACAGCGTAATCTTCACTTCAAAATTGGTCACCTGATCGGTACTGGCCGTTGTAGCTCCGAGGTTTTTGGCGGAGTTGGCTACTTCCTTCACCACTCCGATAAACGTGCGGTCATCATAGGCATCCACTTCAATCTCTGCCGTATCCCCGACGGAAACCCGGATAATGTCGCTCTCTCCCACGTCCACGCTAAGTTCCATGGTGCTGAAATCCGCAATACGGAGAAGTTCGGTACCCGTCATCTGCATGGTTCCTACCACGCGTTCTCCCTTTTCTACGTTGAGTTTGGAGACAATGCCATCCATAGGCGCAAAAATGCTGGTCCGCTGGAGGTTCTTCTGTTCTCCGCTGAGCGTAGATTCCACGCTTTTAACGGTATATCGGGCGGCGTCTACGGCACGTTCTGCTGCCTCGAGCTCACCCCGGGCCGATTCGTATTCGGTGCGAACCTGCTCAAATTCCGAGGAGGGGACCACCTTCTCCTCAAAGAGTTTTTTGCTTCTCTTGTAATTGAGTTCGGCCTGCTGCAAACGCGCTCTGGCCTGCGTTACCCTGGCCTCTGCTGCCGCCAGGTTAGCCCGGGCATTGTTAACCGAGGCTTTGGCCCTTTCCACGTTGCTTTCGGAAATATCCGGATTGATCTGCAGAACGAGGTCTCCTTTTTTGACGGAATCACCCTCTTTCACATAGAGGTTGATGATCTCTCCGGAAACTTCCGAGCTGATCTTAACCTCCACTTCAGGCTGTATGGTTCCGTTGGCGGTTACCATCTCCACAATGTCGCGGCTGGTGGAATTCTCAACCGTAACAAAGACCTTGTCTTCTCTTTTATTGACCACTACGATCAATACAACTAAAATGAGTACGAATGCCAGCCCTATCCAGAGCCAGGTTTTGTTTTTATTGGCGGCCATGTGGTAAAATTAATTATCCTGTGGATATACCGTTCCGTTCTTGTAGAAATCGATGATCTTGAACCGGAACAGCAGTTCGTATTGTGCCTGCAGCATGTTGGAGCGGGCACTTTGCAAATTGTTCTGGAAAATGCGGAACTCCACGGGGGAGATCAGATTCTCCGCAAATCGTTTTTTGGCATATTCAAAGCTTGCCGACTGTGCCTCGTAACTTGCTTTACTGGCTTCGTACCTGGCCCTGGCCGCTTCATATTCGGTATAGGCCTGGGTAATGTCGCGCAACAGATTGTTCTGAGTGATCTGTTTATTGAGCAATGCCGACTGGTAATTGATTTCAGCACGCTGAACATTGGCTTTGGTGCTGTAGTTATTGAAGATAGGGATGTTTAGGCTAAGCCCTACGGTTTGCCCGAGGTTGTTGTTCAGCTGCTCTCCAAAAGGAGTGAGTTCCCGGCCGGTAACGTTGGAAACAGGGTAATAACCGAGCAGACTCCCGTTCTCATCATACAGGGATTGATAGAAAAGCGGCTCCCCGTAAATGGGTGTTTTGGCCTGATTGGAGAATACCGTTCCAAGGTCTGCGCCTATGCTCAGCCTTGGGTAATAGGCCCCTTGTGCCACCTTCCAGGCATAATTGCTGGCTTCCAGGTTATGCTCTGCCGCACGCAGTTCCGAGGAATGTTCCTGGTACATGGCATAAAGGTGTCCGGGGCTGTAAACTCCGGCATCGGGTACGGTATCAATCAGGGGCACCTTCACGTCGTTGCTGTCGGGAGACAGCATGAGCAGTTGGAACAAAGTCACCCTGGCCAGTTTCTCCTGGTTTCGGGCATTGACGAGGCTCAGGTTGTCGTTGGCCAACTGGGCTTTCATCTCCAGCACATTCGATTCTGCCACACGTCCTGCCTCATAAAATTTCTGTGCCCTGTCGAGTTGCACTTCAGTGGCTTTTACCTGCTCCGTGTTCACCTGCACCAATTCTTTGGCAAACAGCACCTGCAGGAAGGCATTGGCGATACTCATACCTACATTGTTCTGGGCCACTTTCAGGTCGAACTCGGAAGCGAAATACTGCTGGCGGCTTTGTTGGATGGAGTTATGGATCTGGAATCCATTGAACAAGGTAACCCCGGTTGACAGGCTAAAGCGAACGTTGGCCGAAGTCTGTTGTATATACGTATTGGTAAAGGGGTCGATGGACCGCCCGAAGTTGAAGGAGTTGGTGGCTCCTGCATTCAGGCTTGGAAGTCGGCGCATTTTGGATTCGGTAAGACCCACCTCATTTTGCTTTACCACAAGTCCCTGCTGCTTCAGGCTCAGGTTATGCTCCAATGCGTAATCGAGGCATTCGTCCAGGCTCCACAGGCGCTGGGCATGACTGTGCATTGCCAGCAGAGAGGTAAGCAATAGCACAGAGTAACGTATCTTTGTCCGGATCATGCCAAAAGTTTTCTTTTGCGGCAAAATAAGGCTTTCGGCTATGCATCCTGGTTCCGTCTTCGATAAAACGAGATAATGTATCGGTACACTACACCCGGAATGTTCCGCCTACTTGATCCCTGGATGAAATGGCATATGCCTGCCTCCGGAGAACGTCGGATTTACCTTACTTTCGACGATGGCCCTCACCCGGAGCTAACGCCTTGGGTGATGGATCAGCTGGAGCATTTTAATGCGCGGGCTACTTTTTTTTGCGTAGGAGATAACGTACGCAAGTATCCGCAAACCTACCGGGAGATCCTTGCCCGCGGGCACCGCACCGGTAACCATACCTTCAACCACCTGAGCGGTTGGGCTACAAGCAACAAACAGTATCTGGAAAATATCGCCGAATGCCGGCTGCTCGTGGATTCGGAATTGTTCCGGCCGCCATACGGAAAGATCGGTCCCGGCCAGCTTTTAATGCTCCGTCGTAACGGTTACCGTGTGGTTATGTGGAGTCTTTTATCGCGCGACTACGAAGCTGGGCTCAACCGTAAGGAAAGTCTCCGCACGCTGGTTGATCACACCCGCAATGGCAGCATTGTACTGTTCCATGATAATATCAAAGCCCGGGAAAACCTGGAATACCTGCTTCCGGCATACCTGGAGGCCTGTGCCCGAAATCGTTTTCAATTTGCCGTATTGTGATCCTGGCCTGGATTTATCTCTCCCTATTCTTTCTGCTGCAGGTGCTGGCGGTTTGTGCTTTATTCATCCGGGTGAAGAAAGCCCCGGAACCCTGGGTATGGCCAAAAATCAGCATCTGGGTAGCCGCCCGGAACGAAGAAGAAAACATCCTCCGCTGCCTTCGGTCATTGGAAGCGCTTGACTATCCCGATGGACAATTGGAAGTATGGATTGGTAATGACCAAAGTGAAGACCGCACGGCTGAACGGGTCCTTGAGTTCATTGAGGGGAAGCCCCGGTTTCATCTTATGGATATCTATACCCGAATGGGAAAAGCGGAGAAAAAAGCCAATGTACTGGCACATCTTGCTCATGCTTCCACTGGAGATTATTTTCTGGTATGCGATGCGGATATCCGCGTCAAACCCAGCTGGGCCAAGGCCCTGGTCTTCGACCTTGTGCAGGGAACCGGTGTCGTTTCCGGAACCACACTGATCGAAGGAGATCGCTTTTTTGCTTCCATGCAGCGCTACGATTGGCTGTATTTTATGGGCTTATTGCAATCGGCAGCCCGGTTGGGCATTCCATGCACCGCAGTAGGCAACAATATGGGGTTCAGTCGGGAGGCGTATTTCGCCACCGGAGGCTATGAAGCTATCGACTACAGCATCACCGAAGATTTCAAGTTGTTCACTGAGATCCTGAAACGGGGTTATTCCTGGAAAAACCGCTGTGACAGGGAATCTGTTTCCTTCTCGGCTCCGGTACCGGATATGCCTGTTTTACTGAGTCAAAGAAAGCGCTGGCTGGAAGGCGGACGGGAACTCCCGGTTTACTGGAAACTCACCCTGTTGCTTTACGGGCTGTTCAATCCCCTGATGATTCTCTTGTTGTTCTTACACTGGAAAATTGCCCTTGTAGCTTTGGTAGCACGCATGCTCCTGCAATCGGCAAGCCTGGTGCGGGTTCATCGATTGATTGGGGAAAAACCGTCGGTACGGGACATGGTACTATATGATGGGTACGGCATCGTTATTACCTTACTTAGTTCCCTGAACTTCCTGCTTCCGGGAAACAAAGAATGGAAAGCTAGAAAATATACTTAGTAGCCGTTCGTCGATAAACCGGGGGTGGCTGACAACTTCAGGAACACTCCTTTCATCTCCTTCGCGCACCCTGTTACTACGGAGCCTATTATCTGGCTCACAATACATTACGAAATTATACTGTTATTCATGCGGTATTCTTGCCTGTAATCGTGTACCAACAATAAGTGTTATCTAATTGTTTTTCAATCTTTAACATCAAGCAAACAAGAGGATTTTTTTAATCACTTAGGCAACGAATTTTTCACTCAATAGTCTTATAGAAAAATACGCAGCTTATTATGAAAAAAACAGTTCTACTATTTACGCTCCTGTTCCTGACGGCAGTCGGGGCCAGTGCCCAGTTCTACCTCAATTTCTACATCTATTACAAAGCCTATGATGGCAGTCCGTTGCAGAATGTGGAACTGGTAGCTGTACAAAATGCCGACAGCAGTTCGGCAGGCGTGCAGTTTTCCACGGTTTATTCCCAGACATTTCCGGGGTACTTCGAGGATTCGGTTTTCATCCCTGCTAACTACTCCGGCAACAACACCATTACTTTTCACTTTAAGGATTGTAATGGCGACTGGCTTTACGACACCACCTTTTCACCCAATGACATTAGCCTGTCAATGACTTTCCGGACCAATTGTGTTAATCCGAACGACTGCGATGCCTCTTTCAGCCACCTTATCAATGAACTGAAAGAAGGAAGCTTTCATGCTAAGTCTTACCCCTCCGGTTACAACCAGACCTGGAATTTCGGCAACGGGCAATCGAATAGCAGCAGTTACAATGTCAGCACACAGTATTCCACAGCGGGCAATTACCTGGTAACCCATATCCTTTATAATACCAGTGTCGGTTGCTACGACTCGGTGGTCGTCCCTATAACGGTGTATGACTCCTGTTATGCCGATTTCAGTTATGTAATTGACTCTACCAATCAGGCGGTATTCACTTCAACGGTTTATCCTTATGCCAATAGTGTATTCTGGGACTTTGGCGACGGGTCATACGGAACAACCCCGAACCCCTCGCATACCTATAACCAGCCCAATAACTATACGGTCCACTTCAATATGCACGGACCGGGCTGTAAGGATTCCGTAACCAAAGTGATCACGGTAAACAGTTCTCCCAATTGCGACGCTTCCTTTTCCCACTCCTATTCCTCCACTCCCTTTGATATTAACTTCTCCCGGAATGATTCCAGTTACGGCACAGCCAAATGGACCATTGCCGGCAATGTAGTATCCACTCAAAATGCTTTCACCTGGACGGCTCCCGGTCAGGGAAGTTATCTGGTGCAGCTGGATGTCCTGGACTCCGTAGGCACTGCGGTTTGCTGGGACAATCTCTACCTTAATGTAAACAGTTGTGGGACCTATTATGGCCCGGGCTATATCAACGGAAGGGTTTCTTTCGCGGGCGTGTACCGTTCGGATTATGACTCTCTCCGAGTATACCTCATTGAGTATGATTCTGCTGCAGGCACCCTTACTGGTATCGATTCGGTAACCGTATACGATACCGATACCGGATACTACTTTTTCAACGTTTGCGATTACAACCCGCGCTACATGGTTAAAGCTGCTCTGCTGCCCGGATCCTCCCTGTACAGCGATTATCTGCCCTGTTACCACGACAGCAGCGTAAGCTGGTCTGGTGCAACGGAACTCTTCCTAAGCGGCGGTAGCAATTGGATTTATGCAGGAATCAACCTGATCGCCGGAACCAACCCGGGCGGACCTGGTTTTATCGGCGGCTACATTTCGCAGGGAGCGAATAAGAACGGAGATGCTCTGGCAGATATCGAAGTCTTGCTTTACGACGACCAGGGCAATCCGGTAGCCTTTACCATGTCAGGAGCAGCCGGACGTTATGAATTCGATAACCTGGCTCTGGGCAGTTACCGCGTGGTAGTGGAAATCGCCGGCAAACCTTCCGACATCCATTTCGTCACCCTCACCAGCGACGAACCCTCTGTGGACGGTCGCAACTTTGAGGTAAACAAGGAATACGTATCCACCCTAAACAGTGTTAGCCCGCTTCCTGCTGCCTCCAAAGGCATCTACCCGAATCCGGTGAACGACAAGCTCTTTATCGAGTGGTCGGAACTGGCCGGTAACGAAGTGGCGGTTGAAGTGTTGAGCCTGGATGGAAAATCCCTGATTACCCGCAAGGTTAACCCGCAAAACATGGATTACCTCGATCTGGGTAGCCTGGAGAATGGCACCTATATACTCCGTCTTACCGGAGAAGGAAGTCAATCCATCTACCGCTTCCAGAAAATTTCCAATTGATCCAACCCCTTTGTCCAGAACTACGTTTAAAAGTCAACTAATCTTTCATACGTCTTAAAGGGTTTGGTCACCCGATTTGGGTTAGTCATTGGAACAAAAGGAAAAGCCGGCAATTGCCGGCTTTTCTGCTATTGAACCCAATCACTCAAACGACACTTCTCATTGTTTGCGGGCATTGTAGCCCATGGATATCCCGAAACGAAAATCACTGCGTTTGGGGATCAGAAAGACGTTTACCGGAATGTTCATGGTACCGGAACGGAAGGTTTTTCCGGCTGCCAGGATGAAATAAGGGTCGAGCTCCACTTTGCCCCGGCTGTCGAGCTGACGGGTATAGCCCCCGGCCGGTTGAATATTCGGGTATTTCTCTTCCCAGAGTTTCTGAGTCAGCCAATTGCCTTCCCGGTCTTGTGCTACTTTGGCTATCTGGGTGAACCCTACACTTGGACCAAAGGCAAATTCCCAGCCGTGGCGGTTTCCACGGATACCGTTAAGCAGGGAAAAGCTGAAGGCCAAACGGCCCTGTTCCATGCCAGAAACCAATGGAATAAATTCAAACAACGCCTGGAAATTTCCGGAGTTGAGGTACTGTTTCTCAAACTGATACCCGAAGTGAAAGGTCCAGGGATAGGCATTGAACCCACCCTGAGCTTCAGGACGCGCCAACACACTGGCGGCATCTCCGGTAACAAACGAGACCCCCAGCCTCGGGCCATCCGCCCGCAAACGGGGATGGTACGGGTTATTGATGGCATTGTCAAGAGCATCCTTGCGGGTCAGGCTTTTGAAGAGGATATCGTTGTTGGAACGGGAAAGGATTTCATTCATGGCCATATACAGGATATTACTGATCTGAGCCGGATTCACCAGGTATTCGCGAACCACTACCTTATCAATCTCGCCCGATTCAACCTTCAGGCGACGAAGGGTTATGATCCAGGCTTCACCTACCGCATCCAGTGAACCGCTGATGACATAATCGACTTTGAGTTTCTCTCCGATCTCGGCCAGGCAGCTTTTCGAATAACAGGTAGCCAGCCGGGTGCTTCCCATGGATTCATACAGGATATTCATTTCATAACGGTCGATCACCTCAAAGCTATCCAGCTTCTCAAAATGCATTCTCAGAACATTCCCCAGTTGTTTGGGTTCCAGGACAGAGGTGCCCTGTACATCGATATTAAAAATAGCATAGGTGTCGCGGGCAGCCAGCTCCTGCTTTCCAAGCAGGAAGCCAATGGTCATACACAGCAATACGGTCGTTTTTTTCAAGGTTGTTTTCATAAG
>CAXPEB010000016.1:0-7758 GCA_964215915.1 Bacteroidia bacterium
TGGAGTTCAGACGTGTGTTCCGATCTTTTTGTTTACAGTTTAGTACAATACTTGTGTTAATCCACAACAAGCTTCCCGACGAAACGTTGGACTTTACGGTAGCTTAAAAGTTATATTTGAAATTAGAAGAAGAAAGGAATTACATGGAAGCCAAATTTTCACCCAGGGTCAAGGAGGTCATTCAATACAGCAAGGAAGAAGCTATCCGCCTGGGTCATGATTATATTGGTACCGAGCACCTGCTGCTGGGTATCATACGCGAGGGGGAAGGAAAGGCTCTCCAGGCATTGAAGCAGCTGGACACGGACATCATCCGCCTGAAAAAATCGGTGGAAGATGCTATCAAGGGAACTGCCGGAATTACCGGTAACCTGATCAATATACCGCTTACCAAACAGGCTGAAAAGGCACTCAAGATTACCTACCTGGAAGCTAAGATCTTTAAAGCCGATATCATTGGTACGGAACACCTGCTCCTCTCCATCCTTCGTGATGAGGAGAATATTGCCTCCCAGATACTGAGCCAATACGCCGTTACTTATGACGTGTTCAAATCGGCTCTTGAGAATAATATCAGTGAAATCCGTAGTGAAATGCCCACGGATTCCCCGGAAGATTTTTACCGAGAGGAAAAACGTTCCCAGGAATCCCGCAAGGGAGATGCCCGGTCCAAAACCCCGGTGCTTGATAATTTCGGGCGTGATCTGACGCGTGCCGCAGAAGAAGGTAAACTTGACCCGATCGTAGGCCGTGAAAAAGAGATAGAACGCGTTTCACAAATCCTTAGCCGGCGTAAAAAGAACAACCCGGTACTGATCGGGGAACCCGGTGTGGGTAAGACCGCCATTGCAGAAGGACTTGCACTGCGAATCATACAACGCAAAGTTTCCAGGGTATTGTTTAACAAACGCGTAGTGACCCTGGACCTTGCTTCTTTGGTAGCGGGCACCAAATACCGCGGACAGTTTGAGGAACGGATGAAAGCCGTGATGAACGAGCTGGAAAAATCACCCGATGTCATTCTGTTCATTGATGAGATCCATACCATTGTAGGTGCCGGTGGTGCCTCCGGTTCGCTGGATGCCTCCAATATGTTCAAACCGGCCCTTGCCCGCGGAGAGGTGCAATGTATCGGAGCGACTACCCTGGATGAGTACCGCCAGTATATTGAAAAAGACGGAGCTCTTGAAAGACGCTTCCAGCCGGTAATGGTGGAGCCGACTTCTCCTGAAGAGACCGAGGAGATTCTGAATAATATCAAAGCGAAATACGAAGAGCACCACGGGGTGACGTATACTCCGGAGGCTATCCAGTCTTGTGTGACTCTGAGTAACCGCTATATGACCGATCGCTTCCTTCCGGACAAAGCCATTGACGTTATGGATGAAGCCGGAGCCCGCGTTCACCTGACCAATATTCATGTTCCGGATGTCATTCTGGAACTGGAGAAAAAGATCGAAGAGATCAAACAGGAAAAGAACAATGTGGTAAAAAGCCAGAAGTATGAAGAAGCGGCCAAACTACGGGATAAGGAAAAACACCTGCTCGAAGAACTGGAAACGGAAAAACAACGGTGGGAGGAAGATACCCGTAACCTGCGTTATACCGTAACGGAAGAAAATGTAGCTGAGGTGGTTGCCATGATTACCGGGGTTCCCGCAAAACGAATTGCACAGGGCGAAGGTCACCGTTTGCTGCATATGGCTACCGAGCTGCAAGGCAAGGTGATCGGACAGGAAGCCGCAATTCAGAAACTTACCAAAGCCATTCAGCGTACCCGTGCCGGACTGAAAGACCCCAACCGGCCTATCGGTTCCTTTGTTTTCCTGGGGCCTACCGGGGTGGGTAAAACGGAGTTAGCCAAAGCCTTAAGCCGCTATCTGTTTGACAGTGACGATGCCATGATCCGTATTGATATGAGCGAATACATGGAGAAGTTTGCGGTTTCCAGGCTGGTAGGAGCGCCTCCGGGATACGTAGGGTATGAAGAAGGCGGTCAGCTTACCGAAAAAGTGCGGAGAAAGCCATATTCAGTGGTATTGCTGGATGAGATCGAAAAAGCGCACCCCGATGTTTTCAACATCCTGCTGCAAGTGCTTGACGAAGGTTTTATTACCGATAGCCTTGGCCGTCGGGTGGACTTCCGGAATACCATCATCCTGATGACTTCCAACATCGGCTCCCGTCAGCTTAAGGATTTCGGGCAAGGAGTGGGATTCAGTACAACCGCTAAACAAACCGGCAGCGATCAACACAGCAAGTCCGTAATCGAAACAGCTTTGAAACGGTTCTTCTCACCTGAATTCCTGAACCGTATCGATGATGTGGTGGTCTTCAATCCGCTTAAGAAAGAAGATATCATGCAGATACTGGATCTGGCGGTAGAAAAGCTGGAGAATCGTATTGAGGCACTCGGTTATCATATTAAGCTTAACAAAGCCGCCAAAGAGTTCCTGGCTGAAAAAGGGTTTGACCCTGAGTTTGGGGCTCGTCCGCTTAACCGGGCGATACAAAAATACCTGGAAGACCCAATGGCGGAAGAAATACTCAAATCCGATATTGAAGAAGGAGACACCCTGGAAGCCACCCTGGATAAGGACGGACAGGAACTCAAATTCAAGATCAAAAAGGGTAATAATAAAAAGCCTAAGGATACCCCGACAGAATAATCATCTGTTGGATTCAAGTAATAATTAGCCGGCTCCGATTTGGAGCCGGTTTTTTTATGGATTCCCCGCCATATAAGCACGCCCTGAAAGCGGATAAAGGTATGTAGGCAACGACACTTTTCTGCCGGACCGAATCCCTCCCTGTCTACAAATAAGGCACACCTGGAGTTACCCCGGGCTTCAACCCGGGGGAGCCCCTCTCAAATAAGGTTCCCCCTTCTAAGTCAGGGAACAGATAAGAGTTACCCCGGGCTTCAGCCCGGGGGAGACCCTCTCAAATAAGGTTACAACCCTTTCTAGGCTAAGGAACAGATAAGAGGTACTTGTTGGGGGAGGCCCTTCCATACTCAAGGCAATAAGCGAATAACAAAGCCTCGGGTAAATCGTTAACTTGGGGTTATGCTTTCATCCCTTTCCAAAAGCCTGTTCCTATCGGTACTTATTCTGTTACTATTACCTGCAGGAGTTCAGGCACAGGCAAAAAAATCTACCCTTCGACGGTTAATACGGGAAAATGACACCCAGTCCATGAAGGTATTGATCTCCGAAGGACTCGACTTGAACCGGACCCTTCGAGGCAAGGAAACCCTGCTACTTTATGCCTGCAGAAAGCAGAAGACAGCCATGGTGAGAGTGCTGCTGGAAAGTGGAGCGGATCCCAATATTCCCAATAGACACAAGGAAGTACCCCTTCTGATTTCAGTTTCAGAGGTGTTCTGGTCTCCTGAAATCACGCAACTCCTTCTGGAGCATGGTGCAAATATCAACTATGTGGGGAAGCATGGTGCCAGTGCCTTACGCAGTGCCATTCTGCTTGTAGATACCCTTGAAGGGACATACTTGTTTGACCAATTGTTAGAAAGAGGAGCTGAACTGAATAATCCCTGTGAGGATTGCTGTTCCAGGACCATGCTGCATTATGCTTGTAGTCAGGGAACGGGCTATATGGTCAATCGGTTACTGGAAGAGGGGGCTTCACCGGATGCACAGGACTGTAAGGGAAGAACACCGCTGGAATATGCCCGTATAGTGGGGCGTCCCGAGATCATCGCTATTTTGTCGGGATTCCGACAATCGCCTTAAATCTTCCGGAAACTATATGTAATAATCTGTTTGTCGGAATTTCGTACGGAGTTGTACGAAGCAGGCGGGTGATCCGTTTTACTGGCAGATAAGACCTGTGTATGGCAAAAGCGCTACCATGAAACCAGTAAAATCAATTCTTCTTTTCTCCGCGTTGTTTATTATCAGCGCACAACTTCATGCTCAGCGTCTTATTCCGGGTATCGAAGCCGGACTGGGGTACCGCCAGATTCATTACGGCAGGGATATTCCCATTCAGTTTGACCCGCAATTTTCCGTTGTTTCCGGGGTTTCCCTGCAAATACCTATCGGGACAAAAGGGTTTTCCTTAAAAACAGCAGTTCTGTATACCCAGAACGGAAACGGTGGCCTGTACGCGGTTACCTATCCGCAGGATAGTGCCACTCACTGCACCCGGATTCATAACAACCTGCATTATCTGGGGATGCCTGTTCTCGCCCGGTATGAATTCTCCTTTTTACGACTACGGTGTTTTGCCAATGCGGGACCCTAAGCGTCTTACCTGTTAAAAGCTGAGACAAAGAGTTACCGGTACTCTGACCGCAGCGAGCAGGTATCTGATTTGGACGGGTTAAAAAACTGGGACTTAGGTATTAACCTGGGGGCAGGAGTCCGCATACCCTTGTATGGAGCATTGGAAGGGAGTGTGGAATGGCGTTCTGCATTCGGGTTGACGAACTTAACTTCACAGGAGGGTGGAACGGACATTTACACCCGTAATGGAAGTCTTTTGCTGGGCTTGCAATACCGCATACAAATGGAATAGCCCGGAGACTTCTTTTTTAGGGCGATACTGGGCATTACCGCCCGGTTTCCCTAATTTCGGCATACCGGCGTTGGCCGAGTAGCCCGGATTCGGCATCGAAAGGATCCCATACCGGGAAGGCATAAAGCGTCGGTGCCCATCGATATGAGAGAAGCGATCCGATTTACCTTTATCCTGCTGGGTATCGTAACCCTGGTGGTTTGCACCGTCGTGTGGCCTTTGTATGGTTTTATTGCCCTGGCCCTGCTGATTTTTATCCTGGGCATTTATGACCTGAAACAGAAACAACACACCATTCTGAGAAATTATCCGGTAATCGGGCATATGCGCTACCTGTTGGAGATGATCAGTCCGGAATTACATCAGTATTTTATAGAGAATAACACCCAAGGCAAACCTATAGACCGAAACCATAGAGCTTATATTTATCAAAGAGCTAAGCTGGTAACCGATACACACCCATTTGGTACGGAACTCGACGTCAACGAAGAGGGGTTCAGATGGATGCAGCATAGCATGTACCCGGCGGCAAAACCAGAAATCCCCCCTCGGATTATGATTGGGGGTAAGTCGTGCAAACAGAAGTATGAATCGGCATTGCTGAATATTTCTGCCATGAGCTACGGTGCGCTTAGCAAAAATGCAATACAGGCTTTGAATATCGGGGCCAGGGAAGGGGGCTTCTTTCATGATACCGGAGAAGGTGGGATCTCTCCCTATCACCGCCAGGGTGGAGACCTGGTTTACCAGGTTGGCACCGGTTATTTCGGATGTCGGAATGAGGAAGGTAGATTTTCCCCTGAGAAATTCAGAGAAACGGTTTCTTTACCGGAAGTGAAGATGATTGAAATCAAGCTTTCCCAGGGAGCTAAACCCGGCCATGGGGGCGTGCTTCCTGCCAGTAAAAATACACAGGAGATTGCGGCTATACGGGGACTAACCCCCCATACCACGGTATTGTCGCCTCCCGGGCATTCTGCTTTTAAAGACGCTTATGGTTTGTTGAATTTTGTGCAGGAACTCCGGGAGCTTTCCGATTACCGGCCCGTGGGTTTCAAAATGAGCATAGGCAGCAAAAAGGAATTTACCGATCTCTGTGTGGCTATGGTTAATAGTGGTATCAAACCTGACTTTATCACGATTGACGGTGCGGAGGGAGGAACAGGTGCCGCCCCGATCGATTTCTCCAATTATGTGGGAATGCCCTGGGAAGATGCGCTGATCTTCGTGGTGGATACCTTAAACGGCTACGGACTGAAAAAAGACATACCGGTTATTACAGCCACCAAGATCATCACGGCCTTTGACATATTCAAAGCCCTTTGTATTGGAGCCGATGTATGCAATTCTGCCCGGGGAATGATGATGGCCCTGGGCTGTATCCAAGCCTTGAAATGCGATACCAACCGTTGTCCCACAGGTGTAACCACCCATGATCCCAGTCTGGTGCGTGGATTGGTGGTATCCGATAAATGGCAGCGGGTACGCAATTACCAGCAACGGACCCTCGACGGCTTCCTGGAATTGTTTGCAGCAGCAGGATGTACCCATACCGATCAGCTAAATCGCTCCCTGATCTATAAAAAAGTCAATAACAAGATTGATACCTACGAAAACTGGCACCCCACCGTTAAAGACGGCGCCCTGCTGGGTAAGGTGTACAATTAAACAACCCCAAAGGGGAATAAACTGCGGGTAAAAATCTCCTTATTACCGGGAAAAGTATCGAGACTTACCCCGGACTTTATTCCGGGGATTCTCTACCAATAATACCATCGCAAACCCAGGAAGAACTCTTACCCCGGACTTCAGTCCGGGGGTTCTCTACCGGTAATACCATCGCAAACCCAGGAAAAACCCTTACCCCAGACTTCAGTCCGGGGACTCTCCACCAGTAATACCATCGCAAACCCAGGAAGAACTCTTACCCGGGACTTCAGTCCGGGGACTCTCCATCGGTAATACCATCGCGAACCCAGGAAGAACTCTTACCCGGACTTCAGTCCGAGGATTCTCTACCGGTAATACCATCGCAAACCCAGGAAGAACTCTTACCCGACTTCAGTCCGGGGACTCTCCACCAGTAATACCATCGCAAACCCAGGAAGAACTCTTTCAGTCCGGGGCTACCGGCCAATAAACGCTGGCCACCACCAATAAAAGTTTAGCAGGAGATCCGCATCTACCTGTGCAGGGAATAACTTAAGCCCTGTTTCCTTTCCTTGATTTTATTCATACAGTATAAGATACGGTAGGTATAGATCTCAAGGTTGCGCGCGCGGCTCAGTAACCCAACCGACTCTTGAAGGTTTTCGTAGTTCTTATCTTCAACTTCTTTCAGTATGACATGCGACAGCGAATCGAGCCTAAGAAACCGCAATTCCTCAAATTGATGCTCTTCCATTGAAGCCAGTTCAATGGCCGCAGTAATTACAAAATCTTCCTTGGCGCGTTCGTAATCCTCCCTGGCCAGGTACATCAGTCCCCGGTGGTAATGGGCATCTCCATGGTGTTGATTGATTTCCAGGCATTGGGAATAAGCGGTTATGGCCTGTTCGTAACACCGGTTATGAGCAAGAACACCGGCCATATTGAAATAATAGTCTTCCGGATTTTCCGTCGTGTCCAAAAGCGGTATTTCACAATTGGTTTTTTCTACGATACGTAAATCTGTCGTAATTAGGCGGAACCCGAAAAATCCCCGATCTATCCTCACCAATACACTGTCAACATTCAGGCATTTTTCCTGAGGAACTTCAATGTCTTTGTTAATTCGGAAATTGGAGAAATCCACCGACATCTCGCAACCTGCTTTACTCCATTCTGCGGAAACCAGGCGGTAGCTGAGGTATTCTCCTTTTTTACCATAGTGTGCATTAAGGAAATAGATCAGGAAGAGGAGCAGGGAGAAGCCAATAGCAACAGACCCAGGGGCAACAAGCCTGAATTTGCGGCTCAAAGCCATGCCAAGCACAACAATGACAGGGCCGAGTACAAAGGCAAAGGTTTCCAACCCGGAGTCATACAATAACCGGCTTTCCAAAGGGTAGCTGAACTGGACATAAAACCAGAATGCAGCCACAATGAGCCCAATGTTTAATACGGTGAACAGTAAAATCCTAAGCAGTTTTTTTAGGATGGAAGTCATACTGATTTCAAATTACGTTACGTAAAAATAACGATTTCTGAAATTGAGAAGATCGGAAGAGCGTCGTGTAG
>CAXPEB010000017.1:0-26423 GCA_964215915.1 Bacteroidia bacterium
TGCTCATTAGTCGTGCGTTATACAGAAATTCCTCAATCCAAATTCAGTATAAGCTGACAAGCTTTTGTGCCAAAGGTTCCGAGACTTGTCCTGAGCACTATCGAAGGAGTGAAGCAATTCGGGATTGGGCTTAGGTGGAGTGAATGCCTATCTTCCGGAAGATGTCCTTCAGAGTCTGTAGATTTTCGCAACGATTTGTTTTTCAGTAAATGGCCCATATTCTAACACACGGTCTATGCTTTTACCGCACATTGTGCAGCGCACTGATTTCAAGAGATCAAGTCACTTAAAGATACTACTATATTGCTCATTTATATAGCTATTATCACTATAATAAATTAAAGCATCCTCACCACAAAATGGGCAATAACGAATATTAATAAATGGAGGAGGACTTAGTTGATTTCCACAAACAAATAACACCCTAAAACTGCCGTACGACAGGGACTTGTGACCAGTATCTTTCAGTATTACAATCCTTGGAAACACAATCCGGTCAGTGGGTGAATCGTAATACGATTTAAATTTTTCGCAGCAAAACTCTCTCATTGTACTTGATGTTTTAGAACTTCTTTAACTAAATTTTGATTGGAAATTAGGTATTCAGGGAAATATTCTGTCCCGCCAACCATCATTCCAGTTTTTATGTCTATTAACCCTTCATTAACTAGGTACATAAACCCAGCTTTTGAAACCTCTATTTTAATAACATTCTGTCCATATTGCTTTGCATACTCCAAACTAGTTGTCAAATACAACCCTGTGCTACCTTCAGTCCCAGAAACAGCCCTATACAATGTTATCACCTCCTCGTTTCCAGTTACCCGAAGAATATTGGCAACATGAGTTTGACTTATTCTTGTACCACTCACTCCCACGCCAACAGATTCTGGCATTTGTCGAGGTCCCTTGGGAAGGGAACTAATGGTAAAGTGAGCGTTTGCAGTAACTATATAGGGATTAGTCCAAACATCCTTATAATACTGTTCATAATCAAAGTCTCTCATGTCTGGACATTCATATTTTACGTATTTGAATGAGCCTAAAAAAATGCCCCAGCTATAAGCATTATAGACGGGGCCTCCCACATCTATTGATTCTTGCTTAGCATTTTCTCCAGTATATTCATTAATACGATCAGCACCAATTATATATCTCCATTCATACATCCTGTTTCCATTCTCATCCGTTCCAAGGTATGCTCGAGCATAATAGTTACCCTTATTAGCCCCCTCGTTAATACGGTATATTTCATAAGGCGTTCCATCGATATTTGCGGTATAATAATTTGACATATCATTGAGAGTAATCGAATGAACTGGGACCTGTTCAATATCCCAGATTTCATTAGCGGGTACTGCTTCAAGACCATCAATATCATTGCAGGCAATTGGAGAATTACTTGCAAACTGATAGGGGGTAAAAAATGGATACGTTGATGTAAGTGGATCTACACTTAAAAACTTCCCAAGTGCCGGATTGTAGATACGGAATCCATAATCGTACACATTGCCTACCCCTCCATGTTCCCGGTCTATTTCTTTTCCATTAAACCCAAACCTATAAGCAGAAGAGTCACTATTGGCATACCACTGCCTGTCGGGCATCATCATGCCGAAGGGGTAGTAATCCATGGCGGCAAGCACTTCGGCCTCGAAATAATCCACAGCCAGGTACTCGTCACAGACCGAGATACGCTTATCCGACACTATAACCTGAACATTTCCTAAGTGATTGCTCAGCTCGTAATGCCGTTTGCCCCGGTACAGGGAGGTGTATTCCATGTCCTCCGAAGTTACGGAAATATCCCCGGCAGCAAAGCGCGTGCGTAACAACAAGTCGGTACGGTGTACCCCCACCCTCGAAGATCCGTACAGGTGGTGCTCCTGCGCGGTATAATTCCAGCCGCCGCCTACATAACCCAGGCTCATCAGCTGGTTTACGATGTTCTCGTAATACGATACCCCGAATGAAGGGTAATTCAGAATCGCATTCAGGTAATCCGTCACGTGATAGCCCCCGTTTGTGCTGTTCTGCATCAAATCGTCCACAGAACCCGAGTTCAGCTCCAGATAGCTCTGTACGAAGGCTGCCGGATCATAAAACGACAACTGATTCACCAACGAATTCGTGCTGCTATTCATAATCATGTAGTCCCACAACAAATTCCGGTCATACAGATCCAAAATGCTGAATGTCTGATCCCCAAGCGTTCCGTATGCACAACCCTTTGTACCCGCATACGACTGTATGTCGCTTAACAGGGTTCCGCCGCCATAATAACTCACAAACTGGGAGATAAAATCTGAACCATGACCATTACTCATCAGGATCAAAGCAAAATCATCCTGGAACTGGGGTACCGAAGCCGAAGTGAAATGAGCTGCCGCAGCAGCATCCCCCGGGTACATGCCGCCCCAGCCATAAGTCCCCCAAAGCACATTCGCTTCTGTCGAAAACTGACTCAGCATGTATTCCAAAAATGAGCTGTTATTATAATTCTGTAACAAATAGGAAATAAAGAACTGGCCGCAGTTCGGAAGCATTGCGTTGACCACAAAATCCTGCTCCGAACCGTAATAGCCAATCATCGCATCCGTAAAATCCGAGATGCTGTAGCTACTCAACACGTCATTCCGCAGGGTGGGGTTACCTTGCAATACCGACCAGGGATCATTCATCTTCAACAGCGTCTCTTCCAAATTGTAAGTGGTCAGGTAGGTACGCATATCGTCATACTGCCCCGAGGTGAGCTCATTTTGCAGGTAGAGTTCTTCGGTGACAAACCGCGAAAACACATGCGCGCCCCAGTCTGCAAGCACCAGGCTGTTTAACTCCTCGAAGGTAAACAGGTTCGTATCCAGGCCCGTATATTCCGACTTCTCATAGGTGGCCATGATGTTACCGCTGGCGTCCCGCACGTACCAGGTACTGGTGGTAAAGCCGGTTGTGGGGTCCGTCACATGCTTCGCACTCCGGTACCCGTCCGGAGAATACTCAAATTCCAGGTCGGGTTTGCTACTGCCCGATACCCGCGAGATGGAACGGATCTTCCCGTAAACGGTCCAGGTGATTTCCTCAATCTGCTCCGAAGAATCGGAAACAAGGTTGCCGATCGCATCGTAGGTATAGTTGCCGGTCCACTGATCGTCGATATCGATACCGTAATTCCCACTGCTCACCGCATCGTCTACATACTCCAGCCGGTTGGTGCCCGCATAATAGTGATAGGTGAGGTTATCCATAGAGGTAAGCCCGGCCTTGCCATTCCGTTGCAGGGTTAGGATATTCCCGTTGGCATCGTAGGTATAGTCGGTCGCGTACTGAGAAAGGGCTGCCCCGCTGCTGCTCCACTCGTTGTCTACGGTATCCGCATTGGCGTAGGCGTCGGAACTGATGATCCGGTTCAGCTGGTCGTACCGGAAGCTCCTGCCAAAGGGCAGGCTACCGCTCATCAGCTTACCAATCGCAGTAACCATGGAAGAAATATTGCCGTTATACAGCGACTGTGCATCCGGACGCATGGTCGATCCGCTCTGGTCGATGATAAAATGCGTGCCCTGCGCAACTCCGCCGATATCGGAATAATCGCCGGTATAATAACCCAGGCCAAACCCGAACACGTCGCGGCAGACCCATTGGTTAACCGACCCGGTATTTCCGTCCTTGCCAATATCGTGACTCGTCTTCAGGCGTTCCGAGTTCACTCCCTTCAGCCAGCCATGCAGGGTATAGGCATAATCCATCCCCTGCACCCGAAGCTCGCCGAGTTCCGTCCGGGCCATTGGCCCATGCAGGTAATAGGTGTAACGGGCATCACGGTCCCAATGAACCTGATCCCGGGAGGTATAGACTGCCGTAACGCGGTTGTCGGCATCGTAGGTGTACTTATGGAAAAAGCGGTCGAGGCTGTCCTGCTGATACAACACCTGCAGCACATTGCCGCTGATCAGTTCGTATTCGTAACGGATGACCTTAAAGTCTTCGAAGATGGAATCCAGTCCGGGCACCTCCCTTACCATGGCTTTGACATTCCCGTGTACATCGTAATCGTAATGCACGGCGCTCTGGTAACTTGCCGCACCCCCGGCTGCCATATACGTGGTGGATGACACCCGGTTTCTCAGGTAATTCTGGCTGAACCCATTATACGAAATCGCAAATGCCGCTTCGTCGTAATACGTATTGGTGATCTGCGACCGGGTACCGGTGCTGATCCAGGTATTCAGCGAAGACCCGAAGGCCAGGGTAAAGGACATGGTATCGCCGGCGCCGGCCTTATACACCTCTCCCACTTCCGAAATCCTGCCGAGCACATCGTAGCGCGTATAGCTGTATGTAGGGTTGGCGTAAGCCTTCTGCTTGGCATTCCGTGAAATTACCAGTCTTCCGAGCCGGTCGTACCAGAAATCGCTGACCCCGCCATCCGGGGTGTTCTGCCATTTCAGCTCATTGAGGGCATTGTACTGGTAGGTGGTGGTAAGGTCGTGCTCCGCGTAATGCGGACTTCCATAAAGACCCTTACGGAAAAAATCGCTCTGGGTGACCTCCCCGGGACTGGCGAAGTTCACTCCTTCCGGTGGAACGGTCTGAATGAGGTTTCCGGCCAGGTCATAATAGTACAGGGTATAGTGGTATTCATTCTGGAAGAACCGCATGGTAAGCGACTCAGTGGGTATTGCCTGCTGAATACATTGTGTTTTGTAATGATGGATAAAATTACGGCGAACCGAATCGGCGTATTTCTGATACATGCGCTTCGCGAAGGCTTCGTGGATCAGGTCCACATCCACCAGGCAAGGAGAAGCAGGTTCGAGGTGGAAGTTGGCCGTTTTTTGTCTTCCGCAAAGTTTTGGTTTTACTCCACAAAAATCCATCAGTTCATACTCATCCGTAGAACCAAACATAGGAAGCTGATACACGTTTTTATCCTTGTCCTCAACCAATACTTCCAATAGGAAACTCATTGTATTGTCGCAGGGTAAGATTTTATACGGCTTAATAGATACAATTCCTCGTATCCGGTTTATCAGGCTAAGTTTCTCATCTGGGGCGTAAAAGGATAAAGTCAGCTGAACCGAGTCTGTACCATCACTGATAGTAAACTTCTTAGGTCCCGGACCTCTGAAACCCATACCCCTTTTATAAGTATGCAGCAAAGCATCCGGGCTTCCGCCCAAATACAACTCCGTATTGTAATAGGCATCCACCCCTTTATCGTACAAACCGTGCCCATTGGTCACCAAGAGATTAGACCTTCCGGGACTCAAAAAGGCCAAAGGTGAAGGGGTTTTAATTAACCATGTTTCCTGCCTCAGCCATTCTCTGACAAGAGGCGGCAGGTCATTTTCCCGAACACACAGGCTGTCGCAGGCAAAGTATGCCCTCACTGTATCAGCCGATGGATGTGCGTAATAACAAGGGTCTATGTCGAACGGAGGTGCAGTACAGCGCTGAACTTCCGCTAGTAACCTGCTCTTTCTATACTCCAGATCATCATCCGGATCATATTGGGTTTTTTGCCGATAGTAAGGTTCTCCTGCGTATATGGAATCAATATAGTTGGCCGCCAATTCAATCACATCATCCGGAATGGGCTTCAAACTCATTAACGCCCTGTTGGCTGATATAAACGAGTCTAATCTGGAAAGTATGGAATCGCAGGGCAAATAGGGTGTATAGGTCACTTCAGGAGGGGAAGTAGTATGAATGTACCAAGTACCTCCACCTCCACCCGAAGGAATATAAATAGGTGGCCCCGGAGGTGGGTCCAACGAATTGCAGTCATCACATTGCAGGACCGTCCTGCACGCGGTAGGCAGATACAAGTGGTCTGCTCGTGCGATTTCCCACAAATTGATAGAGTCTTGTTTATCCCAGGTCAACGAATCCATATCCAGAGGATTCTTGCCTTCCTTATTCATCCATGCACTTGCGCATGCCTGAATTACCTCACCCAGGTCAACACCTCCGCAAGTCCAAACACCTGACCAGCCCGGATCAGAGGGGTCTGCAAGGTCAGGGTTATCCTTTATCTTATCCATCAGTGCCCCACAAATACAGGGATCCAGAAGAACCGTCCCACTACAACTCATAGAAGTAGGCTGGAAACCTGAGTAACCGGGTTGTGTGCCCCAGTTCCAATCCATCCGGTCCGGCCTGCCCGAATCATGGAATGCATAGGCAATTCCCGGGTTAGGTCTGAAATAATCTTCCCCAGGGTACTGATCAATACTTGAGGTTTCTATTTCATACCTAATACTGTCAATATAGTACTGCGTTGAAACGTATTCCACCGGAGTAGGTAAATCCTGGAATACCTGTACAACGGAATCATCAGAGACATTCGACAACCCAACACACGAAGCCATAAACTCGAGGTACGTTTCATAATCGTGGTTCACCTGAAGTCTATTGTTCAGGTAGGATGTCATAATTATGGGCCAATTGGCTGTTGAATCCAACACCACCAGCGTATCTCCCAACTCCTCGAAAAACGGGATAAGTGCTGTTTGAATATCCCGGCATTCCAGACACAAGGTATCGCAATAGATTTCCTGAGACTGATAATATAGGATGCGGATGGCATTTCTGTAGTTAGGGTCTGTATCCATAAAGAGACAAGGTTCTTCCTCGTCTGAACAGGCACAATGGTAATCATTGGAATCCAACGACCACGGGTCATAGCTGGTAGACAAAGGCGGTGTCGAAATGATCCTCGGATCGCATTTGCCTGCTTCGTAAACACCGTAGGTTTCCAGGACAGCCTTAAAACCGTCGGAAGAACCTATGGGATTTCCCGGCCCGCAGTTGTTGCGGCAGGAAGTAGCCAAAGCCTGGCGTATGGCCTCCCTGTTCGGGTGGTCTTTCACACAATCCCCCAGCAGTTCGATCCAGATATTCGACATGCTGTCACAAACGTAATGGCAGCCCCCGTAAACCCCGGTACTGATTTCCGTTTCGTTGCTGCCCAGCTCATCCGTGATATCCGAGTTTCCGGGGAAACGTACCTGCTTGCCGGTGGGTATGGACAGGGTGGAACAGGTTGAACTGTTCATGATCTGCTCCAGCGCATTCCTTCGCGCCACCTTGTACAAGCCGCGGAAGACCTCCCAGAGCATAGGGTCTTTCATGTAGCAACGGCCTCCGTCAAAGTCAAAGGCATTATTGGTAGCAATGGCTTCGGCATAAGGGCTGTAAAAGGGCATGGTATCCTGTCCCAGCACATAATTGGTTACCCATATTGAGGTTTGCCAGATGTTCAGGTCATGATCACCCATGTAATAATCCTGCACCGAAATGATGGCGGCCAGTTCATTCAGGAGTATGGTTTTATAGGTTCCGTTATCGTAAAAGAAGGTGTCGTAAATGCCGGTGGGGTACTTTCCGCCCTGGGTAAGCAGGGGATCCAGCAAACCCCATTGGATGGCATTGTTTCCATCCACAATGGTATCCAGCATGTTCTCGAAATAATAGGCCTGCTCGTTCGACTGGCAGAACTGGTACTTGCAGTATTCGGGGTGTTGGGTGATATCGCCGTCAAACTCCTCGTACTGACCGCCCGGGGCAACATCCACTTCCATGGCAATCCGCATGTACTCACAGGGAGAAATGCTCCCGGTGCAAATCTCCTGGCAAATGAGTTTTCTCCGGTGGTATTCCTCCGCCAGCATCTGCGTAAGAAAATCATTGGCATAACCGGTACCCGGGTTCTCAATGGTATACCCGTTGTCTTCCAACTGATGCGTCCGGGTATTGATATACGCCAGCGAATCGGAAAGCAGGTCGGAGCATTCTTCGCAACTCACATTGCACCCGAAATCATCACTGATGCCCGCATAGTAGTCGATAAAATCCTGTTCTTCCAAAACACAGGCGGTATCGGTCAGGTGACGGTCCGCATAGTAATTGGCGGCTTCCTCATTAACCGTCAGGGTCTTGGTGACGTAGTACGTTCCCACACCCAGGGTTACGGTAATGGTATCCCCCAGCAAAGCATCGGAAGAGCTTATATAGGTAATATCGGAACTCAGGCAGCTGATGCTGAAATGGGAAGAATCCACCCGCTTCAGAGTCCGGGTAAAGGGCTGAATACCCCCTGTACCGTCATCTCCGTCAAGCAGTTCCGCCCCGCATTCATCAACAACACTCAGCGTCAGGTCGTAGACGCATTCGTAGCATTCCGTCATGCATTCATCTGAAAAGCCCGTAAGCTCCAGGATATAATCCAGCTTATACTGACCGGGAACAGCCACCACAATCTTCTTGCTGAGCTCGGTGGTATAGGCATCCGGCTGATAGGCGGGCAGATAGGGAACCAGCTGCACCTCCAGTTCAAAAGGTCCGGTGTTGTTGGACAACTGGGAAACATTGTCCGGGTTCTCCCCCGCCAGTGCCGTGGCAATCACCTTTCCGGAAAGGTCGGTGTACGACACGCTGACCTGTCCGTTGGGATCCACCACCATCTGCTTCTGGTAGTGTTTGGCAAAACCCACATTATTTCCGAATAACCGATCCAGTTCTTCCTGGTACGGAGTGCCATAGTAATAGCGGGTTTCATGGCCTTCGCCAATGGAATGGGTTTTCCCTACTCCGGATTGAACCGCCACACGACCACTGTTGTCATCCGTATAGATCGTCCTTACAAATGCATAGCCGTCTGCTTCCGGGATATAGGGATTATGATCCTGCAGCCAGTGGTTCGACAAGCTGAGGAACTCATTGGTGGAAGAATAGTAGTTGTTGGCCCCGGAAGTAGTTTTCATCGGGTGGGGAATGGTGGTACAAAGACCGGTATCGAAGTGAACGGCTTCGTAATTGTCGCCGCTGATACTGTCCATATTGAAGTCGGGGTAATACTTAACCCGGACATTATCATGGGGAACAGGCAGCACCTGCAAAGCAGGTCTTCCCTGGTAGTCGTAGATCATTTCCCCGATGATCACCGTGGTATCGCTGGAAATGCGGGTAACACTCTGACGGTCACGGAATGAGCCATCCATAAAAGAGATCAGCTCCTTTCTTTTCCCCCATTCCGAAAAGGTATTGACATATTGCCAGTTCAACGTGGATTCAAGCTGTGTAGTGGCTATCCGCTCGTAGCTGTTGTAATTATCCAGCTCGGGATCATACCCGTGATTCGACCATTTACCCACCACCCGGTAGGTAAAATTCGCGCCGATATAGGAGGCGGGCCTCACGCGGAACACCACATGGCCCTGCTCAAAAACGTTGCTGAAGGTGTAGGAATTTCCCTTGACCGTAACCCTGGAGGCATTGTGTTCAAAATCACAGGCGAGATCCGACACGGAAAGTGTGCCCCCGTCGCCGTCGTAGTTGTCTAC
The DNA here is from genome assembly GCA_964215915.1 of Bacteroidia bacterium. GTDB lineage: Bacteria > Bacteroidota > Bacteroidia > UBA8524 > UBA8524 > UBA8524. The sequence goes on from CAXPEB010000017.1 coordinate 9,345, forward strand.
AAAGGTGTATTCCAGGTCATATTCCTCCGCCCCGGTAACGCTGCTCCAGGTTACTTGTATGTCAGCGTATGAATTGATGAAGGAAGAAGCCGTGATCGCGGCCAGCGTTCCCGTATCGAGATCCTGGTAACGTTCAATCGCCACCTCGCCGCTTATCCGGATATAATCCGTAAGGTTGGTATCCGACACGTAAATGACCCGGAATTCCATCTTATAGAATCCGCTCATCTTTTTGGTCTGTATCCCCCGGTATTGTTTGCCGAGGCGCTGGTCGTAATAAATCTCGAAATAACCGGTATCCACGGTCTGACTCCCGAACTCATCCCAGCCGAGGATCTCCACATTTACGCCAAAGGAGAAAGTATCCAGGTAACAGGACGCAATCTGGTCTTGATTGATCTCTGCGGAAACATAGTTCTCTACACGGTAAAGGTTGTAGGCCGAGAGGTTGCTGGTTGTATATTGAATATCTTCGATCACCTTGAAACTATCCACCCGGATACTGTTTCCCGTCATCGAGTTTCGCAATACAGGTTCCACACCCGCCTGTACTTGCACCATGCCCTGCAGAAGACAGGCGGCCAGCAAAAAGAAAAGTTTGTTCATGATCCTTTTCATTCTGTTTCGTAATTAAGGGAGGATACTATCTCATAATTCGTATAGGCGGGGGAAGCACTTACTTCCTTGCCGGAAATCTTCACATAGGTAGAAAGGGCCAGCGCCCGGGTATCCAGGTTTTCAAACTGGTACGCGGCGTAACGGATGGAAAGGCTGCGACACCGTTCATTGGACGGGTCCTGGTAGTCCGGATTGTAGTCGGTGGTAATGGCAGTAATCCATCCCTTCTCATTCAGCCGGATCCGGGAAGAGCTGACATAACTCAGCGGCGTGTTGGGCAGGCTTTTGAATACCAGGACATCTCCCTGGCTATCCGACCGGTACTCCCCTTCCACATGGGCCCGGTCCATATTCAGCACTTTGAACAGCTCATCGAAAATCACCTCCCCGCTTGCCCGTTGCACAATAATGACCTTATCGCGTTCATTGATATTCAGCAGATAACCACCGGTATGCACCGTGCGGTTACTTCCCTGGATCAGGGCAAAGGAGTTCCCGTCGCGAACAAAGGTGCCGTTCATGTGGCTACGATCTCCTTCTCTTTTGTCACAATCCCACTCCATGCGGTAGTTGAAGGAAAAGCGTTGGGTATGGACATATTTTTCCATGGCTTCCCGCAGTTTCTCAAATGGATCGGGTTGCGACTGAAAAGCACTGAACACTATCAGGCAGGCAATAAGCGCTAAGCGGTTTCTCATGGCCAGGAGGTTTTAAGCATGGATTTTCGAATTTCTTTCAGTGTCGATATGCCCCTTTCCGTCTCTTTTTTCACGCGTATCAATGCCCCTTCCTGATCGTATTCGTAGAAGGTTGCAAAGTTGTTTTCATCCAGTTCGGCCAACAGACGCAGCGTGATCTGGTCGTAGGCGTATGTCTTCATGTTTGAGTTGAACGGATGGATACGGATATCATCAAACCAGCAATCGATATCCGAAACTCCCAGGAGCACCACTTCCACCTGTTCCACGGAATCGCTGACCCGGAATTCCCCGAAGGCCCGCTGCCAACCATCGATAATCTGACCCTGCCCCTTGAAATTGTATGTTTCAACCACAGAGCCGGTTTTATGCAGCTTCACCTGTATGGTGGCATTGGCATACGTGGTGTCCAGCAGATTCACCCCTTCCTTGATCCAGCCGGAAAGGATATACCTTCCGGTGTCCGGGTTAAACTGCCCTACACAATAGCAGTTCCGCCAATTGTACTGTGTGCTTCCGAAAGGACTGGCAGCCTCCGAACAGGAACTGCGATCATTGGACGAACTCACACTCTGTCCGGGCTTCACATGCAGCGAATACCGGCCGCTATGTGCGTATTGCGTGGTGGGTACGGCCTCGGTAACAATGTATCCGTCAAACCCGAAATGTCCCTGGTAACAGAACACGGATTCCCAGAACAGGTTGTTTTCCTCAAACCCTTCATAGGCAAGTTGCTCGTATTTGCTATTGCCTGCCACCGCAACCGGCAGGGTATAGTTAAACCCAAACAGGGCTGCAGAATAACGGCCTAAAGCATCCTGGTTTTCCAGTTCGTTGCCATGCGGGGAATACTTGGTTACCTGGTTAGCCCAAACCCATTTTGTGGAACTGGACGCGGTGTGTTTTCCCTGTGACATGTTGTAGGACCAATACGGGGCAAAACCACCGATCGTACCGTCCTTCCGGGGGCGCGGACTGGATTCATAGTTCCGGTTATCGACATAGGCAAACTGCCGTTTCATCCGCCAGTTGCCCAATATTCCATAGTAGTACGGATTCAGAACAATGCTGGTATCCGGCACCTCGCACGTGGTGACACAGTTGATTTTCCTCAAGCCCAGGCAGTCTGCCTCGCCGGTGGTGGATAGGGTATCGAAGGTCTTGTCGGGTCGTTTCACCAACAGATCGATGGCAAACTGGGTATTGGATTCGTAGGTGATGTCGAGAACAGAAACAAGTTGCCGATAGCAGAAACCGTCCGGAATTTCGATCCTGATCGCACATTCATCCTGGCAGGAATTGAACAGAAACTCCACGAACCCGTTGCCCTGGTAGGTAGAGCCGCTGCGCATATCCACACTCAGCGAAGTATCGCCTTCAGTGCATTCCGTCCTCAGGCTGTCAAATGAATACCGGTACCGCTCATAAAGCGCGGCATAGGGAACAGAACCCATTACCGCCGTTAACCCGGAATTACAGGAAAGAAGCACAGACTCATCCCTGCATTGTATAAGGTCATTGCCATAAAAGCCTTTGTAAGTTCCTTCCGCTAACTTGATGAACAACGAATCGTAGCAGTGGATACAGGAAGCATCGGGATCCAGCAAGGTAAACACTTCGTCGCCACCGTCTATTTCTTTGATGAACAGCGAATCCAGTGAGCTTTCCAAATACCCATACCCGCTCAGGCGCTCAAGCACGCAGGCGCCATCCACGTCAAAGCCGGAATTCGATACTTCAAAATTCCCGAAGACGTCATCAAGGAAATCCGCTATTTCATCAAGCGGAAGGTATTCGGCCGTATCGCATTCCGTTTTGTAGTATTTGTTGCAGTAAAATGGCCAATATTGATCGTATGTGACTGCACTTGCCGAGTAGACGGAATCCAGGGTCAGGCTGGAACCGTTGATCGGGTTGACGATCATCGACATCTGCTGAATAGGCACTGCGGCCATATTTCTTCTTCCTGAGCGGATGACTTCTATGGAATAAAAACCTCCTCCGGTCTGATAGAATACTTGCCCTGATTTCTCATCGATGAGGTTCAGCTTATAATCCGCACCCTCATATACATGACAACGGTATGTGTTTCCGTTGTTCAGTCTCTTAACCAGCACCTCGTCTCCCGGAACCAGGTAATCGCGGACATTCAGCCCGCCGGGAAACAAGATGGAATCACCGGTCAGGGTTACGGGTTTTACCACCAGGCCCGTGTTTTTGTATGCCGGTCCCATTCCTTCGTCATACGCCCAGTGCGCCGGCGTAGTCATGGAATAAAGGTCATCATCAAATTCATTCTGAACCCTGGAAACCAGCACGCTACCCGTTACCTCATCAAACAGAAGGTTTTCCGTCGTAATCTCGGAACCCTCCTTTATGGCGGTTGTTGATTTCAGGATACCGTACCGGCTCACCACCTTGGTGGTGACCACGGTTTGAACCTTCTGCGAAGAATAGCGGTAGCCGTTGTACAGGCTGGGAATCAGCAGGGGCCAGGACGCGACGGTAAAGAAATCGGCATTCAGGTTGATTGCAGCACTTTTTACCTCATTGAAGGATTGGCGGTAGTCCGACTGCACCTCTACCTCCGTCGCCATCTCTTTCTCCTGGATGGTGCCATCCATAGAAACCACCTTCACGCGGTTGTTCAGTACTTCCACCTCACCGGTATCTTTAAAGTACTCGTATACGACTCCGCCTATCGGTTTTTCGCCGGTCTCGGCATAGGTGTATTGCGCACGGGGTTTCCCATGCATATCGTTGACTTCAATCTTATAGCCCTGTGAGGCCATCACAAAAGTCTCTTCCCTGTGATCGAAATTGAAGAGCTGATCCAGGAAGCTCGGCCGTATCGGAACCACTTTCGGAGCGGTTTCGTGTACCCTGACCGGAAAATCGCGGGCAGTAAAGAACTCAAACTCCTGCCTTCCCGTGGCGGTTTTGCCCACACCCGTGTGGGACAAGGCCTTCACGGTAACGTGAGAGTACCCGACAACCGGAGCAGGCATAAACGACTCCCCGACCGGAGCATCATCCATATACATGATATCCGGCACCAAAGCCAGCTCTTTCCGGTTATAGCGGGGTTGATGAAACGGGTTCTCGTCCGCTCCTATCCCCGGCTCGTAAGAAGCAACCCCGCTGCTGATTTCCAACACATTGCCTTCTGAATCCTTTTCGGTGGTGGTGTAGGTATATTCCTGGCCGTATTCGGAATCACCGGCACTGGTATTCGCGGATCCCATATACGCCCAGTGGTCATTGATCTTAATGCTTTTGACGCGGTGCCCGCCTCCCAGCTTCCGGGTGTTCTTGGCCTGGATTCGCAGATAGCTTTTATTGACATTTACTTTCTGCCCGAAGCCACGGGTTTTCAGGTTGCCATTGATGCCCTGCACCATGGACAGGAGTTCGTTGAACATCCCGAAGATTTCAAGGACTCCCTTGAAGGCTTTGTTACTATTGACATCGCTGGATACCCGCTGGTTATGGACCAGGTCTGCGGCATATATCCGCGACCAGTTCCAGATGTTCATGGAAACCGGGTTAACATCCTTGCCTTTGTTATTGTCTCTGTTTTTAACCGTCTTCAGCCTGATATAGGCCGAGTTTCCTCCGTTGGTTAACCCATATGCCGTTGGAAAATTCCAGTCGATATCCGCATAGCCCCTCACAAATTCGTAATTGCCCTTACCATCGATATCGGCAAAAACCGTAAACTGAATCTGCTGCATGCCCTGTATCATACGATCCAACTCCTGCTGACTGGTTTGGCCGTTAAGTGAGAAGAAGACATAGTTGTGGTAGTCATCATCCCCGGCCTTGGTGTAGAGCAGGTCGCTGATACCCGCATAGGCAGTATCGTCATTGAACCCTTCGATATCCATCATGGTCATGGCTCTGCGATCCTGGACGTAGCCGTAGTCATCCGCCTCCAGTTCAATGGCTATTTTCCCTCCGGAGGGGAGGATAATTTCACTCAGGCTCCAAACTGCGGCAAACGTGTCGGCCTGGGCTTGATTCTGCGTGGTATAGGGATACTCGGCCGATGTAAGACCGGTAGAGGATCCACAGGTTTCGCCGGTTCCTCTTTGGTAAGTTCCCCAGCGATCATGTGCTTTGATATGGTAGGCAAAGTGATCGGCCTGGTCTTCCTGGCTGTAATTGAAGGTATAGGGTGAAAGTTTGCCTTTGAAAGAATTGCCGTAAGTGAAGTATATCTTTTTAAGCGTGAGCTTGCCCTTATAGTCGAAGGGATCACCCGCATAATTAAGTTCCGTGGCGCCGGGGCCATAGAAGTTTTCTACGTTTTCACAGAGTGTATAGTCGTACACAAAATGCACGCCTTTGATCCGGTAAGCATCCGGGCCATTCTGGTAAAAGTCCTGCTTGTTATAAAGTACGATACTGTCCAGCTTCTGCAGGAAAGTCAGGGAAGCGCTGCCGTTTACATCCGCTACTCCCAGGCCGTCGTTGCGGTTGCTGAGATAAAATACGGCAATGTGGTTTTTACCCACGATACTGTGCAGGTAGTAAACTTCTTTTTCTCCATAAAGTATGGAACCCCGATCATCCGAAAAGTCGGTTTTCCTTCCCTCATTGTACATCGCCTTATAGCTTTGAAAGGGGGTACGCCAATGGTAATTGGTTGCAAGCTTTTGGTAGTCAAAACGGATGGATGTTCCGAGATCATCGTCGCTGATCCCGTCACCGGTAAGGTCCACATAATCGGGAGAAACGATCCCGGTTAGATGGTGTGCATACACATACGCCGGGGTAGTAATCTTCTGCACAAAATGGTCCTTGCCTTTTGTGTTCCCACCCTGCCGGGAAGCCGATATGTCCTGGGAACCATAACTAACCAGCCCGGTGGCACAATCGCCGGACGCAGCCGATGAAATTCCGGTGGCAAAACTGATTTCTTCCTGGTGGACGTTGTATGCAGGAAGCCCGTAAATGTATCGGGTGCCGTCTACGGAATGAATCCGTATCTCCGAAAGGTGGTGTTCTTTCCGTTGTCCGGTTATCCGGTCCTCTTCCACATCCGGACTCAAAAGCCCTCCGCTGGGCACGTAGCTGCCTGAAGAATAATAGCGGATCTTCGTATCCAGGCCAAAGCGGTTTGCCTGGTAGGCATTGAGGCCTTGCATGACGCTGTTTCGCGGCATGCGGTCGAGCTGTGCATTGACCACGGAAGAGGGTCCAAGACGCTTGAATATCTTGGAAGAATTCGGTTCGGTATTTCCGGTATGGACAATATAATCCGGTCCTACATAGTCAATACCTGCGCTGGGTTCCAGGAGCGAAAGCCCCATTAACGAACTCTGATTTTCTGAGTTGGAGATCACGGGTTCCCCCATCGCCCGGAAATACGCCGGTTCATATTCCGGCCTCAAGGGGATTTGATCCTTACCAAGGTAGCCCGCTCTTTCCCGAAGCAGGTTTCCGTTATGGATGTTCCCCGAGTTGGATTTTGTCAAAACAAACGAGAGGTTCAGACCCCACTTGAATTTATCCAATGTACCCAGATCCACCCCCCTGGCGTCTTGCGCACTGTAGCTTTTCAGCGTATCCTCCCGGTAGTAAATATTGTCATTCCGGTACAGACGGTAGGTGCCTCCTGCTCCATGGCCGCTTACCGAAAAGATATCGTAGGTGGCCACAGGGATTGCCAGGTTCTGCGTGTTTTCGGAAAACGGCACATCCTTTTCCCGGTTGAAATCCATCATATCTTCCCCGTCGGCGTCTTCCAGATGCCGGTAACCATAGGCCTTTTTGCTGATTCCATTGTCGCGGATACGTTGCACCGAAACAAAGCCATCTGCCCGTTGATTGAAGGTCAGCGCCTTGAACTCCTTCCCGAAATTGAAATTGAGCCCGATTGAAATATTGGAAGTAGGGGTTCCAATGGCGGGTGTGTAGGTCTGTGAACCCAGAATTATTGCAGAGTTATGACCAGCATTGCCGGACAGTACCATATTATCCACGCTGTTATTCAGTTGAAGCATCCCAGAAAGATTCCAGCCAAAATTCAACTGCTGCATCCCTGCCCTGGAATTAACCGACTGGGATGTACTTATTCCAGTACTACCTTGTCCAGCTATCTTCTCTTCAGCAAACTTGATTTTGTAATCAAAGGAAGCATTCTTGGAAAGCGTAACCCCGGAAGCCCCGGTGTATCCGAAATTAACTCCTGAAGAGAAAGAAGAGCCGGTTACATTGAGCAGGCTTGCATTGATTCCGGTACCTACGTCAATCCCGGTACCGTCATAATTGTTATAGAGAAAACCCAGCTTCAAAGAAGGGGTGATGTGTATGCTCCCTGTGCTTTCTTCTTTACCTGCCGTATTATTTCCGGTTTTGGTAAATGTCTTTCCGACAATCTCAAGGCTTTTGGTATTCGATAGCCCAACCGTCACATTGTCTTTCATCTTGATCTCCTTCCGGATCTCATCGCCTTTGAAATCATCCGGTATCCCACGCACATTGCGGGTTACCGTACCCGGATTCAGGTTCCAGCCCAAACCCACCCAACTGGCTTCCTGATCCACATTGATCCCTCCGTTGTAGGAGATGTTCACAGGATAGCCATCAACCTCCATCAGTGGGATATTGTATTTGAAATCCCCGGTGAAAAGGTCCACCATATCGCTCGTCCCGATGGGCTCAAAACTCTGCACCTCCGGTGTGGACGGGCCACCCGTGAGTGCATGAGCCGCAGCAGGAAATACAATCTCAAACAGGAACACCGCCAGGGTGACGTAACTGTAAAACACGATTCTTCTGCGAAACAGTTTCATAGACTATCTTTTAAGATTGGGTATGTCATTCAGGTTATCGGAAAAAAATGGGAAGGTCACCGGTTTGCCTTCACTCAGGCCTCCCCGGTAAAGCAGCACGAGGTCTTTATCCGCAAGCGTATGATCTTCCGTATCAAAGGCCAGTTCATAATTCAGGCTGGGACTGAAACTGGCGGAGCGCTCCAGGTTGGCTACCGAACACATGATGGTATCAGTACCGACAACCAGATGCAGGTCTTGTGCGATATAGAAGTTGAGGTAATCGGAATGAGTCTGCAGGAACTCTTTGGCCTTGTCGGCATGCCGGCTGAAATCAATACTGAATTTGAAATACCTTCCCTTCAGGTATTCTTTTTCCAGTGCACGGAAGGCACTATCGGTAACGGCTTCTTCAAGTATCCGAAGCTGTTTGTAGGCCATCAGGTTAGCGGGTAGCACGGAGGCTTTCAGGGAATAGTCGCCAAGGGTTTCCTCCGCGGCACATCCGTTTTCAGGCGCTTCCACCCACTTTGACAGTTCGTTGGGTGGCAATGTTGACGTACAAGCACTTAAAAGGCAGGCAACTGCCAGTATTCTCAGGTTCATGGGTTCGGGGTCAGTAGCTAAAGGTGTATCGTATCTTTATTTCATAATGTTCCCCCAATTCGTTCGTAATGCGTACTCGGTACTCTTCGTCCTGCTTGAGTCCCATACCCGTAAGGGATATGTCCATCAGGTTCTCTCCGTAAACGATCGGGTAATTTAGTGTCCCCTTTACCCTTCCTTCCGAAGTCAGTATTTCTATTTTCAGATCGGCTTTTTTGGATACCCGTTCCCGGTAATCCAGCCTTAACGTATTTTCTACATTTACTACCGAGGCAGGGTTCACCTGCCTGATTTTGATATAATTGAACGGGTCTGTCTTTTTCTCCTGGCTGTCTTTACCGATGGTAAACTCCCAAACCTCAGAGCGGGCGATCCGTTCTCCGAAAAGGTTGGCATATACCTCCCAGGCATAGGTTTCTCCCTCTTCAAGGGGGTCAATATCTGCCGGATAAGCCAGGGATGCACCCTGAATACCTTCTCTTTGCAGAATGGGAATATTCCTGGAAATGGCGTCCTGCCGGGATTGGCTCTCCCGGACTTTTACCAGGCGCAGCTCATAACGAACATCTCCGGATACCGGAGATGGCGGGATCCAGGAAAGCACCGGTGTTTTATCGGCAATTACCGATTCGTTGGTCGGAAAATTCAGCAGGAGAGGGGATGGCGGCTCAATGACAAAATTGAAACAGTACTGGTTGTCTGCTCCAATGGTGCCGTTGCCGTCGCAATCAACCCGCACGCAGGTTACCGTATAGCAAACGGAATAATGGCCCGGAGGAAGTCCGGGATGAGCATCCACCCAATTCCTGATCTCCGGCACCGAAAAATCGATCCGCTCGCTGGAAAGCAACAAACGGCTGAAACTATTGGAACCCGTTTTAAGCGTTACCGGTTTACACGTAGTGTTGTAGACAGGTCCGAGGCCCTGTTTACTTACTATCGCCTGTATATTTACCTGGGCAGCTACCGGAGAGAATACCGTAATATTCCAGACATCTTCGGTTTGAAACCGATAAGGATTGACCGGTTTCATCATAATATTCATCTGGGCAGAAGCCCTGAATGAAAAAACCACAATAAACAGCAAAAGATACTGTTTAAGAGATGAAATAATATGAAAGTACATAGGTTGCTTCGTAATGAACGGGATAACCAAATTAAATATTATTTGCTACTTTGCAAGAAACCCATGAGCAGCCAACTAACAAATAATTACTTCGGCGCCCGATTTTACTGGCTGTTCAGCGTGATAATTTTTCTATTAAATTTTACTCAGGGGTATTCCCAGAAAAGTGATTCTGCCCTAAGAATGACCCACGGTGTTAAGGACTCGTTAATTCACGTAATAGATTCCGGGAATATTTCCCTCTTTGATTCTGGTTCTCTATCCGTCCCGGACTCCATGATGCAGAAACCGGAACATACCCGGTCCGGCATCCGCTATGAAAAACCCCAACTGCAACTTCCCGGGGTTAAGCCTTACTTGCGAACCAACGGCCGCTTATCCATAGACAACCACTTCGCCTCACTGCAAAGTCCCTATGTAAGAAGCGCAACTGCCTACTCAAGGCTGAGCTATAGCGGCAATATCTTCCTGGCAGGATTGCCTTTTCAAACCAGCGCATTCCTCACCACGGAAAACGCAAACGTGTACTGGAGCAATCAATTCACGGTTCGCTTTGACGCAGAAGCCTATAAAAGACAGCTGAGATCAGAAGCCGAAAAACAAAGCCGTCAGCTGAATAAAGCGCTCAACTTCAACCAGGTTCTTATCGGGCAATTGCGTAGCCAGATAGAACGGCTCGACCATTCGGTAACGGCCAATACGTTTTTGTTGGACAGCAATTACCTGGACCGCATCCGAATACCCGGGAAACCCGATTTCGATCCGGACAGTCTTAAGGAGAAGCTGAACGAATACCGGCCGGAAGATACCCTGAGTTCCAAGCCCGCGGAGCAGGTAAACGACTGGCAATCGGGGGCAAAACACCGCCGGGACTCCCTCCTTCATCGCAAAGATTCGCTGGTGCACCGACTGGATAGCCTGTATACGCGTTTTCAGGAAGATTCTTCGCGCCTGGCTGAATACAGAAGTCTGCTGGAATCGGACCCCAAAGAAATACTGAAGGATTCCTCCTCTTCCCGTTTCAGCAAACAACTGGCCTGGATCTCCAGGATAAAAAACTTCCAGTTCGGTCAGGCTGTGGTGAATTATAATGAGTTGAGCCTGTATGGATTATCGGTAAAGGGGATCGATATGCAGATGAATACAAACGGCTGGATTACCGGTTTAACGCTTGGACGGGCTTTCAATAATGAAGGCATGTTCGACCCCGTAAGCAGTCCCGTGTACAACAGGAGTCTGGCCGGTGTCCAGGTAGGCAGGGAGAATGAACAGGGCGACGCCATCATCGGCTCTTATTTTTATGCTGCCGACATCCGCTCGACAGACCCGCGAATCAAAAATCAGGTGACCAGCCTGGAAGTCCGAAAAAAATACAAATGGTTAAGTGCCCGGGTACTTGCCGCTTCGAGCAACCATACTCAAAGCCGCCCGATACTGTATGGAGAGCAAAAGCCGCCCACTCTGACAGACAAGGAAAATAAGGCCCTGCTTTCCCGCTTTACGCTGGATCTGGACTACAATGCGGAGTTCAGCCTGCAATGGAATTATGTAGGAGCCCTGTTCACCACAATCGGCAACCCTTTCCTGCGTAAAAATTACCTGGAGAAGGAATTCACCTGGTCGCAGAAATGGCTGAAGGGAAAGATCCGCAGCAAGGTCTTCTATAAAAAGCTGCAAACCCTGAAGTCTGAGCTGACACCTGAAGTGAATTCCACACAGGGGGCTGGCATACATGTGCAATCTGCTTTTAGCAAAGGGATCAACTTCTTTGCTGTATACAGCCCGTATCAAATGGGGAACAATCACCCGGATACGGCCTTCAGAACGCTTAACAAAACCAGCCTGCTTAGCGCGGGGATTTCCTATTCCAAAACCTGGGATCGGGTAATGTGGTTCTCCCAACTGGTCTATAGCCAGTCAACCCTTTCAGGCGAGAAGTTACCCGAAACCAATACGACGCAATACGCGTTTGAGAATACCTGGAGTATCGATGGCTTGCATGATATGCGCCTGGAAGTATGCACAAACAGAACCAAGCCTAACCTGGATTCCATGAACTTCAGTTCAGTGAATGCGCAATACCAAAGACTCGTTCGGCAGCATTTTTCCCTCGGCGGAAATATCAAGACCATTCGTTTCTCGGAAACGAGTGGCTTGCATGGGGTTGGTCTCAATGCCCGAATGAGGCTATTCAAAATTATTCAACTGAATGCCTCCTACGAACTGGACCGGGTCAGTAATTGGTGGGGGGTGGAAGGCAGTCGGCTGGTGAATACCGCAAACCTGGAATTGGTTTATTCGTGGTAGATTAACACCAGCCTGATCAGCTCGTTTGTCTGCTCATACATGCTTCAGCAGAGCCGGCGGAAAGTGATTGTGATTCCCTGCCTAACACCGATTCAATATTCCATTGAAGGGTTAACTTTCCGAAAGCAGCTCTATTAACCGGGCTTGTTCCTGTGACATACCCCCGGACATTTGCCAATATTTCTTATTCGGTTGACTTTAGAATTTTTCGCGCAAATAAGACCCCAATGCTTATGCGAGCATACCAATAACCATTGCCGTTATAAGGTATACCGTTGGCAAAATTATACAGAAATCCGCCTTCATATGTGGCGGATAGTCCGAAGCCTTTCCCTATCGAGTGATTTTGATAACTCAGTCCAAAACGGAACCCCACCCGTGAATTTACATTCCCCTGTGTGGGCACCCTGAATACCGATACCCCCATGCTATCAGCAAAGTCATGGATATGCCCGACAGGGTCCGATACATCATTGAAGTTCAATTTCGAACAATAAAGCAGGTCCACGTAGATGTCGCGCACTTTGGAGCGGAAATAAGGTTTATGATCCGACTTGTTCAGAACAGCAAAATGCCAAACCTTTTTCCGTTGCCACCCAGCAAACAAAAAGGTTGCCTGCTGACGTGTGGTAATTGACCCGTCATATTGGTAAGTACGCTCATCCGGACCAATAAAATTCTGTATCGGGAAACTGAAATACCCGGTTCGTAAAGGCTCGTTTCTGTACATGGCACCTAAACGAATTCCATGGTCAATTCTTCTCTTGAACATCCCCGGTTCGGAATGCGTTACTGCATAAGTTCCTTTAGGGCCTGAAACCTGTTTGATGACATGAAGGTCCACATACTCAAGCATCTTTTTTTCCTTTCTTCGGAAATAAAACGTGTACGCTCCCTCAGCTACGAAAGCACTGGTCCTTTTCTCCTCCGAGACGGGCATCTGTGAGGCGGGTATCTCATCGAGGTCCATTACTTTGGCAATCCCAAATTCCAGAAATGCGGAGCTTCTCTTCATATCCTGATAGTCCAGGCGTAATGTGCCACCAATCCCGGCATACAGCATGCTACCGAACATGGCGGGGCGGAGTCCTATACCAACCCGGTGAACTCCTTCAGGATTGTCCCAAAGTGTGTCCATCCCGCTTCCATGCTGCCCCTGAACCCAGACCAAACTTGCGGGTAGGAAGAGCATAAAAAATGCGGCCTTCCTGACGAGTCCGGAAGATGCATAAGTATTCCTTTTACCCTTTTCTTTCAAACAGCTATTCATAAGTAAACCGTGCTTGTTTTTATCTCTCCTGAACGTATGGAATCCTGCAGAATCATTCTGCATAGGTTATTTCCAACACTTTTTTTATCTGGTGTGCAGGAATAGCAAAACTATTCCCCGTCTGTCCCTGAATCTCCGGGGCAACCAACATGCCCAACAAGTTGTTTTCTTCATCAAACACGGGGCCGCCAAGCTCCGATTTTGTGCAGGAAAGATTGAGCTGAAGCTGGCTATTCTGTGATTCCCTGTATGTGGAAGATACCAGTCCGGTTCTTTGTCCATTGGCAATTTCCGGGTCAGGGGAGCACGTCACCGAATATATCCCGGTAAAGGCATTTGCGGTAATACTGTCGGGCAATACCACGGCAAATGGGAAATGATGCTCAATCTTTAACAAGGCGAGATTTGTTCGGTAATCGTAGCGAATAATTTGTGCCGGAAATTCTTTCTTACCCAGCATCACAGACAAATTCTGATTTGTTCCCGGTCGTGTTCCCGCAACGTTATCGTAAGTGGTAACAATATACCCTTCCTTTCCAACAACAAAACCTGTTGCGTATTGCTCTCCGTTTTTTATCGAAACAGCGGTTTCCCTGAGTTGCGCTGCTGTCGTAGCAGCAGTGTCCGGACGATTGAGAGTCAGAGTGCCTGTGTGTGTGTTCAGGTCCTCTTCCAACCGTATGTGCTTTCCGAAAACTTCACTTTGCTCCAGCTGAAGCAGCATATCCAACAAAGCATCTATACCTGCTTTAGCAGCAACGGATTCCATCCTGGAACCGTCACCCGAAGACATTCTGCTAAACTCACTGATCCTTCCCGGAATAAAATTCCCCGAATACCCGGTAATGCTGATCGTATCCATAATTTCCCCGTAATAATTACGAAGAACCCAAAGGCCGGACAGCTGCGCCTTTGCCTGCCGAAAACCCTTTCTGCCTGTATAGGTTATATACACTCCCCGATGCAAATAACAGCTTATAAACAGCCCATTAACGGGATCCCAATCTACGGTTCCCGAACTATCCGTAAACCCGGTATTCTGAAAGAGCTCTTTCACAAAAAACTCTGCCTCACTGCCGTATTCCATTGAATCTTTCAGGGAAGGCCTGGGCAGTTTATAAGGGTCAGGCGGAGCATGAAACAAAACATGACCATACCTGCCCGCATAACTACCCTGACGTTCCAGGGCCATTAATTCTTCGTCCAGCTCCCGGGCCATTTTGCTGCTATCTTCAGACAAATGCAAATGAAGGTTCACCCAGGTAAAACTATCTGTATGAATCGTGCAGCGGTAAACCTGTTTATGAAGGGAATCGTCCCGGGTCATCCAGGCATTTCCCGACATGTCGAGGGCGTATTCAGACTTAAAATCAAGTGTCTTTTTCGAAGACAGGTCTATCAGGAAACCCAAAAAACCGGGAGAAAATACATTTAGAAGATACAGTTTTCTGAATTGAGCACCCCTTTGTACGGGAAGCATTGCTTCATACCCGGTTTTGTGACCTTCGGCTTCCACCCGAATTGGCACGGATTGTCCTCTGGGTACGGTTACCACAACTGAGCTACCGTTTCCTTCGTGGTTATCATTGACATAGACAACCGCATCCGGATTATGGGTATGTACGGTCACCTCCTGGTTATTCTTCATTAGCAAGGTTGCACAGCCACTTAAGAACAACACAAGCATTGTCAGGGTAATCCCTGTGTAAATTGTTCCCTTAGTTCCGGGAAACCGTTTTATTCCTGAGTTCATCGTTTCCACTAATTGGCTTTATAAACAACTTGTAAACTTTTGGAAAGGGTTTCTGCCGGAATGGCCAGGCAATCTCCTTCATTATCCGTCTGGTCTGTCATGCGGATATTGATCATCCCAAGCAACCGCATAGTGTCATCCATAACCGGCCCTCCGCTGTTTTCATCATTCAGCCGCATCTTTAACCGGACCGTTCTGAGGCCATTCAGGTCATGAATTCCTGAAACCGTTCCTGCCGTTACGGTTTGCCCCAACTCAACGGAGGCCGGAGTACCGATTGTATAGACCGGTGTTCCGGGTTCTGTTTTTGATGTGTCAGCTATATCAAAAGCATATTCGAAGCTATGGTCGGCTTTGAGCAGAACCAGGTCATGTTGTTTACTGAACCGCACTACGGATATCGGTTTCTTTTCTCCACGGTGATCAATCAGGAACAGCCCTGAGAAGCTATCGGTCACTCGTGAGGCAACCACGTGGTAGCTGGCCAGTATATATCCGTCTTCCGTGATGGCAAAGCCACTCCCATAGCCATCCGGACTCCCGATAGTCACACAGGCTTTCAGCGCATCCGCCTTTTTCCCCATTTTACGTTTGGGTTTTGCCAACGTCAACTCGGGAAATTCCGGAGCATTAAAGGTGTTAATCGCCATGATTCTGCCGAAACGTTCCGAACGAAGCAGTTCGAGGTAATTGGCATACAGTGCATCCTTAGCACAACCGTAAACATTCCGCATAAGAAGGTTAGGTTCCATGACAAAATCACCCGATGCGGCTTCTGTCTCAATACTATCCACACATTCTCCGTATCGGTTAAAGAAATACCAGGTGATCCCCATATTTACACGATTCATGTGGTGTCTCCATCGTTTACCACGGATATCGTACAACTCAGCAAAATCAACTCTTGCCGACAGTTCGTAGATATTGTTCCAATCGCGGACCGTCGGTATGGAGTCTGCGGAAAAGTGTGTTTCTGCAATGGCCTCGCGCAACTGACTTCCAAGCAGGTAAACATCATAGTCTCCTTTCAGGTAGAATTTTTGTGTTTTGGGCAAGGGTTTTCCCGAAGCAAGCAAATCTTGCCGCGCTTTTTTTGCGTCTTTCAAGGCTTGTTCCAGGTCGGCATATTCTTCGGGGTACTTAACCTGAATAAAGGCATATTCCATAGCCGGAACATTGCCAAGAAGAGAAACTTCTCCTGTTTTCAGATATTTCTGCGAATCTGCCTGATGGTATACCAACAAGTGGGGTTCTTTTCGAAAATAGAATTCATGTGGAAAATCTACGTTCTTATCAATAGTGAAATCGTAAATTATTCCAATGAAACAGTTTAGTACATTTAAAGGTTGGTAAATGGAAAACGCCAGGGAACGGTGATTGGGCAGCAGCGCTTCATGTTGCGGTTTATATCCCGGGCGTTCTATGGTCACATCTTTTTGTACCCCTCTTTGAACCCTTACCGGAACCTGTTTTCCGTTTCCTGCCGGCATCTTGTTAATCATTACCGAGGCACTGTCGTGATCCGTATTAAGTACTACTGTTTGGTTCTGAGGAATAAGTATTGTGGCACATGCTGAGAGCAGTACGGCCGGCAGCATACACAGAAGGTGCTTTAGATTCATGGGCCGCAATATACCTATTTGACTGTATTATGAAACCTACTAATTACTACTTATGCCTCCACGTAATTGAGAGGTAACCTTAAAGGTCAAATCCGTCGACTCGTTCTGCACCACACTCATCATCCTTGATACATACGTAGCACTGTAATTCCGGAACTCCTCTAACTTTTGATAACCGACGAATAAAACAATCCATTCCTTCTTATCCAACGGCTGCCAATCCTACTTCCATGCAATGAACTGCTCCTGTTTGAGGGGATGCTTACAAGTACACCAAGGTTTTCAAAGCTCAATAATAAC
>CAXPEB010000018.1:0-14905 GCA_964215915.1 Bacteroidia bacterium
AGATAAATAATCATAAAAAAACCTAAATGATCAAGATAATTACACATTATTGAAAGCATTTAGACAATAGCGAAAGAAAAAAACACGTATACGATGAAATACTTGGATTTAAGGTTGGTTAGGTATAATTTTAAATTGAAATGTTACCTACCTGAACTAAAATCCTTTTTCAATGCGACTATTCATCTGTGATCAAAATCAAGTGAGAAGTCGGGGACTAATGACCATTGCGACAGAGCGCAATTGGGATGTAAATTTACTGGATTCCATTAGCCGGATAGCGAAATCCGAAGGGTTTCATGAACCATCTGTGCTATTGATAAGCCAGGAGTTGGCCATGAACAGGTTGAACAATATCCGTGAAAACCTGTTAACACGTCCATCCATGCGGATCGTATGCCTGTTGAACGAAAGAGTTCCTTCTTTGTGCAAACGTTTAGTGGGACAGGGTTTTTCCGGGGCTGTCCTGTGGTCGGATATCGAAGAGTTGTTTTCCTGTATCGATGCGCTGAAAACCTCCAGGTATTTTATCCAGCCTGACCTGATGGAGTATATCTTCAATCCGGCTTCGGTTACCACAGATTCCGGCAATAACCATGAAGAGTTGCTCACGGAAAGAGAGGTCGAGATTCTTAGCCTGATATACCTTGAGTATTCGGCGAAGGAAATCGGAGCCCGGCTTGCTCTGAGTACCCGTACAGTGGAATGGCACCGCAAGCGTATGATGGAAAAAACAGGTTCCAGGAATATGGTAGGTCTTATCCGATACGGCCTGCGCAAAAACCTGATCGAAGTAGCCTGACCGGCTTTCTTCATTTATAACCGGTATTTCAGAAGTAAACGGCAGTAATAGGTCTGGCGCGGGGCTTGTGCGTAAAAGCCTCTGTTGATCCAGCCAATTCCCGTATCCAGACTGCATTCAATACCCATGACATTGCTGCTGGCCCTGATCCCCTGGGAAATAAGGTAGCGGTCGGCCTGAAAACGGCTGTAGGAAAGCCCTGTTCCGAGTTTCATCCTGGGGAGGCTATAGTCCATACCTATCTCCAAAGATTGCTGAGAACTGGAATCGGTTTGTGCCGGGGTCATCTGTATATAGCAGTAATTCAGTCCGTACTCCATGTTTTCGCCATGGATTCCAGAAACGGCCAGGGTAACCCCTGTATTCAGGTTATTGCTTTCCCGGGTTTTGAACTGGCTCTGGGTATAATTCAGTGAGAAATTGAGTGCTTCCTGTCCCAGGGTGCATTGATAATAACTGCCAAGAAGGAGCACGGAAGTTTTAAATACCTGGTCGGGGATGGGCGTAATGCCACTTTCCGGGTTCTGCCAGGGATTGGTGTAATAGTGCGAGGAAGTTTCAAAAGGCAGATAGGATAACAGGAAGTTCGGACCTTTGCGAAAGGCCGTACTCAGCTGCAGCCCATATCCCCGGATCTTGTTTGTATATCCTTTCTCCCCGCTCTTTTTATCCAGGTTCAGCGAATAACTCAGGGAGGCATTCAGCTTCTTATTGAAGAATTTCTTTTTCGCTTTGAGCTTGACTTCGTTGTACCCTTTTCTCAGATAAGGCACTCCTGCCGAGTAGTAATTGTTGCCGATGGTTTTTACGCTGAGTTCGGTCTCTACCTGCGTCCGCGGGATTCTCCATTCGACTTCCAGGTTGCCGGCCATCTGTTCGTAAAATGAAAACAGGGTATTGGTTCTTTGCCTTTCAAATGAGTCTGGTATGGAAAGAAAATTCAATCCGGAAAAATCCAACTCCGCATTCAGCTTCAATCCCGGACGAATACTGTACAGCAGTTCGGTGCCCAGAACCACGTTGCGGATCGATTCGTACGGGTTCTGAACAGCGAAATTCGGAACATCCTTGAAATGAAGCAGAGATACCCCAGCAATTCCTTTATCGCCCAGTTGTTTTCTCACCCGAAGTCCTTCCGCAATCCTGGAATAGTTGTTTTGCGGGGGAAATTCCGGTGAAATATACAGCGAAGGCACTATTGCCTTCCCTTTAAACAACTGTAGGGAGTATCCGGCATGCTCAAGTTGCAGCTGTGCCCCCCTGATCTGAATACCTTCCAGGGTGAGTGGGGTATGGTTCCCGTAAAAATCCCCGACATTGAATTGCGAGACATAGCTCAGAGGATTGCCCCCTTCCTTAAGCGCGGCAAGTTTGTTCTCCACCTGCTCCAGTTTCTTGCGTGTATTTTTCAGACTTTCCAGCAGTCCGCGTAACCTGTTGATGTTGGATTCAAGTTTGTCCAGGCTATCCTGCATATTAGGAATTCCAGCATCCAGGCTGGGTTTTTCGGGACGTAAACTATCCGGCCGGTTAAAATTGTCCAGGCTGTCGTTGAGTCCGTGACGGTAGCGCTGAAGCGAATCTCCCGGATTAATAGGAATGGAAAGACCGGTATCGGGCAGTTGAAAGCCGTTTTTCAATCGTTGCAGGCTGTCGGTGAAACGCAATTGTTCCAGTCGTTTACTTTCCCGGAAGAGGTTGTTCTCCAGTTCTTTTTCCTTTTCTCTCAAAGCCTGTTTTTGGGAAAGCAGGTATTGCCTCAATGCAATCTCACGGAGCTTACGGTTTTTTTGCCAGGCTTCTTTATCAAAGGCAAAAGTGAAATAATTCAGGTTTCGGTTGGCATTGTTTTCCGTGGTAATCATGGACTGCATCCTGAAAGGCAGTCCAAGTGCATTGACATGCAGGTCGGCATATAGTCGGGAATAGTTCCTCGGCTGAAAACTCAATGGGTATTGAAAACTCTGTATACGTGATTCGGAGGTAACCTGACCTTCCATAACTTTCGGGCGAAGCATTTTTTTGAATGCCTCATATCCGGCATCCGGCAGTTCATTCACCGAAAGTTCCAGGTCGTCAATCGTCGGAGCATCCGGAGCATTGACCTTGATCTGGGCCACCGGAATTCTTTTGGTTTCGCAAAGCGCAAGGTCCTTGAGTAATACCTGCGCCCTTCCGTGCGTGTTCGGGGAACTGCGGGCCTGTTCATATAAAGGAGTGATGTCAAGCGTGTCGGAATTGGCAAACCGCCGGGTATATACGTGGCTTTCGCCATTGCCCGCCCCCCGGAACTCCACCTCCAGGCTATCGTAGTCCGGATAAAAGCCGGAAACGGGGTTGACCAGGCATGCGGTACTTTTTGTATGGATGAAGTCACAGCGCAGGGACTTCTCTTCCATACGATTGTTTACGGCAAACTGCCTTCGGGTATTCAGGCTGCTGAATGCCGTGATCTCTTTTCCCGGCAATCGTCCGTTCGAATGAAAATACTGCCGATGCAGGGAGTCGAGAAACTCGTTTTCGCTAACCGGATGCCGGTGCAGGTAGGCGGAATTGCCTTTGACCCTTATGCTGTCCGAAAAAGAAATCACCGGTACACGGCTTTGGTTTTCCGAAGTGCAAAGCAGCAGGACCTGTCCGAAGAATTGCGTATCCGCAGGGTATTCGATTCGGTATTCAAACCAAAGGGTGTCGTTTGCCGTGGTGAGTGTGAATTCACTCAGCTCAACCTGACCTGATGCCAGTTTGCCAATGAGCAGAAGACCACAGAAAACAGGGAGTTTTGACGGCATAAACCAGCAATTTCCGAAAACCCCGGACAGCATTCAAGAGACCCGTAAAAACCGAGTATCACGTAAATATACGGGAGCTAATTCTGGTAAAATTGCTTGCTTGCTTATTGGGGATATTATCCAATTTGGAAGTCCAAAACAGCAATACGGCAATGGCACAAAATCCAAGGAAAATACTCCTGTTTGCCGCCCTGGTTTTTTTCAACCTGGCCATGGCGGGTGATTTCACCATCATCATCAAACAGGTCAACCCGTTCCAGTTCGGACAAAGGCAAATATTCACTCCGGTTACCCTGATCAATAATTCGGGAAACAAACAGGAGGTATATATAAAGGTATCGGTGAAGTCAGGATACACCAATGAGGTGATTGCCGATTTCCAATCGACTGCCTTTACCGTTGCTCCGGGTTCTATGGATCTGGCAGCTGCCAGTCCGGCTCTGGCAAGTTCCGATTACTATGACGCCAAATACCGCGAGTACGAACAGCGGAATGCCACTTTCCCTTCCGGTGATTACCAGTATTGTATTTCTATTATGTCGCCGGGAAATGTGGTTTTGGACCAAAGCTGCGAAAAATTTCAGATGCAGGCACTGAATCCTGCCGTGCTGATTACCCCGGAGGATGAGTCGGTACATGCCTATAAAGGAGTTATCCAGTTTAACTGGACACCCTGCACCCCTCACCGTGCCCAGATTTATTATGTATTCAAACTGGCCGAGATCCTCGACGGGCAGTCGAAAACAGAAGCCATCAGCCGTAACCCTGCTTTGCACAGTATCGGGGGACTTGCCTCGGGCACCTATACCTATCCCCTGAATGCGCCACGCCTTGAAAAGGGAAAAAAATATGCATGGCAGATCGAATGCTATGAGGACCTTTCCAAACCCGAATTCAAGCGGGATAAGCACCGTGCTGTTTCCAGCGAGGTCTTTGAGTTCAGTATTATCGGGGAAGAGAAGATAGATTCTCTGTTGTTTTCCAAACCCAAACGCTTCCAGGATGCTTCCTATGCCACACTAAATGAGGGTAAACTCTACTTCACTTTTGAATCAGATTACCTGCAGGGCAAACTCAATTACAGCTTCCTGGACCACAAACGGAAGGAAATCCCCGTGGAAATACGAAGGATCGATGAGTCAGGAATCCTCACCGATGCTCCGCTGGTACTCATAGGTCCGAACAAGTACGAACTGACCCTCAAAGGCACCCCGCCTCCCGACGGTATTTATACCCTGGAACTTTCTGACCTGAAAGGAGTGGTGTACTACCTGAATATCAAGATACAATCGAACAAACCGAAGCAATAAAGAAGATGTCCAAGAAACTGAAATATATCTATCCGACACTGGTTCTGCTGGCACTTGCGCTGGCTGCATTCACCTTGCTTAAGCCACAGGGGCAGAACATTGTATACATAGACTTGCCGAAGGTCTTTGAGAATTTTCAGATGAAAAAGGACCTGGAATCTCAGCTTCAGTCGGAACTGAAGCGTAAAACCCAGGTGCTCGACAGTCTCAAGCTGGTTATCGGCAGCATGCCACTGGAAACCGAATACGACAAAAAGCAGGTGGCCTATACCCGAAATGACCTGATGAATACCGCTTCAAGCTTCGATATGGAACATCAGGATCATATCAAAGATTACGACAACCAGGTGTTCAACCGCCTCAATCAATACCTGAAAGACTTTGCGAAAGAAAAAGGGTACGATTTCATCCTGGGAGCCGAAGGGTCGGGAGTGATCATGGCTGCTGATGACGGCATGGATGTGACCGAGGATGTGATCACCTATATCAACCTCAAATATTCCGGAGAATGAGAATACTACTCTATATGTCTGGCTTGGTTTTCCTTGGGTCCCTGTATGCCTGCTCCAACTCAGCAGGCATACACCAGGGAAACATCCCCGCTACCGCTGCCGATTCCATTCCATTAGATGCTATCCATGAAACCGCAGAGGATATTCAGGAAGCATCCAGAAACCTTTACGAGAACGAAGAGTTTGTTTATTCCTGTTCCTACGTCCCATCTTTCCGCTTTATCCGGGAGCAGGATGCAGAAGGAACCAACCTGGAAGATATCCGTAGTGAATACGCTTCCAGGAGCTCCTTTCTGCTGGAACTCAAAGTAAAAAAGTACCACGACGAGATGCTGAAGTACGGCATTCAATCCGTCAATGATTATTACAGCCGTATCGAATACTATTCTTTCCATGCGGCACCGGATATCCGGCTGATCACAGATTCTGACACCGTATCCGCATCACAATGTCATTTTGAACGCACTTACGGATTGGCGCCTACCATCCGGCTGAGTGTGCAGTTCCCGGTTCCGGAGGAGCAACTCAACGGCAACTCAGCCGTGCGTATCCAGTTCTTCGACCGCATATACCACCAGGGGATCGTGAATTTCAAACTGCTTCCCGAATTGATCCATAACTATAAGGTCTTCAAGCCCAAATCCCATGAAACAAATTAGAAAGAGACTGAAGTTCATTGCCGTTTTTCTGGCACTCAATTTCCTGAACGAGTTGCTTCTGCCAACTGCGGTTCATGCTTTGTCGGGTGGCCCAAGCCAGCCGGAGGTGCAGAGTTTTGAACCGATCGGAACCTCGGAAATGGTCGACATTTTCACCGGAGACTTCACCTATAATATTCCCTTGATGGATATCGAAGGGTATCCGTTGAATATCTCCTACAACTCGGGGGTAACCATGGAACAGGAAGCTTCCTGGGTGGGCTTGGGCTGGAACATTAACCCCGGCGTGATCAACCGCAATATGCGTGGTTTACCCGATGATTTTGACGGAGACCTGATTGAACGGGAGTTGAACATGAAAGACAACACCACCGTTGGGGTAACCGGCAGCGTTGGCCTGGAGCTCTTCGGTGCCGATTTTGCCAATTTCAGCGGGAATCTGGAACTCAGCCTCGGGGTGAAATACAACAACTACCGTGGAGTAGGTTTCGAGCAGTCGGCAAATGTGTCGGTTTCTGCCTCCGAAGCCGGTATGGGTAGCATGACCGGCGGGCTGGGGATCAAATCCAGTGATGAAGGTCTGACGATCAGCCCGAGCTTTTCCTTTTCTGCCAAAGTAGACGGGATCGGCAATAAAGAGCGTTCGATCGGGGGTAATGTCGGTTGCAGCTATAACTCCAGGGCCGGTTTGCAGCAAATGAGCTTCGGTATTAGCCCGGGGGGAATGGGTAAGGGTATGGCGGTGCTCAGCAAGCTGAGTGGGGGGAACAGTTCTTCCCTGAGCTTCGGAGTGCAAACCTATGTTCCAAGCATCGCCAACCAAATGGTCAATGCTACCTATACCCTCAATGCCAAGGTGGGAGCCACAATATTCGGACAAGATGTAACAGGTTCGCTTAGCGGTTATTTTTCTTCCCAGCGGGTAGCGAACAATTTTGATAAGGTTCCTGCCTTCGGGTATCTGAACCTGCAGAATGGTGCCCGACTGAAAAAAGTGAATCTGGATTTCAACCGGGAGAATGACGGAGGTTTTTCCCTCAATACTCCGGCATTGCCACTTACCAATCTTACGTATGATATTTATTCGGTAATGGGGCAGGGGATAGGCGGTTCCTACCGCATGTTCCGCAGCGATATGGGATCGGTATTCGATTCCTATGCCGCCAATACCAACTCTTCCGGATCTCTGGGAGCGGAACTTGCCGCCGGCGGATTGATCAAAGGAGGGGTGGACGTGACCGTTACCGATGTCAATACCTTCACCGAAAAGTGGTCGAATCCTGCAGCCAGCCGCCTGCGTTTCAAAGGCAGTAACGGAGATGTGCTGTATGAGCCGGCTTATTTCCGTGAATCGGGAGAACAAAGTGTGGATTCTGATCCGGAATTCTATGAAAAAATGGGCGGTAACCGTCCCGTTCGTTTCAACCTGGCTTCAGGAGGCGATGAATATGTAGCCACTCCCACTTTTGTTGACGATTACGGCGAGCAGTTGACTGTTCCCACGGATAATTACCGAAACAAACGCCAGAAAAGAAACCAGACCATTACGTATATGACGCGTGGCGAAATGCGTCAGTTCGGACTGGAAGATCAGATGGAGAATACTTACAAGGCTCCGGATCATCATATCGGACAAATCACCGCATTGCGGCCTGACGGAGCCCGCTATATTTTCGGTATTGCAGCGTACAACCACCGCCAGGAGGAAACCTCCTTCAATGTGGGCAAAGTCAAAGGAGGGTATCAATTCCCGAAGGGCAATTCCACAACCGGACTGATCCGTTACCGGAGTTCAGACAATACTGTGAACAATGACCGCGGACTGGACCATTATTACAGCAATACTATTACTCCCGCATTTGCCCATTCCTACCTGCTGACCTCTGTGTTGTCGGCAGACTATGTGGATGTGGACGGGGTTCGCGGACCGAGTCCCGGCGATATGGGAACCTATACCGTGTTCCACTATAACAAAGTGGAGGAGCCCTATAGGTGGCGTACTCCCATTGACCAGTTTCAGGCGAACTACAACGAGGGTTTGAAATCCGATGACCTGGACGATAAAGCCAACTATATCTATGGAGAGAAAGAGCTTTGGTATGTGGACCGGATCGAGACCAAGAACTACGTGGCCGTATTCTCCACCAGCAACCGTACGGATGCTCACAGTGTAAAAGACCGCAATGGCGGGGTATCTACCGTTGCCATGAAAAGGCTGGACAAAATCACCCTTTATTCCAGGGCAGACTATGAAGCCAACGGAATAAATGCCGTACCTATCAAAACAGTTCATTTTGAATACGATTATTCCCTTTGCCAGGGCATATCGAACCATGTGAGCCCGGGGCAGGGAAAGCTTACCCTGAAGCGTGTTTATTTCACCTACGGAACTTCCTACAAAGCCAAATACAACGCATACGACTTCACCTACAGCAGTGAGAACCCGGATTATGCCATGAAGGCTGCCGACCGCTGGGGGTATTACAAGGAAAACACCGGTAACGGTTCGTACGATTACACGGCCCCGATCACTCCGGCAGAGTTTCCTTATGTGGAACAGGACAAGGCGATTGCCGATGCCAATGCCCAGGCCTGGAACCTGGAAGAGATCAGTTTGCCTTCCGGTGGTAAGATCAAAGTGACTTACGAATCGGATGACTATGCCTACGTACAGAATAAGAAGGCCATGCAGATGTTCAAGATCAAGGCAGTAAGCTCGGTGTATAACCCGGGAGCCCTGAGCGGGAGTAACTTCCAGGATCTGTACAGTGGCACTACCAATAACCTTTATCTCTTTTTCAAATTATCGGATTCCTATTCCTCTTATAACCCGGTTACTGACAAGGATGGTTTCCACGACAAATACCTGGATGGTATTGATGACCTTTATTTCCGTTTCCTGGTGAATATTACAAGCCCCAGCGGAGATCCCCTGAATCGATACAACAATGCTTACGAGTATGTAAGTGGGTATGGAGAAGTGGAAGATTATGGGGTGTACAATGTAGGTTCGGCTCCGTATGAGTATGGATATGTGAAGCTTAAAGCTGCTAAGCGGGGAGACAATGGGATCACGCAGAATTGCCACCCTATTTCCAAAGCGGCCTGGCAGTTCGGTAGGTTGAATATGCCTCAGTTTGTTTACCAGCAAAATGACCCTACAGACAGTGGTATCGAACAAGTGCTTTATGCGCTTGCCAACAGCCAACTGTTGAACAATATCAAAGAATTTGTAAGAGGAGCCAATACCTTCCTGTACGACAAGGGATTCGGTAAAAACTTTGTAGCCTCCAAATCCTGGATTCGCCTGAATAACCCCACGAAGTTCAAATACGGCGGGGGATGCCGGGTGAAAAAGATCGAACTCAGCGATGAATGGGGCGGCATGGTGGCCGGTAACCCAACATATTCTTATGGGCAGGAATACGACTATACCACCACCGATCCGGAAACCGGGTTACCCATGAGTTCCGGGGTGGCTGCTTATGAGCCTGCCATCGGAGGTGACGAGAATCCCTTCAAACAACCGGTATTCAACGGGAACAAAGAAGAGCGGCTGCTGGCTCCGGATGACCGCCACTATATGGAAGAACCTTTCGGGGAATCTTTCTTCCCTTCCCCGACGGTGGGGTACAGCAAGGTGACCGTGAAGAACCTGCAATACGCCAACGTAACCCGGAATGCTACCGGTAAGGTGGTGCATGAATACTATACGGCCAAAGACTTCCCGACCATTACCCGGAGAACCGAACTGAAGGCAGAGCCGTACAAGACCAACCCCCTTCTGAAACTTTTCTCTTTCCGGAATAAGGATTTTATGAGCACCAGCCAGGGTTTTGTGGTGGAGCTGAACAACATGCACGGCAAGCAGAAGTCGCAGAAAGTGTATGCGGAAGATCAGGAAGATCCGATCTCGGGAATGGAATATGTTTACCAAAGCGAACCGCTGGGAGAGAATACCCGCCAACTGACTAATGAGGTTCAGGTCATTCAACCCGACGGGTCGGTGACCACAGGCAATATCGGCCTGGATTACGATTTCGTGGCGGACATGCGTTCCCAGCAGAGTATTACGCAGTCCTTCAGCGGAAATTTCAATACTGCATCCATCCCCATCTTCGGGGTACCGGTGGTCATCCCGACAGTCTTTCCGGGCTATACCCGCGATGAGCGGCGCTATCGTTCGGCAACGACTACGAAGGTGATCAACCGGTCTGCGGTACTGAAAGAAACCATTGCTTATGACCTTGGCGCCCGGATAGCCACCAAAAACCTGGCTTATGATTCGGAAACCGGAGATGTGCTCCTCACCGAGACCATCAACAATTTCGAAGACCCGGTTTATTCCTTCACCTATCCGGCACATTGGTACTACGAGGGTATGGGGCAGGCCTATAAAAATATCGGTCTGGAAATGTCAGGTCTCGTGTTTGATGTTTCCGGAGAAGCTCCCGTAGCCAATGCCGGTAATTATTTTGTGCCCGGTGATGAGCTGGTACTGGATGGAACAACCAAACTGTGGGTATCCGAAGTGGATGGATCATCCATCAAGGTTATTACCGAGTTCGGTTTGCCTTACCAGGGCAGCGGGGATATCAAGGTGATCCGCTCGGGCAGGCGCAATCAGCAGTCGTTAAGTATCGGCTCCATTATTTCCCTGAGTAACCCCATAGCCAACCTGCAGAATAACCAGCTTTCTTCTATCCTGCAGGCCAATGTGGTGATTTATTCGCAGGAATGGAAAACCTATTGCGATTGTTTCAGCCAGGAAAATGCTACTGTTCTTATGACATCCAATCCCTACCTGACCGGAGAGAAAGGCATCTGGCGCAACTCAAGGTCTTACCTGCATTTGGCAGGAAGGAGCCAGTCGTTTGAGAACAATAACTCCAATATCCGGAAGGACGGTACCTATACCAGCTTCAATCCTTTCTGGAGCTGGCAGCAGGACGGCTGGGTCATCGACGACAATAACTGGACCTTTACCAACACCATCACTCAATTCAATCCTAACGGACAGGAACTGGAAAATGTGGATGCCCTGGACCACTACAGTGCTGGGCTTTATGCCTACAACAATACGCTCACGGTAGGAATTGGTGCCAACCTTCGGTTCACTGACATCGCCTTCGATGCCTTTGAGGATTACAGCTTCCTGCCTTGCAGTCAGGACCATTTCAGCTACCGTCCCTTCGTAAGTAAGATCAATACCACCCATGCGCATACCGGCCAGAAGAGCATCAAGGTGCTTCCGGGAGATGCCGTAACCATCACTAAATCTACCGTGCCATGCAGTCAATAAAAACCTGGAAATTCCTGTTGCTCGTTACCGTGTTTTCGACGGTTAATGCCTCTGCACAGAAGTATTACGAACAGAATCAGGAGAAAATTCATGCCATTGAAATGCTCTGGAAAGAGCGAGGTATACCTGCCATGGCCGAAGAATGGGCAGGGGATGATCCGGAAAGACAGCGTCTGTCCGTTCATTTCCTGGAACATAACCGGGAGCAGGTAACAGCTGACCGTACGGAGTTCTTCGCTTTTGTCAATAACCCGGATGTGAAGTATCCCGGTTTGGTGCAGGTTCATGCCTGGCTGGACAAAAAGCACAACGAGTACTTCAGGATATTGGATGAATATGCGGTGAAAAATGTGGGAGTACCCCTTAATCCACCAGTGGTTCCCGGTGCGATATACTATCCGGGTCAACCCAGTGTATATACGCCGAGCCCACCTTTGTCCCTGCAGTGCGATTATATAGGTTTTGAAGGGGGAATGACAGGCTGGTCGACCGATACCGGTTTTGCCAGTGGTGCGGTAAACCCTCCGTTGTACGGGATGTATACCGCGAATATCGGCACCTTCCATCCATTAAAAAAGATACAGGCCTACAATACAGTTGGGAATCCCTATGACCCCCTCGTAGGGGGGACGGCCCTTACCAAAATTCATCCGGGGAGCGCCTGGTCGGTAAAGCTGGAGAACAGTGAAAACGGATATGGGCTTTCGCATATTTCCAAAAAATTCGTGGTGGATGCTTCAGACCCCTGGATTGTGTACCGCTATGCGGTAATTCTTCAGGATCCGGGAGACCACGATTATTACGATCGTCCTTTTTTCGAAGTGAAAATCACCGACGATATGGGCGTTTCCATACCCTGTGCCTATTACAAGGTATATGCGGAACCCCCAATTGAGAATTTTGCCCAGATTCCCGGTACGCCGTTCTACTGGCGCGACTGGACCAGTGTAGTGGTGCCTTTGGATGATTATATCGGACAAGAGGTGACCCTGCATTTTACGGTGGGCGATTGTGCCCTGGGAGGTCACCTGGCCTATGCCTATATCGATGGAGATTGTCTCTCGGATGATCTCAGTCTGGACGACAACTGCGTACCCGACCAAATCATTACCGCACCTAAGGGATTTGATTTTTACCACTGGACCGGGGAAGACATACAAGGCGATAATTACCGTAACGAGCTTCATGTGACCAAAGCCGGTTTTTATCAGGTTCACCTGACTACGGTAACCGGCTGTGCCGTCACCCGTGAGATAAGTGTCCCTGATGACTGTCCGGAAAATCCGGTCAGCTGCAATCTGAGTGGGTTGAGTGTCACTCCGGGAGCCTGTAATGCCAGCACCAATACCTACGATATTACGGGCAGCGTAACAGTAGGAGGGTTATTTGATGGATACATTCTGGTGAAGGCCGGACCACAATCGAAGATTTATACCGGACCATTTTCCTCAACCCTGAATTTTGTCATGACGGGTTTTGTGGCCAATGGGCAATCCGTACCGGTTCAGGTGAAGTTTTTCACCCGGAAGCATTTCTCCGCGTATACGCTCAGTTGCCAGACTTCCGGCTATTTTACAGCCCCCGGGGCCTGCGGCTCGGTGAGTTTCGAATGCGAAGACTGTATCAAAGGTTTTGAACCTGAACCCGGAAAGACCTATACCATTAGCACCTGGGTGAAAAAAGACGGTGCCAGCCCACTGGAATACGAATACACGGATCCTTTCGTGAAGGTGGGCTTTTATGACGGAAGCAGCTGGACTTACCAGACGTTCTATGCCGAGGGAGAGATCATAGACGGCTGGCAACGGATCTCAGAGGAGTTTGAGATTCCCCTGGGAACGGAAAGCGTCAGCATCCAGTTGGGGGCCACATCTGCCGCCTCCTACTTCGATGACCTGCGGATTTATCCTTCCGACGGAACCTTCAAAACGTTTGTTTACGACCCTGTTTCTCTGAGACTGGTTGCTGAGTTGGATGAGAACAACTACGCTACTTTTTATGAATACGACGAAGAAGGTGCCCTGGTCAGGATCAAAAAGGAAACAGAACGAGGGATAATGACCATACAGGAAAATAGGAATTATAAAGTGAAACAACCCTAAACGCGATGAAAGGAATACAAAGAACGGCGGTATTGCTTCTGATCGGGAGTTTACTGGCCCTGCTGCCTGTTTCGGCACAGGATGACTGGCAGAGTACAGGCATGAATGAGGCCTTCGACGCCCTGAGAAAGATCAATGAAAAAATGATGCTGGCTTCCAGCATTGAGATGACTGTCGAGCAAAAGTTGATCGATCTCTCCGCAAACAAGGAAGTGTATTCCGGTTCGGGCTTTTTCCGGAGGAGGGATTCCCTGTATATCCATTCCCAGGTAATGGGGATTGAGACCATACAGAATCAAAATTACCGTCTGGTGATTGATACCGCGAACCATACGCTAATGGTAAGCAATGTGAGTCCGCTGACACCGTATTCCGACATCGCACAAATGGAACTCTATTTTAAAAGCTGTCCGGTGAAACAAGTCCGGAAAAAAACGAGTTCCGACGGCATTACCACTATCAATATCCTGTTTAAAAAGCAGGAAGGGTATCTGGCCGAGTCCATGACTTTTTCCTACAACAGCGAGATGTTGTTGACCGAATACAGACTGGTGTTAGGCAAAAATGCCTCCCATCCGGATGCACCCGGCAGGTCTGAGGTTATTGTGCGCTACGGCAACTTCAAGCTGAATCAGAACCTGAGTAAGAAGCAGTTTTCCTGCGACCATATCGTGACAATAAAGAACGGAGAATTCATCCCCGTTGAAAAATATTCTACCTATTCAATCCGGAATACTTACCAACAATGATGGAACCTATGAAAAGAGTAATCAGTACCTTGTGTTTGCTTGCCCTGACCTTGTTCAGCCGAGCAGGTCAGGACAACGACAACAACTTCATTACCGGACCCGCAGTTTTTCAGGGTGCCAACTATACGGTAAGTACCAATCGGATCGCGGATTATCCCTATCCGTCGCCCTTGTTGTTTACGGATGTGAATATCCAGGACTACGTCACCGTAATGATCGATCATTCGGGTTCGGTGTACCAGGGTATGGCCCTGGATTATACCTTTAACCTGAGGATTATCACCTGGGATGTGGGGCTTAATATAGATAGCCAGGATATCCAGCTGAGTGTGCAATACGATCCAACGGCTTTGGTGAGTCATCGTGACCGGCATGTTTATTCCTTCACCGATAAGGTACAGGTACAGGTAAAGGTCATTTCCATCATTGACAACAGTACTGCTTCACTCATCCCCAACCCGGTTGACATCTTTACCATTAAGTCGGATATTCAGGTAGAACGCTATTCCGTTTTCGATTATTTATCGGTGGTTTCCGGCCTTCAGGCTACCAATTTTGATGCACTACCCAACCCTCCCGTATATGTCAATCCGAATGGCGAGATTGAGATTTTCTGGCCATATAAGAATGGCGCGGAAGAATACGAACTCGAATGGACCTGGGTGAACTCGTATACC
>CAXPEB010000019.1:0-4909 GCA_964215915.1 Bacteroidia bacterium
ACACGACGCTCTTCCGATCTGAGGTTTGAGTATATAAACTCGGAGCCTAATGTCTTAGTTCACCTCGCTTCCATTCTCATTACTTTATTTGAATTTACGATAAAGCAAGTCTAAAGGAGCTCGTCGAAACATGGCAAGCCTGTATGCCTGTTTTTCCCAATTGCAAACAGCCAATACCCAACAGCAGGGATAGGGAGGATTCTTTAGTGGTACTCGGTATTGGGTTCTGGCAGTTGGCCTTTGACTCTTTGTCAAGTCGAGCTGTCGAAACATGACAAGCCTGTATGCCTGTTTTCCCAATTGCAAATAGCCAATACCCAACAGCTTGAAACAAGGGAGGATTTCCCGTTCAGACCACTCGCGCTACCCAGGGCTTCCTGCCCTTTATGGTAAATCAAGGTAACACCGTTCTGAAACCGTGGTTAGGGAATGAAGCATACCGGTTCACCCTCCCGATATCGGCTGAGTTAAAATAGTTACAGGAGTTCTTCGAGCACCACCAGGAGCCTCCCCGGGCGGCAGCGAGCTGCGCCTGGCCTTCCAGATAGGGAGGAAGCCCGGAGCAGAATTCGAACACATTTCCATACATATCATAAAACCCCCAGGGATTAGGAGCATATTGTTTTACAGCACAAGTGAATAAATGTGGATCATGTACAGGTGTGTCCCGGTGATCCGGGTTGATCCAGATATTTCCGTATGTTTCCACCAAACCCGGATCCGTTCCCCAGAAGTAGCGGGAAGTATCGCCGGAGCGACAGGCAGCCTCCCATTCATCAAGACTGGGCAGCCTCACTTTTTTCCATTGGCAGTAGGCCAGGGCGTCCAGAATGCTGATGCAGGTCACCGGGTGATTTTCTTTGCCTTCTATCCCTGCTGCCTTGGTCCCGAAAGGATGACGCCAGTTGGCAGTACTGTCTTCGAACCACTCGTATTCACCCAGACCCACCCGGAAATTCATGGCATTACCCAGTTCCTCGGCGGTGGTGACATAGCCTGTTGCTTCCACAAATTCCAGGAACTCCGCGTTGGTCACCTCATGACTGCAGAGCCGGAAAGCTTCCAGGTGTACAGTTCTTCGCGGGTTAAGCGGATGCCCTTCCTGTCCGAGCACGTAATCACCTTCGGGCACCTGGATATATTCTTCACCGGATCCTGAACAGGCCAGGACTGATCCAGTCAGAAAGAGGCCAAAAAGCTTAAAGGGTTTATTGTATCGATGCATGAAAGGAGGCCGCCAGGGACTTGATCTCATTTTCCAGTTTGTGTGTTCGGGGTTGTTCGCCGTATCCGTGGTCTTCGTTGAACAGGCTTTTGTATGCAGTGGATTCCAGGAAGGGTGCATATTTGTTATCTGCCATCAGGTGCATCAAAACGGTCAGGTAGTAAGTGTTCCGGTAATTTCCCCGATTCAGGCAGTCGATCAGTTCCGGGATACAGGGAACCAGATTCTGTACCCGGATTATTTCCAGCATCCGGTTATTGATCCGGGGATGTTGTTTCAGGCATTGACGGATATACCCGATAACTTCTTCCCGGTTATTCTCCAGGTAACGGGTTTGTCGCGCACTGAGTGCGGTTTCTCCAAAATGGTTCTCCAACCGCTCATGTACCTTAGACTGTACATCCTCCCTAAGGGGAAATAAAGAGCAGATTTGCCGATAGTTTTCCGGGAAATAAAGCAGATGCAGGAAACGGTCCTTTTCGGAAAGCAGCGCATATTCTTTATCGCTGAGTTTGTAGGGGATATAGGGGAACGGCGGTGAATCATTTTTTCCCAACTTCTTGATTGCAGCAAACATCAGGCTGTCGACAAGATCGGAACGTTCGCAATATGCCGGGTAAACGAAGCTGCTGTCAGGAAAATATCCGGGAAGCTCGAAAGTGGATTCCGTTTCCGCAAGCTCCGGGTTTCCCGGAGAAAGCAGAAGTACCAGTGCTACGAGCAGGGGAAGTATCAGGATTTTGGTCATAACCGGTAAAATTTCTTAAAGGTAAGAAATGTATGGAGTAAACGTTGGCATCTCTCTTTGTTTTCTGTAGGGAACAGTTGGCTCTTGGCCTTTAGCTTTTGGCTTTTGGCCTTTGGCTTCTTGTTGTGTTGAGCCTGTCGAAACATGACAAGCCTGTATGGCTGTTTTTCCCAATTGCAAATAGCCAATACCCAACAGCTGGGATAGGGAGGATCCTTTTGTGGTACTCGGTATTGGGTTCTTGCTGTTCGGTATAAATTTTCCCGCTGATTTCGCAGATGCCATATTCGAAGAAGCAACTTCCGGGTAAACAAAGGCGTCTCTCTGCGTATTCTACGGGAGACAGATACGGTTCCGCGAAAGAGTCACCTTCCCCTTATAGGCGCTTATTTTCCTGAGTATTTCCGCAACACGGCCAGGATCTTGGCGGGCAGCGCCACCGATTGTCTTACCGCTGTTGTCTGATTCAGGGTGCCGGCGAAGTAGAGATTCCGCTCCGGACAGTAGAAGAGGAAGGAGCCTGTGCTTCCCATATGACCGATCAGGGTATAAGGCGGAAGGGTTGGGAACAATTCCTTCAGTACCACCTTTCTCAGTCCGAACCCATAATACATACCTCGGGTTTCCGGGGCCCAGTCCTGCATAAGTTCCAGTGTTTTTTCATCGAGGAGTTGTCCGCCAAAAAGAGCCCGGATAAAACGATTCAGGTCGCCAAGTGTGCTTACAATGCCGCCTCCGGCCCAGTCGGCACTTAGGCTGGTAAAACCCGATACCTCCGTTTCACCGGCATAAAGTTCTGCCATTCTTTTTCCTTCGTTCCCTGTAATGGGGTGCAGATGCAGGCGGGTATCCGTGAGGCCAAGGGGCTGGAATATCCGGGTATGAAAAAATTCATGCAGGGTCTTTCCGCTGAGGCGTTCGATGAGGAGTCCGAGCAGCAGGTATTCGGTATCCGTATAATGGTAACCTTGTCCGGGAAGGAAAAGCGGCTTCTGGTGTTTCCGGGTAAAGTCCAGCAGTTCGGTGGGTTCCCAGAAACGGGCGCTGTCCGTGATCAATTGTTCCAGCACATTGGGCGTTCCGTCGGTGGTGCCGTCTTCGAAATAATCCGGCAAACCCGAGCGGTGTTGCAGGAGTTGGGCGATGCTGATCTCCCGGGAGTGGTCTGTTCCTTCCCATACATGAAGGCCTTTGAGCAGAGAGTCGGGGAGGTACTTATGGATAGGATCTTGGAAATGAAGGACACCGTCCTGGTAAAGGAGGGCGATAGCCACTGCGGTGAATGTCTTCCCGATGCTGGCTGTGTAGAACGGCGTTTCCGGTAACACGGGTGTTCCATCACGGAAATTGCCTCCGGTGAAAGTCCAGTCGGTAGAGAAGCTGTCGGAGCTTACCAGGAGCAGTGCATTGTGTACGTCCTTTTTGTTCAGTTCTTTCCGGAATAGTTTTTCCGTTTTCCGGTAAGCTTTTGTCTGGCCGGTACTACCGGTATTCAGCATCAAGGGTACAAGAGCAAGAGCGAGCAGGATTTTCATGTTTCAGCGCGGACAAGGTCGGCCCGCAAAGATAGGGAGCGATTTAAAAACGGTTGGAGGGCAATTGGGTAAGGAGAAATCGTGGTGGAAACCGGCAGTAGGTATATGTATTTTTAAGTTTGATTATCGGATAAAGTATGCTTCTTATAACCGAACCATTCGATAAAGTGCTATTTTTCGCAAAATAGCTGATAAATGAAATCCATGTTTGCCAAAATTATGACCGGAGTTATTTCCGGAGTAATTCTTTTGTTCATTCAGTTTCGTACCGATTGGTTTCATCCGAATGAAGCAGAGATGCTGGAGAAGATGAATGAGGTATTGATAGAAAAAGTTACGGCTTATTATGACGATTTGGAAAAAGGGGATTTTGACGCGAACAGATATTTTGCCAGCAGGGTGGAGCGTTTTTTTCAGCTGAAAAAAACCAATCCTGATGCGATCAATGCCAATTATAACGAGTATTTTAAAGGGGAGTTCCTGAATGTGAAATGTTCTCCTGATTTTGATAACCTACACCTGATAAAGGAAGGAAATGTGTATGTGGCGGAGTTTATTGTGAATTGTTCTTTTTACCTGAAGTCTAAGGGGAGAACCAAAGTAGGCAGTTATATGGAACGTATAAAGCTAAGGAAGGATGGGAAGTTCGTATACTTCCATGACTTCAGGATACTAAAAGAATCCTGGAAGTGAGAATTAGGCAGGTTTCTAAGGAACGATTAATTCAATAGGTGTCCGGCAGAATACCAGGGTGGTCAGAGGTCTATATTTGGAGAGCTAAATTAACCCCAACTGTCAGGTAAAGTCTAGACTATTACAGTTAAGTCAAAAACAGGGACTAGGCGTATAGTCTGACACGGTACTCTTTTTAATCCCAATATATTGTAAAGATATTTTTGGATTGATCGTATTCCCCCACATTAGCAGGCTCTCCATAATACCATCCCTTCTGAATATCATCTGGCTTTAAATTCCTGACCTTATTTTCCAGTTCTTCAATATCTATCTCTCCGATCACATAAACTGTATCCGAAAAAACCCACTCTTCAGGCTCCTCAATATCAATAACCCGCACGAAAACCTTATCCACCAGCTTTCCTTCCAAAAGCTCTTTAAAAGTAGACCGAAATACTGAGATAGGTGGTTTCCAATCAACATTTACCCCAATGGAAGATTCACATTCATTTCCTTCGAAGAACTCATCGAACGTGAGTATTACCTCACTTTCAGGAAATCCTAATATGTCTAGCCTACTTATTAATTCTTCCTTATTAAAAGCCATTGATTTGTGCAGTTGTCATTCTACAAAGTAACCTATTATCCTCACAGGTTTCGTGGATCAAGTCAAAAAGTTGTGGGGACATTTTACTATTCGGAAGTGGAGAAACTTTTCTTCCTATC
>CAXPEB010000020.1:0-23033 GCA_964215915.1 Bacteroidia bacterium
CTTGTATGCCCATTTTTTACTTGTCTAAAAAATGGGCGAAAAAAGGACAGTTTTCCTGAAGGCGCCTTCCCGCCGCACCAGCCTCCCTCCGCAACAAAAGCCTGGCCATCGCCGGAATCTTTTCTAGGACAGTATTCTGTTTAGAGAACCCCCGTTTTCAGGATAATGGGAACAGGCAACTCCCTGTTTCGTAAGAAAAGATTAAGGCGATTTGGCGCACAGGCTCCCACACGCTTTTGTTGCGGCGCGTGCTGCAGGAAAACGGCCAAACGGCAAAGAAGGATCTATCTCCTCAATATCCGGCAAATTAATCCCCTCTCCTCTTAATTCCGGCAACGGGCCTCCGTTTGATTCGCCAGGCAGGAAGAAAGGGTGCTCCACTTCTGAATCCCCACAACTTTTTGACTTGATCCGGCCTTTTGGTAAACACATGTTTTTTTATTGGAAACGAATAGTTAGGTTTAACCGTGATCAGAACCAGCCTGACTGTTGCGAATCTGTTAAAAAGCCAGCAGCAACCGCTTAGAGGTAATTGTTTCTTACGTATGGAACAGGTAACCGTATTGTTATGAGCCGACAAACTCTTATCCTGCTTACCCTACTCTTTTCCCTTGCCGCTTGTAATCATAAGGACAAAAAGAACTTCTCTGCGCCTCTGGTTTTGGACGATAGCTGGGAAGTAGCCGACCCCGTTGATGCCGGTTTCAACAAACAGAGACTTGAAGAACTAATTGGAAAAATTTCAAGCGAAAATTCAAAGCTGAATAGCCTGGTTATTGCCCGGCATGGTAAACTGGTTGTTGATGAATATTTCAATGGTTATTCGGCTGACAGTCTTCAAAAAATCTGGTCTATTACAAAGGCTATCACAGGAACCCTTGTTGGAATTGCGGCTGACAAGGGACTACTTTCAGAAAAAGACAGCATTTACAAGTATCTCACAGACTACATTCCTGATCCAACTTCTTCCACAGGAGCAATCACCATTGAGCATTTAATGACAATGACAAGTGGGTTTCAATGGGTTGAGTTGGGCGGGCCAAAATCTGCCGGGTATCAGCTCGTTTATTCCAATGATTGGATTGCATTCATCTTAAAACAACCTCATACCCATGTTCCCGGAACAGTATTTAATTATTCCACCGGAAACACGCTGCTGTTAGCCCCAATAATCAAAAAGGCAACAGGACAGCAAGCCAAAGAGTTTGCCCATCTCAACTTGTTTCTTCCACTCGGTATTACAAATTATGAGTGGGACACTCAAAGCGAATTTTGGATCAAAACGCAAAGCGGAGAATTACCCGGTGCAAAACAGCCGGCCGATATCGTCTATAAAAAACCCTTTTCGGATTTTACAAATACGGGCTCGGGTTTACGAATGCGACCAAGGGATTTATGCAAAATCGGGCAGCTTTATCTTAATAAAGGCAAATGGGATGGAGAACAAATTGTAAGCGAAAAATGGATTACTAAATCTACGCAATCTCATTTTGGCAATTCAGACTACGGATACCATTGGAAACTAATGAACGTTCAACAAAGACCTTGCTTCTATGCAACAGGGTTCGGGCTTCAAAGAGTTTTTGTTTTTCCCACTCTTGACCTGGTTGTTTTAATGACGCAGCATCATTATGAAACAATGCCGCAAGGAGAAAAATGGACGAACCGGTTTTTGACCCAATTATCGGAAGCAATGGAAAAATAAGGGAAACTGCTACGATCCTTGCACGAGAACAGTTTCCCTGAAATCCTGACCAAGCTAATCAATCGCGAATCACGCTGTAGCTCCGTGAGGCCTTTTCCAGCTTCAGGAAATAGACCCCTCGACTTAAACCCAGCAGCCCGATGTTTCCCTTACCTGCTTCCAGTTGCAGGATTCCGGTTCCAACTGCATTTCCTTCCGGATCATACAGGGTATAGGCGCTGCTTTCCCAATCCAGGTTGTGGCCCTGTATCCATACCTTCTCCCCGTTGCTACCAACCTGGAGCTCCGCGGTCTTTGTCTGTTCTTTTATCCCGTTAACCGTTCCTGCTTTTTTCTTCAATACCAGGAACAGCACTCCTTCGGCTTGCGCGCCTATGGTATAGCTTAAAGTATCCCCGGCGTGCACCGCCCTAAAGCTGCCATCCCGAATATCCTTTAGAAACACCTCCCATTCTTCCGGAAGCTCGCTCAGGTTTGGAACAAAGCGAATCACTTCTCCCCGTGGATTTTTTACGCTTAGCGCTAACTCTCCCGAATCCAGGTTTTCAGGCAACCCTTTGATGCTTAATGGCCCTTCTGATTCCTTGTACAGATACAGAGAAGGAACTTTTGCATCCATACTGAACATCTTGTACGCATCGGTGGCTTCGCTAAAATTCAGCTTCCCTTCCGGGTGCAGATAAACCACTACCTGATCCCAGCCATTTTGAGCATCCAGAACATTCAATCGCAAAATCGGGTAGTTCTTTTTCATGTAGGTGCCAACACCTGTCATATCGGTAGTACGCAACGCATTTGTAAGCACAAGGGTATCATCGGTGGACGCTTTTACCCAGAATGCCTGATAGGGACTCAATACCGATTTACTGCTTATGGAAGCCCCATTGTTGTACCCGATCATGGACACCCCCGTACTACATATTCCTACGAATTGGTTCGTCCCTCCGCTAATATCCCAAACATGAATTGCCTTGTAAGAAGGGAAGCCCGTGGCGTTGAACAAAAGGTTAACATCAAGGTTTGAAGCGTAGGGGTTCGGGATCAGGTTCCAGCCGGTTTTATCCGAAGATCCTCCCCCGTTCGGGTCATCACTGGCAAACAAAGCATATTGCCTGGTTCCTGTTTCATAGGTGCCGCTTACGTACCACTCTTGCGAGAGGTCGTGGAGTCCCGCATTATTGTTGCTCCCGAACAGGACATACGCCTTGGACTGGTCGTTGGTGGCCGTATTGGCTGCTACCCAGCCAACGGCGGTATTTCCGGAACTTCTGCCTGCATCCCAGTAGTAGATATTTCTTTCATTAGCGGTTGGGTGAGAGGAGCCAAGGAGACCAACACCTAGCAGATTTCCGATATTGGTGGCCACCGGAATCCCTATTTGACGCCATCCTTCATCTGTGTTTGCCAATGCCTTTTGAACCACAATGTTCCCGCTTATTCCTCCGGCCCCGGAGGGTGAAATCTGACCATAATTCATACTGTCGGTCGCGGTAAGTACCAGCCGTCCGTTGACAGAAAGGGTCCCGGTGCTGAGGGACAGTACTCCGCTTATTTTCAGGCTGTCGGTTATGGAAACACGGGAGGCATCACCCAGGGTGATATTGGCTACCGTTCCCGTTCCCTGAATAGCATGATCTGTGTTAGCATCCAGGATAAGGGAGCCCGACCCGGCAAAGTTCCCGGAGTTAACCAAATCTCCTTTAACGGTGAAGGATTCACCTCCGTTCAGCGTCACATTGGCTGTTTCATTCACAATCAAATTATGCACAGTCGCGCCATCAGGAAGGGTAACAGAAGAGCTTCCGGGAATGACCAGGTCCATTTCCCCGGTGGTAGTGTCTGGCGTCTGGGGAATCCAGGTTCCCGAAGCATAAAACAAGTTGACCTTGTATACGTAGCTCGCTCCGGCATTGGAAACCAAAGAACCCCCATTTGAATCGTAGCTCTGATTGCTGACACCTACTACCACATTGCTTGCATCCAGGCTTACATGATACCCGAAAATATTCGAGGCAAGCCTTCCGTTGGTTCCACTCCCCGCCAGTTTTTTGTGCAAGCCCCAGTTATCTGTTCCTCCTTTGTTCCTGAAATAGACGTAGGCAGCCCCGGCATTGGAAAGGTAATTCGCTCCGTTATCGTCGTAGTCCTGAGACGAAGCTCCGACCAGAATCAGGTCTCCGGATACAGCGACAGAAACGCCAAATTCATCACTGGCATTTCTACCATTAGTGCCTTCGCCCGTTAGCTTTTTTACAAAACCCCAGTTGTCCGCACCCCCCTGGTCTTTATGGAAAATGTACGCTGCTCCGGCATTTGCCAATGAGTTTGCTCCGGAAGTATCCAGGTCATGATAATAGGCGCCTACCACAATGATGTCTCCTGATACTGAAACAGCGTTTCCGAAACGGTCTTCCGCCACCCTGCCTCCGGAACCTGAGGCAACCAGCTTTTTTACGTGCCCCCAATTATTTGTCCCTCCCTGGTTGCGGTAGAATACATACGCCGCGCCGGCATTTGAGAGGTTATTGCCTCCTGTTGCGTCGTAATCCTGCAAGTATGCACCAACCACCAGGGTCTCACCGTTTACTGAAACGCATCTTCCGAAATAATCGCCAAACACTCGGCCGTTTGTTCCTTCACCGGTAACTTTTTTCACCAAGCCCCAGTTGTCTGACCCTCCCTGATCCCGGTGAAAGATAAAGGCTGCACCGGAGGCACC
Organism: Bacteroidia bacterium; assembly: GCA_964215915.1. GTDB lineage: Bacteria > Bacteroidota > Bacteroidia > UBA8524 > UBA8524 > UBA8524. The sequence goes on from CAXPEB010000020.1 coordinate 4,425, forward strand.
TACTGAATTAGCCCCGACAGAGTCCCAGCGCTGGTTCGGAGCCCCAATCACAATGACCTCTCCCGAAATAGAAACGCTGAACCCAAATGAATTGCCGGCCTCTCTGCCATTGGTGCCGCTTCCAACCAATTTTTTTACCAGACCCCAATTGTCCGTACCACCCTGATCCTTATAGTAGACATAGGCCGCTCCCGCACCGCTCATTAGGTTAGCCCCGCTAGCATCGTAGTCCTGATAGATCGCCCCTACCACAATGATTTCTCCCGAAACGGCAACCGACCAGCCAAAATTATCGCTACTAATTCTTCCGTTTGTCCCACCTCCGGCTAATTTTTTTACCAGACCCCAGTTGTTTGCGCCTCCCTGGTCTTTATAATAAATGTATACCGCGCCTGCATCACTCACATAATTGTTCCCCAAAGAATCGTAATCCTGACCATAAGCCCCCGCTACCATGATATTTCCTGAAACAGCCACGGCCCTCCCGGTGCCATCTCCCGACATTCTTCCGTTGGTGCCACCACCGACAGCCCGCTTAACCAGATCCAACTCACTCTGTGCAGAAACGGTTTGCGTAAGAAACAGGATACTTAAAAAAAGAATCGTGTACGCCCAATTGAAAACTATCGGTTTTGAATGCGCATAACCATATGCGTTTGACTCCCGATTTTGGTTAAAAAATATACCTTGTATCATTTTCTATTTACATTAGGTTGATTCAAACAAAGAGCTTGTTTCGGAAGTATTCCAGGGGACGGATATTATCTTAGGTTTTTCTTATTTGTTCCTATATGATTCTTAGATTTTCTTATAGAAAAGAAACCTGCCAACAGTGCTTTTCGCGTTAACGGAACATCCATAACCTCAATGGACTCTCCTGAAACCGGAAGAACAAGCCTAGTATTTGGAAATCGTATGGGATTTCTCGCTGGCATCGATCTGCAAAAGGTATACTCCCCTTTCAAGCCCCATAAGGGAAATCATGCCTTTTCCATGGCTCAACACGAGGGTTCCCTGCAAAACGTTTCTGCCAGAAAGGTCATAAAGCCGGTACGCGCTGCGCTCCCAACTCAGGTGCTTTCCGGCTATCCATACCCTTGTCCCGTCGCTACCTACTTCCAGCTGGCCGGTTACCGCCGCTTCTTTTACTCCTGTGCCCGGGCCCTGTTTCTTCTTCAATACCAGGAACAACTCCCCTTCCGATCCCTTGCCCGGATCGCTGGTTATGGTATCTCCGGCTTGTAGCGCCTTCGTACTGCCGTCTCGTGTGTCTTTCAGGTACACTTCCCACTCTTGCGGTAGTGTGCTTAAATCAGGGGTTAGACGGATTGTTCCTCCCTGGGGGTTCTGTATCGATAAGGGTAATTCCATTGAATCGAGGGCTTCGGGAAGCGCCTTGATGCTCAACGGGCTGCCGGATTGGGTGTATAGATAAAGTGAAGGAACTTCTCCGTTCAAACTAAATAGCTTGTACGCGTCCGTGGCCTCGTTGAACTCTTTTTGGCCTTCCGCATGGAAGTAAACCACCACCTGATCGCGGTGATCGTTTTCGTCTGTAAGCGTCAGCCGCAGGGTGGGGTAGCTCTTCTTCATAAACACCCCGGCGCCTGTCATGCTTGTCGTGCGCATCCCATCTGTAAGGGTCAGCGTTTGGTTCGCGCTCGTTTTTACCCAAAAGGCCTGGTATGGCTGAAGGATCGTTGCCGAGGAGGTACCGCCGCTGTTGTTGTACGTGTTGACCGATACACCCGTGCTGCAGATACCCACATACTGACCGTTGACCGCATCCCATACGTGGATCGCTTTGTAGGTGGGAAAACCACTTGCCCCCCAGAGCTGGCTCACATCCAGGTTAGTCGCATACGGGTTGGGTATCAGGTTCCAGCCTGTTTTGTCTGATGAACCGCCGCCGTTAGGATCGTCACTGGCTACCAGGGTGAAGGTTTGGTTACCCGTAACCAGGCTGCCGCTGATCCTCCATGTACTTGTGAGGCTATGAAGCGCTCCGTTCGAATTGCTTCCATAAACCACATAGGCCTTACCATTGCCATCCGTAGCGGTAGTCGCTGTCACCCAGCCTGTCGCATTATTGCCACTGCTTACCGTGGCATCCCAGTAATAGATATTCCGTTGGTTTGCCGTGCCGTGTGCCGTGCCCAACAGGTTTATCCCTGTCAGGTTGCCGATTGTGGTATTCACCGGAATTCCTATCTGGCGCCAGCCTGCGTTGGTATTGCTCAGCGACTTTTCCATCGCAACGGCCCCGCTCATGCTGCCCGTACCGGTAGCGGAGATCTGGCCGTACGAAGTAACCCCACTGCTTGTTAATACCAGCTTTCCGTTGGTTGTTAAGGTGCCTGAGGTCAAGGTTAACAACCCGGTAATCTTCAGACTGTCTGAGAGGCTGGCTCCCAGGCTATTGTCAAGAGCAAGATTGGATATACTCAAAGAACCTTCGGTGCTTTGTGCTGAACTGCCTTTGAGCATTAGCGTTCCCGGGCAGTTAAAGGATCCATCATTAAGAAAATCCCCAAAGACTTTCAGCGTATCGCTACCGGATAGGGTAAGGGAGGCCCCTGAAGAAATCAACAGGTTTTTTACCTCGGTTCCATTGGCTAGTGAAGGGCTTCCGTTGAGAATATGGCAATTGAACTCGCCGGTGTTCGGCCCGGGAACGACTAAGCCCCAGGACCCGGAATTGTAGATGGCATTAATACCGAATGCGTATGCTGCTCCGGCATAGCTGACATAATTTGCTCCGGCGGAATCATAGTCCTGACCCCGTGCTCCGATTATTAAAGTTCCCCCTGAAACCGCTGCGGAATAACCGAAATAGTCAAAAGCCAAACGCCCATTGCTACCCGCACTGGCTCCTGTAAGTTTTTTGACAAAGCCCCAATTATCCGTGCCGCCCTGATTGCGGTAAAACAGGTAAGCAGCGCCTGCACTTGACAAAGCATTACCTCCGACAGAATCATAGCTGTTGTAAGGGCTACTTACCAGCAACACATTCCCGGAAACAGACAAGGCATATCCAAAGTTATCGGCGATTACCCGGCCATTAGTTCCTGCACTGGCACCGGTGAGCTTTTTCACAAAACCCCAGTTATCCGCGCCGCCCTGATTACGGTGAAACACATAGGCGGCGCCCGTTCCAAAAATGTAATTATTCCCATCGGAATCGTACCCGTTCTGAAGAGCCCCGGCGACCAGAACATCACCTGAAACGGAAACTGTTTTTCCGAAATTGTCATTTGTCATTCGCCCATTGCTACCCGCACTGGCTCCGGTAAGTTTTTTGACAAAGCCCCAATTGTCCGTGCCTCCCTGGTTGCGATAAAACACATAGGCGGCTCCGGCTCCTGACAGGTTATTTGAGCCCACTGAATCATAATCCTGCAAAAAAGAACCAACGGTCAGGACATTGTTTGATACGGAAACCGAGACACCGAACTGATCGTCGGCCAAACGCCCATTACTGCCCGCGCTACTTCCGATAAGCTTTTTCATAAAGCCCCAGTTATCTGCTCCACCCTGATTTCGGTGAAACACATAAGCGGCTCCTGCATCTTTCAGTGAGTCTGACCCTAAGGAGTCAAAATCATGTAATCTTGCTCCCACAACCAGAACATCCCCGGAAACCGAAACAGAATAACCGAATTCATCTTTGGTTACTCTACCGTTTGTCCCCGCACTGCTGCCGGTAAGTTTTTTAACGAAGCCCCAATTGTCCGTGCCGCCCTGGTGCCGGTAATAGATATACACGGCTCCTGCTTCACTAACCGGGTTACTTCCCGAGGAATCATATTTATGGGTGGGCGCCCCCACAACCACAACATCTCCTGAAATTGAAAGCGATTGACCAAACAAGTCACTGATCTCCCGGCCATGGGTGCCAGCGCCATTGCCTGTTAACTTCTTTACAAAACCCCAGCTATTCGTTCCCCCGCTGGTACGCTGAAAGATAAAAACGGCTCCCGCTGCGGATTTCAGGTTATGCCCTGCTGAATCAAAGTCCTGAAAATTGGCTCCCGCCACCAATACATCTCCGGATACGGAAACCGACCATCCGAAATAATCGCTGGCTACTCTCCCATTGGAATCTGCCCCCGCCAGCTTCTTGAACAATTCTATTTCATTCTGGCCTTTTGCCCCGAAAACAAATAACACCAGACATCCTACCGTGTATAGGACACGAGGCCAGATGGCAACCTTCAAAAAAACGATACTCTTCATTACTGGTCAGTTAATCTTCTGTTCTAGCGGGGTTCTGCGGGGGATCGACCTTATTTTGACTCTAACTGCTCCCTGAGACAACCTCTGTCTCTTTTTTTAATTCCCGACAGGGCGACAGGGAGTTTACGGACGGTTCATGCCGTTATCCTTCCCGTCCGGGTCTTTTCCCCTGTTTTGTCTGTAGTTTCGGTAACCCCGGTAACCAAGACCTGCCCCCGCGGCCAGTAACAGGCTCAATCCGCCATCTAGCGGCACTGGGTTTGTTGGATTATTGGGTTGAGAAGTGGCCGGATTTGTCATCAGACACAGTGCCGTGAACATCACACCCCATCGAAGATTCTTTCGAATCCGACTGCTGATTTTTATACTTTTCATATTTTTCTTATTTGTCCCCTGCTTTGAAAAAGCGCGATAAGATCCTGGTAACAGGAAAACAGACTCGTTAATTTTCCTGACTCCTTTTTTGGAGCCTGATCTGGTCTGAAAATCTTTTTCACTTGCATTGAAGGATGCCTACTAATCAAGCATTAAGAAAAAAGAGATTCCAGGGGTCGGATAGAATAGTAGTCCTGGTCTTAGTTATTCCCATACGATTCTTAGGCATTCTTATACGGACTAAGTCCAATAAGAGATAAGTGCCCGCGTGAAAACGGGCACTTTCTCTTTTCCATCAAGCCATTTCTGGGAAGAAATGATCATCTAGTACCGGGTAACCGTAAACGATTCACCCCCGGACTCAACCTTTAACAGATAGATTCCTTTATCCAGTCCGGCGAGGTCAATTGACCCTTTGCCCCCTTCCAGTTGAAGAACCCCCTGTTTTACTTTTTTGCCTTGCAGATCATACAAACCGTACTTGCTTCTTTCCCAGCTCAGTCCCTGGCCTGTTATCCGGATAGTTTTCCCGTCGCAGCCTACCTGGAGTTGCCCCGATTTCAATCCTACACGTTCCTTTACGCTTACTCCTGTACCCGGATTTGTTTTCTTCTTTACTACCAGGAACAGAACCCCTTCCGATTTTTCGCCTAAAGCATAAACTAGTGTGTCACCTGCTCCGATCGCTTTCAGACTGCCATCTCTACTGTCCTTCAGGTACACTTCCCATTCTGGCGATAAGTCACTCAGGTCAGGGGTCAACCGTATCGGGCCTCCTTGTGGGTTTTGTATGGATAATGGTAATTCCAATGAATCGAGGACTTCGGGAAGTCCCTTTATGCTGAGTGCTCCTTCCGCCTTACTATTCAGGTAAAGTGCCGGCACCTCTCCGTTCATGCTGAACATTTTGTACGCGTCTGTCGCGCCGCTGAATTCTATTTTCCCCTCAGGGTGCAGGTATACCACCACCTGGTCCCACCCCGATTTGGCATCCAGCAGATTTATTCTGAGCAGCGGGAAATTCTTTTTCATGAGTACCCCGACACCTGTCATGCTTGTTGTGCGTAAGGCATCCGTAAGCACCAGGGTGTCGTTTGTTGACGCTTTCACCCAAAATGCCTGATAAGGGCTAAGCACAGCCGTACTAGCTGTAGATTGTCCATTATTGTATCCAATCATGGAAACTCCGGTGCTGCAGATTCCAATAAATTGTTGGGAGCCTCCGCTCATGTCCCAAACATGAACCGCTTTGTAGGAGGGGAAACCACTTGCTCCGAATAATTGAGTAATATCCATATTGGAGGGGTATGGATTCGGGATAAGGTTCCAGCCGGATTTGTCTGATGAACCGCCTCCGTTAGGGTCTTCGGTTGCATAGATGGGGTAACGGTGGGTACCTCCCTCATAATCGCCGGATATGTTCCAATCCTTGGTAATTTCATGCAGGCCCACATTGACATTGTCGCTGAAAACCACATAAGCCCTGTCAGCACTGTCGGTGCTTGTATTGGCAACAACCCAACCTACGGCCGTATTCCCTGTTGCCGGGCTTGCATCCCAATAATATACGTTTTGTGCGGCTGCATTTCCGTACGAAGTTCCAAGGAGCTGGAGCCCATTCATCATTCCGATTGACGTCCCCACGGGGATGCTGATTTGCCGCCAACCGCTATTGGTATTACTCAGGACCTTCCCCATTTCCAAATCCCCTTCGATCGTTCCGGTTCCTCCCGGAGCTACCTGTGCATAATCCAAAACATCCGTTGCTTTCAGCTTAAGATATCCGCCGGAATTCAGTGTTCCCGAGGTAAGCACCACGGAATCCTTTATTTCCAGATCGTTCCCCAGGGTAACCGGTTCGCTTCCACTTATTTTAAGCATCCCAAGCCTATTGGTACTGCCCGGAGAGGTCTGGTCCATCCGTAAGATGCCTCCACCTTCAAATACCGCCAAAGAAGAATCACTTCCACTCACCGAACCCATGCCATACAGGCTATCGGATACTGTAAGTGTTTTCGTTCCCAGCACCAATAGGGCTTGGGTATCGATATACAATTTTGATACATTGAGGTTACCCTGTGCGGATAGCGTACCGGAGCTCAGCACCGCAGAATCTTTCACGTCCAGATCATTGCCCAGTATTACCATTCCGCCATTATCCAGTTTCAAACTGCTAATGCGGTTTGTACTCCCGGCAGTACTCTGATCCATATACAGGGTGCCTTTTGCACCATCAAACAAAACAGAGGAATTATCATTGGCATCTCCCTGTAAGTACCCTGAGCCATAAAGGCTGTCGTGCACCGTTAGCTGGTACCCGTTCAAGTCTACATAAGCAGAATTATCCAGGTACAGCATTCCTACTGTCACATCCGCATCTAACACCGGGTTCGATGACGAAGCAAGTACGCTTACCTCCGACTCGGAATCGGGAACTTCTCCTTCCAGCCAATTCCCTGAAGTCCCCCAAGAAGAAGAGCTTCCCGACCACACAAACGTCTTGGCTGTTGTCAGCTTCACCAAAAAAGCGTCCGTTGTACCACCTCCAAAAGAGGTCTGATGGGCTCCGCTACTGGAAATACCGTTGGTTGAAGCCGTATATCCACCCAATAAGACACTCCCTGAAATGTCTACCGCACAGCAATAACCATTGTCATAGCCGGTTCCGCCACAATATGTGCCCCATTCAAGCGTGCCGGAAGAATCGAATTTTCCCAAAAAAGCATCATTGCTACCGCTTTTATTCGACTGAAACCCGTTTTTGGCAATCCCATTGGAAGAAGCAGTACTTCCACACAGATATAAATTGCCCTGTCCATCCACTGTACATTTGTACCCATTATCACTGCCACTGCCTCCATAATAAGTAGCCCATATACATCCGCCTGATGAATTAAACTTTGCCAAAAGGGCATCAGTACCGCCTCCATAAGTGGCCTGGTGAGCGCTGCCGGTAGAAATACCCGTGCTGGAAGCTGTAGCTCCACTAATATATATGTTCCCAGAACCGTCAACTACACCGCCATAAATGTACTCTGATCCGGTTCCGCCGTAATAAGTAGCCCATTGGCGTACTCCCGAGGAATTGAATTTCACCAAATAAGCGTCTGTAGAACCGCTTATACCTGTCTTATACGCCCCGCTACTGGAAATATTCGTGTTGGAAGTTGTAAAGCCGCATAGGTATACATTACCAGAACCGTCCGCCATGCATCCTTTACCATTATCATCTCCTGACCCACCATAATATGTCCCCCATTGTCGTGATCCCGTTGAATCGAATTTCACCAAAAAGGCATCACCACTGCTGACATAGCTAGTCTGGTGTGCCCCACTGGTTGCAATATTGGTGTTAGAAGTTGTATATCCACTCAGGTAAACATTTCCCGATCCGTCTACCGTGCATTCATCAGCTCTGTCAGACCCTGCGCCCCCATAATAAGTGGCCCACAGACGCCCACCCGAAGAATTGAATTTCACCAGAAAGGCATCCGTCCCACCACCGTTACTTGACTGGTGAGCTCCAGTGCTGGAAATATCCGTACTAGAAGATGAGAATCCACAGAGATAAATATTCCCGGCGGCGTCCACCGCACAACTGTAACCAACATCATTCCCCGAGCCCCCATAATAGGTAGCCCACTGCCGAACACCCGAAGAATTGAATTTTACCAGAAAGGCATCATAACCACCCTGACCGAAAGTTGTTTGGTAACCTCCATCAGCTATATCATTAGAAGATGCTGTGTTCCCGCTCAGATATACATTGCCAGAACCATCTATTGCACAACCATAGGCATTATCAGCACCGGTTCCGCCGTAATACGTGCCCCAAACCACCGTTGGGTCAATGACCAGAGTATCCTTCCCGGAAAATCCGGAAATATGGAAATACAAAAGGTTGCCTTCCAATACAAAGGAACTCGCTATTTTTTTACCCCCCTGATAGCTCTCTGGCTTTTCTTCTTTTATAAACCCCAAACGGGTACCGAGGGTCAACGTCCCCTTTTTATTTAGGGTCAACTCCTCCGCATGTTTCACCTCCAACCGGATCAGATTCGGATTCGCCCCTGGCTTGACCACAAAATCGTACTTCACCTTTCCATCCTGAGTAACATATACCACCCAGTCTATCCCCGGATACACCTCTTCATAGGTAACTGAAGCGTATTTATACGCCCTAACTCCGTCTCCCTGATATTCCGTGTATTCATGGCTTCGGCACCCGGTTCGTACAGTGCTTTGGGTATTTGCCCCATTCAGCCTTAAATCAACCCGGTACGTTTCTATTTTGGGTTTCTCAAATTGCTCTTTCCGCTGCAGGGGGTCGAACGAGGCTCCCCGGCCTTCTTCCTGAAAGATCCTTTTATTGAATTGGTAGGCAATACCATCTTCCAGCAAATAAACATTCAGGCCGCCTTCTCCCCGATAAAGGAAACGAACATTCCAGGCTGTTTGTCCGTTAGTCTGCCTGATTTGGCCTTTGTTTTCTTCAAACCCCTGGAATTCTATCGGATGAAAGTCGTCGGGTACTTCTTGTGCTGAAGAATTCAGTATGGCGTGATTTTCGGTCTGTCCATACCCAAAATAAGCAAATAGCATAACTGAAAACAGGAATGCCGATTGCATGAATAGTAGTAGTTTGTGTCCCATATTCCCCTTTTTGGTTTAGGTTATGGGATCAATATTATCGGAGGTATTTCAAGGAATCCGGTTTCAGTCCGAGAAGGGTTATGCTATAGTATGCGCACCTTATGCATTGTTATTTAATTCCGCCTTTTATAAAAGAATTAGGTCAACCATTCCGGAAAAAATGGACTGCTTTTACCTTCTTATGCCCCGATAGCTTCTGTTTTCTTGTTCTACCCAAATAATATAGACTCCTCTTTCAAATGGTCCCAGCTCTACCGTCCCAATTCCATCGCTTAACTGAAGCGTGCCCTGAAACATGTTTCTACCACTAAGATCATAAACCCGGTACGCGCTAGACTCCCAGCTCAGGTTCTTTCCTGCTATCCATAACGTTGTCCCATCACTGCCTACCACCAGCTGGCTGCTTACTGCCTCTTCTTCCACGCCCATGCCCGGGCTTTGTTTTTTCTTCAATACCAGGAACAACTCTCCTTCCGACTCCTTGCCCGGATCACAGGTTATTGTATCTCCGACACGTAACAACCTCAAACTACCGTCTCGCTTATCCTTCAGATAAACGTCCCATTCCGCCGGCAGTTCGCTCCTGTCGGGAACCAGCCGAACCGTTCTGCCCAGAGGGTTTTGAATGGATATGGGCAGTTCCGCCGAATCCATGCCCTCCGCAAGCGCTTTAATGCTCAGGGGCCCGGTTGTTTTGCTACACAGGTGTAGTGAAGGAACTTCTCCGTCCATACTAAATAGCTTGTAGGCATCCGTAGCCTCGTTGAAAGCCTCCTGGCCTTCCGGATGGAAGTAAACCACTACCTGATCGCGGTGCTCGTTTTCGTCTGTAAGTGTTAGCCGCAGGGTGGGGTAGTCCTTCTTCATAAACACCCCGGCTCCCGTAATGCTTGTCGTACGCATTCCGTTTGTAAGGGTCAGCGTCTGGTTAGCACTCGTTTTTACCCAAAAGGCCTGGTAAGGCTGGAGGATTGTTGCCGATGAGGTTCCGCCGCCGTTGTTGTACGTATTGACGGAAACACCGGTGCTGCAGATACCCACATACTGACCGTTCACCGCATCCCATACGTGGATGGCTTTGTAAGAAGGAAAACCGCTTGCCCCCCAGAGCTGGTTTACAGCCAGGTTGCTGGCATACGGGTTGGGAACCAGGTTCCAGCCTGTTTTGTGCGGGGAACTACCTCCATTTGGGTCGTCGCTTGCTACCAAGGTGAAGTTCTGATTTCCGGTTACATAACTGCCACTGATCCGCCACATGCTCGCGATGTCATGAAAACCCCCATTGGAATTGTTGCCATAAACCACATAGGCCTGGCTGTTGTTGGCTGTTGATGTGCTGACCGCCACCCAACCCTTGGCGGTATTGCCGCTGCTTGCCGTAGCATCCCAGTAGTAAATATTCCTTTCGTTTGCCGTACCATGAGCCGAACCCAACAGGTCTATCCCTTTCAGGTTACCGATCGTAGTGCTCACCGGAATCCCTATCTGTCGCCAGCCTGCATTGGTGTTGCTTAGCAACTTTTCCACTGCCAGGGCTCCGCTGATACTGCCCGTACCGGTAGCTGAAATCTGGCCGTAAAAAGTGTTACTGCCTGCCTTTAGAACCAACTTACCGTTGGTGGTCAGGGTACCCGATACACATACCAACTCACGGGTGATCTTTAAGCTGTCTGCCACGATGGTTGCCCCATATGGGTTTGACAAGATCAACTTTTCCGTACTTCCGGTTCCGGAAATATTCTGGGTACTTGTGCCTTTTAAAATAAGCTCCCCCACTCCCGCAACCAATCCGTTATTCACATAATTACCCGTCACGGAAAAGTTTTGGCTGTTAAAAACATAGGCCAGGACACCGGAAGCAATCCATAAATTATTAACCGTCCCGCCACTGGGCAAAAACAGGGTCCCGCTATGAATGGAGCAATTGTATGCTCCGGTTCCTGAAGTTGGTATAGTGGGTAACCAGCCTCCGGATCCATACACAAAGCTGCTCTCAAACAGATAAGCCGCACCGGCATTATTTACGCCACTGGTACTGCTCTGATCATACTCCTGTTGATTTGCTCCTACAATGGTTTGCATGCCGGATACCGCTACTGACCAACCAAATTGATCCCCGGAATACCGTCCGTAGGCCCCCTCCCCGGAAATTTTTTTCACCAGGCCCCAATTGTTTGTGCCTCCTTTGTTTGAATAATACACATAGGCTGCTCCTGCATCTGTGGCGGAATTTGTTCCGTTACCGTCAAAGTCCTGACCGTATGCGCCAACAACCAGTATATCTCCGGATAATGAAAGTGCAGACCCAAAATAATCGTAGGCAACTCTTCCGTTACTACCCCCTCCCGTGATCTTATTCATAAGGCCCCAGTTATCCGTACCGCCGGCAGTTTTATAAAAGCGGTAAACGGCACCGGCATCCGTAACCGCATTGCTGCCGGAGGCATCATAATCCTGGTATTTTGCTGCTATCGCCACGTTATAACCCGAAATAGAAACCGCAAACCCAAAATTATCCCGGCTCAATCTGCCGTTCGTACCGCTTCCGCATAGCTTCCGTACAAAGCCCCAATTATCCGTTCCTCCCTGGTCTTTATAAAAAACATAGGCTGCTCCTGCGTCTGAAACAGAATCGGCCCCACTTTCATTAAAATCCTGTCCGGCAGCCCCAACCACGATAATATTCCCGGAAACGGAAACCGATCGCCCGAATTGATCCGTAAATACACGCCCATTGGTTCCGACTCCCGTTAGCTTCTTGACAAAACCCCAGTTATCCGCACCACCCTGGTTTTTATGAAAAACATAGGCTGCACCGGTATTAATCTCATAATTGCTCCCGCTCGTGTCATAATCCTGTCCCAAGGCCCCAATCACGATTATGTCCCCGGAAATAGATACGCTCCACCCGAACATATCGCTTATCCCTCTTCCGTTAGTTCCCTGCCCGCTAAGTTTTTTGACGAAGCCCCAATTATCCCGTCCTCCCTGATCTTTATAAAACACATAAGCGGCACCGGCATTTAGCATATAGCTCAAACCGGCGGCGTTATAATCCTGCGCATAGGCCCCCACCACAACTATTTCGTCGGAGATGGCGACGGAAGTCCCGAAATTATCCCCTGCCAGCCGACCATTGTTGCCTGCACTGGCGCCGGTCAGCCTTTTTACCAGACCCCAGTTGTTTGCTCCACCCTGGTTGCGGGAATAAATAAATACCGCCCCCGCATTGCTTACCGGATTGCTACCGGAAGAGTCGTAATCCTGATAGGGCGCTCCTACCACCAAGATGTCCTCGGAAAGAGAGACTGCAGAACCGAGGCAGTCGTCGGACATTCTGCCATTCGTACCGCCTCCTACCTGTTTCTTTACCCAGGTTAATTCATCATACTGAGCAGTAGCCACTCCCGAAAAAAGAAGCCCCATACACAGAAAGGTCTTTCCGAACTTGTCCCCCATAATAGGATACACATTGATTACACATCTAAAAAAGGGGGGTTAGGGTTAGGCGTATTACCCGATATTCTTTTCATCAATGCCCGAATTACCGGGAAAAAAACCCGGCAACTCGAGCTGAAAACAAACTACAAGCTTTCTCTTTTTTTATTCTCGGTTGTCTTCCAACAGTGGGGGGTCCTGCCTGCAAAAATCCCGGTTACTCCTCTGCACCGTTTCAGGATTGGCCGGGATTTTCTTTTTGGACACAAACAATAAATGCCTGGAGGAATCCACACGTTACCGGGTGTTTATTTACACACCACCCGGTAACCTTTTTGGGTCTCTGACAGCTTCAGTACATATACCCCGCGACTTAAACCGTTCAAGCTAATCTGCCCTTTGCCTCCTGCCAAAATCACATTCCCCTGGCTGATTTCACGGCCTTCCAGGTCATAAACGCGGTACGCGCTTGACTCCCAGCTCAGGTTCTTTCCTGTTATCCAAACGGTTTCTCCGTCGCTGCCTACTTCCAGCTGGCTGGCTACTGCTTCTTCTTTTACTCCCATGCCCGGGCTTTGTTTTTTCTTCATTACCAGGAACAACTCCCCTTCCGATTCCTTGCCCGGATCGCAGTTCAACGTATCTCCCACATTCAAAAGCTTCATGCTGCTATCACGCCTGTCCTTTAGGTATACTTCCCATTCTTCCGGCAGTTCGCTCCTGTCAGGAACAAGCAGAACCGGTTCGTTGCCGGGGTTTTGTATCGATAAGGGCAGCTCCACCGAATCCATACCCTCCGGAAGCGCCTTGATACTTAATGCTCCTTCTGCTTTGTTATACAGGTACAGCGAGGGAACTTCTCCGTTTAGGCTGAATAGCTTGTAGGCATCTGTGGCCTCATTCAGTGTTGTATTTCCTTCCGCATGGAAGTACACCACTACCTGATCGCGGTGCTCGTTTTCATCCAACAGAGTCAAACGAATTGTCGGGTAGCTCTTCTTCATAAATACTCCCGCTCCCGTCATGCTTGTCGTACGCATTCCGTCAGAAAGGGTCAGCGTCTGATTGGCGCTTGTCTTTACCCAAAATGCCTGGTACGGTTGCAATACCGTAGCACTTGATGTGCCGCCACTGTTGTTGTAGGTATTGACGGAAACACCCGTGCTGCAAATTCCTACATACTGACCGTTTACCGCATCCCATACGTGGATGGCTTTGTAGGAGGGGAAACCGCTGCCCCCCCAAAGCTGACTCACATTGAGGTTGCTCGCATAGGGGTTGGGGATCAAGTTCCAGCCTGTTTTATTCGATGAGCTTCCGCCGTTCGGGTCATCGCTGGCTACCAAAGTGAAGTTCTGATCTCCACTCACATAACCCCCGCTGATTCGCCATGTGCCCGCAATGTCATGAAAACCCCCGTTAGCATTGTTTCCATAAACCACATAGGCATTTAGGTTATCTGCCCTTGAAGTATTTACGGCTGCCCAGCCATACGCATTGTTACCACTGCCTACTGTAGCGTTCCAGTAGTAAATATTCCGCTCATTTGCGGCACCATGAGCTAAACCCAACAAGTCTATCCCTTTCAGGTTCCCAATGCTGGTACTCACCGGAATCCCTATCTGACGCCAGCCTGCGTTGGTGTTGCTAAGCACTTTTTCTACAATCAAATCTCCAGCGAAAACACCACCCCCAGTCTCAATCCGGCCGTAAGTGGTAGTTCCAGTAGCCTTCAACACCAATTTTTCATTGGTGATAAGAATGCCGGATGCCACTGTTAATACTCCTGTAATCTTTAAACTGTCTGCAGTGGTATTCATGGAAACATATGCTCCTGAACTATAATTGTCCAACCCCAGGTTTTCGGTAGTGCCCGTACCACTGATGGTTTGTGTTGCACTACCGTTTAAAACCAAAGTGCCAGGCCCCTTTACCGCTCCATTATTGGTGTAGTTCCCTAATACATAGAAAAATGCATTACTACTGATCGAGGGCGTGGCTCCTGATGAAACCCATAAGTTGTTGACTTTCATTGAGTTTGTCAGGGTAGGAGTCCCATCAAGAATGGAGCAATTGTATATTCCCGTGCCGGAACTCGGCGCAGAAGGAAGCCAGCTGCCGGATTCATAGAATATGCTGCTTTCAAACACATAGACAGCCCCCGCCGTAGTTACAAAACTGGCGCTGTCATAGGCATAAGATTGTCGGTAAGCCCCTGCCACAATTCGCAACCCGGAAGCAGCTACAGCACAGCCGAAAAAATCGTCTTGATACCTGCTATAGGGGCCTTCTCCGCATATTTTCCGAACCAGGCCCCAATTGTTTGCTCCCCCCTTATCCTTGTAATACACGTATGCGGCACCTGCTGCCGCCAGCTGGTTTGCTCCGGCCTCATCATACTCCTGATACATAGCACCCACCACCAATACGTTTTCCGAAAGCGAAACAGCTATTCCGAAATAATCCTGGGCATTCCTTCCGTTACTTCCGCTTCCCACCATTTTCTGGATTAAGCCCCAGTTATCCGTACCTCCCTTGTCTTTGGAAAAGAGGTAAACGGCACCGGCATCCGCAGCCGTATTGCCCCCAGAAGCATCCGTATCCTGTTTTCTTGCGCCTATGGCTATGGTATTGCCCGAAATAGAAACGGCACACCCGAAATTATCATCGCTCACCCTGCCATTCGTGCCGCTTCCATATAGCTTCCGTACAAAGCCCCAATTATCTGTACCCCCCTGGTCCTTATAAAAAACAAAGGCGGCGCCAGCATATGTCACCAGGTTCGCGCCATTCTCATCATAGCCATGATATAGAGCCCCGATCACAATACTATTTCCGGAAACCGAAACCGATGCCCCGAACCGATCAAAAGAGATACGCCCATTGGTTCCGACTCCCGTTAGCTTCTTGACAAAACCCCAGTTATCCGTGCCTCCCTGATTTTTGTAAAAAACATAGGCCGCGCCGGCTCCCGAAACAAAGTTATTCCCGCTTGTATCGTAACCCTGACTCTGCGCTCCCACCACGATCACCTCTCCTGAAACCGACACGGAAACGCCAAAATCATCTGATGCCACGCGTCCGTTTGTGCCGGAACCGGTAATTTTTTTGACAAAACCCCAGTTATTGGTCCCTCCCTGGTTACGGTGAAACACATACACGGCTCCGGCATCCAAGGCATAATTGCTCCCGTTCATATCATAATCCTGCTTTGGCGATCCTACCACCAATATGTCTCCGGAAATGGAAACGGAGGTCCCGAATTGGTCGTTTACAACCCGTCCATTGGTCCCCGCACTCGCTCCGGTCAGTTTTTTCAAAAGACCCCAGTTATCTGTTCCCCCCTGGTTACGGGAATAGATGTATACGGCTCCGGTATAGTTCATTTGATTATTCCCCGAAGAATCGTACTCCTGATAGGGAGCTCCCGAAACCAATATGTCTCCGGAAATTGCAACCGAAGAACCTAACCTATCACCGGATAATCTTCCGTTTGTACCGCTGCCTACCTGCTTTCTTACCCATGTTATTTCTTCGTACTGTGCAGAAGCAGTTATTGAAAAAAGGAATACTAGAATTACTACTATTTTTTGGAGTTGGACTTTGTTTTTCATCACTTGAATCACCTTGATCTTCAGGTGCAAAGTCCGTATAGGAAATAAGGCCCATCAAGGCTTAGTATGTTATAGTATAATGGGCGCTCGCAAACTCTGGCGTAGATTAGCCAAAACCGTATCGATTAGTACTAAATCATTTGCCTTATTCTCGTTCTTTTTTCGTCACTTGGCAAGCCGCTGTTATTGCCTCTCTGCTCATGGAAATAATCTCCTTGTGATAGAATAGTTTGTTAGGTTTTTTCGCAACACGGTTCCTTTTGCTGCAAAAAATAACATTTCGGGTATTGTGCCAGGTCTAACCGAAAGAATCGGCTTCCGATTCGGGGCCTCAATTCTTCTGCCTCCAACTTTCTCTTGCCTTTGAGATACCACCGCGAACTTCATTCTCAACACTGCCTCCGCAAACCTGTACAATTTTGCCTCACAGGAATACGCTCGGGTATTTACCTTTGTACCATGCCTGTTAAGAACCTGCTGTTTGACCTGGGTGGGGTTATCATCGACCTGCATATCCAAAAAACCCGGGAAGCTTTCGAAGAACTGGGCCTTACGGATGCAGGGAACTGGTTTGTGGCGCATAACCAGGCTGCTTTGCTTAGCTCGTATGAAACAGGGACGATCGATACGGATACGTTTATCCGGAATGTGAGTCTTTCCAGCGGCCTATCCATAAGTGAAAAACAGTTCCGTGATGCCTGGAATGCCATGCTGGGGAAGGTTCGGTGGGCAAGGGTGGAAATGTTAAGGGAGCTGCGAGAGAAATACCGGGTGTATGCCCTTTCCAATATCAATGCGCTGCACGCCCAGGCCTGCCACCATATCCTGCAACGGGATCATGACCTTTACAGCTTTCATGAACTGTTCGACCGCGTGTTTTATTCGCATGAGATCCATGCACGGAAACCGGATCCGGAAAGCTGGCAAGCGGTTATTGCCTCCACGGGAATTTTACCGGAAGAGACCCTTTTTTTCGACGATAATCCGGCAAATATCCTGGCTGCTGAAAAACTTGGATTCCAAGTCCACCTCGTCGACCTGGAAATTACCGACCTGGTAGAACAGATCCGTCTATAAATAAACAAGCCCCGCCATTACTTGCGTAAGGCAGGGCCCGGTTCTGTTGTGTGCTCCCCCTATTCGTTGCAGGTGTAACTGAGTGTTGCCACCCCAATGGATGTTTTTACGCTAACCGGAAGGTTCCTGCTGTCATACGTAAGCTCATAAACATTGTCTTCGTCCACTTCCCAGGTCTTTTTGTGGATGTCATAGAACTCGGTTTTGTCCCTCAGAATATTGTTTACCGCAGAAAAATGCGGGTCGTCTGTCATCAGGGTAATCATGCTCCTTGTTGCCTTTTTGGAATCGTAGCTAAGGGTGCGGCGCATGTTTTCGTTAAACCCCCCGTTGCCGTCCGCCTGATAACCGTTGATCTTTGCGGTATTACCGGCTGCATCATAGGTATAAAGCAGGTATCCCGAAGCTTCCTCCTGACCTCCGTTTATTTCAAACAGGTTCGTGCGGGTGATCTTACCGTTGTGCACCTCGTTACGCTGCACTTCAATCAGTCCCATCCCGGATCCGTCAGGCATGTACTTTTTCGTCTCGGCCAGAACTCCACCGGAATACGTGTATACATAACGCAAATACACTTCTTTCCCGGCTCCCTCGTAATCCTCTTTCATGCTTAACCGGCCATTGAGATCATACGTAAATGTAGACCCGGAGATACCTATAGGCGATGCGGATTTGTTTTCGATGAGCTGGCTCTTGTCATTATAAGTCAGCGTGGCAGTCACTTTCCCCATCCAGGTGCTGATTTCGGTTGAGGTGAGCTTACAGGTTTCTTTAGCTCCGTTGTCGGGAGTCTTAACGTCCTCGTCTTTTTTGCAGGAGCTCAGGAGCCCACCCAGCAGTACGCATACAAACAGGGTGCTTTTGATTGTTCTAAGATTTGTCATGGCTGTGTGTGTTGTAGTTTGCTCTTTTGACAAGCAGTTTATTCGGCACCCCCATGAGGTCAAAAAATTTTCCGCCGGCTTCTGCCCGGATTGCTTTCCAAATCTGCGGGGACAATGCCGGATCGGGTGGTTTCTGCAACGGCTATCAATGTGCCTGAATACGCGGAACAATGCGAATAAGGCAATAAAAAAACCCCGCCTCTCGACGGGGTTTCTATTTTTTATCTTTCAGGTTATTGTTTTTTACTCGCAGGTATACGAGAACGTGGCCACGGCCAGGCCCTGGTACAAGGTTGCCGTAGCCGGCAGATTGTCTGAATTCCAGGTGTAAA
>CAXPEB010000021.1:0-76945 GCA_964215915.1 Bacteroidia bacterium
ATGCAATACCTGAGGCTTATCCTGTTTTCCTTTCTGTTAATGTCTGCTGCCGTGGCCTGGTCGCAAAAGGCCAGCCTGAGCGGACGCATTACGGATAGCTCCGGAGCGGTTGCATTTGCTACAGTGGGTATTGATCAACTCGGGATCGGGTGTGCTGCCGACGAGCAAGGGTATTACAAACTGGAGCAAATCCCTGCCGGGAAACACCGGGTGGTAGTAAGGGCTGTGGGGTATGAAGAGTACCAGGAGTGGATACAGTTTTCTCCGTCAGAATCAAAACACCGGAATTTCACTTTAAAGGAAGGAATTCTGCAAAGCAGTAATGACGTGGTTATCTCGGGGACCCTGAGCCCGGTAAGCCGTGAAAAAAGCCCGGTACCCGTAGAAGTCTACCGTCCCTCCTTTTTTCTGAAAAACCCGACGCCCTCTCTCTTTGAGGGATTACAAACCGTAAACGGGGTACGGCCCCAGGTAAACTGCAGTATCTGCAATACCGGAGACATTCACCTGAACGGACTGGAAGGTCCGTATACAATGGTTACCCTGGACGGCATGCCCATTGTGAGCGGACTGGGAACCGTTTATGGATTGAATGGCATTCCCAATGCACTTGTGGAGCGTATTGAAATCATCAAAGGCCCAGCGTCCACCCTGTACGGATCAGAGGCGGTAGGTGGCCTGATCAACGTAGTAACGAAAGACCCGTGGAAATCTCCACGCTTTGCCGCCGATTATATGCTGAGTTCCTGGCTGGAGCATAACCTCGATCTGGGGGCTACCTACCACACGGGGAAAGTCATGCACCTGTTGGGCATCAATGCATTCTGGTACCAGAATCCGGTTGATCATAACGGGGATGGATTTACTGACCTGGCCAATGCCAAACGGATATCCCTGTTTCATAAAAGTGCCTGGAAGAGTTCCGGGGGAAATGCCAGCCTTGCGGTACGTGCCATCGGAGAAAACCGCTGGGGCGGACAGCTATCCTGGACCCCGGAATGGGCCGGAAGCGACAGTATTTATGGAGAAAGTATCCAGACCCGGCGTCTGGAATTACTCAGCAACATTCCCTTTCGTTTGTTTTCGGATACGCTGACCTGGCAGGTTTCTGCCAGCTGGCATAATCAGGAATCCTGGTATGGCACCACTCCTTTCAATGGTGACCAGCGCATAGCCTTTCAACAATTGCTCTGGAACAAACGCCTTCATAAAAAACATAACCTGCTCAGCGGACTGGCCTTTCGGTACACCTGGTACGATGACAATACCCCGGCTACCGAATCTGTCGATACCACTGGGGTAAATAAGCCTTCGGTTATCCTGCTTCCGGGTGCTTTCGTTCAGCACAGTTGGGTACCCAATGAAAAAAGTGAGCTGCTGAGTGGTGTACGTATTGATTACAATTCCATTCACGGCTGGATCATCTCTCCCCGTATGAATTTCCGGCATGAATTCAAACCGGGGACCACCCTTCGGCTGGGTGCCGGTAACGGTTACCGTGTAGCCAATGTCTTTACGGAAGATCATGCTGCGTTAACCGGTTCAAGAGAGGTGGTCTTTGAAGAAGCCCTGAAACCGGAAAAAAGCTGGAATTTCAACGCTTTGTTCCGGCAGTTTGTCAACTTGAAAAAAGGCTTTCTGAACTGGGAAGCGGGTGGTTTTTATACCTATTTCACCAATAAGATCATCCCTGACTATCAAAGCAATCCCAATCAGATCCGATACGGCAACCTTCCGGGATATTCGGTTTCCCGGGGTCTGCAATCAAACCTGGAATGGGTTCCTTCGGAAAGGGTGAGAGCCCAATGCGGCATCACGCTGATGGAAACGTTTATTATAAGCCCTGAAGGCGGAACACGGGTGCGACGTAACCAATTACTCACCGAACGGTTTTCCGGAACCTGGTCGTTTAGCTGGAAAAGTCCCCTCTTCGCACTGGTGCTTGATTATACCGGGAATCTTTATTCCCCCATGGAGTTGCCTCTTCAGAATGAAATGGACCCCCGTTCCCGATACTCCCCCTGGTACTCCATTCAGAATATTCAGATCAGCAGGGAGTTTCCCTATGGCTTTACCGTGTACGGAGGAGTGAAAAACCTGCTCAACTTCGCTCCTGCTGCCAATTCCATAAGTCGCTCATTCGATCCCTTTGACAAGGGCGTGGTCTATGACAACGACGGGAATGTTGTTGCCAGTCCCGGCAACCCCAATGGGCTGACCTTCGATACGGCCTATGTATACACCTCCTTTCAGGGCAGGCGTGGTTTTGTCGGTGTTCGCTGGGTATGGAAATAAAAAAACCCGGCATATTGCCAGGTTTTACGTTTATGATCATGTACGGTTTTATCAGGCAGTAGCTGCCGAATTGATCTTGTTCTGAATCCATTCGCTGGTAACGGATTTCGGACGCTCGATGGGGTGTCCAAGGGCACGGTCCCAAACTTGTTGAGCAAGAACTCCCAGAGAGCGGGAAACACCGAAAAGAACGGTGTAGAAGTCGTATTCTTCCATCCCATAATGAACCAGCAAGGCACCGGAATGAGCATCCACATTCGGCCAGGGATTTTTCACCTTACCAAGGGACTCAAGTATTCCGGGAACCACGTCGTATACATTCCAGACTGTTTCTACGGTATCGTCATTTTCAATGTTGCGTTTGGCAAATTCCATCTGAGCAGTAAAACGCGGGTCAGTTTTTCTGAGGACAGCATGACCGTAACCGGGTACTACTTTTCCTTCTGACAGGGTTTTGTTTACATAAGCTGAGATTTGCTCTTTGCTCGGGCGCTTGGTACCCAGGGTTTCCTGCATTTCAAAGATCCACTTGATCACTTCCTGGTTAGCCAACCCGTGAAGGGGGCCGGCCAGCCCGTTCATTGCTGCAGCAAAAGACAGGTATGGATCGCTGAGTGCGGAACCTACAAGGTGGGTAGCGTGTGCAGAAACGTTTCCGCCTTCATGGTCGGCATGGATAGTCATGTAAAGACGCATCAGGCGTTTGAACCCATCCACTTCTCCGAAACCGAGCATATGGGCAAAATTGGCTGCCCAGTCCAGTTTCGGGTTCGGCTCGATATGCTGATCGTTTTTGTATGTTCTGCGATAGATGTAAGCGGCGATACGCGGGAGGCGTCCGATAAGATTCATCACGTCCTCGTATACATAGCTCCAGTATTCTGTTTTGCTGATCCCACGACCATAAGCAGCAGCAAATTCCGATTCGGTTTGCAGCGCATTGATAGCCACGGTGAATTGTGTCATCGGGTGTGTGCTTTTCGGTAAAGAGTCGAGCACCTTGAATACATGGTTGGGCACATTGCTCCTTCTGGCCCATTCATTGGAAATATCCCGCACATCATCCTCAGAAGGAAGTTCTCCGATAAGCATCAGATAGAACAGTCCTTCAGGCAAAGGTTCGACACCTCCCGGGGCCTTGGGCAATTTCTCACGTAACTCGGGAATGGTATAACCCCGGAAACGAATTCCTTCTTCTGCATCCAGAAGCGATGTTTCCGTGATCAACCCGATGATCCCCTTCATTCCGCTAAGAACCTGCTCCAGGGTATATTGCCCCAAAACAAGGCTACCATGCTCTTTAACCATTTTTTTGGTGGAGGCAGCCAATGGTGTTGCTACTTGCTCGAATTTCTGCTTTAATCTATCCATGGGTATCTTGTGTGAGGTCTTTAAAACAACGCCGCAAAGGTAATACTTGTTCAACGCTTTAGCTGTATAAACAGTTGAATTTTAATACCAGGTACACCCCAACAAAAGCAACTAGGTATTTTGTTGGCACAATTCCGCAACAATTCCGCAAATGGGATTGTCCGTTAGAATAAAATTAACTGATTGTCAGAAAAAAGTAAATTTTGTAAAAAATGAATTCGGTACGAATTTTTCAATATTGAGTAATTTTAAAATCTTTGTACCCACATTAATTACCGCATACTCAACTGTGAAATCCTCTTCCAAGGTTTATAAGTCCGCGAGCAATAAGTTTGGAACCTGCCCGAAATGTGGTCACCGTAACGGTCTCAACCCATTTCGTGGCGACCGCCTTAGTCGGGCAACGTACGAAATTACAGGTCACAGGGTCATCCATCATAAATGTAAAAAATGCCAATGGCAGGGTTATGTGCTGATTAACTCGGAAAGTCTTTGGGTTAATCGTGCGGTTCATGCATGTTACTACCTCTTCTGGGTAGGAATCTTTTTGGGAGTTCCCACATTGATCTTTCTGAAGTATTTCAATTAATCCGTAAAGCATAAAAAAACCCCGGTCGGTAACCGGGGTTTTTCTTTTGGTTAATTCTTGATTAATAGCGGTAATGTTCCGGCTTGAAGGGACCTTCAACCTGAACACCGATGTATTCAGCCTGCTCCGGATCCAGCTTTTCAAGCTTGGCACCAATTTGTTCCAGGTGGAGAGCAGCTACTTTTTCATCCAGATGTTTGGGCAATACGTAAACTTTGTTTTCGTAAGCACCGTGGTTTGTCCAGAGTTCAATCTGAGCCAGAGTCTGGTTACTGAATGAGTTACTCATAACAAAGGACGGGTGGCCCATGGCGCATCCGAGATTCACCAGACGGCCTTCTGCCAGAATGATCAGCTCATTGCCTTCCACGTTGTATACATCCACCTGAGGCTTGATGGAATATTTGGTATTTCCATAGTTGCTGTTGAGCCAGGCCATATCGATCTCGTTATCGAAGTGTCCGATGTTACATACGATGGCTTTATCGCGCATTTTACGGAAATGACGCTCCCGAATGATATTGAGGTTTCCGGTGGCTGTTACAAAGATATTGGCGCGTGTGGCGGCATCATCCATAGTAACCACTTCATAACCATCCATGGCAGCCTGAAGAGCACAAATCGGATCGATTTCGGTTACCAGTACCCGGCAACCTGCTCCGCGAAGTGATTCGGCAGAACCCTTACCTACATCACCATAACCGGCAACAACGGCAACTTTTCCGGCCAGCATCACATCGGTGGCACGACGAATGGCATCTACCAGAGATTCGCGACATCCGTATTTATTGTCAAATTTGGATTTGGTTACGGAATCGTTCACGTTGATCGCAGGCATTGGCAAAGTGCCCTTACGCATACGCTCGTACAAACGATGAACACCGGTAGTGGTTTCTTCAGAAAGTCCACGAATGTCTTTTACCAGCTCCGGGTAACGGTCAAGTACCATATTGGTCAGGTCTCCGCCGTCGTCCAGAATCATGTTCAGAGCTTTTCCGCCTTCGAAAGCAAAGAGAGTCTGCTCAATACACCAGTCGAACTCCTCGTCATTCATACCCTTCCATGCGAATACCGGCACTCCGGTTTCGGCAATGGCTGCAGCAGCGTGATCCTGGGTAGAGAAAATGTTACAGGATGACCAGGTGACTTCCGCCCCTAGTTCTGTCAATGTTTCAATCAGAACCGCAGTTTGGATGGTCATGTGCAGACATCCTGCAATGCGGGCTCCTTTAAGCGGTTTCTGAGGTCCGTACTCGGCACGGATTGCCATCAGACCGGGCATTTCCGCCTCGGCAAGTCTGATTTCTTTTCTGCCCCACTCGGCAAGCGTAATGTCCTTAACCTTGTAGTTAAGCGATGTGGATTGTGTTGTCATAAATAGGTTATTGTAAAACTGCTGCAAAGATACGGAAAACTTATGCAGGGCTGCATGCCGATAGAGGATTTAACGATTCTTTGACAGTTTGTCATTCCCTTCTATTGGAATTAATTTTGTGCCCGTCAGAAAAAAATTAGATATGTATCCTGAAATGCTTGTCGCCCCAATGCGGGCTGAACTTACCAATAAAGGGTTCCGCGAACTCAAAACACCTGAAGAGGTTACCCGTCAGATTGAAGAAGAGCAAGGCACTACTCTGGTAGTCGTTAATTCGGTATGCGGTTGCGCCGCAGGAGCTGCCCGGCCCGGGGTTAACCTTTCACTGGACCATAGCAAATTGCCCAATCACCTGGTGACTGTCTTTGCGGGGATGGAAAAAGAAGCGGTGGACAAAGCGAGAAACTATATGCTTCCCTACCCTCCTTCATCTCCTTCCATTGCCCTTTTCCGAAACGGAGAACTGGTTCACATGATCGAACGCCATCATATTGAAGGTCGCAGCGCACAGATGATCGCCGACAACCTGAAGGCCGCCTACGACGAATATTGCTGATCGTAAGAAGGTTTAACAAAACAAAAGCCACCTGTGGGTGGCTTTTTTATTTCCAAATGGTGCTGCCCCATTACAAAACCCAATACAAAAAAAGACCGCTGAATCAGCGGTCTTTTTGTTTATGCTTTAAATGAGTCGTACTCGCTTATTTCTTTCCTCCGTTTCCGGCAGGGTTACCCACACGGATCATTGCACAGCGGAAACCGAGCGTAGACAAGGCTTGTTCTTCATCCAGGTAACGGCGGGTTCCGGGTGATAACCAGTATGCACGATCATCCCAGCTGGCTCCTTTATAAACCCGAGCTCTGTTGTTAATCAGGGAGTGCACGCCATATTCATATTGCTGGCTTCCGTTATCGTAGACTTCCTCATCCATATAACCGATATTGTCGGCTATCTGATAGTTACGACGGTCTACATTGTCTTCTTCCGTTACCGCGCGGTATTTGATTCGTCCCAGTGAGTCTTTTTCCTGAACGTATCCGTCCGGATCCAGCTCTTTGGTCGTATAGTAGTTACCGCGGAAGGAGTTAAAGTCTTCAAAATCCTGAGTAGACAGCGGACGATATACATCCATTACCCACTCGGATACATTACCGCCCATGTTCCAGAGACCGTAGTCATTAGGCCAGTAAGATTTCACAGGAGTTGTAATGACACCATTGTCATTCAGGTTACCGGCAACACCGGCATTATCACCCCGTCCTCTTTTGAAGTTGGCTTGGATCGCTCCGCGAGATTTTTC
Organism: Bacteroidia bacterium; assembly: GCA_964215915.1. Lineage (GTDB taxonomy): Bacteria > Bacteroidota > Bacteroidia > UBA8524 > UBA8524 > UBA8524. The sequence goes on from CAXPEB010000021.1 coordinate 6,932, forward strand.
CGGAGAGCCTTTACGGGTGGTTAGTCCGTTCCAGGGATAAATTCTTTTGGTGTTAACGTTTTCGTATTGGCTGTTTCCAATGAGCGACATGGCTGCATACTCCCATTCTGCCTCGGTGGGCAGACGGTATTCGGGAAGCAGGATTCCGTCTTCGATACTCACCGTTCTGGATGTACCGCCAGGCGTGATATCACGCAGGCTGTTTTTTTCCAGTCCCTGGTATTGCCCGTTGTAGTAGGCATCCGTATTGAAGTTGTCTTCGTTTACCTGCTGGGCAATGTACTTCACATCCTGAATTTTCTCACGGATCAGGATATACTCATTCACACGATCCGTACGCCAGGCTGCAAAGGCAGTTGCCTGAATCCAGTTCACGCCAACTACGGGATAATCATCGTAGGCAGGGTGACGGAAGTAGTACTTCACATAGGGTTCGTTGTAGGCCAGTTTCCGTCTCCAGCTATTGGTATCAGGAAGGTTGGCATCATGTACTTCAGGATAATCCACAAATACACGCGAAAGCCATTTCAGGTATTCCCGGTATTGGTGATTGGAGACTTCTGTCTCATCCATATAAAAAGACGGAACGGTAACCCTTCTCTCCACGTTGTTGTGGGTGTAGGTAACGTCCTGCTCGGTAGAGCCCATCGTAAAGGTACCTCCCTGTACAAGAACGAGACCCGGACCGGTTTCCTGGCCCTGGTATTCGAGCTTTTCGATTCCGCCCCATTCCGTACTGTTCAATTCCCATCCCGTCGTTGCCGAGCGTTCCTTTTTACAGGAAGTGCTCATTCCCACAGTGGCAAGTCCAAGGATTGCTATCAGATAGTTTTTCATAATAGTGCGAACTACAAATTAAAGCGAGTTTATTGAATAAACGCAACTGTCAAAACGAAATTGTACAAATCTATACAAAATCAGGCAAATAGTTAAAAGTCTCCACGCCCTGCTCAGAAGCCCGGACATATTTCACGGTGCTTGGGTGGTTTGGCCGATCGGTTAAGACAGAACACATAGGCTGCAGAAAATTCATGGGAACCCTTGACCGCCGATCGGGCATCGGAAACGGTGATATCATAGGAATACCCGAATTTATAATGCTCTCCCTGCCAGCCCAGAATACAGATAAGGGCATCGGGGTTAGAGGAAGTCTGCCGGAACCAAACACCGGTTACCAACCCTCCCTTGGAGGCGTAAAACCCGAGGTTGAGCTGTGTAAATTTCTCCTGAACGGCCAATAGCACATTGGGTGACAAGGTCAACTGCCTGCTTTTGTCCTGCTGATGCGGATTCCCCACCTGAATGCTCAGTCCGGCCTGAACATTCATCCTGCGAGGCAGGTAGGTTCCCGCCCCGGTATTGCCCCAGAAGCTCTGATAAGGCTCATTGATGTGAAAAACCGATACCCCTGCATAAAACCCATGACCACTGATCAAAGCACCTGCACTTACGCTAGGCAGGGTTATTTTTTCGAAAGGCAGAGTTTCCTGGGTGGGCTTTACAAAACCCTTTTTCGGTTCAATCTGATCGGCAAACTTCAGCTTATTGAAATCGATGCTTCGCTGTACGAAGGTGCCCTGCAAAGCGGTATTGATCTGCCACGACCGGTTTAATACGATCGTATAGTTATAGATTCCGCTCATTGACAAGGTACGGAGCAGCCCATCACCGGCCACGTCATTCATCACTGCAAAACCATAAGCGCCCTGCCGGTCGCCCATCTTCTGGTCATACGTGAAAGAAGACGTTTGAAAACTAACCCCGAGGCTGGGCCACTGATTCCGGTATTGCATGGTAAGCCTTCCTCCACAGATCCCGTAACCAGCCATAGCAGGGTTACTGAGTACCGGAGAGGCATAAAACTGAGAATAAACCGCATCCTGGGCGGAAAGAGTGCTCGCAAAACAACCCAGCATCAGGGAGCACCAGAGGTGAATATTGATTTTCATACGCTGCATATCAATAAGTTGCCTTATGTAGCTATTCCGTTGCCCTTATACGGAAAAAGCCATCCCTGGGGATGGCTTCTCCTATTTTTTCAAACTGTGCGGATTAGAAATCCGGACAGGTGAGTTTCCGGTAGCGTTTCGGCCGTTTTTTCGAGCACCACTCTATGGCAGCCGAAATCTCATGCGATCCCGGAGCAGCGGCCCTGGCCGATGAAACGGTCACATCATAGCTATAACCGAATTTGAAGTTGTTATGACGGAACCCGAGCAATACCAGCATGGCATCGGAGTTGGGTGAGGTTTGACGGAACCAGAGTCCGGCAACCAGGGGACCTTTGTTGACATAGAAGCCAAAGTTCACCTGCAGGAATTTCTCCTGCATCATCACAAGGATATTGGGGCTAATGGCCAGGTCAGGTTCACCACCTCTTTTGGAGGGTTCCAGCGGAATAACCATTCCGGAATGCAGGGTAAACCTGCGAGGCACGGTGGTTCCCGCATCCGAATTACCGAAGAACGACTGGTTTGGCTCGTTCAAATTATGAACAGCTATACCTGCATAGAAATTCTTGGTATAACCGATCAGGCCAGCAGCAAAGTTTGGGTAAGAAACGCTTTGAGAAGGCAATACCTCATTGGTCGGTTCTACAAAGCCCCTGCGTGCTACAATCTGGTCGGCAAACCGCAGCCGTGAGAAATCTACGGAGCGCTGCTGGTAAGTAGCCTGTATGGCTGCCCGCATGGTAAACTTACGGGTTACATTGATCTGGTAGCTGTAAATACCGGAAAAAGCCGTGGTCTTCAGCAAACCATCGCCGGCAACATCCTGCATGGCCATCAGACCCACTCCTCCACCAATCGCATCGAAGTGCTGATCGTAGGAGCCAACGAAGGTCCGAAAAGTACCTGGCAGGCTAGGCCATTGGTTACGGTAATTCAGAACGATCCTCCCTCCGCAGTTACCCGTTCCGGCAAAGGCCGGATTCGTATATACCGGAGAAGCATAAAACTGAGTAAGCTCAGGATCCTGTGCGCTGGCCCGGTTGGTGGAAACCACCAAAAAAGCCCCTGTTACAAAGGCCCCGGCAAGCAACTTTCCGAGTAGAAATCGTGTCATATAATTCAAAAATACTTTTTTTCCCACAACGAAATAAATCAAGAGACACCTCGTTTTGGAATTTGTCAGGGAATTAACCCCAATTGTACAAACAATTGAAGAGAATTCTCAAAAAAGGGCTCTTATAAACTTTTCTAGAACGTATGATATTGACCCGCTATTATGTGGTTTCGTTGCTTTTCACTTTGCTGATCACAAGTTCAGCCAAGTCACAACAGGCATATCTTCAGGAAGACCTAAACTGGAAACCTATCCGGATCACCCAGCTGGATTCCACGATAATGACCGTTCCTCAAAGTACACAAACCTTCTGGTCGGATGAAGATAAAATCCCTTATTTCATAAAGCGGGTTCCGATCGGGTCCGATGAGGAACTCAGGCTGGACCCCAACCAATTCGCCATGTATGAAGATGCCGATCCGGCAGTATACGGCGACTACCTGAATTTGCTTAATACTACCTACCGCACCTTTAAGCGGGATATTACCGTCAGCTACCAAACAGAAAGGAAAAAGCGCTATGCTGTTATCCGTGTAGCAGGAGTACAACTGGAAAACGGGAAGGCTCACTTGCTCACACACCTCACCCTGAGGTGGGAAACCGTTCGAGCACCTCAGTTTTTGGGCAAAGGTGGCCCTACCTGGAAAAACGAATCCCTGCTTAAAGATGGCAGCTGGCTAAAATTGATTTTTGCGGAATCAGGTGTCTATCAGCTCACCGTTAGCGAACTACAAGGATTCGGGCTTGACCTGAACGGACAAGACATCAGTCGTATCCGCATGTATGGTTATGCAGGTGGAATGCTTCCCGAAGACAATGCTCTGACCCAATACGATGACCTGGAAGAAATGGCCATCGAAGTGCGTGATAAAAATTCCAACGGCGTTTTTGACGGATCGGATGATGTGTTGTTCTTTGCTTACGGTCCGCACAAAGTCCGGTTCAACCAATCCGACAGCAGTTATACGAAGCAAATCCACTACTACAGTAACCTGGCAGCCGTATTCATCACATCGGGAAACCCGGGCGGAAAACGGATCGGGCAGGCTTCTCCGGTAAACCAGCCGGTTACCTATACCACCTCTTCCTTTGATGAAATCATTCATTTCGAAGAGGAAAAATTCAACCTGATCAAATCGGGACGCGACTGGTTCGGCAAGGAATTCGGCAGAACAACCACCACCCACACCGAAACCATGTCCCTGATCAATCCGGCCTCCGGAGAACAGGCCAGTATCCAAACCAGAGCCCTTGCAAGATGCGCTGTGGTGAGCAACATGCAGGTGCGTATTAACGGCCAGCAGGTGCTGGTACACCCTATGGACAAATCCTATGTGTATGATTATGCCGCTCCGTTTGCCAGTTCTCCAGGAATTGAAAGAGCTGATTTCACTCCTTCCGGCACCCTCAATATTGAATTCATCTATAACAAACCTACCAATGATGCACGTGCCTGGCTCGATTATGTTGAAGTGATCTACCGCCGAAAGCTTAGCGGAACCGGACAGTTTATCCTAAGGGATAAAAAAGGCATGAGCCCGGGCGCCGTTGGACGGTACAATTTTGAAGGAACCGGGTTTGAGGTATGGGACCTCAGTGATCCTCTCAATATCCGGAAAGTGCCGGTTCAATCAGACAATGGGAACAACTACTTTACCGACCTCTCCGACACCTACAAGGAATATGCAGTCAGGAACGGGGAGAGTTTCAAAAAAGTGCAATCCACGGAGGTTGTGGCTAAGCAGAACATTCACGGCGAAAAAAACGTCGACTATGTAATCGTTACTGCCCCGGAATTCAAAAGTGAGGCGGAGCGGCTTGCCCAACATCACCGTGACCGCAACGGGCTCAATACCCTTGTAGTTACGCCCGTACAGGTTTACAATGAATTCTCGAGCGGCGTGCCTGATATTGCCGCCATCCGGAATATGATGCGCTATTTCTATGAAACAGCCAGTCCCGGCAATGAACCCAAGTACCTGATGCTGTTCGGAGATGCCTCTTACGATTACAAAAACATCCTGGGCATCAATACCAACTTTGTTCCCACCTTCGAATCCAGGAACTCCGTGGCACCTGTTGGTTCGTTTTGTACGGATGATTTTTATGCGCTGCTGGATGAATCGGAAGGTGCCGATGTAACTTCCGGGGCACTGGACATTGCTGTTGGGCGGCTTCCGCTTCAGAATATCGAACAGGCAACGTACATGGTCAACAAATTCATTGCCTACCAAACCACACAAGGGCTGGGCGAATGGCGAAATACGGTGGTTTTTGTTACGGATGACAGCGACAACAATGTGCACATGCATGACGGCATGGCCTTTTCATCCATCCTGGAAACCGACCACCAGGACTATAATGTCAGGAAGGTTTATGCCGATTCCTACAAGCAGATTACGGTAGGAAACGGACAACGTTATCCCGATGTGGTAAAGGAGATTGACCGCGCATTCAATGACGGTGCCCTCATCGTTAATTACAGTGGCCACGGCGGTGAAACCCAATTGGGGGATGAGAAATATGTAGAAATCCCACAAATACAAAGCTGGAGCGGTGGTTATAAGCTACCCCTGTTCATTACGGCAACTTGTGAATTCACCCGTTTCGATGACCCTGCACGGGTATCTGCCGGAGAGATGGTCGTACTCAACCCCAATGGCGGCGGCATAGGACTGCTTACTACCACCAGGTTGGTATTCCAATGGCCCAACAGGCTGCTCAACGCCAGTTTCTACGATAACAATTGTTTCAATTTTGCCCCTGGACAGGAGCCCAGCATCGGGGAAGTGTTCAGGATTACCAAAAACAATTCCGTGGGTGGCGTGAACAACCGAAGCTTCACCTATCTCGGAGATCCCGCCGTACAACTGGCATACCCCAAATACGATGTGGTAACCACCCGGGTCAACGGAAAAGATTTTGTCACCCATACGGATACCGTTTTAGCACTTAGCAAGCTGACCATTGAAGGAGAGGTAAGAGATTACCAGAACCAGGTCATGAGCGGGTTCAACGGTACCGTTTACACTACGGTATTTGCTCCGAAACAAACCATTAAGACCCTGGCCAATGACCCGGACAGCTACGAAGAGGAGTTCGAGGCCTACCGGAGCATCCTGTATAAGGGCAAAGCAAGTGTGGTAAACGGCCATTTTACCGTAGAGTTCATTGTACCCCGGGATCTTCCCTTCAATGTGGGGAAAGCCAAAATCAGCCACTATGCCGAAAATGGGGACGATGACGCCAATGGTTTCGCATTTCTGTATATGAGCCCGGATATCGACCCCAATACCAGTGCAGATCTGGAAGGACCGAAGATCCGCCTGTACATGAATGATTCCTTCTTTGTCAGAGGGGGTGTTACCGACCAAAATCCATACATCTATGCGCTGATCTATGACGAAAGCGGGATCAACACTACAGGACTGGGAATCGGAAGGGACATAACCGGGACCCTCGATAACAATACCCACCAACAGATCATTCTGAATGACTATTACGACGCAGACATCAACGACTTTACACGCGGGGTAGTGTATTACCGGCTGACCGATCTTAAGGAAGGCCCCCATACCCTTAAGGTTAAGGTGTGGGATGTACACAACAATTCGGCGGAGGCTACAACCGATTTTGTTGTAGCCAATTCGATCGAATTCGCCATCAATAACCTAATGGCCTACCCGAACCCCTTCAGTTCGTCGACTACTTTCAGCTTTGAACATAATTACCGGGACAAAGCGCTGAATATGGAAGTGAGGATATACGATCTCGGAGGAAAGCTCGTTAAGACCTTGACAGCAAGTGAAACCCATGCCTCCACGAGAGTAACCTCGTTGGTATGGAACGCCGGGGAGAGTGGTGTTAACCGGGTAAGCCCGGGGATGTACCTGTTTAAACTTTATGTTAAAACCGAAGACGGACAAGAAATAGAAGCCAGTTCCCGGGTGATTTACCTGCCCAATCCTTAAAATTACGATTGTCAGAGTTTACTATATTTGCCCTGCTTTTGAAGCCTCAATTAATGAAATCTAGAATTGTCGCAGTTGTACTGCTTTTCCTGGGATTTATCACCGCTGCAAGTGCGCAGCCTGATCTTCTCGGTCGTGAGAACGCCATTACCACCACGGTTCCTTTTCTGATGATCTCACCGGATGCCCGTGGAGGGGCTATGGGAGACGTGGGAGCGGCCACCACACCGGATGCAAACTCAGGACACTGGAATTGTGCCAAGTTTGCGTTCATTGAAAAACCCGGAGCAATCTCCCTAACCTATACTCCCTGGTTAAGGCAGTTGGTAGACGGAGTCTCCATATCTTACCTTTCCGGATATGCAAGGGTTAATAAAAGAAGTGTTATTGCCGGAAGCCTGCGTTACTTTTCCCTTGGCACCATCAACTATACCGATGACCAGGGCATGTCGCTGGGCTCCTTCAACCCGAATGAGTTTGCTATAGACGGATTTTATTCTACCCAATTATCGCGGCACTTCTCCATGGGAGTGGGTATCCGCTTCATCTATTCCAACCTTATCGGTAATCTTACCACCATCAATACCAAACCGGGTATCGCGGGTGCAGCCGACCTTGGCATGTATTACACCAACGATTACCGGTTGAAAAACAAAAAAGACCTGGACTATGCCATAGGAATGGCTATCACCAATATCGGAAACAAGATCACCTATACTTCCGACAGGCAACGGGACTTTATTCCCATCAACCTGCGACTTGGCGGATCAACCGGTTACCAGGTGGATGATTACAACTACCTGAGCTTTGCACTGGATTTCAACAAGCTGCTTGTTCCGACTCCACCCCTGTATGAGATCGATTCCCTAACCGGAAAGATCAAAGTGGTTGCCGGAGAGGCTGTTGTTGCCTATGGCAGGAACAGTGACGTAGGCGTACTCCAGGGAATGTACCAATCGTTCTACGACGCTCCGAACGGTTTTAAGGAAGAAATGCAGGAAATTACCATTTCCGCCGGAATGGAATGGTGGTACCAGAAACAATTTGCCGTACGTGCAGGCTACTTCCATGAAAGCAAAAACAAAGGAAACCGTAAGTACATGACTTTCGGGATCGGGGTACGTTACAAAGTATTCGGACTGGATGTTTCTTACCTTACCGGTCTCGGACAGCGTAACCCGCTTCAGAACACCCTGCGCTTTTCCCTCCTGTTTGACTTCGATGCCTTCCGCTCAGCAAGCGAAGACTAAGTTCCCTGCACAAAAGGATTGAATCTCTTTTCATGGCCAATGGTCGTTTCAGGACCATGACCCGGGAATACCGTATACGGCTCAGGGAGCGTATAGAGTTGTTCTCGTATGGATTTTTCAAGTGTGGGGAAATCTCCACCGGGAAGATCGGTGCGACCAATGCTTTCCCGGAATAACACATCTCCTCCTATCACCGTTTGCGCGTTGTGATGGATGAACAAAACAGAACCGGGGGAATGACCCGGAACATCACGCATTTCCCAAACGTCTCCCGCCAGCTCAATACTTTTCTTGCCCTTTTCCCAGCAATCGGGTTCAGGAGCCGGATCATAGGGTATCCCAAATAACATGGCTGACTCAACGGCACGGGCAAATACGGTTCGCTCATTCTCATGCATAGTAGCCTTTATCCCAAAGCGATCGTAAATCCAGGACAACCCAAGAATATGATCAATGTGGGCATGAGTGAGTACAACCTGCCCCAACACCAATCCATGTTCCTTTAAATAGTGCTCCAAAACAGCCTGTTCGCTGGCATTGAAACAACCCGGGTCAATAAGCGTGGCCTGCTGACTGTCATGAATGAGGTACGTGTTTTCGGAAAACGGATTAAAAGTAAATCGTTCGAGTTGCATCATTTGCCCACAAAAATACGTTCCTGTTTTGCTTGAGCACGGGATTTGATGTTCCTTATAAATCCGGTAACTTTGATAGATCGGTGCATGCGTAAACTATCCGTCCTGATTTTCTGTCTGTTTATTCTACTGATCCCTGCCTTCCCGCAGGGTGTTCAGACGGATTTCGGTTCCGGCACCATGCAGTATTCCGTTCATGAATGGCGTTTTATCCATTCGGATAATTTCGACGCCTACTTTTACGAAGACGGCAGCGACCTTGCGGAGTATGCCCTTGTTCAGGCAGAAAAGCAACTCAAAAGACTGGAGAACATCATCGATTACCGACTCGGAAGCCGGTCGCAAATCCTTCTGTTTCATTCTGAATACGACCTGCGGCACAGCAACCTCTTTCAATACAGTCACCCCTTTAACCCCGGCGGGTATTCTTATGCCATGCAGAATAAGGTGATCGTAGCCTTTAATGGCAACCGTCAGGATCTGGCGCGAGCCATCCGTTATGGCATCAGTGAATTGCTTGTCAGAGAGCTTATGTATGGTGGCTCCTTCCAGGAAAGACTGCAAGCTTCCACCCTGCTCTACCTTCCAGAATGGTATTATAAAGGACTGCTCAGTTACCTGGCGGAACCCTGGAGTACGGAAATAGACAATGCCGTAAAAGACGAACTGGCGCAGGGTAAACTGGAACGGATCAACCTGCTTGATCCGGAAGGCACCCGACTGGCAGGCCACAGCTGGTGGAATTACATAGCCGAAAACTACGGGAAACGCAGTATCTCAGATATTCTATACCTCACCCGTGTCAGCAAGGGATTTGAAAATGCCTTGTTGTTCGTTCTGGGAGCCAGAACGGGTACCGTTTTCAAAGACTGGATCAATTATTACCGAATCCGCTACGCAGACGACCCCGGAACAGGACCAGACCGTAATGCTATCAGGCTTCCTGCTTCATTTATCGATAAAGACATTTCCCAGATCCGGCTCTCCCCGAATGGCAATATGCTGGCCATAGCCTGTAACAAGCGGGGACGTTATGAGATATGGACATTGCGCCTCTACGACAAAAAGCTGAAGCGAATTTACCATAGCGACGAAACCACCCCATACCACTGGAACGAATACGAGCCGGTATTGGCCTGGAACCCTGACAGCAAAGGCATCCATGCTTTCCTGCATGAAAAAGGAAGCCTGAAACACCTTTTCCTTTCTCTTAACTCAGGGAAAAAAAGAGCAGAAAAACTACCTCAACTGGAACTCATCACCTGGGCATCCATCCATCCTGACGGGAAACAATTCCTGCTGAGTGCGGCGGATAAAGGCCGCAGTGATCTCTTTATCTATACACCTGAAAACGGCATGATCCTGAACCTGAGCCAGGATGTTTTCGATGATGAACACGCTGTTTTTAATGAGAATGGCACCGGAATCCTTTTCAGTTCTAACCGCAATGGTGTACCCTTTGCTCAACAGCGGGATAACCGATATATCGTCTCCGACTCCTCTTCATTCGATATTTATACCATGGCCTGGCCTTCGGATGGCAAGCGTCTGAAACGAATTACGAACACTCCCTTCGTACACGAAATTCAACCTAACCCATATCCGGGAGGAGGGATCGCCTACCTGACTGACAATAACGGCATCTTCAACTTATATGTAACGCTGAGCACTACGGCTTTTGATAAAGCCCTAGTATATGTGGACCGTATGGATGAACCCGGAAAACTTCTCGACAGCTTTGTGGTGCATGTGCCCATAGACACACATACCTTCAAGCTGGAAGACCTGGAACTGGATTCGTCTTTCATGGCCAAAAGCGGCGCCTACCGGGTATACAACCGCTATCGGGAAGTTCTCAGGCATTACCCCCTTTCCGATTACAACCGCAACCTGCGCTTTTATGATGTGGACGGGGAACTTCGAAAAGATGTTTCCATGATCCGCTACCTGGGACGGTATTATATTCAATCGTTGGAGCTTAGCGGAAATGTTGAGGAAGACGCCCGCTATACAACCGTGATACCTACCCGCTACCGCAAGGAAACGGGTCACCAGGCACTGGTGAGCGACTCCGGTTCACGCAGTTTCCTGGTTGAGCCTTCGGATGTGGGGGTTGAAAAAGAGATCGTCGTACAAAAGCCACTCGATACGGCGGAGAAAAAAGAACGCTACACTTTCCAGACCGGCTTTCCGGAAATACCGGCCGAAGAAATGGAAATGCCCAGGGAGGAAAAAAAGGTACAGTTTCATACCCGGGACCTGCCTTACCGCACTACCTTTTTGCCGGACTATTTTGTGACTCAGCTCATCGACAACAGCATCATCAATACCCCCTATTACCTGAACAATGGCTTCTCCCGAACCTTTAATACCTTCAGCAGACCGAACCTTAATGCCAGGCTGGAATTAGGGTTTCAGGATCTGTTCAACGACCAGAGCATCGTTGCAGGAGGTCGAATTCCGCTAAGGCTCTATAGTACAGACTTCTATTTTCACTATATCCAGCGAAAATACCGTTACGATTTCGGCACCAGCTTCTTCCGGTCGACTCGTATGATTGACGGAGCCACCAACAGCCACCGTGTGTTGATTCATGAAATCAGGCCCTTTGTTTCCAGGCCATTGCCCGGAAACCTGGAGGTTCGGTTTTCTGCCTTTTACCGCAGCGACCGAACCGTGACCAACGCCACCGATCAGATCAGCCTGCAAGAACCGGATGAGATCCGGGCCTGGACTGGTGGGCGGATCGAGTTGATGCTGGACAGAAAACGGATGGAAGAACTCAACTTCCCCGTGGGTATACAAGCTAAGCTCTATGCGGAACGCTTCCAGAGCCTTCAACAGAATCTGGGAGTAAACATCCTTGGAGGGGAATTCCGCTATTACCGGAAACTCTTCTCCAAAGTTTTGTGGGCCAATCGGCTAAGCACCGGTGCCAGTTTTGGGGATGGACTGGTGAACTATTTTGTAGGGGGTACCGAAAACTGGCTGAGTAACCGCTACAACCAGGAGCTGGGCACCAACACGAATTACCGGTATACCTTCAATACTTTGGTTTCCGGTATAAGAGGATTCCAGCAAAACGTGAGAAACGGAGGCCAATTCCTGGTACTTAACTCGGAAATTCGGGTCCCGATTTTAGACTATCTGCTGAAAAGACCCCTAAGCTTCGACATGCTTCGCACGCTTCAATGGGTCGCTTTTTATGATATCGGGTCGGCCTGGAACGGATTCAACCCCTTTGGCGATCAGCATTACAATACCCGCCAAATCGATCAGGGGTCAGTAAGTATCACCATAAGGAACAAGAACAATCCTTTTGTAAGCGGTGTCGGAATGGGTCTGAGAACGCGGGTATTCGGTTATTATATCCGCACGGATATGGCCTGGGGCATCGAAAACGGAATCGTAGTCAACAACGGTAAACCCACCTGGCATTTCTCCCTGGGTTACGACTTCTGAGACTAGAAATGAAGGTGTTTTACAGTCAGCTTTTTTTCAATAAGCTGGCGCAGAGAATCTATCCCAATCTTTACATGCGTTTCTGCAAAATCGCGGGTGACGCGCGAATCACTGCTGGCTGTTTTCACTCCTTCCGGAATCATCGGTTGGTCGGAAACAAGGAGTAAAGCACCACTCGGGATCTTGTTGGCAAATCCTGTTGAAAAGATGGTCGCCGTTTCCATATCGATGGCCATGGCTCTTATTTTCCTGAGGTAGGTTTTAAAGGCCGTGTCATGTTCCCAAACCCTTCGGTTGGTGGTATAAACGGTTCCTGTCCAGTAGTCCAGTCCGTAGTCGCGGATGGTGGTGGAAATAGCCTTTTGAAGGGCAAACGCCGGAAGGGCAGGCACTTCCGGGGGGAAATAATCATTGCTGGTACCATCTCCGCGAATGGCTGCTATGGGAAGGATCAGATCACCGATTTTGTTCTTTTTTTTCAAGCCACCGCATTTTCCCAGGAAAAGTGCTGCTTTCGGTTGAATGCAACTCAACAGATCCATAATAGTGGCTGCATTCGGACTACCCATTCCGAAATTGATCATGGAAATTTCTTCTTTCGTGGCTACCTGAAAGGGCTTGTCCGCCCCCATTATCTCCGCACCGGTCAGTTTTGAAAAGGTTTCCAGGTGGTGATCGAAATTGGTAAGTAGTATATACTTACCAAAATCTCCGAGTTCAATTCCGGTATATCGGGGCAGCCAGTTGCTGGTGATTTCCAATTTGGTCTTCATACTCTCTAAAGGTACAATTTCGCACCGAGAGTGAACCACATCAGATCATATCCGAATTCGGCAAAAGCCGCCCATTGTCCCTGGAACCGGTATTCGCCACCCACAAACATGCCCCCGTAAAGATTCATGCGGGTCCATTCCGAGGGCTGATAACCGACAGGAACAGGAGGGTCATAACTTTCACGAAAGGAGGCAACATGCAGCCCCAGGTGTAAGCCTCCGTAAAGGTCCAGTTTATCTGAATACGGATAGACATAACTAGCCCTTCCTGAAAGCAGCAAATGGCTCCAATAGTAGCGGCTTTTCCAACCCGGACGGTTGTACCAGGCATCGCTTCTTCCGAAACCCATCATTGCACCCCAGGTAAGCTTTCCGGTACTGAGCTGCTTCGCCGTCTGCTCATAGGTAAAACGGATACCCGCACCGGCAGAAGACCGGTACAGATCACGGTTATCATAACGTACGGAATAAAAATTACTGATGCTGCTCAACCCGCCCCCTACTGACTGATCCTGGGCCAATGACTGCTGATAGAAACCGAGAAATACAAGAAGGAAAAGCAGGTGTACTTTCATGCTCCAAAAATACGCTACCCAAAGTGCTAACATCAAGTATTTTTCATACGCCGATACTATCGGTCACATGACAGATTAATTACCTTTGTTCTGCCATGACACAGCAAGCATCTACTTCCATACAACATATTCTGAGAGAACTGGGTATACAGCCCATGAATCCTGCTGCAAGCACCGGATTAAACTGGCTCGGTCACAGCGACAGGGAGCATCGTGATGTAAACAGTCCGGTTGACGGACAAAAAATTGCCAGTGTCCAGATCGCCAATCGTGAAGATTACGAGGCGCTGGTTTCAAAAGCCGAAGAAGCTTTTTCCGTGTGGCGGTCAATTCCCGCCCCCAGGCGCGGAGAGATCATCCGCCAATACGGGATGAAGCTTAGGGAATACAAACAACCCCTCGGCACCCTGGTTTCTTACGAAATGGGAAAGATCCTGCAGGAAGGACTGGGTGAGGTTCAGGAAATGATTGATATCTGCGACTTTGCCGTGGGTTTGTCACGGCAACTTCACGGCCTGACCATGCACAGTGAACGCCCTTCGCACCGAATGTACGAACAATGGCATCCACTGGGTATTGTGGGAATCATATCCGCATTCAACTTCCCGGTTGCCGTATGGAGTTGGAATGCCATGATCGCCGCAGTATGCGGGGATGTCTGTATATGGAAACCTTCTGAAAAAACGCCACTGACGGCAATTGCCTGCCAGAATTTGCTGAGGGAAGTGCTTGCAGAGAATGAAGTACCTGACGGAGTATTTAACCTGATCATGGGTGATTACAGAGCGGGAGAATGGATGTCGGCAGACAACCGGATCCCTCTGCTTTCCGCTACCGGATCCACCCGAATGGGTAAAGCGGTCGGTGCAGCAGTCGGTGCCCGCCTTGGTCGTGCACTCCTGGAACTCGGAGGGAACAATGCCATTATCGTAACCCCGAAAGCCAATATTGATATGGCCATCCGGGCCATTGTATTCGGAGCGGTGGGAACAGCCGGCCAGCGTTGTACCTCCACCCGACGGATTATCGTACACGAATCCATCTTCGATAAAGTAAAAGACAAGCTGCTTTCCATCTACCCCCAACTACGTATCGGTTCACCTCTCGATTCGGACACTCTGGTAGGGCCACTGATTGATCGGGACGCCGTTACTCAGTTTCTCAATGCGGTAGAAAAAGTGAAGGAGCAAGGAGGAGAAATACTCTATGGAGGTACCGTTTATGACGGCGATAACCCTTCAGGATGTTATGTGGTGCCCTGCATTGCCAAAGTGAATAACGACATGGATATCGTGCAAACGGAAACCTTCGCTCCTATTTTGTATATGATGTCTTACTCGGATTTGGAAGAGGCCATTGCCCTTCAAAACGGAGTGAAGCAAGGGTTGAGCTCTGCCATATTCAGCGACAGCCTTATGGAAACAGAGCAATTTCTTTCCACCCGTGGTTCCGATTGCGGCATTGCCAATGTAAACATAGGCACCTCAGGAGCGGAAATCGGAGGAGCCTTCGGTGGAGAGAAAGAAACCGGAGGAGGACGCGAATCAGGATCCGACGCCTGGAAAGCATATATGCGAAGGCAAACCAACACCATTAATTTTAGTACAGAACTTCCCCTGGCTCAAGGCATCCATTTCGATATCTGAAGCATGAAACACCTGCGCCAGGCCTTTTTTTGGCTGGTACTTTTTTGTTGTCTTGCTTCCATAGCCGGAACGGACCCGGGCATCAATATCATCCATAACCGGGGCATTCTCTGGGCTCACCGGAAAAGCATGTTGCATCTCGAAGCCCCGACTTATGGCTATGATGTTAACCTGTACCTGTTCACCGAACGCAGTGGTATGAACTGGTCACGTGCTTATAACAGCCCCAGGATAGGTATCACCCTATCATACCTTGACCTGGGAAAACCGGAGGTTACCGGAAAAGTTTTCGGGCTTTTACCCTTTATCGAATTCCGTTTGCTGCACCAAAAAAAACAGGAACTCAATTTCAGGATGGGTGCCGGAATGGGTTACCTCACGAAAAAATGGGACCTCACTACCAACCGGCTGAATAATGCCATTGGCTCACATGTCAACGGAAATATGCGTTTGCATTTTCTTTATCACCGGCAAATCGGGACACATTGGGAATTTACTGCAGTTGCCGGCATCACCCATTATTCAAATGGGAACTTCCGTTTACCCAATCTCGGTGTAAACAGTGTGGAAGCTGGTCTTGGGATAGGGTATAACCTGAATGGAATTCCGGACCGGGAAGGTATTTATACCCCCGATAGCACTGCGCGCAGACAACGCTCGGAAATCCGTTTCAGCTTTGGCACGAAGGAAACTTCACTGATCTATCCCAAAAGGGTTTTTGCCTTTGATCTGGGACTTCGTCATTACCTTTTCAATTGGGAGAAGCTACGGCTTTGCGGAGGACTGGACTTTTTTTATGATCCGGGTTATGTTTACCGGGACAATCCGAACGATGTCCAGGGCGGACCGAATATTCGTAACAGCATGGAAATGGCTTTGTGCGGAGGAGGGGAATTATGGCTGGGCAAGTTCAGCTTTATCGGAGAAGGAGGTATCTACTTTTACACTCCGGAGATGTCTTATTATAAAGGGCCAATTTACCAGCGGGTTGGTTTTCGCTACAAAATCAATCCTGAATTGAGTTGTCTGGCCACATTAAAAGCCCATTTTGCAAGGGCAGATTATTTTGAATGGGGAATCGCGTATACCATAGTGCACTGATCATCCTGCTATTGCTATCGGCATGCAGGGATGCCATTCAGGATTGCAGCCGCAAAGCCGGTGATGAGGTTGTAGTTACCCGTCAACCCGGTGCGTTTCACGCCATCAATGCTGCCGACCGCTTTGACGTGGAAATCCTCCAGGATTCGTCAAAAACAGGTAATGTCGAATTGTATGGTCCTTCCGATGTGCTAGGGGGCGTGGAAACCACGGTGAGCGGAGGGAAACTGAGCCTGCGCGATAAAAACCACTGCAAATGGGTACGGGAACTGGATCGCCGGCTGAAAGTCAAAGTGTATGTGGACAGCCTTACCCTGATTGAAACCCTCGACGCAGCATCTGTGACCTCCAACGACACTCTTCGGCTCCGGGCTTTTAAGATTGTCCATTTCAGCACCGGGCTCATTGACCTGCTTTATACTGCTGGCAAGGAAAGTATTGCCGTGGAAGGTCGGGATGCGGGTGAACTGAAGTTACGCGGTTCCTGTGGGATCCTTGTGGCTACCTTGTATGAAACCGGTCCCCTTCATGCCGAAGAACTCAATACCGATATTGTGTTCGTTTACCATTACGGACTCAACCGGGCGGATGTCCGGGCACACGACCTGGTGGAATGCAACATAGAAAACACGGGAGATGTTTATGTGCATCAGGAACCCTCCCTCCCGATCAAGCGAAACGGGCGGGGAAAAGGGCAGGTAATCAAGGCATTCTGAACTTTTGGAACGAATCTTGAATTTTTTCATGGAAAAGCTGAACCATGAAAGCATTCATTCCTCTTATTGCCATCTTGCTTGCCGGCGGCCCTGAAAAGGGCGTACAGGAAGCCTCAGAGCCCGTTATCGAGAACAAAGACACCGTTTACCGGACCTGGACCAACAATGCCTGGTCATTGGGTGAATTCCTGAGTTACAGGGTTCACTACGGAATTATGAATGCCGGTGAAGTTAAAATGGTGATAGAAAAGGAATTGATGCCCATTGGCGATCGTAAAGTCTATCACATCCATGCCAAAGGAAGGTCCTATTCCGGGTTCGACTGGTTTTTTCGGGTAAGGGATCATTACCAGACCTATATCGATAACAAAGCGATTCAACCCCTTCAATTCTCTAAAATTATGGAAGAGGGGAAATACAAAGATTCTGACTTTGCGCTTTTCAACTACAAAACCAAAATGGTCAGCAGCGCCAAAAAAGGATCGGTAGCATTTACCGGGGATATTCAGGATGTGATCTCAGCCATCTACTTTGCCCGGACTATCAATATCAAAGATGCCCAACCCGGTGATGTCTTCCCGATACAGGTTTACCTTGACGGAGAAGTTCATGACCTGCAATTCAAATACGTCAAAAAAGAAGTGATCAAAACCGATATCGGGAAGGTAAACGCCGTAAAGGTTGTTCCCATGCTGGTTGCCGATCGTGTTTTCAAAGAAGAAGAAGGCATGGAACTTTGGGTGAGTGATGACGACAATAAAGTCCCCCTTCGCGTAAAAGCAGGATTGCTGGTCGGATCCGTTAAAGTGGATATTACCGCATACAACAACCTGCTTTGGCCCATCAACATGGCCAATTGATTATTGAATGGTGTACCTCAGCTGAATACCTCCCTGGGTAATCGCTGTGGGGAAAGAAGTCGCCACAACCGGGGTCGTTGCTCTCCGGTCATAGAACATGCGCAGGTTCAGCTTATCGTTGATCTGGTAATCAATAGTCGGTTTGATGGAAATAATCTTACTACCCTGGGCTGGAACCGAGGTAATATTATCCACTTCCGACACGGTATTACGCGAATCCCGGATGCTAAAGTCAAAGCGTATGTTCAGATCATTCTTCAGGTAGGGTTTTCTCCTATTGATACGGAAAGGAAGACGCAACCCCTTCACTTTGTAACCCAAACCGATAATCACTTCCGAACTCCGGTTTTCTGCCACCCGGAAACTGTTAAGCTCAAAGGAAACCGTTCTTGATTTACTGTATTCGAACCGGGTAGTTAGTCCGTTACGGAAACTGAGATCCACACTTGCAAACGGTTTGAAGGATTCCGAAATCGTTACGTTACGGATCACATACTTCGGCTGCTGGTCATTGCCCGTTGTTACGCCGCCATAGCTGAGCGGAGTATTGAAATTACTGATCACATACTGTGAACTGTAGGCATGACGCAGGGTTACATTCGAGAATAGTTTCGAGATGGATTTGATTCTGTTCAGACCTGAATAGGTGATGGTCCAGGCCGGGAAAGGTATCTTGGGGAACGGACTCAGCGAAGAGCCCTGTGCATCCTTTCCGGAATAAGCCGCCAGGAAGGCCTGTAGCATTACTTCCTGTTGTTTCTTACTGTACCCGATCACATAGCCCTGGGTGTCAATTTGACTCAGATCGGCACCGGCTTCTTTGGCAAGCCTTTGTGACATGGTATACCTGTTATTCTCAAACTGAGTAAATGTTTCGGATTTACCCTGGTCGTTTACCTTGTCAAATGCTGTACGCAGCGAATTAAACGTAATGGTATAACTACCGGTTTCCGCTAAGGCAAGGTCTCTGAACTCTCCGGTGGTATCAATTGCTTTGAATGTAGAGTTGGTGGATCTGATCTCGTTCTTACTTGCCGACAGATCAATACGCAGATCCTTGATCGGCTCAATCAGCGCCCTGGGAGAAAACGTTACACTGGATTTCTGAAGGAACTGATTGTAGATATTCGTATCCGTACTCATCAACCCTCTCCGGGCCAGATCATAACGAATCTCGGGATTCTGGCTACCCAGGATAAAGGGCAAACCCGGGGCATTGGTGCGGAAATCATTACCGAGATACTGAGAAACACCGGTAAACCCGGGCAGATAGATTCCATTGGTTACGCTGTACGAGAAAGAAACATTCTTCACGGACATAGCCAACCTCGCCAGGAATGGCCCGGCACCTGACATTTCATCATTCTTTTTGGGATTTTTCTCCTCTCCACCGTCTTCTTCCTTTTTCTCCTCCGAGGGTTGTCGCCTTTTGGGTTTCGATCGCTTGCCCCGGTTTACATCCCTGAAATAAGGAATCTTGTTGTACAGGGTAACCATATTGAGTTGCCCGTTTAGGGAGTAGTTTACCGAGTTCTGAATATCGTTCCCCAGCGAGCGGGCGGCAGGCGGAGCTGTTTTCCACTCGTAATTCACCGAATACAAGGCATTCAGGGTTACCCAGTTCAGGATTGGGATTTTATTGAAGGGTACATTGTAATTAAATGTAACCTGTTGGTTGAAGTTGGTATTCCTTCCGAAGTACCTCAGGGTATCCAGAATTTTCTGGAAAGAATCAGGTGTTTCCGTACGACTGATCTTTCCCTGGGGCTCATCGATCCGGGCAAGGTTGGTAGCCTGGTAGTCTACCTTCAGGTTGCCTGTGAGATCCCACCGGAAGTCATAGAATCGATTGAGCGTAAAGTTCTTGTTGTACAACTCGGGGAGCACGGCGTTCGGGTTATCATTGGCCCGGTTTACCCGCCGCGAATAAAAGCGATCGACATCCGCTCTGAATCCTAAACTACTCGGGTAGGGGCTCAGCTGAAAATCACGGAATAAGGCCAGCCAGGGCGACTTACCCAGCTTCTTCATCGGCTGCCACTTTTTGGGTTGAGTGCTGAAATTGTATCCCAAGCTTCCCCGGTAAGTCTTCTGAAGGTTTTCCTGTATCTGCTGGTTTCGCTGATACACCTCCGTAAATGAATACGACAGGTTGAAGTTCTCTATGTCCCACAGGTGTGGTTTCGCCGATCCCATCCGGTTCTTTCGGATATTGGTGAAGTTGATACTTCGCCTTACGGTCAGGTCTTCTGCATTGTTCCGGATCTTTTCTCTTTCCTGTTCATTCGGAGCCACGGAAAGTGCAGTCTCCAACAGGATATCCGGATTAAGCGGATTGTATTTGGGGCGTACGATCTGCTCGCTGTGGCCGATATACATGGGTATGGATATCCCGGATTTCTGCGGCAGGAATTTACCCAGCTCAAAACTTCCGTTAATGTCGTACAGGAAGGTTTCATTGAGGTTCCGGTCATTCAATTTTTTGTCCAGTCCCCCGAAACCGATACTCTGGTAATTAACGGATGCCGTTACATTCCCGAGATCCGCCAGTTTGGCTACCAGTCGGGCATTGGCTGCCCAGCCTCCCTGGTTGATGAATTCAGACATCCGCAACTCATTGAACCATACTTCCGCACACTTAGCCTGCCCATCATCCTGGGTCGGATTATCCTGAATGGCAGGGTTTCTCACTCCGAGCATGATCACCCGGATATTACTCATATCCGGCAAACCCTTCACTTTTACGACTCGTCCACCATCCAACTGCACCACAAACTCCTGGGTTAGTGGCGCCTGCCGGTTAAACCGGATCTGTTTGGCTTCATAAAAACGCTCCAACTCCACATTGAGCTCATTCTGGGATGGCCAGACCTGGGTAGGATCCGACTGACCAGGTTGAGTTACATACAGAGGTACGGAGTATTCATAGTAGTTATTCTCCAGGTCCGTTCCCAGGCGGATAAAGGCATGAAGGTCACCGTCATTAAGAACAGGTCCTGCTTCTTCCGCGTGTACGAACATTTCGATACGCTTGTAGTTCCGTATATCAAGGCGGGTGGTTTTGAATACCCCGCGGGCGTCCCCGTCTTTCAGGTCACAGACCCGAACCGAAAGAGATTGCTCATTCTGCTGAACGTTCCCCGGAGTAGTGGGATTGATCACCCGGAAAAATCCGGGAGGCAGTACATACCGAACGGGATTACGGAACCCGTTCTCTTCGATATTGACAGTACCGGTAGAGAACTTGGTATTGTCTACGGGTGAGGTCGGTACCCCATCTACCGGATTGGAGAGGGTTTTCAAATAGCGCCTCCATTCGGCACGCACAAGTTGGAACTGGGCAAAACGGATATGCACCGGACGATCAAAGTCCTTTAGAAACAGGCGCATGAAACGTATGGACTTAAAGTCCTGGATATTCCCCACTTTTTTGTCGTACGCACTGATCGGGATACGCAACAGGTACCAGGGAACCTGAACGAGGCTGCCGTCATCAAGCTTCACCGGACTTTCCTGAATATCAGCCACAAAGTTCTGGCCTATCACCAGGCTGGAAGGGCTGATCTCAATTTTATACTGGTAGTACTCCTCAATGGTATTCAATGAGAAATCCTGGTTAATATCTTCATCATCCGGGCTATTGGTTCGTCCCACCGGATAACCGTCGGGTTGGTAAGTAGCCAGAGGAGAGTTGCCCTGGGTATTGTTAATGTCTTTGTATCGTTCCAGCACCGACAGTTGCTGATTGTCAAATTCGGAAGAGGAGTGATAGCTGTAATTATCCCCGCTTGGGTCATTCATTATCCTCTCCATGGCAGCCGGAGTCAGTATCTGTTGTGCCCGTTGCAGATAGGCATCAAACATTTCCCGCTCCTTTTCGTCATTCATTCCGTCCAAACCCACGTCCTGCAACTCCCGGGCTCCTGTTTCATTCACAAAAGCATTGTTCAGAGTACGTCCGGTCGGAACTACCGCTATATTGGTTTCCCGCGTCTGTGCCGGTTGATTGGGGTCGGAAGGAAGCCCGTTTTCGAAAGACTTGGCCCTGTCTTTAAGCACGTCTTCCGAGATCTGACCGATATTCAGGTACATGGTACCGGAAACAGTCTGATCATACATGAAAGGTGACATGAACCACATCTCGATGTAATCAATATTGGCCGCTTCAAAGTCATTCGTTTCGATACGACGTTGAATCCCGGCCCAATTCTGTTCGGGGTTTTTCAGGGTCCCGTCCGGGTTCATTCCGTCGATGGTAAAATTATACGGTCCCCTTTCAGAAGGATAATAAGCCAGGTCAAAGGTTGGCAGGTTCTGTGGCTGCATGTTCTGCAGCTGCTTATTCGGGAATACCTCGGTTACATCAATGATCCGCACATAATGGTTGGAACTGCTTTGCGTGTTGTTTTGCAGATGCGGCGGAGTGGGAGGTTTGGTATTGGGCTGGTTCCGCTGGAAGATCGGGTCGATCGTATACCAGGCCAGTTTCGCTCTTTTCACCCCAACTGCCGTATCGAGCAGGTCTCCTTCCGGGAACAGATCGGGTTGGCCCTCGGGTGTTGAAGCCAGGAACCAATAACTTCCCTGGCGCATATCGAAAGGTGTTTCCGATCCTTCGAAATCATCAATAAATGAAGTACCTCTTTCTCCGATGGTTTTCGGTTGATGCGGGAACAACTGGGCATATTCTCCGGAGAAGGTGATCGTGGAAATTTCCTTGGTTTCGATAAAGGGAAGCTTATCCACCATTTTGGTCAGCCAGCGTGATTCCGTTTTATAAGATCCGTCAAGCCCTACAATGGTATTCAACAGAGGCTCGTCTCCGATATTTACTTTAGGAGTAAGCGGTCTTTCCCAAAGGTGCATGACCGTACCTCCGAGAATCAGATCGGGGTTTACATTGTAGTCCACCCTCGTCCCCACAACGGTCTTCTGCTGGATATTAAACAAGCTGTTATTCTCTGAGGTAACATTGATCACCGCCCCGGATTCCAGCAATGCCTGGTTGATAATTGTAACCTTTCCCAGTGTATAATCTACCGTATAATCAATATTCTCCGAGAGCAAGGTACCGTTGGCCGTTACCTTTACGGAACCTTTCGGCACATTGAACGCATTGAGTGATATTTCGTTATTCGCGCTACTTTGCAAACTTCCCCGTATGAAGAACTTGTTCTTGCTCACCACCTGTTGCGCCAACCACTTGGTGGAGTCATACAATTCCTGAAAGACATACTTGTCCTTATTCTCCTGCCTGGTAAGCAAACTATCCAGGTGCGACCCGAACGGCTCCCTGACCGGGAATATGATACGCCCATTCGATTGCAATATGGTCAGCCCGGGTATGAAGTCAAACACCCCATCCGGTGTTGGTTCATTCTGAACATTGATATTGTCCAGGTTCATCACCTTGATGAGGATATCCTTACCCAGGTTAGGCTCATTTTCTACGGGCAGGTATGGATAATCGGCTCCTGAAAGGTCATCGGCATACCATACATCCAGGTAGAACTTATCCGATTGCACGTTAAATGCTCCGAGCGAATACACGTTTTTCATCATCAGGTCCCAGATAGGTAACTGAGTGGTGATGGTAGCTCCTTTAAGCATTTTGAGGTGAAGCACCTTGGGGTTAGCCTGATCATCGGGTACGTCTACGGCAAATTCACCCACCTGGAAAACAGCTCCGTTTACCGTGTATTCAAAGGCTACGCAAAGAATCTGGTCATTATTGAGCGCCGTATTCAGTGAGATATAACCCAACTGCCTGTGAAAGGTGTATTCATTCGAGTTCAGCTGGCGGGCATTGGCCAGGAACTGGAAATCTTCGATTTTGTCAAGGTTGTAGGATCCCCCCTCCAGGGTCTGAACATTGGTAAAAGAAGCCCGGATCTGGTCTGCTTGTGCTGAACGGGTAAGCTGGTCGTAGAGGGAGTTCGCGTTATTGTCCGGATAGGGTGATACCGGGTTTCCTCCCCAGCGGCTGTTGTAAGGATCTGTTTCACCGAGATCCATATACCCCACCACATCACGCGTAGTGGAAAAGTCTTTGGAGCGGTTGGTTACCCATACCTCCACCCGGTTAATGATCACCGGCGACTGGATCACGGGAAGGTTTTTTAAAGCCCGGTCATAGTTGTCCGCAAAATACTGGGACAGAAAGAAGTGCCGGTTCACATCGTAGTTATCGGCCTGGATATCGAATTTGGTAATTTGGGCTCCGCCGGTAACCTGTGTTTCAGTGGTTTGTCCGCGCTGCTGCGTGAAGATGGAAGTAACCGTAACCTTACCGAACTGCATTTTGGTTTTCAATCCGAAAAGCGACTGTCCCGGGTTGATAAGGCTGGAGTTCAGGGGAAGGCTAACATTACCCAGTTCCACGTTCTGGATGATATCGTCTTCCTTGCCCTGCCAGTTCAATTTCATCTGGTTATCGAAATCAAAGGTGGCCTCGGTATCGTAGTTGGCGGCAATTTTCAACCGTTCTCCGATGGAACCCGTTAGGTTAACCTGTATTTTCTGCTTGAAATCAAATTGGCCGTTTCGCTGCTGGCGGGCAGTAAATGCCGGGTTTCTGACTACATTGTAATTCCAGCCGAAGGTAAGTTCGGCAGATCCCTGGGGACGCACATCGATGGTTCCGCCACCGAATATCTTATCAAAAATCTTGGGACCAACCTTCAAAGGCGGGATCAATCCTCCACCGCGGACAAAGGAATTTGCTTTGGAACGTTGACGAAAATAATCCTGAACCTCTTCCTTCTGCGTACGCTCAAGGTAGTCCTCCATACTCATGGTTTCGGTGGGGCGGTATTCATCATCACCGATAAGCTCCCTTTCTTTGTAGGTCCCATCCGTAGTGTCGTAATAGACTTCCTTACGAATGACTTCCGGATCTTCCAGATCGATATTATTTGTTTCCTTATCTCCGTAAGCAGGATTATCCTTGATGGGATAACGCAGACTATCCTTCCGGGTACTGTCCTTCCCGTTCGTAGAATCTTCCGCAACCAGGAATGCATTGCTCCGGGGATACTCGATCGTGAATTCAGGACTTGCGGCAACGGCATAAAGAAGCCATGACAGTGTCACCGCGGTGAACAGACCAGATAACGTTTTAACAACCAAAATACTTCTCTTCTTAAATCTGGTAGATCTGTTCTATAGGCTTATAGATTTTTCAATGCTTGTTTGATAATATCCTCAACACTCAACGGAGAGGAGGTGGAATCCATTACTTTGGCCACGGCCTTTTCGACAGACGACTTTCCGAAGCCCAACATCTGCAATGCAGATACGGCCTCTTCTTTGACAGGCTGACCGGTATCAGAGCTGCTCACCCATTCACCCTGGAGTTCCATTTTCTGCATTTTATCCTGAAGTTCAAGCACGATACGCTGAGCCGATTTAGGCCCTACGCCTTTGACGCTTTTCAGCAAGGCTACGTTGCCTTGTATTATAGCCGACTGCAATTCATTGCTTTGTACGGATGACAGAATCATTCTTGCTGTAGATGCCCCTATTCCCTGTACGGAGATCAATTGTCGGAACAATACCCGCTCCGCTTCATCGGCAAAGCCATAAAGCGTATGAGCATCTTCTTTCACCGAATGGTGGGCATAAACCAGGGATTCGGGAAGGTCTTTCAAACGGGCATAGGTATTCAGCGAAATCTGCAGTTCATATCCCACACCCTGACATTCCACTACCACCTGGGTCGGTGTAATCGAAGTAATTTTACCTCTGAAATGTGCGTACATCGGAATTCAGGAAACAGCGAAAATAAGCATTCCTGACAATGCACAAAGTCCAGGTCGATAAAAGTATGCGATCGTTATGAATCAGGCAGGAACACCCGCATTCAGGATGCCGCGCAGAATCTCGCTTCCGTCTTCATTGAACAGACGAGCATCTGCCGCACGTTCCGGGTGAGGCATCATACCGAAGACATTCCGCCCTTCGTTACAAACCCCGGCAATATTCTCAAGCGAGCCGTTGGGGTTGGACTCGGGAGTAATTTCCCCTTTTTCGTTGCAGTAGCGGAACAGGACCTGTGCGTTCTCGTTCAGCTTTTTCAGGCCGACCTCATCGATAAAATACCTTCCTTCCCCATGTGCAATCGGGATTTTATAAGGCCGCGTTTTATCCAGGTGTGCGGTAATCAAGGTCTCGTTTTGCGGAAGCAGGTAAACATTGCTGCAACGGAACTGCATGGAATCATTCCTCAAAAGGGCTCCGGGAAGCAGTCCGCTTTCACAAAGTATCTGAAACCCGTTGCAGATTCCCATAACATAACCTCCCCCATTTGCGAACTCGATGATGCTGTTCATGATGGGAGATAACTTGGCAATGGCTCCGCTCCGCAGATAGTCTCCGTAAGAAAATCCTCCCGGAATAAAAATGAAATCACAACCCTTGAGATCCGTGTCTTTGTGCCAAAGCGCTATGGCCTCGCTACCAAAAAGGCGTTCAACTGCCCAGATCAGGTCTTTGTCGCAGTTGGAGCCGGGAAAAATGACCACCCCGATTTTCATGCTGCGAAATTAGTGAAAGGCAGGCAATATCAGAACTGAAAGCAACGGTTACGTGTACGGAACTTACCATTTCCTCCGAAACCCTGTCCGTTTCCGCCACCCTTTCCGAGTTTGATGGCCAAAGTCACCTGAGCAAAACCGTAATAGTCTTTTACTTTGGGACTGCCTCTTTTTTCTCCAGCTAGCTTGGGGTCTGCATTTCCTTCCGCATCAATGGTACGATCCGCCAATGTAGCTGCCAGTTCTCCGTTACCGGCTGCCAATTCGGAATTATCGTAATATTCTTTGCTGACATCGTCGAGGTAGTCCGTATTGGTTTTACGCAGGCCGGCCTCAAAACCGAGTGACCAACGACCTCCCAACAATACACGATAACCAAGACCGGCTATAAGGGCAGAGGAGCTAAGTTTGTATTTTGACGTTCCGGGTTTCAGGCCTTGTCCTTCCGTGCCCTGAGGCTGTAAATCATACCACCTGTTGCCGTAGTATGCCTGAGGATTGAAGCTAAAAAAGGACATTCCGGCATAAACGTAAAGATTCCCTCTTCCACCCCGGGTACTATTGACTTTTTCACCGCGGATATGTTTCCAGTTTACCAGGCTGACCTCGAATAGCAGAGACCCTTCATAAATCGGAGACCTGAAACTGAGGTTCCTGTATTTTCTGTAGTCCTTATTGGAAAAACTGTCCGCCCCGCTGATCATGGCATAATTGAAGTTGCCGCGCAGTGCCAGAAAGTTGGTGATGTGCAAGCGAAGCCCCGCTCCATATGCAGGACCAAGCTTCTGGAGGTAATCACTGAAAAATTTCGATTGATCGCCCCCTACATCTCCGCTATAGGTGGCCACGCCACCCATAAAGACCAATTCAAGCCGTGGGTCCTTCCCCTGGGAAGATGCCAGTAGAGGGAGCATCACAAGAAAAAAAAGTATCCCCTTTCTTATCATAGTGTTTGCATTACAGGATTTGAGGTTCTTCAAAGGTACGAAAATACCATTAATGCCGATTTCTGTCGTTTTCAGCTTAAGGTAAAAAATTCGGTTTTTTCAGTAGTATGCGACCGGATGACCCCTGCGCCAATCAGCTTAACCAATATACGGGAAGCCCTTCTGCGGGAAATGTTCACAAGCTTTGCAAACTCAGCAAGGGTAATACGCTCCCTCCGGCTCAGGTAATCCAGAAGCGCCTTTTCATTATGCCCGTATTCAATCAATTGTCCTTTATCCCCGGAAGCAGTTCGAAGCACATCCACCACCACCTTGCTGGCCAGAAGACTCCTGTCCTTTACCCGGATATAGACCCACCACTTCCCGTCTTCCCCTTTTGCCGAATAAGGCTTGTCCGGACCTTCCGGGATTACGGCCTCAAGCACCGTTTTCCCCTCCAGTTCCCACTCGTGAATTTCAATAGGAACCTCGGGTTTACAGAATATGGAAGCCGCCGTTTCCAGCATATACTTTTCATCTTCCGAACGCACACCGGCAATGGCACCGTTGTCCCTTACCCCAACCAGTAACCTGCCTCCTTTGTGATTGGCAAAAGCAGCCATGGTTTTGGCAATTTTTGCCGCACTGCTGATCTCTTGTTTAAAATCCAGCGTTTCCCCTTCCCCATCCAGTATCCAGCGTCTCAATTTGTTCATTTGCTTGGTCATCATCCATCCGGGCCCGAGCAATTTACGCGGATTGCAGCAAAACAAAGGGAACCCCGATGTTGTTATTTTCAGGTAAAATGCCGCGATCAATCTGGAAAATAGCCATTGAATAACCTACTTTTGCCCCCGTTTTTAAGCCCCATACACACAGAAAATGTACAAGATATCAGTTGCCAAAGGAGACGGGATAGGTCCTGAAATCATGGATGCCGTGTTGCGGATTTTTGATGCCGCCGAGGTTCCCCTGGAATACGAATTCGTAGAAATGGGAAAGGATTATTTCCTCCAGGGTTACAGCAGCGGAATGACCCCTACCGCCAAAGAAAGCATCGAATCAAACGGAATATTGTTCAAAGGTCCGATGGAAACGCCTAAAGGCAAGGGTATGAAAAGCATTAATGTTACCGCCCGTAAAACTTGGAGCACCTATGCCAACAGACGTCATTTCCAAAGCCTCAAGGGAGTGGAAACCGTACACAGTAAGGCAGGAATTCCCGTGAACATTACCATTGTAAGGGAAAATATTGAAGACACCTACGGCGGCATCGAACACATGAACTCACACGATGTAGCCATCAGCCGGCGATTTATCACCCGTCCGGGATCAGAACAGGTACACCGTTTTGCCTTTGAAATGGCCCGGAAAGAAGGGATTGATCAGGTCACCTGCGGCCACAAGGCGAATATCATGAAACTCACCGACGGACTCTTCCTGGAAACTTTCTATGAGATAGCAAAGGAATATCCGGAAATACAAGCCAATGACGTGATTGTGGACGACCTCTGTATGAAACTGGTGTCCATGCCCGAACGTTTCAAAGTAGTGGTGCTCCCCAACCTTCAGGGAGACATCGTGTCTGACCTTTGTGCCGGACTGGTTGGAGGACTCGGTTTTGCTCCTTCAGCCAATATCGGTGACCGCATCTGCATCTTCGAAGCCGTGCACGGAACCGCTCCCGACATTGCAGGAAAAAATATTGCGAACCCTACCTCCCTCCTGCTCAGCGGATTGATGATGCTGCGTCACCTGGGCTTAGGTGAAAAAGCTGCGCGTATTGAAAATGCTTTGCTCTATACACTTGAGCAAGGGGTGCATACCGGTGATTTCGGAGACCGGAATACACCGGCTTCAGACACCACCGGATTTGCAGATAAGATCATTGGAAACCTTGGACAAGAACCAGTGGAAAGTGCCCCACGAAAAGCCCCGGCCAACGTTAAGCCATGGACCAAGCCGGCTTTCCCGGAAAAACGCCCGATGATGGTCAGCAAGTTCGATGCTCCGGTTACTTTGGTAGGTTCCGACCTCTTTATTGACAGTGATAAAGCTGCAGAAGAAGTGGCTGCTATCGTGGAAAAGCACCTGGGAGACAAATTCCGTCTTCAAATGATCTCCAACCGGGGCACGCAGGTTTGGCCCACGGGCTCTATCCTCACCGAAATGGTTAACCACCACCGGGTAAGAGTGGTACGTACCGATGATGCCACCGAAATTGCTCCGGCAGACGTTTGGGAACTGATTGGAAAAATCTCAGGTGACCTCTTTGTTACCTCTATGGAAATGTTGAGGAATTTCGGAGAAAAGCAGGGATATTCGCTGGCACAAGGCCAGTAAATTGCCAAGCTCCGAAACGCATACTCCTGCACCCAAACAGTTTCGCACGCGGAACCTGATTATCCCGATCATACTGGGCCTTGCGGTCACCTTTTATCTCGTATACCGCGAATTTGACCCCAAGGCCTATGCTAAGATCGACTGGTCTTTCCATACCCTGTTCTGGCTATTCATGTGCCTGGTGATGATGGCCTTCCGGGATCTCGGGTACATCATCCGAATTCGTATTCTCACCGACAAAAAACTCAACTGGAGGCGTGCCTTCGATGTGATTATGCTCTGGGAGTTTGCTTCGGCATTGTCTCCATCTGTGGTTGGCGGATCTGGCGTAGCCATGTTTATCCTCAATCGGGAAAAAATACCGCTTGGCAGAAGCACTGCCATTGTGCTGGTAACGGCCTTGCTCGATGAGTTATTCTATATCTTCATGGTGCCGGTCTGCATTCTGCTGGCCGGTTGGGACACCCTGTTTCCCATCGACCTGGAAAAGAACCTCTTCGGCATTTCCATGGGCATCAAAGGCATCTTTTACACCGGCTACTTCTTTATTACCCTGCTAACCAGCATCATTCTGGTATCTGTCTTTTTTGCGCCAAGAGGATTTAAACGGGTGTTGCAGAATATTTTCAGCCTTCGCTTACTAAAACGCTGGAGAAGAAAAGCCACGGAAGTAGGCAACGAAGTGATCATCACCTCCGAAGAACTGAAAGGAAAATCCATCCTCTTTTGGCTGAAGTGCTTCGGGGCAACTTTTTTTTCCTGGACTGCCCGGTTTCTGGTCATCAACTGCCTCATACTGGCCTTTGTCGCCACCAACGATCATTTTATTATCTACGCCCGGCAAATGGTGATGTGGGTGATCATGCTGATCTCCCCGACACCGGGAAGTAGCGGAGTTGCAGAGATGGTGTTCGAAGGATTCCTGAAAGAATATACGGTCCCGAATCTCAGCGGATTCCAGGCATTCCTATGGAGACTCCTCAGTTACTACCCTTATCTGATCATAGGAGTGCTTCTGTTTCCCCGCTGGCTGAGAAGGGTATGGAAGAAGGATTCGGAATAGGGTGCGCTTTTTGTTATCTTTATGGATATGAGGAGACTGATTTATTTTATAGGAGGCGCTTTGGTTGCCAGTGGTATTTTCCTTTCCATAGCTGGAAAACAAGAAGAAAAAAGTGTGGTGATGAACCACCCGAACGGCAATCTGGTAATCCCCAAACTCCCTTCCGACCTGAATTTTGCCGGCGAGAGGGTTCCGTCAAAAGATCCTGAAGTTCTGGAAAGGCTAGACCGCGAACTTCTGGTCAATACCTTCTGGCACAGCAACACCATCCTCATGTTGAAACGAGCCAACAAATACTTTCCGGTAATTGAACCTATCCTGGAAAAAAACGGAGTCCCCGATGATTTCAAATTTCTTTGCATGATAGAAAGCGGCCTTGACAATGTGGTATCCCCGAGCAATGCTGCCGGATTCTGGCAGTTTCTGTCTTCTACCGGGAAACGTTACGGTTTGGAAGTAGGGGACGAAATAGACGAACGCTACCATCTTGCTAAAGCCACGGAAGCCGCTTGCAAATACCTAAAAGACAACAAGGATAGATTGGGCTCCTGGACCCTGGCCGCCGCCGCTTACAATATGGGTGAAAACGGAGTGGAACGCCAACTCAAGGGCCAGGGTGTGGAAAGCTATTACGACCTCTACCTCAATAAGGAAACATCCCGGTATATGTTCCGTATCCTGGCTGCCAAGGAAATTTTTACCCGGCAGGCGGAATATGGTTTCATCATACAGGACGAAGCATTGTATTCTCCCCTCCCCACCCGAAGTGTTGAGATTGACAGCAGCATCAAAAGCTGGCCCGAATTTGCATTGGAACAGGGCACCAACTACAAGTACCTGAAAAACCTCAATCCCTGGATCCGGTCACGTAGCCTGAATAACCGCAGCAAGAAGGTTTATACCGTTCTGCTTCCCAAAAGCAGCAAACCGGGAAAAGTCAATAAGCCCCTGGAAGACGGCGGAAACGACGAATGACAGAAACTGAGCAGGCCTGGGCTTAACGCTTGGTGAGAGGCCTCATCCAGGCAATATCCCCATCAATAAAAACCATTGCAGGCCGGATTTCCGGCAATTGTTCAGGAAGGGTTTCCTGTAAAGGGCGGTCAAATATGGTCAGATCAGCTGCCATGCCCGGTGCAAGGCTCCCGTACTGATCCTCCGTAAACCCGGCATAAGCGGCATCCCAGGTCATCCCTCTTAGCGTTTCATACCAACTCAAGGACTCACCCGGCAGAAACCCGTTAGTCGGTTCCAGGTCTTTATTCTGGCGGAACACGGCAGAAAGCATCGTTAGGCAGGGATTGATCTCCTCCACCGGAAAATCCGTACCCAATGGCATTACCCCAGTCTCGTTCAAAAGAGCCCGAAAAGCATATGCTCCCGACATTCGGTTGGCGCAAAGACGCTCTTCCGCCCACGACATGTCAGAAGTAGCATGCGTGGGTTGAACAGAAGGGATGATTCCAAAATCTCCAAAAAAGTGACGGTCCACCGTATCCACAACCTGCGCATGTTCAATCCTCCAACGTCGGTTATTGTCCCCTTCCAGTACCCTTCCGTAGGTTTCCAAAATGAGCTTGTTGGCCGAATCTCCGATACAATGAGTATTTACCTGGTAATGGAGAGGGTACAGTATCCTGCACATGGAGTCGAAATAAGAGGGGTCATGAATGAGCATTCCACTCCCCGGATGATCGCAATAGGGGTGTTTGAGCCGGGCTCCTCTTGAGCCCAATGCACCATCGGCGTATAACTTGAATGAGCCAATCCGAATCCTGCCGGTTTTATACACTCCCTTTTCCCGGGCAAATGCCAGTTCCTTTTCTCCGGGAGAAAGCATTACCACTACTTTCATCTTCAGCTTATTCTCCTGCTGCAGACTATCAATAATCAAGGCGACATCCAGCGGAAGGCCGGCATCCGTTACTGCTGTTAACCCATACTTCAGGCAGCTGTCCTGAGCCCGCAGAATCATTGCTCTCCATTCCCAGGCAGTAGGGTCCGGAATAAATTCAGCCAGGTAGTCGGCAGCAATGTCAATCACAACTCCGTGAAGGGCTCCGTTTGCATCCCGTAACCACCCGTTGCTTTCCGGGAAATCACCGGGAAACCGGCGGGATTGCAGAGCCAGGTCCAACACGGATTCGGACACCAATGCCGCATGACCATCGATACGAGAAAGATAAAAGTACTTATCCGGGTAAAGAGAATCCAGGTAAGCCCGCGTTGGCCAGGCTTTTCCCGGCCAGCGATTCTGATCCCATCCCCTTCCCAGAATCCACTTCTTGTCGGGGTTCAGGTGAACAAATGAATCGATACGTTTCAGTCCTTCTTCCCAGGATTTTGTGTTACGCAGGTCCAGTTCATAGAGCCCTTTCCCCATCTTGGCAAAATGAGTATGAGCATCATGAAGACCCGGATAAAGTGCCCTTCCCTCACCATTTATTTCCTGATCGAACCGGTACTTCGAACGAAGTCTTTCTTCAGATCCCGTATCCAGTATCTTTCCCCCGGAAATAGCCAATGCCTCACAGGTAAAGCTATCCGGCCCGTAGCTGAAAGCCTTGAAATTATAGAGTAATAAGTCTGCCTTCTGCGGAGACGTACAGGCTAAGAGCAGTGAAAAAATAAAAAGGAATAAAAAGGTACGGGGCATGACCCGAAGATAGTGGACTGCCCTGAGAAACCCCCTTGGAACCGATCAGATAAACAGATGAAAATCCGAGGAACCCGGTTTATTCGGTTTTCTGAAAAAAGAGGAAAAAAGCTTGCTGAAAAATTTTCTCATACCTACTTATTAGAACCGAAAACACAGCTAATAGTTGCTTCATGATGTAAATATTTTTTTACATCCGGGCATTTTGAAGTAACCAATCGTAATAAATCTTTTTGTTCAGAAGTATGATGTAAGTGCTTATACCTACATTGCTCCATCAAACTGAATGGTACTGAGTTTCCGGTAGAGTCCGCCCTCCTTTCCGATCAGTTCCGAATGGCTCCCGCTTTCCACGATACTGCCATTCTCAATGACCAGAATACGATCGGCATTTCGGATGGTGGAAAGCCTGTGAGCAATTACCAGTGAAGTCCGCCCCATCATCAGGGTATTCAGTGCATCCTGGACCAGCGACTCCGATTCGGAATCGAGGGAAGAAGTTGCTTCATCCAGAATAAGGATAGACGGGTTCTTCAGGATGGCCCGGGCAATGGCTATACGTTGTCTTTGTCCCCCGGAAAGTTTGATGCCCCGGTCACCTACTATGGCCTCCATACCTTCCGGAAAACGGCTGATAAATTCCCAGGCATTGGCTTTTTTGGCCGCTTCCACCACATCCTCTTCGGTAGCATCAGGATTTCCATACAGGATATTCTCCCTTATGCTGCCCCCGAAGAGCACAACATCCTGCGGAACAATGGCCATCTGGCTACGTTGCTCAGTCAGACCATATTCTGTTGCCGGCTTTCCGTCCAGTAGAATACGACCGTGATCAATCGGGTATAGGCGCAGCAATAGCGAAGTCAGCGTAGATTTCCCGGAACCGCTCGGTCCTACTAGAGCTACGGTTTCTCCTGCTTTTGCTTCAAAACGGATATTTTTCAGAACAGGGGTCTCGGGTCGGGAAGGGTAAGCGAAGCTGACATCCTCAAAAGCAAAAGCACCGGTAAGGCGAGTATAATCCCGGCGTTGTTCTCCATCCAGGTCCACCGTTTCCGATTCTTCGTTCAAAAGCTCCAAAACCCGATCGGTGGCACCCAGCGTTTTTTGAATCTGGTTGTACTGTTCGGCGATACCGCCAATGGAGCCACCTACAAAAACGGTATACAACATAAACTGCACAAGGTCTCCGTACTCCATCAATCCCTGTTGCTTCAACCAGGCACCGTAAAAGATCAATGCCACAATACCCCCGAACAGCCCGAAGATGATAAAACTGGCAAATGCGGCACGCAGCCGGCCCACTTCCACAGCCTTCTTCCTCACCCCTGCCGCAGCGGTTCCATAGCGGAGAATTTCCAGGTACTCATTGGCAAAGGCCTTCACGTTCTGTATTCCCTGCAGGGTTTCATCCACAATAGTATTGCTGTTCGCCACCTGGTCCTGAACTCCACGGGACTTCTTCCTTACGAAATAGCCAAAGACCACCGTAAGGATGGCAATGGGCGGAATGATCAGGAGCATGGCCAAGGCCAGCTTGGTAGACGTTAGGAATAACAGGATAATACCTCCGATGATAATGATCGTTTGACGAAGAAACTCCGCAATGTTGGTAGTGAATGTATCCTGTATTTGACTGATGTCGGCCGAAATACGGCTTGCAAGCTCTCCGGTACGTGTTGAGGTGAGGTAGGACATGGGCAACCGGATCACGTTGGAATAGGTGGCTTTTCTGACTGCCTCCAGCAAGCGTTCCGTTACATCTACAAAGAGGTAGATACGGAAATAGGAGAAAACCGTCTGAGCCAGGAATACTCCCAGAATAATCCATCCCCAACGATACAATTCATCGGCATCAGCCTCGGCGGCATTAAGTATTTCACCGATCAGCTTCGGAAAAGCCAATGCGGTGGCTCCTGTTCCTGCCAGAAACAACAAACCCAGAAAGAACTTCCATTTATGAGGTCCAACATAAGAAAACAATTGAAGTCCCTTTTTTATGGATTCCCGGCTGATGCGGGCCTTCGGCATATCAGCCCGCTTTTCCCTGTCTCTTCTTGCCATCTTTATTATTCGGGTACAAACTTGCGTCCGGCTGCTTTGGCTTCCAAAAACTCTTGGTCAAAAGACCTTCAATTTGTCGGTGTATTGCACATAGGCACCGAAACATCCCAGCCCACCTTCGATATTCGAATACAGGGACGTAGGTTCGGAAAATGGGTTGATCTCGGTAAAAGACTCCAGGCTCAGGTGATAACGGAAATAATTCACATCGCAGGTAAGCAGGAAACTGATGATCCAGCGGTGTTTCGCCTTATCCGCCGTACTGTATACACTACCCAATCCAGTTTGGATCTGTTCTCCTTCCCGCCCGAAATCGTTGTAGTAGGAAGTATTGAAACCAAAGCTATTCGCCGAAACAAACCCGAGTTCCATGGTATCGATCCGTTCTGCCTGCACCCTGTAATAATTGGATCCACCGGGCAAATCCTGCCACTTCATAGACATATTAAAAACACTATCAGGTCCCTCCAAACCGGCCTGGTAACTAACTGTATAGTCGCTTACGGCACTATCCGGCACTGTACAAAACGAACGTATGGAAGGAAGAGACGGAGAGGAGGCAAACAGGTAATAGGTCTGCCCCTGGCGAATCTGGAAGGTGTTCAGAGGATCACGGAACCGATGATTTGCTCCATAAACAAGATACGCCGTATCGTTTCCATCCGAAAAACCCACTACGGCATCGTGCACGTATTCAATGGAAGAAACCGGAGGGGCATTATAAAGCGGAACCACTTTGGTAATCACTACCTCAACTGGAGCCCCCGGGGTGATGAAACAGGAAACCGCCATTTTGGGATCGGTTTTGGGCAATTCGATATCCGCTTCCCGCGTGCAGGAGCTCATCATAAGGATCGCAAGAATACCAAGTGCCAGGTTCTTCATCAGAATTTAAAGGAATAAGAGATGGATGGAATTATCGGAAGCAGCGACATCTGCTGCAATTTGCTGTTTTCGTTATTGATATAATAAAAATAAGGGTTCTTCCTGTTGTAAAGGTTGTAAACACTGATCTCCCAGGTTCTTTCCCAGTACTTTTTCTTCTTATGGAATTGGATGGCAAAGTCCAGGCGGTGGTAAGGACTCATGCGGTACTGGTTCCTGCCGCCGTACTCATTCACCAATTGAAAATTAAGGGTGGAAGGCGGAACGGGGTCCGCCGGATTATGGGGTAAGGTATAATAGCGGGCAACAGGCAGGGTTATCGCACTGCCGGTTCCATACACCCAGGAAGAAGACAAAGAAATACGTTCATTGAAACGGTATATCCCCACCAGGGAAATATCATGCCTGCGATCATACCGGGCATAAAACGGTTTTCCATCATTCAGGTCATCAAATTGCAGCCAGCTCCAGGAAAGGGTATAGCCCAGCCATCCTGTTAATTTCCCGAACTTCTTCTGAATCAGCAACTCGGCCCCATAGCTTGTTCCCTGCCCTTGGGTGATATTCTGCTCCCAGTTCACTTTTTCCGGGATTCCATTCTGCGCAACTTCCACAAAAGTGGCTCCTTCCTTATAACCGATCACATTGCGGGATCGCTTGTAGTACAATTCCGCACTCACAATGCTGTTGATTTTATTGATAAGGTAGGAATACCCCACAGCCAGTTGCTGACTATGTTGAGGGCGGATATTTTCCGTGCTGGGCACCCAAAGGTCAGTCGGCAGTCCAACACCGGTATTGGTGAGTAAATGGATGAACTGGTTCATGATGGTATAAGAGAACTTAAACGACTGATTGGCATCCGGGGCATAGATCAGCATGAGTCTCGGTTCTATCCTGAAATAGTCTTTTCCCCGCGCAAAAAAGTTCACCAGCCTTAACCCGGAATGCACCCGCCAACGGGAACTCAAATGGTAAATATCTTCTCCGTAAAGGGCCATCTCTCCCGAATGATAGAGCTCGGAGCCTTCCACTTCAAGGTCAATAAAATCATTGCGCTCGTATACGGCCTGCGGGTTGAAACGGTGATACGTGAGGATGCCGCCATAACGAAGAGCATGCCGGGAATTGGGCGAATAATCAAAGTCAGATTTCAATGAGAGATCCCGAATACCTGAGCCCAGGTTCAGCTGGTAAAGTTTCCCGGCATAATCCGCCTGTGAATTGATTCTTAGCCGGTAGTCACTGAATATCAAAGAGGTGTTGGAGAATATCTTTTTATTGAAAACATGGTTCCACCGGAGAGTGCCCGTTACATTGGACCAATTGATGGAACTTTTAGCCTTGTAACTTCCCGAACCCTCTTCCAGATACAGGCGATCGCGACCGGTATAGAAACTCAAAATGAGTTTATCCTTATCGGAAAATATCCAGTCGGCCTTGGCGGTGATATCATAAAAATACATGCCCAGATCCATACTCTGACTCATCAGGGGTTTGAGCATGAGGTCCAGGAGGTAGGTACGTCTTCCGCTTATCAGGAAGGAGGACACATCCTTTTTTATCGGCCCTTCCAGAGTAAGCCTGGAAGAAAGCAGCCCAATTCCACCGGTACCATGGTACTCACGTTTGTTCCCATCCTTCATATGAATATCCAGAACTGAAGACAGGCGGCCTCCGTACCTGGCGGGGAATCCACCTTTGGTCAGTTCCACTGACCGCAGGGCATCGCCATTGAACAAGGAGAAAAAACCGAAAAAGTGAGAAGCATTGTATACCGTGGCATCGTCGAGGATGATCAGGTTCTGGTCATTGCCCCCGCCCCGAACATATAAACCCGTTTGTCCTTCGTTCCCCGATTGTACGCCGGGCATTAGCTTCATGACCTTAAAAACATCCTTTTCCCCGAACAGCTGAGGGATATCCTGGATCTGGGCTACGGGTACTTCCATCTTGCTGAGGCTGATCAGCTCTGCAGGCACATCGTTTTTGCGGGCCTCCACCACCACCTCGTGCAGTTCGTTATTGGTTTCGAGGTTAATATTCAGTTCGATATCACGATCGAGCAGAATAAACTGATCGACGGAGGAAAACCCGACATAGGAAATCAACAAGTGAAAAGTATCTGACGAAGCGGTGAGGGAATAGTATCCGTAGGCATTGGTGGTAGTGCCCAGTCCGGAACCGCGGATCAGCAAGTTCACCCCCAGCAGAGGCTCTCCGCTAACCGCTTCACGAACAAAACCGCTGACGGTAAATTTCTTTTCCGGGTCGAGGTTCAGTCGTTTTCTGAACAGGAGTATCTGGTTCCCGTTTTCGCGGTAATCGATAAAGGTATTGGCAAGGATTTGATCGAGGGCTTCGCTTACCCGAACCTGGCGCAGGTTCAGGGTTATTTTTTTCTCCACCGGAACTACATCATCGGAATAGGAGAATTTCAGGTTTCCCTGTTTTTCGATTTCCCTGAGCAGTTCTTTGATGGAAGTTTCACGCGCTTTGATGCTAATTTCACGTGATAGCAATGACTGTGCGGAACCGGTTCCGCTTCCTATTAACAGGAGAATACCGACCAGGGCAGCGAAGTATATGCGCATGTAACCTTATTGCCTATTGGCAGCCTTTGCCACTGAGGAGGATCGCAGAACCACGATGTTCTACTTCCAAATCAGCGATCAAAGATAAGGTCTCCATCACTTCATCAAGCGAATTGCGATAAAATGTGGAAGAAATTCGGCAGGATTCCACTTTTTTATTAATAATGCGGATGTCTGCTCCATACCAGCGGTTCAGTTCGTCAACCACTTCTTTGAGTGGGGTTTCATCGAAGATGATTTTTCCTTCCAGCCAGTCAAAGTCTTTTTCCGTTGCCGATTCAACTTTCCATACCCCCTGAGCGCGTTTACTGATACCCTTTTTCATCATGGGAACCATCAGAGCCTCTCCCGATTCACCTACCGTGCTGATCAGCGTTACTTTCCCGCTTCTCACTGCTACTTCTATTCCCTGATCCGGCATACTGCGAATATTGAAAGCCGTTCCGAGCACTTTCACATTGGCTTCATTGCCGTGAATGATCAGCGGTCGCTTCTGGTCGGGGACTACCTCGAAGTAGGCCTCACCTTCCAGGTAAACCTCCCTTTTATCGGAGGCAAAGCTTTCCGGGTAGCGGATTTTGGTGGATGCATTCAGCTTAACGGTACTACCGTCAGGCAGGGTTAATTCTTTCTGCTGACCGGCCCGTGTACTTGTTTCGCTGAGAATGGCATAGGACTCCACCTCGTTTTCACGGATCAGGAAAAATGAAATCATAGCTATAAGGGTTAGTGATGCTGCCAGCGAGGTGATCCCAATGAGGAAACGCCGGCGATTCAAGGTTTTTTGACGGAAGAGAGGCTTGGGTTGGGGAACTGCCGGTTCAAACAGTTCCAGAGAGGCTTTGTTCCAGGAGTCACTGAGCTTTTCCCATTCTTCGGGATGGAGCGCTATCCACTCCTCATTCAGACTTTCCTGCCGTGAATTTTCTTCTCCGGCAAGGCGGGCTGCCAATGCGATATCCTGTTCAGAAGTCTTCATGCCTTCTGAATACAAGACGTATCATTACACCCATACCCCCAATGCAGAATGATAAAAATCCATACTTCCCTGAAAATCAGAAATAAAAATAAACAGCAAGAGTTGCGCATTCGCCGGATTACCTGCTTCATCGATCCCTTCCCGAAGCGCACGAATAGCTCTGCCCATATGGTTCTCCACCGTCTTTTGCGAAATGCTCATGAGTTCGGCTACTTCGCGGTACTTCAATTTATGAAAACGGACCAGAACAAAAACCGTTCGGCATTGCGGGCTTAGTTCCAGGATAAGGTCGCGAAGAAGGCGGCCCGTTTGCCTGGCTTCCAACTCTTCTCCCGGGCCTGCTCCGGTATCTCTATTTACCAGTTCATCAACGGGGGCAACGATCCGTTCCGTCCTCCGTATATCGATGCAGCGGTTGCGGATCATAGAAAACAGATAGGAAGAAAGAGGGTGGGTATGGATGTCCTGCCGTTTGTTCCATAGCTGAAGGAATACATCCTGAACGGCGTCCCCGGCGCGGTCTTTCGACTTCAGGTAACTAAATGCAATGCCGTACAGAATGGGATGATAATGCCGGTAAAGACGGGTGAAATCCGATTCATTTCCATGAAGCCAATGCAATTCATCCCGGTTTTCCGCATCTATCCCAATACGAGGCATTACGCAAAAATGATAAAAAAATACCCGCCTCGATTGTTCGATCGTTGATTTTCTCAAAATAGTCGGTTTGCCGATTTCCGGCAAATTGGCCATCTTCGCCTGTGGTGCCCAGAATCCGGCTATTGATCCTCTTCTCCCTCCTGGCATTGCGGTCTCTTGCAGAAGACCCGGTGTCTTTCAGGCTTTATCAGCCGGCCATGGAAGGGCAGCCTCTTGTGATCTGCCTGGAGCAGGGCGAGATCGACTCACTGGAGGTTAGCTCCGGAATTTTAAGTCTACGCCATGGTTCCGTTAGAAGTAATACCCCCATCCATGTGCCCGGTATCCGCCAGGAAACGGAGTTACAATTCCGGTATTACACCGAAGAAGGGGGCTGGCAACCCTATACGCTGGAATATTCGCCTATGCCCGGATGGCTGTCTTTGATTCCACCCCTACTGGCTATTGTGTGCGCCATCCTGTTCCGGGAAGTGGTTACCTCGTTATTCATCGGAATTCTGAGTGGAGTCTTTCTGAATATTCACTATGCAATGCCCGGCAAACCCTTGTTGAGTGGGATTTTCCTGAGCATATCGGATTATGTGTTGCCGGCACTGAATGACACCGGACATCTTAGCGTAATTGTTTTTTCCTTATTGATAGGCGGTTTGGTAGCCCTGATCTCCCGTAACGGAGGTATGGCCGGCATGGTCAGGTATGTGGCACGGTTCGCCCGAAACAGACAGAGCACCCAGATTGCTACCTGGCTGCTCGGCATCGTGATCTTCTTTGACGATTATGCCAATACCCTGGTAGTGGGAAATACCATGAGGCCCGTTACCGACCGCATGCGCATATCCCGGGAAAAACTGGCCTACCTCGTGGATTCCACGGCTGCACCGGTAGCTTCGGTTGCTTTTGTCACCACCTGGATCGGGGCACAACTGGGGTATATACAGGACGGGATTAACAGCCTGAGCGACCTGAACACCACCGCTTACTCGGTCTTTATGGGCTCGCTTTCCTATGCTTTCTACCCGGTATTCACCCTGGCCTTTATCCTGATACTGATCCTGAGCCGCAAAGAATTCGGCCCGATGCATGGAGCGGAAAAACGCATCCTGGAAGCAGAAGAGCCGGACCATTCCTACCATGGAGGCGACGGAAGCGGAGAGCTGGAGCCCGATGACGATACCCCGAGACGTGCTTTTAATGCCGTAATTCCGGTGTTGGTACTCATCGGCGGCACCCTGGCCGGGCTCTGGATTACCGGATACAGTGACGCTATCTGGCACAACCCCGAACTTGGTTTCTGGAAACGCCTTTCCGGGGTGGTAGGTGCCGCTGACTCCTACAAAGCTCTGCTTTGGTCATCGGCCGGAGCCCTGTTATTAGCCGTAGTTCTAACCGTCAGCCAGCGGATCATGAACCTGGACAAAAGCATCGG
The DNA here is from genome assembly GCA_964215915.1 of Bacteroidia bacterium. Lineage (GTDB taxonomy): Bacteria > Bacteroidota > Bacteroidia > UBA8524 > UBA8524 > UBA8524. The sequence goes on from CAXPEB010000021.1 coordinate 49,117, forward strand.
GGCTACACTGAAAGGCTTTGGTTTTATGTTGCAGGCTATCGTAATTCTTTGCCTCGCCTGGAGCCTTTCTTCCCTTACCGAAACCCTGAATACGGCGGTGTACATTACTTCCGTTCTGGAGGCCATCCATGCGAACCCGGTGTGGTTCCCTGCGCTTACCTTCATCCTTTCGGCATTGGTATCGTTTTCCACCGGATCTTCATGGAGCACCATGGCCATTCTTTACCCCATGATCCTTCCGGCCGTGTGGTTGCTCAGCGGACAGCATGATGTGGATTCGGGCATGCAGATGAGTCTCTTCCTGAATGTGGTTTCCTGCGTACTTGCCGGATCTGTGATGGGGGATCATTGCAGTCCGATCAGCGACACCACCATACTTAGTTCCCTCGCCAGCAGTTGCGACCACCTCAGCCATGTCCGAACCCAGTTGCCCTATTCCCTGTCAGTAGGAACAGTTTCCGTACTTCTGGGCACTGTACCGGCCTCATTCGGTATTTCTTCGTGGTTACTCTTCCCCCTGGGTATCCTTGCTATTTATCTGATAATCCGTATATTTGGTCGACCTCTGCCGAAATTCTGATTTCAGGGAGAAGCATGGATTCAAAAAGGGACATTAAAAATAAACAATGGCTCAGTCGTTGGGCCCAGGTGCGGAAGCGTGGTTTCCTTCACTTCTGGATGATTTACGGAGTGCTGTACTTTGTACTCTGTTTTGCCCTGATCCTCGTGGCCGTCAACCTTTTCAGCGACTCAATTCCGCATATCGTCGAATTCCTCTCCAACAAGATTGTAATCAATTTGCTGATCGCACTGGGAAGTGGCCTGGTGATCTCCGTATTGCAATGGGTATACAATGAAATCCGCTTTCGCCGTTTGGGTTCGCGCTATCCGAATGCGGTCCGTTTATTCTGAAACTTTTCATCGCAGATCAGGATCAAAACCTGTTGGCAGAGTGGCACTTCAACCCGGTTGAATGCCTTTCGATCGTTGTGTTCTCTCTTGGATGCCCATTTTTTACTTGTCTAAAAAATGGGCGAAAAAAGGACAGTTTTCCTGAAGGCGCCTTCCCGCCGCACCGGCCGCCCTCCGCAACAAAAGCTTGACCATCGCTGGAATCTTTTCCATAACCGTATTCCTTTGGAGAACTTCGGTTTTCAAGATAAGGGGAACAGGCAACCTCCTGTTTCATAAGAAAAGATTAAGGCGATTTGGCGCACAGGCTCCCGCACGCTTTTGTTGCGGCTCGCGCTGCAGGAAAACGGCCTGACGGCGGAGAAAGGTATACGCTCAATATTCCAGAATGCCCTATTCCTTATAGCGGTGGGCATTCTTTTGATTCGTGGGATAGGAAGAAAAGTTTCTCCACTTCCGAATAGTCAAATGTCCCCACACCTTTTTGACTTGATCCGGAATGCACATTCTATTCGCGGGGTAAATAGGATAAAGGGATTATTTTTGCCGGCATGAAAAAGTGGTTCCTTCTGGCACTCCCCGCTTTGCTGGTAGCTTGTGCCGATAAAACGGAGACAAAACTCAACAAAGTCGAGATCCCTGCATTCGGTTCTTACCTGGAACTGAGTTATACCGGAACGGAAATCCCCAATTACAGGGAAAACCTGGAAGAGTTTGTCGAGGAGTTCAACTCCTCTCTGTCGACCTACCGGAAGGACTCACGGATCAGCCAACTGAACCGCAATGAAACACAAACGCTGGATTCCCTGAACTTCAAAGTACTGGCCTTGTCCATTTGGATGACACGTGCCAGCGGAGGAGCCTTTGATGTAGGTGTTGGACCCTTGGTAGAGTTATGGGGATTCGGCCAGAAAGGCGAACCCCGTGAAGTGGATAGTTCCGAGGTGGAAGCCGCTCGCAAACTATGTGGCTACGGAACGTATTACGTACAACGTTTTCAGTTGCATAAGCAGGACCCGAACGTAAGGCTGGATTACAATGCCGTGGCACCGGGACTTGCCGCTGATCTGATCGCCGAAGACCTGGGCAAGCACAACGTGAAGAACTTTTACATCAATGTAGGAGGAGAGATCCGGTGTGCGGGTGTCAACCAGGATTCGACGACGTGGGTGATCGGGATTGAAAAACCTATCGATAACCCGAACGGCACCAATGAAGCCATCCGCTATGTAAAGGTAAAAGACAAAGGGTTGGCTACTTCCGGCAATTACCGTAAGTTCTATGTCCGCGACGGGAAAAAATACAGCCATACCATCGATCCCAGAAGCGGTTATCCGGTGCAGCACGACTTGTTATCCGTAACAATTATGGCCCCCGATGCAGCCGTTGCCGATGCTTTGGCCACCACCTGTATGGTACTGGGACGTGAGGGCGCAAAACAATTCCTTACCCAGTTTCAGGATGTCGATTACTACTTTGTCTATGCCGGCGAAGGCGGGAAGATGGAAGAAGAATGGTCGCCGGGAATGGAAGTGGCATTTGTCAGCGAATCAGAATAAGTAAGCGATACGCAGAGCAGTATTACGTCCCGTTACCGCATTGTTCCCCCAAATAAATTCGGCACGGAATAGACCGGGATCCTTTTTGTAAAGGGCAACATTCCGCACTCCAACGGAAATTTCATAATGCCAGGGAAGGCTATGGCTTTTCAGGTATTGAAACCCAATAAACTCATTACCCCGTATCCGTTTGACCCCGGGAATCTTATTGATCAGGAAGCGGTTAAATCCATGCTCCCAATGAAGCTGGATATAATTTCGTTTCTCACTCCAACGGAAATAATCGAGTGTTTGCAAACGCAGCATGCGGTTCCCGGCATTCTGATAAAAAGTCTTGTTGACAGAATAATGGAAGTAATCCATAAAATAGACCCGGTCTCCATTGAAAAAATGCCCATACTCCACGGCTAACGACGAATGCCCGAATATACCCAGGTCAAGTCCGTAGCGCATCCCCAGCTTCAGTTTGGAGAAGAGGGGTTCCAGGTTATCTCCGGTGCGCAGGCTTTGGCTGTATGAGGCTGTCAGTAAGGGCCAGCGTGAACCCAGGTCAATCCTGGAATCCGGTCCCTGGATATACCGGCTGAAGGGACGGTACCGGAGGTCAACACTCCAGATCAGGGCCTGATGCTCCTCAAAGCTATTGGCCCCGAAATCTTCCCACACCTCATTTTTGCTCAACCGGTCATACTGTTCAAAGAAGGTAAAGGTATTGCTGTTGCTGAGCGGGCTTCTTCGCTCAAGCAGCAGGTCGGTTTTGATCTCAAGTCCGTTCACCGGTTTCCATCCGAATCCACCGTGTAGGTACCGGGCCTGGTAAAGCTTCAGAAAATTTTGTCCGGCAAATAGGGTGTAAAGACTGTTCAGCAAAGGGGAGATTGCTTGCTCTCCGTTAAGTGGCTTCACATAATACCCGAATCCGGTGGTAACCGTAAATTGTTTGTAGCGGCCAAAGTACCCTTCCGATTCCGATTTAACCTGCAGCCGGGTATTGCCAAAACCGTAACGCAGGTATAGTTCCGAGACCCCGCGACGCTGTTTTTGTTCTTTGTCCCAGGTAGTAAACCGGATACGCGGTTCCAGCACCAATCCCTCAACCGAATTGAATTGTACGGATTGCACGATGCTACGAAGTTCTGTGCTTTGCTTCCCCTTGTTGCTTTCCCAATAGCGGCTTTGCCAAAGTAAGGTATGGATGGGGCCATTGCTGCGGCGCACCGGTATGCTGTCGCGAACCAGCTCTATACTGTCCTTGACCCGGTAGTCTTCGATCTCCACAGGAGTCAGTGGAACCGGTCGGATGCTGTCCCAGTAGGTGCTATCCTGTTGGTTGGCACTGGGATGGATATAAAGGGCTTCCAGCTTTTTCGGTTTGTGTTCGGTTTGTGTTTTACCGGAAGCATTGTAGTGCTGGTATTGGGTGAAAAAATAACCGGAGACTCCGATATTGAAGACCCGCAACCCGAACTCATAGCGACTTCTGCTAATGCGGTATTGTCCGTCAAAGAATTGGTATTCTGCATGGATTTCGAGGCTGTCCAGAAGCTCCAGCTGATTTTTTCGGTATACGCTAAGGTCAAGCGCATTGACGCAGTACAGGCTGTCCTCCACGATCAACACCCCTGTTGCCACGGGGTCGGATTCACGCCTGGGTAATACCCGGATGCGGTAGAATTTCCGTTCTCCTTCGTAATAGCTCCCTTCCAGTTCGTAGCGGTAGTAGAAAAAGCCGCGGTCACCGATTGGAGATACCAGCCCCCTTTCCATACCTACACAAGGAACGAGGTTATCGTTGAAATTCATGATCAGGTCGGAAGCCCTGACGTAACTGAATGCATTGTTCTGTCCGCTGACCTTACTGGAAAGCACCTGCTCCTGGTAGCGGTTTTTCCGGTGTTGCAGGGTATTGATGGATTCAAAAAGATACAGGATGCCGTTGCCATTGGAGTCCACTCCCAACTCTTCCCGGGGAATATCCTGCCCGAACAGGCGGTCGGGAAGGTCATGTGCTCTTTGCAGGCCCTTGATGTAAACATTGCAGGAAAAATCTCCGGATTCGAAGTTGTAGGCTTTTCGGGAGGCAATGACTTTACGCATGATGGGGTTTGCCGGGTTTTCATTTCCATCCAGGGTTACCTCCATCAACTGGTTCACCTGCAATTGCAACGTAACATCAATCCGTTCCACTGGCTGACCACCGGTTTCGCGGAATTCCGTACGATAGCCCAGATAGCGGTATTCGAGTGTATGCTTGCCTTCGGGAACTTCCAGGACATACTCTCCGTTTTCGTTACTGATTGTCCCGATGCTTTGTCCGCGTACACCGATACTCACAAAGGCCAGGGCATTCCCTTTCTGGTCGCTGATATGTCCTTCGATACGACTTGCCTGAGCCAGGCAGGGGAAAAGGAGAGAGAGGAGAAGAAATAGTCGGGTCGGGTTCACCCCTGTTTTACGGGAAGCAGGAAAAAAGGTTACATCTCAGGCGGTAAAAATGTGTTTGACAGGGGTACAACCGAAGATCCGGATAGAGAGGGAAGCCTACAGCAGCAGGGTGTCCGGCTGAAGAGCCGTGTCATATCCTTTTTCTCTGAAATAGTGCATGGAATCAAATCCCGGATCGGCAGGTATGGCCATAACAAAATCTCCACCCCAGGCTCCCAGCGATTTGATATTTCCCGGATAATCCGCGAAAAGGGTATCCCCGACAGTCGGAAGGCCCAACGTTTCCGAGATGAGTTTTTCACTGAATGCCATAAGTTCGGTTAGTCCCCTGCGGTCCGGATTTAGAATCCATGCGTCAATGGCTTCATCCAGAAGGGGCAATGCTGAGGTGGCAGCCTTTTGCTTAGAATGGTAAAGGGCAATGCCTTCACGACTATTCTGCTTTTTGCCGAGGTATACAAAAACAGCAGAATCCAATAGCTCCCGCGGAATAGGCAGCCGGGACCAGATTGGCTTCCTTTCGGCGGCAAGGCGGTACAGAATTGGCCCATCTGCACCGGCACAGGCAATATCATAACCGCTTCCCTCGAAGGAACGGAAAAACAATTCCATAGCCTCAATACCGGCCCATTGAGCGATAAGGTGAATAAGGGTAGAACTGCTGCCAAGGCCCCACTCTGCAGGATAGTCGGAGCGAATAACCCCCTCATGATACAACCCGTCCTTAAGAAAGCCCGGATTGATGGCCCTGGCAGACAACAGAATTTTCTGCAGGCTCAGCGATACATCGTCGTTCAGTCCGTGAAGAAGCCCCAGGTTTTCGTCAAAATAAGCTTCAAACCAGATTTCCCCTTTATGGTTCAGGCTCTTCCAGTAAAGGCCTCTTACCTGCACCTCTTCCTTATGGGTATGCAGTTCCTGCCCGAATCGGGTAGGCCAGGCAATGGCACGACATCCGTCTAAGACGAAGTATTCTCCGAAAAGCAATAATTTTCCGTGAGCCCGGTATACCGACATGGTTCAAAGATACGCGTGGTCAAAGGAATTGAAAGGCTTTTGCCTGTATGAATCGGTGTTGGTCTGACAGAAACTAATCGTGTCTCATTTGTTCCACCGCCTGGCGAAACTTCTTCACATCTTCGTTTTGCGGGGTGGCCAGTTCATAGATCCGCACAATGTATTCGGCACGAGCCAGGTCGTTGGCTTCAATGGCCTGTCCGGCATAGGAGTAACAGGCCAGTCCGATAAAACCCAATACCCTTTCAAACATCACATCGTCCTTTTTCATGGCATGAAGGGCAAGGATCTCCTGTTCCCACCATTTCAGGTCTTTATTCCCGAAACTCTGGTAAAATTTACGCTTCAGCAGTTGCTCGCGCATCATTTCCTCCTGGGAAACCTTTACCCGCTTCGATTCGTATCCGCTGACCGAATCCGTAACCAGGAAATCAAAACCATCACGCAGAACTCCCGGGTTAGGGAATTCGTGCGGTCCTTCCCATTCCACCAGGTAGTGCGGCATGGCCCGCTTACCCAGGGATGTTTCAAAGGAAACGAGGTCGGCGTAGTTCATATCACGTATTCCGGCAAAACCGAGGAGGGCCGGTCCGTCTGTACGGTTCAAGGCATACACCCCTCCGATATAGATCACCTGCGTCACCCGGGCATTCACATCGGCATAATGCACCGCTACCTTGGCTCCGCCGGAGAACCCGAGCAGCCTAACCCGGTCTTCGGTCCGGAATCTTCCCTGTATATCGGCAATCAGGCGTGTGAGGGCAGCATCTGTTTCCGGGAAGTTCATTCCATTTTTTACGGTGTTGCCGCCAACCAGGATGAAGCCATATTCTTCTGCCAGCTCATGGTAAAGCTGAACCGGTACCTGTCCGTTTCCCTGCGGGTCAAGGCAGTAGAGTACCGGAACCGTTTCCATACTGTCAAGTGCGGTAGGAAGGTAAATGGCGAAACTTTCGTTCCCGTTGCTGCGATAAGGCACCTGGGTGAGAACCTTTCCCCGGGGCAGGGTGTCATTTTCTTTTCTGACGACCGGTTTCGGTTGTTCCGGTGATTCCTTTTCGTTTTCATTTCGGCCTTCGCTACAGGCGGAAAGCAGGATGAGAGCAATGAGGCAGAGACGGAATCCTTTCATTTTTTGAGTTCTTCCAGGCTGTTTACACCCCTAAGTTCGCAGAAAAGTTGCACAACCTTGGAATGCGATACGGTATCCGTTTCAAAATATTTTACGATATGCCGCCTTTCTTCATCCGTAGCTTCCAACTGGTTCAGAATGTTCAGCAGGTGCATCTTCATATGCCCTTTCTGAATACCTGAGGTTACCAGGGAACGCAGAGCGGAGAAGTTTTGGGCCAGGCCTACCACGGCCGTGATTCCCATCAGTTTTTCCGCATTCGGGTTACCCAACAGATCAAGCCCGAAACGTACCATAGGATGCAGGGAAGTTATTCCCCCAACGGTACCAAGACTCAACGGCACTTCGATCCAGAAGGTGAAGATCCCGTCTTCTACTTTTACGTCGGTAAGGCTGCGGTATTTGCCGCTTCTGGAGGCATAGGCATGGGCACAGGCCTCCACGGCACGAAAGTCGTTTCCGGTAGCAATGATCACCGAATCGATCCCGTTCATAACCCCTTTGTTATGCGTGGTAGCCCGGTAGGGTTCAATACGGGCAATATGAACAGCCTTTTCGAATTTGTCGACAAACTCCTGCCAGCTGTATTCTTTTTTGTCGTCTTCCAGCATCTCCACCGGGCAACTCACTTCGGCCCGCACCAGGCATTCCGGGGTATAATTGGAAAGGATACACATGATCACCTGCAGGTTCTTTTCCTTGTCGGTGAACAGTTCCGAGTTTTCAATCTCTCTTTTGAAAGTGCGTGCAAACTGCTCCAGGCAGGAGTTGATGAAGTTGGCTCCCATGGAATCGCAGGTTTCGAAGGTCGCCTGCAGCTGGTAATAGTTGGGCTCTTCAAAGGTTTTATTGATGAGCAGGATGTCTTTGATCCCTCCGCCACGTGCCCGCATGTTCCGGGTCAGGTCTTCGGTTTCGGTAAACAGTTTTTCCTTGATATGGGATTCGAAAAAGCGGTGCAGCTTGTCGTAGTCTCCCCAGTAGGCAAAATGCACATGGCCCACCTTGGTGGTGCTGATGATCCGGGTTTTGAACCCACCACGATTCAGCCAGAAGTTGGCGGCTTTGGCAGCAGCAGCCACCACCGAGCTTTCCTCTATCGCCATGGGAATGGTATAAAGCCGGTCGTCGATGCGGAAATTGGGTGCCACCCCGATTGGCAGGTAATAGTTGCTGATGGTATTTTCTATAAACTCGTCATGCAGTTTTTGCAGACCGGCATCGCTGTTCCAGTAGGTGCTCAGCAGGGTATAGGCCCTTTCCGGATCTTCGAAGTGGTTACACAACCATTCCACTTTGGCTTCTTTCGACCATTTACTGAAACCGCTCACGGAATCCATAGGCTTGTTCAGCGGGTTGGGCTTTTTGTAATCTGTCATGCGTAGGTAAACTTAACGGAGTCTGAGGTAGGCCTGAGCCAACTCAAATCCACGGATTTGTTCTTCCAGATAAAGTTGAAGGGTTTCATAACTGTCGCGGGCATGCCTGAGCAGGGAAGAGGCCTGTCCGTATACCGCGTTCAGGGAACTTTTTTCCAGCAGGTAATAGCCATCGAGGTAGTCGCTGACCCCCCCAGAGAGGATGATCTGACGTACCTGCAGGTATTCGTTTTCCAGCAAAGCGTTGATCCATTCCAGCATTTCTTCCGCCGAATGACCAAGATGCGGGATGCCTTTGAACCACTCTTTGCGGTTTTCGTCGGCACGAAGCAGTTCCAGCAAGGCAAAATTGGTTCCTCCGTTGGCTGCCAGTTCTATAGCTGCCAGGGGTAGTTCCATCAATGCCTTGAGGCTTGCGGGTCCCATTCCCTGTCCAACCTCCTTCACGATGACGTTTCCGTCAAACAGGTCCAGGCATTCCCGGATGGTGGTGAGGGGTACTTTATTGATGCGGTCGCCTTCCGGCTGAAGCCATTCCTGCAGGGGGTTGATATGGATGATGAGCCCGTCGGCTTCCAGTTTTTTTACCAGTTCGCGGATCTTTCCGGATTGATTCTCTTTCAGCAGATGCTCGACCTGGGCAATACCCAGGTTGGCATAAAAGGCCTGATCTTCCCCGATGACTTCGCGCAAGCGGAAATCCGGCAGGTGTGTGTCGTCATTCAGGATGATGCGGCAACTGCCCAGTCCCATACCAAACCCAAACTCCTTTGCTGCTTTGGCCAGGTTCCGGTTTATGGTCCCCGCTTCCCGGGTGCCTCCCGTCATGCTGGAAACCCAGAGAGGAAAGCGAAAGGTTTTTCCCAGAAACAGGCGGGGGATCACTGAGCCAGGACGGGGGTGTGCCGATAATACCGGCTCGTAATAAAAGCGCGGATCAAGGTCGCCACCCGCTACCCGCGAAACAAATGCGAGGTCGATGTGGTCTTTTTTTCGGTCCGAAGTTTTTCCGAGTTCGAGATGATTCAAGAGTGCACTATTTTCCTGCTAACCGGCAAAGTTTCAAAATGTTCGTCTGTCCGGCCAGGCAAAGGTAAGGCAATTGCCCCGAATTAAATTTCCCGCGACCGTTTACCTGTGGCCCTTGTGGGAGTATGTAAGGCTGTTCGAAAGAATGTATACTTGTACTAAAGCAGAAAAAAATGAAACAGCTGATTTTAACCTTGGCCTTTGCCGTAGCCTTTGCGGGAGTGAAGGCACAGAAAACTCCCGACATGCTGGAGAAGGTCATCTCCTCCGTGGTAACGGTGGCCGTTTACAAAACAAGCGACACCAAGCAGGCTCTGGGTTTCCGGGGTAATGCCGACAAAGCCTACGAACGCATCCTGGATCTTAGCGGTTCCAAAAGCAGTGGGTCTGGTTTTGTGATTGAACGAAACGGAAAAAAATACGTGATCACCAATGCACACGTAGTGGAAAATGCCAGCGATCAAAGCGGCGCCTTGTACGTGTTCTCGATCAACCGTAGCAAATATGCCGTAAAGATTGTCGGTGGCGATAGCTTCTACGATCTGGCCGTACTTGAGTTTATCGACAAGCCCGGAAGCGAGATCGAAACCGTGGAATTCCGCGGAGATGAGGCTCGTGTGGGAGAAAAAGTCTTTGCCGTGGGGAACCCGCTGGGAGAATATCCTTATACGGTGACTGACGGGATCGTCAGTGCCAAGAACCGGGTAAGAGGAGGTGTAACCGGCAAGTTCGGTTTTCTCCAGACTACGGCTACCGTAATCTGGGGCAACAGCGGCGGCCCTCTGGTAGATGAGCAGGGAAGGGTGCTGGGAATCAATTCCCAGATCGCTTTTGCCAATCGCGGAGATGCCTCAATCTGGCAACCTCAGATCAATTTTGCCCTGGAGGCCGGTATCAGCACGCGCCTCATTAACGATATCCTGAATAACGCCGGTCTCGTAAAACGGGCCTGGGTTGGCGTAGAGGTAATCCAGCAATACGAATACAACAGCTACCTGGCCATGTACGGCATGCCCTGGGTGCAGAAGGACAGCCTTCCTGTTATCAAAAACATGGTGCCGGGATCACCGGCAGCCACTGCACTGGCAGGGAAAAAAGGTGCCCTCATCCTGGCGGTGAATGGAGTAGCTGTTCGCAATGTGGAAGAAGTCCTGGGTGAATTTGAAAAAGTACAGGCCGGTTCCACACTGAAACTGAAGATCAGCCTCAATGGTTTGAAACAGGAGATCAGTATCAAAACCGGGGAACTAAGTACCCGGAACCTCGAAGATCTGGCGAAACATGTGGTGAAGGAAAACCTCGGAGGTTTGCTGACTACCGATGGAGAAGCCGTTATCATCAAAGGCGAGGAAAAACAGCAACAGCAACGTCAGGAAGAGAATAAGGATAACCCGGACGAGCGTCGCCGTCGTGAGCAGAACCTGCGTTACCGCGGGGCAATGAAAGAGACCCAGGTGAACGAGCGTGAAGAATACAAAGTTGTTGCCGGTGGCATCGAAACACAAAGTTTCAGTTCCATCTGGAGAGTAAATAAAATGAGTGATCTCGGTGCGGCATTCCGCCTATCCGGACTGGCCGGTGTTTTCAATGTTTACGTGGCAGATCCATACGGAGGCGACCCGAAAGCCGTGCAGATCAACCCCTCCGGGTCGGAGCAGATTTATCAGAAGACCCTTTGGTATTAAAATCATAGCTGTAGTGTGAGAATAATAAGGAGCTTCCCGGAAGGGAGGCTCTTTTTTTGGGGGGGTCTTGGTTTTGGGTATTGGGTTTTTGCAGTTCAAATCAACTGTTTCTCTTCCGGAGCCCTACGCAGGTAAGGGGAGAACTATCCCCCTCTGGAGGCTTGTCTGCCGGAACCTCGTGCAGGCAGGGGCGGACTATCTCCCCCTTTGGAGGGGGCGGGGGGAGGATTTTTCGAGGTAATCGGTTTTGGGTATTGGGTTCTGGCCCTTCAATGCGCATGTTTTCCGCTGATCTCGCTGAAACTAGCAGGAAAGAAACAGCGTTTTGTCAAACGCGATCACCTCAAAACGAATTGTGCGGAAAAGGGATCAGGAGATAGTGGTATTGTTGGCGTTATGGCCGTTTGCCCGTCCAAACAGCAATTAAGATCAGTAAACTACCTTCTTTCAGGGCACATCCTGTCGTATTCCTGCCAATGCCAAGAGCCAATGGCCTATCCATATCAGAACAAGGACCCAAAACCTAATACCAGGAACCAGCATGAATTTGGCTCTTTTTATCCGGAAGAATTACCTTTCCGTGTCTGTATAGTGAAATCAAAAGGCATTGCCTTGAACCCAAAACTCCGATCTCCGTTCGTTACGTCCCTGGTCTGGACACTGTCCTCCCTGGCGCTGGCTTTTGTCTTTTTTTCACTCTGGATGAATGCCTGGGCTGTTATTCTCCGGGGTGTCTATCTCTCGCACGAGTACCGTTTCGGTTTATGGGAAAATGAGGTCTGGTGGTTACGCTGGTTTGTAGCGATATTCTTGCTCCAGTTTGCCGGTACGTTGATGCATTTTGTACTTCATGTTGGAAAACCAGGTGGAGGCCCGCTCTATCGGAATATCTATTCCCATTTCCGCATACTTCCCGTGCACCTCATGTTTCTGTTCCGTTTTGCCGGTTTGGGACTTATCCTCTTGTGCAGTCTGGGTTTATGGCAGTTTGAAGACTTTGTTGGGTTTGCGTTCTGGATATTTCTGTTGATCCTCCTTCACGGATGGCTGGATTCATTCCTCTATCTACAATGGAAGAAAAGGGTACAATCCCGCGTATTGCGTTTAGGAATATTAGGGTTTTATCTATTTGCAGGCTTTTGGATCAGTCTTTACCAAACACCGGCTGAGGCTTCACTCTATTCTACCATACGCCAGGATACCTGGTTCAGGGTAGACCGGTATTATCCTGTTGCAGACCTGTCCGACTGTTCATATGGAAAAAAAGCAGGTTTTGTAGAGTTGGATATTGGGATGGACCGATATACGGACGAACCGAGAATGCGCTATTTCTGGGAAAAGAAGGAATTTGACCCCGATACCCTAAGTGTTAGGGTATGGCTGGAGAAAAGGTCTAACCCTCCGGTAATTCTGATCGGCATGGATTCCTCTTTATCCTGGAAGCAGTTGTCGGATGTGGAAGCGATATTGGCCGGTGCGGGAATCAGGGAGGTTATGTATAAATCCACCTTCTACTTTGCCGGTTATTTTGATTGCGGTGTATACCGTCGTTTGCAATACCCTATGCCTTATGGAGCGTTTGGAGAACTGGTTGAGACGCCACCGTCACCGATAGATGAAGAATCGATACGAGAACAAAACCCACTGCTGATAAAACTGAATCGCTACGGACAGATACTGGATTCATCGGGAACACCGGTTGACACATCCTATTTATCTTCTTTTCTCAGAACCCAAACAAACCCCAATAAGGTTGTCGTACTTCAAGATATCGATCCGGAAATGAAAGCCTATCAGTTTGTACGGTTCTGGATGGAGCTACAGCGTGTGATGAAATATTACCGGGAAAGTCTTTCTACCCAAGAAAAAGGAGGGCGAAAGATTATTATCTGTCATGCTCCCGAGATCCGCCGCGGAACGGACAGCGGTTTTTTCAGAGAACCGTATTAAACACTATTAATGGTAGTCAACCATTTAGGACTGGTCCTGCTACCAAGAGCCAATGGCCAATTGCTCATCCATACCAGAACAAGACACAAGAACCCAACACCCGTAACCCCATCTAATCCACATCCAGCACCTCACTGGCCAGGGTCATCGCGGCATTGAATTCCCGGTAGTTGATTCCCGTGTCTTCGCCTTCTTCGCGTAGAAATGACAGCAGGAACTCGGTGGGCATATTGCCGGTCAGGGAATCGGCGGCCATCGGACAGCCTCCATAGCCTTTGATGGCACCGTCGAAACGACGACACCCGCTTTCATAAGCGGCCTGCACCTTTTCCCTCCAATTATGGATACGCGTGTGCAGATGCGCCCCAATCTCAGTATGCGGGTAGGTTTTGCAAAGGTGGGTGAACAGTTCCCGGATACTCTGCGGGGTTGCCACACCCACCGTATCGCTTAGGGAGATGATCCGGATGCCCCGCTGTACCATATGTTCCATCCAGTCTGCCACAATCTCCGGGCTCCAGGGATCGCCGTAAGGGTTGCCGAAGCCCATACTCAGGTACACCACCAATTCCTTGTTGCGTTGTATGCAGCGGTTATGGATATACTCTACCCGCTCTACGGCTTCCTTAATGGTAGAATTGGTATTCCTTAATTGAAAGGTCTCGCTGATGGAAAAGGGAAAACCCAGGTAGCTCACCTCGTCGAATTCCACTGCCTGGTCGGCACCTTTGGCGTTAGCCACAATGGAAAGGATACGCGTGTTGGTCTTGTCAAGTTCGAGTTTCGACAGAACCTCTGCCGTGTCTTTCATCTGGGGAATGGCCTTTGGCGAAACGAAACTGCCCGCATCCAGGGTATCAAACCCTACCCGTAGTAACTGGTTCAGGTATCGGACTTTATCGGCAGTGGGAATAAAACGGTGGATACCCTGCATCGCATCGCGTGGACATTCTATGATTTTGAAGGACATGGGCGCGTTAAATTTCCGTGTACAGCGGCTCAAAAGTAAGGAATTGCGCTGCCTTTTTTAATAACTTTGCCCCCCTTATAACACAGAATGACCCCTGTGATGGAGCATAAAGAAGAATTGAACGAAGAAACTACCCATGCGGCAAATCCTGCGCAGGAAGAGACCGTGGAAGAAAAAACGGAAACCCCTTCCAGCCAAGATTTGATCGAACCTGAAGTGAACGACGACGCGGATGATTCGGAAGAAACCACCTACCGTATGGAGGAAGAGCACGATGAGGAAAGTGATTATTCCTCGCTCTCCAAGGCGGAATTGGTGGAATTGATCGAAAAAGCAGCCTCATTCGACGATCTGGCGGAAGCCGGTCGCGTTGCCCGCGAAGTACGGCGGGTGATCGAAGGCATCTTTGACGATGAAGAACAGGCAGCCCTGGAGGCCTTCCTGGAAGCCGGTAACGAAAAAGAAGATTTTCAGCCTTCCCCCGACGAATTGCGGGTGCGGTTCCGGGATGCCTGGAAGAAGATACAAAGCCGCCGCCAGGATCAGCGCGCACGCATCGAAGAGGAAAAACAGAAGAACCTTGCCGCCAAACGCACTATACTGGAAGCCCTGAAAGACCTGACCGAAAACGAAGAGGCGGCAGATGCGTTGGATAAGGTCAAGGAACTTCAGTCCGAATGGAAGAAAATCCGCGTAGTGCCCCGTGAGTTTGTTCAGGAACTATGGGACGCCTACCGTTTCTACCTCGATAAATTCTACGACAACCTCTCCATCAATTACGAGCTGAAAGAACTCGACCGGAAAAAGAACCTGGAGGCGAAGATCGAGTTGTGCATGAAAGTGGACCAGTTGCAGGAAGAATCGTCCATCAAAAAGGCGATGAACATGCTCAACAAGTACCACGACGAATGGAAGCATACCGGTCCGGTACCCCGCGAGTATTCGGAAGAGATCTGGGCCCGCTTCAAAGCGGCCTCCGATAAAATATACGAACAGAAAAAGGGCCAGCTGGAAGAACTGAAGGAAAAGCGCCGGAAGAACTTCGAACTGAAAAATGCCCTGAATGAGAAGCTGGAGCAGATTGCGACGGTGCTCTACGAGAAGCCGCGTGAGTGGATCGATAAAACCAAAGAAATTGCGGCCCTGTTTGAAGAATGGCGCAAGATAGGCCCCGTTCCCCAAGAACATAACGAAGCGGTTTGGGGCCGTTTCAAAGACCTGCGTAACCACTTCTACCGCCAGAAGAACCAATTCTTCAAGCAGATCAATAAGGATAAGTCCGACAACCTGGAAAAGAAAACCGCCCTTTGCGAAAAGGCGGAAGCGATCAAGGATTCCGGAGAGTGGAACAAAACTACGGCTGAGCTGATCCGTCTGCAGGGCGAATGGAAAAAGATCGGTCCGGTACCTGAGAAACAAAGCGACGAAGTATGGAAGCGTTTCCGGGCTGCCTGCGACGATTTTTTCAACCGCAAGGAAGAACATTTCAAAGGCCAGAAAGAAGAACAGGATCAGAACCTGGAAGTCAAGCAGAAACTGATTGTTGAGGTAAAAACACTTGCCGAACTGGAAAACCCGGAGGAGGTCTTCCCGAAACTGCGTGAAATCCAGAAAACCTGGAACAGCACAGGTTTTGTGCCCATTAAGTTCAAAAATTCCCTTCAGAAGGAATTTACCGAACTGGTAGACGGCCTCTACAAAAAGCATAAGCGTAATGCAGAGGAGATGAAGGAATCGCAGATCCTCGACTATTACAGTGAGATTGCGGAAACCCCGGATGGCAAAAGAAGATTGCAAACCGAGGAAAGAAAACTCCGCGATAAGATGCGTTTCCTGAAGAACGATATCGAGACCCTGGAGAACAACATCGGGTTCTTTTCCAATAGCAAAACTGCCGGCAAACTGATCAAGGATATCGAAGCCAAGATAAAGCGGGCCAATGAACAAATGGATAGGCTGAAGCGCGAACTGTCAGCCATCAAAAACCTCTACTAGTGTTTGACCTGGCCCGGAAATACGCGTGGTATTACCTGAATGCCAAAACCAAACACGGAATTCATTCTCCCTTTGTTTTTGACCTCGTCACCAAGGTGCTGGAGGACAAAGAAATCTACCCGGAATACGAGCAGGTGGAAAAGCTCCGGCTGGAGCTTCTGGCTAATAAAATGCTCACCGAGGTGGAAGACTTCGGGGCAGGAGGAGAGGACAGCCCGACGTATCAGAAGCGGATCTCGGAAATAGCTGCCAAAGCCGCCAAGCCGGCCAAATGGGGCAAGCTACTCTATCGGCTCTGCCGCTACTTTGAGGCCCGGGATATTCTTGAATTCGGAACCTCCCTGGGAATCTCTACGGCCTATCAGGCCTTTGGGGCAGCCTCTGCCGGAGAAGGGGCTCAAATTACCAGCATGGAGGGCAGCCAGAACCTGGCGGAGTTGGCGCGTATCAATATGCAGCAGCTTGGCCTGGAAGATATGGTGGAGATCGTGCCCGGCAATTTCGATGATACCCTGGAAGAGGTACTATCCGGATTTGATACGCTGGATTTTGTCTTTATCGATGGGAATCACCGCAAGGAACCCACGTTGAAATACTTCGAACAGCTCCTCCCCAAAGCCCATAACGATACCGTTTTTGTGTTCGACGATATCCACTGGAGCAACGACATGAGTGAGGCCTGGGAAGAACTGAAATCCCACCCGGACGTACGTGTTACCGTCGATCTTTTTTACCTGGGGCTGCTTTTCATTCGTCGCGAACAGGTGGAAGAACATTTCGTAGTCCGGTTTTAAAAACCCGTACCGAAGAACCTGGCAGCTGTCCTTCCGTTAAAGAATTCATCTTCCCCAACCCATTCCATCCTCCCGCTGAACAATCCCGTTTAATACAAGGTGTTGAAACGTATTATTCTCCCACATCATACTTTTAAAAGCCTATTTTTCGGCAATTCTGTTTGAACAATATCCGGATGAATCGATTATTTCTTCGCGCCAAACACTGGCAGCTTTTTCTTCCTTTGGCTGGCATTCCCCTGTTTTGCACCTTAGCCATTGTATGGAAAATGTTCCTTTTCATACAGGTTCCGGAACCGGGTTCCGCGGAACTAATGGGGTATTTTGGATCTGTTATGCCCTACTTTGCCGGCATGTTGGCTGCCAGCAGCCTTGCTTTTTTCTGGCAGTGGGCGCTCGTCACTGGATTACAGATAAAACTACCGGAAACACTGAGAATAAATACGCTTGGATTCAAGCTAATCCTCCTTTTTCCGCTCCTATATTTTGCCGGATTGACCCTGTATGTGTTTCGGATGATGACGGACATTTTTACAAATGGAACGGTTCCAGACCTTGGCATCCTGATCCCGGTGATATTCCTGGAAATTCCTGCGATCTTTTGCCTGTTCGCAGCTAGCTTCATATCGGCGAAGAACTTGAAAAAAACCGAACTGCAGCGACCAGTCGGGTTTAGTGATTTTATCACGGAGTTCCTGTTAATACTCTTTTTTCCAATCGGGGTATGGATACTCCAGCCCAGGGTCAATAAACTGTTTGAAGATCCAGGTAATCCTGCCTGAGGTATTACCGAATCGGCTTAACCGGAACCAGTCATTCCCAGTCCATCATTTGACTTAACGTATGATGATCTGCCGGTAGCTCACCCCGTAGCCCGTGAAGCACCCGATACCACCCTGTATATTGCTTTGGAGCTTGACAGGTGTGGCAAAAGGATTACCGCTGTTTCCCCTGAGGTCAAAGTAGGAATCCCAGAATAGGTAGGTGTTTCGGTCAATGCTGTTTAGAAAGTACTGTAAGGTATCGCCATAATCGAAACGGCGGGTATACCGGAAATCCCAGGTTTCGCCGTTGATGAACTCGTCGTCGCGCAGGGCATCGCTTTCGTTGATGGATCCCCATAGCGCAATTACGCTGTCGGGTTGGTAGCGAAAGATCATGCGGTAATTATTCCCCCGGGCAGGCGGGTCGTAAAAGAAAACGGTCAGGTACCCGAAACTATCCTGTTCCAGGTGTACGTCTACCTCTACGCTGTCAATGGAAACCGGTTCCGGAATAGTGGTAATGCTATGGAGGTACTTCCCGTCAACCCATGCTTCAAGCCGGTAGACTTTTCCGGCTTCCCCGTTCAACAGCGGGTTAAAATAAACACCGGGCAGGGTATCGGCCGCCAGTTCGGGAAGAACCACCGGGAAGGCCCAGCTCGTATCGCTACCGTTTACGGTGCCTTCGCTTATTTCCACCTGGGCTCCGCTCACTGCCGGCAGACTGAGATCGGGGTTGAAATAATCGACGGTATGGGTCAGGATCACATAATTCATCAGCGGACTCCAGTCGTTGATATAGGCTTCCACCACAATTTCCTGCGGTGCCGGGGGCAAATCGATCTTAATTTCCTTTTCACAGGCGGTGATCAGGAGAATGGCAACGAGCAGGTATGGAATCCGTTTTATCATATTTCAGAAATTGAAGTTCCAGGTTACGGAGGGAAGAATAGGGAAGAGGTAAACCATTTTGGCGGTAATCTTCCCGGTTTTTACGTCGGGGTCCAGGTAGATGAAATACGGGTTCTTGCGGTTATACAGGTTATAGATGGAAAAGTTCCAGGTGGAATGAAAGCGCTTTAGCCCTTCCGGGTCGGGGTTGTAAGTAAAGGAGATATCTGCCCGGTGGTATGCTGGCATGCGGTAGGTGTTGGCCTTGTCATATAGGTCCAGAACGCTGAAACTGGGATCCAGGTCGTCAGGATTCACTCCGATATTGAACACATAACGCCCCACGGGCAGTGTAATCACGTTCCCCGTTCCATACACAAAGACAAAATTGGCTTCCCACTTGTCGGAAATGCCGTAAGTCAGCACCACGGAGATATCATGCCGGCGGTCATACCGGTAATAATAAGGTTCGCCATTATTAATCGCATCGAATTGCCGTAGCGATTTCGACCAGGTATACCCGATCCATCCGTTCCAGCGTCCCTCGTTTTTGCGGATGAAAAACTCCACTCCGTAGGAAGTACCCTGCCCGAAGACCATCTCAGCCTCCAGGTTCTGGTTGAAAAACAGCTGGGCTCCCGGTTTGAATTCGATCTGGTTGCGCATGCGCTTGTAATAGGCTTCCACCGAAGCTTCATACTGGTTATCCAGGAAATTATGGAAATAGCCGATGGCCGCCTGATCGGCCCGCTGCGGTTTCACCAGGGCAGAACTGGGCACCCACAGGTCGCTGGGTAAAGTCGCGGCCGAGCTGGTGGCCAGGTGCACGTATTGGTTGGTGCGGGTGTAAGACGCCTTTACCGATTGCCGGCTGTCGAGCAGGTAGCGCAAGGCCAGCCGGGGCTCCCAGCCGTCCCAGAAGGCAATACTCTCACCTATTCCGTAGCGTACGATATTGTCGGTCTTTACCCCGTTGGATTCATACAAAACGCGCTCATAAGGCCCCACCTGGTTGAAGAAGGTGTAACGCAGTCCGGCCTGTACCAGCCAGCGGGTCCGCCATTCCTGTTCTGTGCTGACATAGAGAGCCCCTTCATGGGCAAACTGGTTGTTGATCCGGGAATTGACGTCGTTCTCTCCGCTCACCTCGGCATTGAGAATTCCGGGGCGGAAAGTATGGAAGGTATAGAAAGTTCCGAAGCGGATACTGCCGTGTTTACCGGATCGGTACAGGAAATTGGTCTTGGTGCTCCAGTCGCGGAGACCACTGCTTACCCGTATCACAAGATTGTTGAAGGTCACTTCCGAACTCAGGTTAAAATCGTTGTAACTCAAACTGGCATCCATACTCCAGTTGGAGTCGATCTGCCTGAGGTAACGGGCACTGAACACACTGTTGCCCCATTTTACACCAAACTGCAGGTCTTCACGACGGGGAGGCAGGTAGTTGAAGGCATCTCTGCCGAAATACCCACTGAAGAAAAGAGTTGATTTTTCATCGATGCGCCAGGTATAGCGCGCGTTAAGGTCGTAGAAATAAAGGCGGTTTCCTTTCAGGGAGTCGGGAAGGAAGGGGCGGGCTACCTGATCGATATAGGTGCGACGGCCGCTGATCAGCAGCGACATCTTCTCTTTTTTGATGGGGCCTTCCACCAATACCCGCGAAGAGATCAGTCCGATACCCCCTGACGATTTCCATTTTTTCATGTCGCCCTGGCGGGTAGTGACACTTACAATAGAGCTTAGCCGACCTCCGTATTGTGCAGGCATGCCACCTTTGATCACTTCCACATCGTCGATTACATCTCCGTTGAATACCGAAAAGAAGCCCAGCAGGTGGGAAGGGTTGTACACCACTCCGTCGTCGATCAGTACCAGGTTCTGGTCAGGACCCCCTCCGCGCACATAAATGCCCGTATTTCCTTCTCCTCCCGATTTGATCCCGGGCATGAGGGTGATGGACTTGAGTACATCCGTTTCCCCGAAAAGAACAGGCAGGCTTTTGAGTTTTTTACCGCTGATCTGTACGCGGCTCATCTCCACCTTTTTTACCGCCTCATCACCGGCTTTGCCGCTAACCACCGCTTCTCCCGTGGTAATCACTGTGGAGGAAAGCAGGAAATCCATACGGGTATTTTTATCCAATATCAGCTCCTGCTCCTTGTCGGCATAACCTACATAGGTCACCCGAATGCGGTATTGCCCGGCGGGCAGACTCAGGCTGTAGTTTCCGCTTTCATCTGTCAGGGTGCCTTTAGAAGGGTTGTCTGCCGGAAAGATGCTGGCTCCGATGAGTACTTCTCCGCTGAGGGAATCGCGTACGTTTCCCGAAAGCACATGGTTCTGTGCGTTCGAGTAATAAGTCGCTATCAGAAAACCTGCAAAGAGGCAGAGTAGGCGCATTTATTCGGATGCTGGTTTCAGGGACCAGGACTTGGTTTCCCCGTTCAGCGTGATCTCAATTGTTATGCCTTTTTTCCCTTGCGGGAGGTCGCGCAACGAATACATAAAAAATTCTCCCGCCGACAGGTTGAAATCAAGGTGGCGTACTTTTCTTCCTTTATGATCCCGGATCCGGATGGACAGGCTCTGGGCCTTTGCCGAATAGAACTGAACCGCCACCTCGTCATAGTATGTTTCCGGGATTTCGGTCAGCCATTGGTCTTCCTGGTAATTGAAGCTGCTGTCGCCTCCAAGCATACGGTGGGCCAGCATAAAATCGGGGAGACCGTAACCGTAGGTATTGTCCGGATGGAAGTACTGGTTGCTGCTTTTTTCTATGGTATGAATGAGGGTCATGTTGTTCACATCGGGGTGGTCGCTCCACAAAGAAGCCACCATTCCGCACATCACCGGTGAAGCAAAGCTGGTACCCTGGCTGGGGTAGAATTTACCCTTGGAAGAAGCCACGGTGGTAGAGGTGGCCTGGGCGACGATATTGGGTTTGATACGTCCGTCGTAAGAAGGTCCGAATGAACTGAAACTGGAATGATCGCCCATGGCATCCACGCCCCCAACGGTGAGAATGCTGTCTGCGTCAGCCGGAACACCGATATAATGCCAGTTGCCGCTTCCTTCGTTACCCGCCGCATTGCACACGATCATGCCAACCCGAGCACAGCGTGTAGCGGCTCTGGAGATGAGCGAGCTTCCGTCGAGGTTTTTATACGTGTAGCTGGCAGATTCCAGGTCGAATGTGGTATAGCCAAGCGAGGAGTTGATCAGGTCGGCGCCTACCGAGTCGGCAAACTCGGCACCCGCCACCCAGTTGGATTCTTCAATGGGGTTTTCCGTTCCTGCATCTTCGGTACGAAGCAGCCAGTAGGAAGCTTTCGGTGCGGTACCGACCATTTTCCCCGGAGTATACGCAGCCATGCAGGAGAGTACATTCATGCCGTGCATGTCGTCTTCATACACCAGGGAGTCGCCTTCCACAAAATCATAGGTGCCCAGTAACCTGCCTTCGTTGCGCAGATGATCGAAGGTTTCCATTTCATCCATACGGAAAAAACCGGCATCCAGCACGGCGATCACCATGCCTTCGCCCCGTTTGCCCTGTGCATGAAGCTCATCGCCCTTGAGCATTTGGATCTGGTTCAACCCGAACCCGTATTCGCTGTCGTTATCCGGCTTTTTGGCCGCATTCATTCCCATGATAAATTCCATCATGGCACTGGGATTTTTCTTTTCCGTATCGAATTCTTTACGGGCATACATGAGCCGCGAGCCTTTTACAAAGCTCAGCTTACGGATCATTTTCATCACCCCGGTATCATTCTTCACTTCGATACACACCGCATTAAACCAGCGGGAAGTATACCTCACTTTTACACCCAGTTGAGCGATCTGGTCGCGGTAAGAAGCCGTTACCGGCATATCGTCATAGGTAATGGGGATATTCTGTTTTTTTCTGCGTTCGATGGAACGCTGGGATAGAAACGCTTCCGGATGATCAATGCTGTATCCGTTGTTGTTTTTGTCGGTCAGTTCCACCCAGAACTTATACACCATGTCCTGAGCCTGCAGAGGTGCAGCTGCCAGGAACAGGGAAATTGCGATCAGCACATTTTTCATATCCGGTAAATTTTGCGGGAAAAGTAAGGAAAAATTATGCCTCGAAGGAAGATTCGATCCATCCTCCGCCGATGACATCCTCGCCTTCATAGAATACTGCCGATTGTCCCGGGGCAATGGCATTCACCCGCGTGTGGAAATTCACCTTCACGCGGTCGGCTTCCTGGTTGATAACGCCAAAGGCACCCTGATCCTTATACCGGATCTTGGTAAGGGCTTCGGTATTCTGCGGAATGCTGTCGTATTTCTGAAGGCTTACTTTGCGGACCCACATACCGTTGCGTTCCAGTTCTTCTTTACGTCCCAGCACAACCGTATTGCTGTCGGGGCGTATCTCGGTTACATACATGGGTTCTCCCAGCGCTATTTCCAACCCCTTACGTTGTCCGATGGTATAAAAGGGGTAGCCTTTGTGTTTACCCAGAACGGTTCCGTCTGCCAGCACAAAATCGCCGCCATCCACACGCTCTTCCAGTCCATCGACCCGGTTTCTCAGGAAGGAACGGTAATCGTTATCCGGCACAAAACAGATCTCGTAGCTTTCACTTTTTTTAGCCAGGTCCATATACCCCATATCTACCGCCATCTGTTTGATCTCCGGTTTGTGGTATTGCCCCATGGGAAAGAGGGTACGGGCAAGGTTTTTCTGGGCCAGTCCCCAGAGCACATAACTCTGATCTTTGTTGAGGTCTTTGCCTCTGGAGATATAATAGCGTCCGTTGGCTTCATTGAAGTTACGTTGTGCGTAGTGTCCCGTAGCAATGAATTCGCAATCCAGCTTATCCGCTCTTTTCAACAGCGCTTCCCATTTGATATGGGTGTTACAGAGCACACAGGGGTTGGGCGTACGTCCGGCCAGGTATTCGTCCACGAAGTTGTCGATCACAAAATCCCCGAACTCGTCGCGGATGTCGAGGATAAAATGATGGATCCCATGGTGAACGGCAATGGCCCGTGCGTCATTAATGGAATCCAGGCTGCAGCAGCCCGTTTCCTTACCGTTGACCTTGGAGCTTTCGTAGTCCCAGGTTTTCATGGTGATGCCCACCACTTCATACCCCTGTTCTTTCAGCATGATTGCCGTTACCGTGCTATCAATGCCACCGCTCATCGCCACCAGTACTTTTCCACGTTTACTCATTGCCCTGCAAAGGTACAAAGAACGATTCTAAATAGTGTAGGATGACAGGGTGCCGGAGTTAAAGATCGGACGGATTAGCCTGTCGCGGTCACTATCGGCTGCAGGGATAATTTTATTACCTTTCCTGCTTACCCCTTTGACCTCAAAAAATGACCGGACCCGTAAAATGGAAAGTGAACCAGTTTTTATAACTAATAAATCAGGGATATGTCTATTAAGATTGGTATGCTGTTTTGTTTTGTCCTGGTCACTGTGAACGCACGGCATGAAACGCTTCCCGGAATAGGAGAAAATGAGGAGCAGCACCTTACTGTAGTGGTTAAAACAGATGTGGACTGTCAGGTGGTGACAGGTTGTAAGGTAATGTATGATGGGGATACAGTTGGAACGGTAACGGACATTTTTCTTGAGTTAAAAGAACCTGATTTGAAGTGGATTCATATGAAATTGAAACCACAACTATGTATTCCATTAGAAACCAGGATCTTTCCTGAGAAAGACGTTTTCGGAGATGTTCATGGCTTGTTATTGCAATTCCGGGGAGGTGCTGATGAACATTGTGCACAGGATATGGATACCTTAACCGCGACCTTTAAGTGTAAGTAGTCCTTTCCTTTTTCTCTTCTATCAAAGTGTTCTGCCATTGAGGCTTCGATCTACCTGTCTCCTTTGCTATCTTTGCCGCCTTGCGTAATTATCCGGCACATATCGAGGAAAAACTGGGGGTGGATTTGATCCGGCAGCGTATTGCCGCTTTTTGTTTCGGTCCGCTTGGAAAAGAACTGGCTTTCAGGGCCGGTTTCAGCAACAAGGTCAGCGCGATACGCCTCTGGCTGGGACAGGTCAACGAGTGGATTACCCTGTTGGCATCGGAGGAACAGGTGCCGGAAGGAACCTATCTGGATAATGCACGGGCGCTGCACAAGCTGGAGATTGAAGGGTATTTTCTCTCTGAAGAGGAATTCCATGAAATCCGGTTGCTCCTGCGCACTATCGAAGGCCTGACCCGTTTTTTTCACCTCCATGCGGAAGAATACCCGCTGATGTTTGCCTTGCTGGAGAATATCCCTCCGCAGCGAAGTCTGATCGGGGAGATTGAAAAAGTGATTGATGACGAAGGGCATATGCGACCCAATGCCAGCCCGGAACTGGCCCGCATTTCTTCATCCATAGCCAAATACGAAAAAGAGCTTCACCGTCGGGCTATTCAGCTACAAAACAAAGCCAGGAGCGAGGGGTGGTCAGCGAAAACCGAGCTAAGCGTTAGGGAAGGAAGGCTGGTTCTGCCTATCCTGGCGGAACATAAACGGAAACTTCGGGGGATCGTCCACGATGAATCGGGAAGCGGCCAGGTTTTGTATATCGAACCTTCTGAGATCATCGAACTGAATAATGAACTACGGGAGTTGCAGCTGGAACGCCGCCGTGAAGTTGAACGGATACTCCGTGAACTAACCGCGAAGATTGTCCCTCATGCGGCAGAACTTCTTGATTTCAACCACAAGCTCGGGGTGATCGATTTTATTCGGGCAAAAGCACTGTTCGCCAGGGACACGGAGGCTATCGTACCCGACCTGGAGACCAAAGGCGTTGTCGACTGGCGTAAGGCTTACCATCCGTTACTTCTTCTGCATCACAGGCAGGTTAAACTCCCGACAATGCCACTGGATATTCACCTGGACGAAGAATCGCGCATCCTGCTGATCTCCGGCCCAAATGCCGGTGGAAAGTCCGTTGCCCTCAAAAGCACCGGTCTTCTTCAGTACATGGTACAATGCGGTTTCCCCGTGCCGGTGGCAGAAGGCAGTTCCACCCGGGTTTTCGGAGAGATCTTTATCGATATCGGTGATGAACAGTCGCTGGATAATGACCTGTCGACCTACTCATCACACCTGACCAACATGAAGCATTTTCTGCGTTATGCGAAGAAAGACACGTTGGTATTGATCGATGAGTTCGGAACCGGAACCGATCCGCAATTCGGAGGCCCCATGGCCGAAGCTATCCTGGAAGAACTGAACCGCAGGAATTGTTACGGGGTGATTACCACCCACTACAGCAACCTGAAGCTGATGGCGGGCAGATTGTCCGGACTGATTAACGGAGCCATGGCCTATGATACGGATAAGCTACAGCCCTTGTACAAACTGGAAATTGGTAAGCCGGGATCTTCCTTTGCTTTTGAAGTAGCCGGGAAAATAGGGTTACCCAAGCCGGTGATCGACCGGGCCCGGAAGAAGGTGGGGGCCAAGCAAAAGAATGTCGATGACCTCCTGTTCACCCTTGAAAAAGAGAGGCAGGAACTGGAAGAACAGGAGAAAAAATCCAGGGAAACAGAGGCCCATTATCAGCGCCTGCTCGACGAGTATACCTTACTGAAGCGACAGCTGGAAGAAAAGCGGAAGCAGATCCTGCAACAGGCCAGGGAGGAAGCCTATCAACTCATTAAGAACAGCAACAGCCTGATCGAACGAACGGTCAGGGAGTTGCGCGAAGGCAGCAAAGAAACCAAGCCGCAGAGCAAGTCGCGTAAAGAGCTGGGGGAACAACGCAAAAAACTGGAAGAAAGCCTGAAAAAGGAAGGTGCTGTCATACATACGGAAAAACCGGAACCCGGCGATCAGGTGAAGATGCAAGGACAGCAATCGGTGGGACGCCTCCTGGAGATCCATAAGAACAAGGCCACGGTAGAGTTCGGGGAGATGCGCACCCAGGTCGATTACCGCAAGCTGGAAAAGGTGGGGAGGAAGGAAGCCCGGAAACTAAACCGACAGAGCACCGGGTTCGATACCCTGAGTGAGATGCAGGAGTTTCGTATGGATCTGGATGTAAGGGGGAAAAGAGGGGACGAAGCGGTGAAAGAGGCGATTTCTTTCCTGGACCGTGCGCTGATTCTGGGTTTCGACAAGCTGCGTATCATACACGGGCATGGCGACGGCATTCTGAAGAAGCTGATCCGCCAGGAACTCAAAGGTTTTCCTGCCATCGATCATTTTGAAAATGAGCACGAGGAGCAGGGTGGCGACGGGGTAACGGTGGTTTACCTGAAATAACACGGGTTCTCCGCAAAATCTTCTGCCGCCGCGCTGAACCAGGATTGTAGTTTAGCGTTTCGGCGCATCGCGCATGGTCAACAGGTATTTCAGAATAAGGTCCTGTTTCCGCTCATCCAGCACGTTATTCTCTTTTTTGTTGACTTTCCTGGCCATTTTCGGGACAATATCCCGCCATTGTTCTTCCGTCAGGTCAGACGGTTTTTTCAGCTTATGGCAACTCCCGCAGTGGTTCTGGTATAGGGTTTTTCCCTCGCTGAGATTAGCCAGTGTATAGTTGGGGAACTTGTCGCTGACACGGTCAACATCCGTCTGGTTAGGCACCATAAGTTTTACGGAACAGGCTGCCAGGAGAAGGCACAGAGAAAGGGGGAGTATGTGTTTTTTCATCATAACAGAAATCTAAATCCGAATCCTGCAACAGGAAACGAACGTAAACGAGTATACTGAATTTTTGGGATTGATTATGATTCAAGTCAAAAAGCTGTGGGTGCATTGGGCTATTCAAAAGTGGAGCAACCTTTCTTCCCATTCAGCGGATCAAACGAATACTCATGGCCAGAATGGGGTTTTCAATCCTGTTAAACAGAAATGCGATTACTCCAGCGGGTATTAAGAAAGGGTCTTTCTCTGCCGTCAGGCCGTTTTCCTGCAGCGCGTGCCGCAACAAAAGCGTGCGGGAGCTAGTGCGCCAAATCGCCTTAATCTTTTCTTACGAGACAGGGAGTTTCCTATTCCTGTTATCTTAGAAAACGGACTTTCTTCAAAGGAATAGTGTCCTGGAAAAGATTCCAGCGATGGCCAGGCTTTTGTTGCGGAGGGAGGTCGGTGCGGCAGGAAGGCGCCTTCAGGAAAACTGTCCTTTTTTCGCCCATTTTTTAGACAAGTAAAAAATGGGCATTCAAATAAGACACAATGATCGAAAAGCAAACGGTATAGAAGCGTCTCTCTGTCCGCCGATTTTGATCCGGATCCTTAATTACAAGCAAACGGGTCCTGCCGGGTAAAATAAAAAAAGCCTCCTTTCGGGAGGCTTTGA
>CAXPEB010000022.1:0-7748 GCA_964215915.1 Bacteroidia bacterium
TCCCCGCTGCCTGACAACACATACGTAATCTCCAGGCGGTAGCGGCTGTAGTCCGTAGCGTAGAAGTGAATCGGGTTCAGGTAGTCAAACATCGCTCCCGGTGGGGTGAAGTACTGGTACAAGATGGTCCCCGAGCTGTCATAAAGGGTCACCGATACCTGGTTGCCCGGATTCAAATTCGTCAGGTCCAGGTTGCCCAGGTCTATCGTTACCAGCTGCTGGTTGTGGTATACCTGGAAGTCATAATTCACCCCGTCGCCGGCATTGCCCGTGTTGTATACCGTAAGCACACCGCCGTTCAGGTATACCCCACCGCCTGCACCCGACCAGCCGCTGCCGCTCATCTGACCGTCCGTGATCAGCGTCGTACCTGAGAGAACCGTAGTTGTAATGCAGCTTTCCATCGCATACACCCTTCCCGGCATCAACATCCCGAAGGGGTAGTAGTCGTACAAGTTAGCGATATCTCCTTCAAAATGGTTCACCGAAGCCGCCGTTGATTCCTTCACCGGAATCGGACGGTCCGTCAGTACCGCCAGTACATTCCCGAGGTGGTTACTGAACTCGTACCGCTTCTGGCCCAGTACGTTGACCTTATCGCTGTAATCCGGACCGGAGAACAGCTCTGCCGTTCCTTCGTCAGGCTCCCCGTAAGGTTTTACCAGTTCCGACAATCTACGGTTCACCACCGTCATCCCGATACGGGAGCTTCCGTATAGCTCCAGTTCACCCAGGTAAAGCGTCTTCGTGGTGATGTTCTGGTCGAAATCATGCACTTCCTTCAGGCTATATACCGCCAGGATATTACCAGCAGCATCCAGGCTGTAGTAAGTAGTCACCGTGCCACTGCCGTCCCGGTAGCTTTCCTTCTTGCTGATCCTCCGGCCCATTGCATCATACCCGAATTCCAGGTCATTCCGCGCCGAACCGCCATTGTAGGTAATAGAACGGATCTTCCCGTAGAGGTTCCATTCAATATCCGTAATTCCTTCCAACGCATCTCCCGTCAGGTTACCTAGCGCATCATAAGTATAATTCCCTGCCACCTGGTCGTCGATATCCCCGGCATAAGTTCCGGAACCCACTGCATCGTCCACATAGTACAACTGGTTGTTCTGGCTATTGTAATGGTAATTGAGGTTATCCATAACCGGGTTCGACGGATTGTCGCCATTGCGGGTCAGGGTGAGAATGTTTCCGCGTGAATCGTAGGTGTACCCTGTATTGTATTCTGTGGTGCTAACCGAGGATAACCAGCTGTAGGTCAGCTGATCCGAATTCATGAAGTTCGTTGACGCTTTGATACGGTTCAGCTTGTCGTAAGTATACAC
This sequence comes from Bacteroidia bacterium, assembly GCA_964215915.1. GTDB lineage: Bacteria > Bacteroidota > Bacteroidia > UBA8524 > UBA8524 > UBA8524. Next base: position 1,332 of record CAXPEB010000022.1, read on the forward strand.
CGCCGCCCTCGGTGCGGGCACCAGATTCTGGTTATTGGTCAGTTCCGTTACATCCGGTATGCTCACCGTCATGCTGCCGATGTTCCCGTTATACAGATCCTTATCGTTCAGCGCCTGTCCGTAATTGCTTCCGCTGAGGTTTGCAGTAAAGTCCATTCCCGGATCGATAGGCGTATAGTCGCCCTCATAATAGCGGAGGGTGTAGCTAAAGGCATCTTCCGCCACCAGGCAATTCGGGTAGTTGGACTGTGGGTTACCGTATAGGTAGAAGCCGTCCTGTCCGGGATCTTTCAGCGGTTTCATCAGCTCGGAATTCACCCCCTTAAGCCATCCGTGCAACGTGTATGCATAATCTTCTCCCTGTACTTTGAAACGACCTGTTTCTTTTCGGGACAGGGGCCCGTGCAGGTAATAAAAATAGCGCGCCTCGCTGCTCCAGTCCGGAGCATTGGCCATGTCCACGTAGTAGCTGCGGTTGATGATCCCCGCATCCGCCATCTCCGAGGTAAACACCTCCGAAAGCCGGTTCCACTCGTCGTAATGGAAATGGTGTGAAAAACGATCTGTTTCACCCGCCTGGAAGAAGACATAGTTGGTATTGCCGCTGGCAAGGTCATAGTCATAATCCACCCGTTTGTAACGGCTTTCCATCACCTCCAGTTCGGGAATATCGTTAACCATTGATTCCACATTGCCAAGGGCATCGTAGCTGTAGTGAATGGCACTGCTGTACCCGCTGCTGTTATCCGGGTAGATGGCAACGGCTGCCACGCGGTACTCCAGGTTATTCTGGCTGAATCCGGGTATGGAGCTTCCCGGAATTCCTTCGTCATAATAGGTGCGGGTGATCTCGGCCTTGCCTGAGGCGGCATTGCTTATCAGTATCTCACGGGTTTGAGGATCCGCCATTGTCTCCACAGTTACGTTGGCAGGGGTTAAGGGAATGCGGCCTGCTTCCGTAATTCGCCCCAGGTCATCATACAGGCTGTAGCTGTAATGGTTAGAGGCATTCTGCCGGGCATTCTGCGAAAGCACCAAACGGCCCAATTCGTCGTACCAGAAATTACTGGTTCCTCCGTCAGGAGTGGTTTGACTTACTACCTGGTTGAGGCCATTGTAGGTATAATCGGTATAATGCGTATATACCGGGAAAACCGGACTTCCCGAGCCGGTATTCCGGTAGTTGTCTGTGGCCTGTACCTGGGTGGAATTGAGGTAAGGAGCATTGCCCGGTGTATATTCCTGAGGAGGAACGGTACGCAGCAGATTCCCCACCCGGTCGTAATAATACAGGGTGTGGTGGTATTCGATCTCATTGAAAGAAAGCACGAAGGATTCCACCGGGCTCATACAATGCTGCAGGTACGCCGCACGGAAGGCCTCTACCTGTTGGCGGATGTCCGCATAATAACGGATCAGGGCATTGTTCTCCGCTATGCGGTCCAACTCTGCCGTACAGGGGTTGGCAATACTAAGGTCATAGGGTTCTCTGCAGAGTGATGAACCGATATCGTTGAAATCATCGCAACTGAAGAAGGTATGGCAGGAGGAATAGACCGTCATCTCCACCGGATCCGCCACCCCCTTCAGGTAAACCTTCATCTTAAAACTGTTTCCGCTGATATAGCCGGAACCGTCGGGTTGCAGGGACCCCGGCACCACCGAGGTTATGTTCTCCAGTCTCATGCCGGCCTCCGGCAGGATAAATTTGATGTTGCAGTTCATCCCGCAATTGTCACGGAGTACAAACTCCTTCACCCGGGTTTCGGGACGCAGGAAGAAAGACGGATCCTCAACGGGGCCAGTGGCCACAGCCGTATGAAACTGGCCGTCCAGGTATTGGCTGACCGGTCCGTCTATGCTTACGTCAAAATCTATTTGTCCGGGATTGCTGCCTTCAAAACCACTGATGCCGGCCCCAAAGAAGAACGTGTCTCCGGCATTCAGGGCAGGAAGTGCAATTACCGCCTGCACCTCTTCCCCCGGAAGCAGGGAAAGTGCGGTGTTTTCTATCCTGATCGTACTTTCATCCAGGTTATTGTGTGCAATCAGCATAAACTCCACGGGAAACTCGCTGTCTTCCGCGGCTTCCACCGGACGGACCACCTGTACGGAGGCATCCGTTGCCGTGATCATTCCGCTGAGTACCGGCGGCAGGTCCGGATTGCCGGGATTATCGTATAACAGGCTCAGACGCCGAAGAATCGGGTTACAGCCGCTGCCGTTTCCATACAAATTAGCCACATTGGTGAAGTAGGAAGCATACTTGGTATTGAGCAATAGCTGGGGAGAACCAAAATCGCCTCCTTCCACCATGGCCTTTACCAGGTTAAAGAAATCGGTAGCCGTCTGATTGGTGGAACAGGACCCGGAAGAGCCCTCGATACAATCAAGAAGGTACTGACGCAAAGCCGTAAGGGAGAAGTCCAGTCCCTGGGATACCCGAAGGTATTTACGGAAATAATCCAGCGAATTCACTCCCTGACTCGGATCATTGAAGTAGGGATAGTTTTGTATAAACGTCTGGAAATGGGTCTGCAACTCCTCGCATTCCACACATTTTTCACAGGTAATGGACGCAGGCACAAAAGGTTCCGGGAGGCTTATGGAGTAGGGATCGGAACAAGCCAGATCGGTACAGGAATACGTGGCGAAATAGGTAACTGATTTTCCCGGCACGGTAAAATCAATCGTTGTAGTGGCTGTGGAAGAGTCGTAATCAGACACACGGGAATAGTCTTCCCCATAGATGAGTCCCACATCAACCCAGTTCAGCACCAGCGAGCAGGAAAACGAACATCCGGATCCCTGAATACTGGTAATACTGGCATTGGAAGGATTGCCGGCGGTAGGTTCCCCGTCAGAGACATATTCCAGAGAGCAATTGGAATCAAATAGTTTTCCGGGACCAACCCAGTGTGCGTAATTGCTATTCAGGTCAATGGGGCTTGTACTGAATATATGCCCGTTCCGGGCCAGGGCCCGGAGAAACTCCTCCAACTGAAACGCAAGAGGATCAAGGTAGAATACCCCGCCTGAACCTTGCCGGCGTTCACAGGCACTGTGGTATCCGAAAACAAAATGATCTTTGGCCACATTCAGGTCGCCGTACATACCGGTGGTTCCATAGGTCTCCATATCCCCCAGATACTGGCTGCATTCGGCAGAATTGAAATTCGAGTCGGCCCTACGTTCGCAGATACATTCCAGCATTTGCAGGTCGCCGGGGTTCACGCCGTAAACACTTTCAAAAAGCTCTTCTTTACTGCATACCCCCGAAGGGATATCTTGCTGGGCATTCCATTGAGTTGTGATCTGATCGATCTTGGTACAGGCACAGTCGTCGAGTCGGGCTACTTCCGGACCCGGACCTGCTTTTCCATATGCCTCCATTTCGAGAAGGAGATCATTACAAACCGCTGAATAATTGTAGTTGTAAGTAGTAATCAGCCAGTGAAATGCTTCATGAATGGTATAATTACCGTTTATCGTAGGCACGTTCGAGGTCCAGGAACCGAAAATATTATCCATCTTGCCGATGGTGTGACGGGCAATGAAGGTGAACTCCTCTTCCAGCAATTCGATATGTTCGGAGGCGAGGTTACACCCTTTCAACTGGGTTATCCATTGTGCTACCTTGTCGGGGACCGTCAGCAGCAGCTCATTTTCAAACTCCACATATTTTGCCAATAGCCAGGTATGGCACCGGGGACTGCAATACTCCCCGAATTCCATCAGTATGGATTACATTTCACTCTGGCCTAATTCACGGAAAATACATACTGTCCACCAATTTCAGTTAAATGTAGAATGTACCTGCTTGGCTTCAGGTTGGAAATATCTATGGGAATTTCACGTGACACTTCGCACTTGCATACGCATCTCCCCATCATATCATAAATTTCAACTGGAGTAAGCTGTTCCACGTCCATCTTGATATAAGTTGATGCCGGATTAGGATAAACCAACACCTCTGTTTCCTGAGTTTGTCTGACATCTGTTCGTAACGTATTCTGAAAGAACCGATATTTGAATACGGACAAGCTGGGCTCATAAAAGCTCAAACCATGTTCAGCATCATAAAAACTCAGATAGTCGTGCTGGTAGCCGTCCATCCACTTCCACCATTGACCATTACTGGAACTATAATGACAACCATTTGAACCGTAGATAAAGAATAATCCATCTTTATTTGCAGTAGGAGGCGCATAAGCGATGAATGCGTTCTTATTATCCGGTCTTTGTAGGCCTTCTGTGCTCCACGTTTCCCCGCCGTCCATAGTTCTCGCCAGCTTTCCATCATTGTAACAGGTCATTAGCCCAACATTTCTGTCGGCAAATGCAAAAGACTTGATCAATCCAGGCTTAAGCCATTCCGGAAGCACCAAGCGTTGCCAGGTCTTACCGTAATCATTCGAGCGGTAAAGTGTATCCGAGATCTGAGCACAAAATATCCAAACCCGGGAACCTACTACCTGAATATTGCTTCTTTCAAAATAATAATGATAGAAAAGGTGATTTTCAGGAACGGTGAATATGTTGGGAATAGTCACCCATGTTTTTCCTTGATCCTCCGTATACCGGGTAAACTGCGCTTTGTCCAGGCGTTCATATACATAGATCCACCGATGTGCATCTAGCGGGATAATATTGTCGTCGACATAAGGCTCCTGCAAATCTTCCGGGCGCAAAGCGGTAAAGCTATCAAGAAGCTCCAATGCGGGCAATATTTTAAAGCGGTGGAACACCCGGTCGCCCTTTGCAACAATTACGGAATCGTTGATGGGAAATGAAGGCCCACCAGGGACGGAAATGTCGTAGTTGAATGCCCCCATGTCTTTTATGGCTTTGTCGTAGTACCCTGAAACACTCATGTATACAAATCGGAATCCAGCCAGGATACCAGAGTCGGGCTTCTAATATCTAACTGGGATTCCTTCCATTGACCAAGCAATGCTTTATTGGTCGTAAAAAACAAAACAATCAATATTCCGAAAGTCCTCATCTAACTAACTTTAATGGTCAACTTCAATATCACGCTTGAAACCGAGTACGGTTTCCTTAATGGCCAGAATTGAGCCTCTATGTAGCGGGTGTTCCTCAGCTAGTCGCCATAACTCATCATCCATCCACTGTTCATCTTTTTCCAAAATATTGATAACCATATAGTCCATGATAACAAAGACAATGGTATCACCACCGTATTCTTTGTTCAGAAGGTCCGACACATAGTGATTGTTCACCGAGTCTACCAGTGTTCTCGCTGATGAATACCGACCTAGATACCTGTATTTCAGACATTTATAAAAACTAATCAAAACCTCCTGTTGGGAAGAATACATGAATTCCGCCTTATCCGTGCTTTTTATTAGCGCTATGGCTTTAGTGTACTCATGTAACCTTATCATTGCCCCAGATCTGATCAAATAGGTGTACTTTGTATTCGAATCACAAAATGAATCAAGAGTATCTCCCAGGGCGATTATTCTTCTAAGACACGTAGTGTCTCCACTTTGTGCATAATTAGTGTTCATCCGGTACAACTCTTTCACTAATTGGTTGCAGTCCCTTTCTCCTCGTGGGTTCTGACCACAAGCATTACAAAAGCAGGAGACCAATATTAATAATACCCAAACTATTTTCTTCATATTTATATTCTGGTCAATTAATCAAAAACAGAATCTCTCCAATTACCCTGTTTTCCCACTGAACACGGATAGATTCCCATCCCCAATTGTTGAGAGGGCCAACAAACAACCCTGTTCCAAACTTAGTACTATTACCAATCTGTTATACTCATGACATAGAACAGGACAATGATGTTGGCAAAAAACAAAACAAGAAATAAAACAAAGAGCACAGATCCATACTTCTTCTTCCTAGCATTTAATTGTTCAAATCTATCAACAACATCTCTCCACTTCTCTTTGTACAAGTATCTATAATAGTTGAAGACAATAATCCCCGCTCCACTTGACCAAACAAACCAACTCCACTCATCCGGAACAGGCTGATTTAGAATTACACTCACATAGCCAATTACTGAAATGAGTGAATATATGCCGATGAACGAAACTGCCAATACGGCCTTCCAATCACTCCACCACCTTGATGGTGCTGCCTCTGACATTTTATAGAACTTATAATACAAATAATCATAGGCTTTTAGGAACTCTACTCTATTCACATTCTATAATTATTTCAATTCAACAAACCAGTCCGGATTTTGGGGATGCTTACACCGTATTCATTGCTACTTCCCCAGACCAAAATACTCTACCTCCCATCTTAGAGGCCCTTCTCTATTTTACTCTTTAAGTCTTCAAACAATTCCCGCTCACTTAATTCCCTCTCTGCAAAATTTTCTAAAAATCCATCCTGATAGAATAAGTCCGACCATAATGTTATTTCTCCAAG
>CAXPEB010000023.1:0-45731 GCA_964215915.1 Bacteroidia bacterium
GGTCTGAACGAAGGTCCTGTGACGATTACCGTACATGGATCCAACGGACAGGTAGTGAACGGAAATGCAGTGATCAACGGCAACTCGGCTCAGCTTGACCTGAGCACGGAAGCTGCCGGTGTTTACCTGGTGACCGTAGTTACCGACAACGGCGTATACAATGCACGCGTAACCCTGAGTAAGTAGTATATAAAATCCCTGGCTTTGAACCCCGGTCTGTCAAAAGCAGGTCGGGGTTTTTTCGTGTAGCGCTCCCTGCTGAGGGGCATTTTGATTAATTTCGCGGCAATGGAAATTGCAAAGACCTACCGTCCGGAAGAAGTTGAAAAGAAGTGGTACGACTACTGGAAATCCAACGGCTATTTCAAAGCTGATGCAAAAAGCAGCAAGCCCAAGTACAGCATCGTCATTCCTCCTCCGAACGTCACAGGTGTTTTGCACATGGGCCATATGCTCAACAACACTATCCAGGATGTGCTGATCCGGCGCGCAAGAATGAGCGGTTACGAGGCCCTGTGGGTACCCGGTACCGATCATGCCTCCATTGCTACGGAAGCTAAGGTTGTGAACCTTTTGCGTGAACAGGGACTGAGCAAGAAGGATGTGGGAAGGGAGAAATTTCTGGAGCATGCCTTCGAATGGAAAGAGAAGTACGGAGGGATCATCCTTAAACAGCTGGAGAGGCTTGGCGCTTCCTGCGACTGGGACCGGACCCGCTTTACCATGGAAGAGAAACTAAGCGAAGCGGTGGTTGATTCCTTCATCCACCTTTACCGTGAGGGACTTATCTACCGGGGAGTACGTATGGTGAACTGGGACCCGGCAGGGAAGACCGCTCTTTCCGACGAAGAGGTGATCCCGAAAGACAGCATGCTGAAACTTTACTACCTCGACTACCCGCTAAGCGATGGCAGCGGGGTAGTAACCATTGCCACTTCAAGACCTGAAACCATCATGGCGGATGTGGCGATCTGTGTGAACCCGGAAGACGAACGTTACAAGCATCTTCATGGAAAAACGGCGCGTATCCCACTCATAGACCGGGAAATTCCTATCATTCCCGATGATTATGTGAGTGTGGAATTTGGTACCGGGTGTCTTAAAGTGACTCCTGCCCACGATAAAAACGATTATGAGTTGGGAATCAAGCATGGCCTGGAGATCATCGATATTCTGAATGACGATGGCAGTTTGAATGAAAAAGCTCAGATATACGTAGGCGAAGACCGCTTTGTGGCGCGTAAAAAGATCGTGGTGGAGCTGGAAGAGAAAGGGTTCCTGCAGAAAACCGAAGAGTACGCTTCCCAACTCAATCTTTCCGAAAGAACCAGTGCCGTAGTCGAACCCAGGTTGAGTATGCAGTGGTTCGTGGATATGAAAGGGTTTATGGATAAGAACCCGGAAGTGCTCGGGTCTGTGATGAACGAGGAGATCAGGCTTGTGCCTTCCAAATTCAAAAACACGTACCGGCACTGGATCGAAAATATCAAGGATTGGTGCATTTCCCGCCAGTTATGGTGGGGGCAGCGTATCCCCGCCTGGTACGATGAGAACGGAGATTTTGTAGTAGCCAAAACCGCTGAGGAGGCGCTGGAAGCTTTTAAAGCTGAAGGAAAAGATCCTAAGCCGGAAACCTTGCGCCAGGATGAAGATGTGGTGGATACCTGGTTTTCTTCCTGGCTGTGGCCCATATCCGTATTCGATGGTTTTGAAGACCCGAATAACCCCGATATACAGGCCTTTTACCCGACCACGACCTTGGTTACCGCTCCGGATATCATCTTTTTCTGGGTGGCCAGGATGATCATGGCCGGCTACGAATTCAGGAATGAGAAACCCTTCCATAACGTATATTTCACCGGACTGGTAAGGGACAAGCAGGGGAGGAAAATGTCCAAGTCCCTCGGCAATTCACCGGATTTGCTGGGGCTTATGGATCAGTACGGAACGGATGGGGTAAGAATGGGAATCCTGTTGGCCGCACCTGCTGGCAACGACTTGCTCTTTGACGAATCCAAGGTAGAGCAGGGTCGTAATTTTTGTAATAAGATATGGAATGCTCTCCGCCTGGTTAAAGGCTGGGAAATTGACGAAGCAGAGGAAGAGGTATTGGAAGACGATCGTCTTGCCGGTGAATGGTTCGATGCCCGCCTGGATGCCACCATTACGGAACTCGAAGAAAAATTCAAGGATTTCCGCCTCAGTGAAGGGCTTATGACCCTGTACAAACTTATCTGGGACGACTTCTGCTCCAATTACCTGGAAATGGTAAAACCGGCCTATGGCAAAGGTATTTCACAAGAGACCCTGAAGGCTACTGTTGCACGCTTTACCAGACTTATGGCGCTCCTTCATCCCTATATGCCCTTTATCTCCGAAGAGATTTACCAGCAATTGCACGATGGCAAGGTGGAAATACCGCTCATCGTCTATCCCTGTCCGGCAGCAGAAGGGAAAAAGGCACCGTTAACTGACAAATTCATCGAAGTAATTACACAGCTCCGGAGTTTCCGGAACCAGAAAGGCCTGTCGCCTAAGGAAAGCCTGGACATCGCCATTCTATGTTCCGAGGACACGCATGCTGCTGAATATCAGCGGGCAAAGGGATTGATGACCAAGCTGGCCAATATTGGTGAAATGCGTTTTGTGGAAGAAAAAGCCGCGTCGGGCAACGCATTTCTCATCGGAACGGATCAATTGTTTATCCTGCACACCGTAGAGGTGGATGCTGAAGAAGAGGCGGACCGCATTCGGAAAGAGCTTGAATACCTTCGTGGCTTCCTGGTTTCCGTAGACAAAAAGCTCGGGAATGAAAAATTCGTGGCCAACGCCAAGCCGGATTTAGTGGATCGGGAGAGGCAGAAAAAAGCCGATGCCGAAACCAAGATCCGTAACCTGGAAGACAGCCTGCAGGCTTTGAACGTATGAAGAAACTTTTAGTGCTACTCACAGTCCTGGTTTCCTTAGGAGCCAGCGGACAAGACCGATTGAAACAATGGGGCATAGGCGGACAGGTCTATTATTCGGATGCGGTATGGACCCATGCCGCTTCCGGAACAGATTCCCTGAATTCACTGGACAAGGGTATCCTTGGACTGAACCCGCAGTTCTGGTACATTTTTGAGGTGGATCGGAACCTCATCATCCAAACAGGGCTACAATTGGGTACCACCGGTTTCAAGCGCCGGGCCAGCAATGTGCAGTACCAAAAGGTGTATCACCCCGATATGCCGGTAATCCAGGATAACCTCCAGGGTGATCCCCGTCATATCGATTTTTTCTACCGGAACTATACCATCGGGCTACCCGTATTTTTTAACCGGGAGATCATCAGCCTGAGAAAAAGCATAAGCCTGAGGTATTACTTCAGTCCGGGCATCAGTTTCAATTTCCTCCTGAGCGATAAGACCATTGCCCGCACACGGGGTTTCGGTTTTGACGGTAAAAACCGCTTTGTGCTGAACAATATCTACGACTCCCGTAGTTTCGGGATGCAACTGCATATCGGCGGGCGGGCCGAGTACCTCTTGAGCGGTCGCTACCGGGCTCATATCCAGCCGGTGCTGAACCTGCCGCTCCTTACCACATTCAAGGGTGACAACCGGGCCTTTGTTCCCAGCTTTGGTGTCAACCTCGCAGTAAGTATGCTGCCCGGTAAGCTGGCATCGGAAGAGTAACCCCGAAATAACTAAGGGAATGGACAAATAACCGGGCCCTATTTCTTTCCTGGCTGTTCCTCCTGAATCAGACTACGATATTCACGATCCTGCCTTTCACAAAAATGAATTTTCGCAGGGGCTTGCCTTCCATCCATTTCTGAACAATGTCATTTGCCAGAACAAGGGGTTGTGCACCATCGGCTTCCATATCCAAAGGCAACTCGATATTTGTGCGGTGTTTTCCGTTGATGGATATGGGGTAATTGAAGCTGTTTTCCACCAGGTACTCTTCGTTGTATTCGGGGAAAACCTGGTTATGAACGGAGTCTTCATGTCCGAGCCTGTGCCACAACTCTTCCGAGATATGCGGGGCAAAGGGAGCCAGCAGGATCAGCAAGGGTTCGAGCAATGCTCTTTTTGAACCATTCAGATTATGCAGCTCGTTGCAGGTGATCATAAAAGTACTTACCGAAGTATTGAAGGAAAAACCTTCTATGTCTTCTTTTACCTTTTTGATCGCTTTATGAAGGACTTTCAGTTCCGCTTTTTCCGGTGCTTCGTCGCGAACCTTAAGCTGTTCCTGTTCATCCATAAACAACTTCCAGAACTTGCCCAGGAAACGGTAAACTCCTTCAATGCCATTGGTATTCCAGGGTTTGGACATTTCCAGCGGACCGAGGAACATTTCGTATAAACGAAGCGTGTCTGCACCGTAATCTTCGCAGATATCGTCAGGGTTCACCACATTGTACCAGCGTTTGGACATTTTTTCCACCTCACGGGCTACGAGAAAGTTTTTACCGCTTTGGATGAATTCTCCGTTTTTCTCGAAATGGAAAGAGTTGCGGAAGCCTTCTACATCCAGTTCCTGTTCTCCGCGTACCAGTTTGATATCGATACGTTCTTCGATAAGGTGATTCACAGAAACCTCCGATACTCCATGGCGTTCCAGTTCTTTGCCCAGGAATTCCGGAATACGGTCGGTTTTTCTCCACTCCGCCGCCAGTTCGGCGGAAATGTACAAGGTGTATTTTTCCAGCAGGGGGAGCTTGTTCACTACAGCGGAGTAGCCTTGGATCATCCCCTGGTTGATCAACTTTTTGAAAGGCTCATCCACGGGCACCAGTCCCAGGTCATACAGGAACTTCATCCAGAAGCGGGCATAAAGCAGGTGACCAGTGGCATGTTCTGAACCCCCTACGTATAGATCGACGTTTTGCCAGTAGTTCAAGGCTTCCTCGGAAGCAAAGCGTTCCCGGTTTTTCGGGTCCATGTAGCGCAGGAAATACCAGCTTGACCCGGCCCAGCCAGGCATGGTGGTAGTCTCATATTTCCAGTCTTTTGCCCGGGCAAGTGGCGGTTCCCCGTCTTCGGTGGGGAGGAACTTATCGATGTCCGGCAAACGGAGGGGAAGCTCGTTTTCATCCAGGGCTTCCGGCAATCCGTCCTGGTATGCGATAGGAATGGGTTCCCCCCAGTAGCGCTGCCTTCCGAAAATGGCGTCGCGCAGTCGGTAATTGGTCTTGCCCTTCCCGATCCCTTTTTCTTCGATAGCGGCGATCATCTTTTTGATAGCCGGTTTTACATCCAGTCCGTTAAGGAAGTCTGAGTTGATCAGGGTTCCGGTCTTGGCATCGTAGGAGGCCTCCAGGATGTCACCCGGCTCTTCTCCCTGCACCACTTGCAGGATCTCCAGCCCGAAGTGTTTCGCAAAGGCATGGTCGCGGCTGTCATGACCCGGAACGGCCATAACGGCACCGGTACCGTAACCGGCCAGAACATAATCGCCTACCCAGATCGGCACTTTTTTGCCGCTGAAAGGATGGATGGCATAAGCCCCGGTAAATTCTCCGGAGATATGTTTCACGTCCGACATCCTTTCCCGCTCCGTGCGGTTTTTGGCTTTATCGATATACGCATTTACCACACTGCGTCGCTCCGGAGGGGTAATCTCGGAAACCAGGCTGTGTTCGGGTGCGAGGGTAAGGAAAGTCACCCCGAAAAGGGTATCCGGGCGGGTGGTGAACACTTCGATCTTCGCTTCGTGTCCGTCAATGGCGAATTCCAGGGCACAACCTTCCGACTTTCCGATCCAGTTGCGTTGGGTGTCTTTGATCGATTCCGACCAATCGATACGGTCCAGTCCATCAAGCAGGCGTTCCGAATACGCGGTGATACGCAACGACCATTGCTTCATTTTTTTACGTTCCACCGGATGGCCGCCACGTTCGCTGACGCCATCTTTAACCTCTTCGTTGGCCAGCACGGTGCCGAGGGCCGGGCACCAGTTTACATAGGTGTCGGAAAGGTAGGCGAGGCGGAAGTTCAGCAGGATTTCGTTTTTCTGCGGATCGGTAAACGCATTCCATTCTTCTGCACGGAAGGCAGGAAGCTCCACTTCAAATCCACCGGTAAGCGCCCAATCGTCGTTGCCTTCGTAACCCCGTTCCTCAAATTGCCGGATGAGCGTATCGATGGATTCCGCCCGCTTGTTTACCGGGTTGTACCAGGAATTGAACAGTTTGAGGAATATCCATTGGGTCCATTTGTAGTATTCGGGGTCGCAGGTCTGTACTTCACGGTCCCAGTCAAAGCTAAACCCGATCTTGTCAAGCTGTTCACGGTAGCGCCGGATGTTCTCCAGGGTGGTTACCGCCGGGTGTTGTCCGGTTTGGATGGCGTACTGTTCGGCAGGCAACCCGAAAGCGTCGTAACCCATCGGGTGCAATACGTTAAATCCCCGCAGGCGTTTGTAGCGGGCATAAATATCCGATGCGATATAGCCAAGCGGATGGCCTACGTGTAGTCCGGCTCCGGAGGGGTAAGGGAACATGTCGAGCACATAGAACTTCGGTTTATCCGATTGGTTCTGTGTTTCGTACAACTTGTTCTCTGCCCAGTATTGCTGCCACTTTTTCTCAAAGGATGCCGGATCGTACGTTGCCATGATTTGTGATTAAGGCGGCAAATTTAAGCATTGCGGTCCATGATGGCGAATCTCTTAGAAATGGCTATTTTCGCAAGCGGACAGCCCGATTACCTTGAAGCGATTACCTTGAAGAATACCCGCAGACGTCATCCATCCTCACTTGCATCCATACTGAGTATTTCCTCAGTGCTGGTGATGCTGGCACTCTTCCTTTTTGTCTTCAGGCTGGGACAACAGATTGAAAACCGTCTGCGTGAGGATATTTCCCTGTTGGTACTGTTCCATCTTGATACCGAAGAAACGGAAGTGATGAAGCTCAAATCCGAGCTGGAATCGCGCGAAAGCGTTAAGGAAGTGCATTTTACCTCAGGGGAGGAAGGGCTTAAGGAAATGACCCAGGACCTCCAACAAGATATTGAGAATACCCTGGGATTTAATCCTATTCCTTCCAGCCTGGAGGTCCATCTCAATTCGGAATATGCCAACCAGGTGAATCTGGCCCGTCTCAAGCTGGAACTGGGCCGGAACGAGCGGGTACGCGAGGTGAGTTACCAAACCGGTATCCTGGAGCAAATCGAGGCAAATGCGCGTAAAATCCTAACGGGTATAGGTGTCCTGGCAGTGATCTTTGCGCTCATCTCCATCACCCTGATCAACAGCACCGTTCGACTGGATCTGTATTCCCAGCGTTTTCTGATCCGGAGCATGCAGCTGGTAGGAGCCACCCGCTGGTTTATCGTAAAGCCGTTTATCGGCAGAGCGATCCTGAACGGCGTTTTGGCTACGCTGATTGCCATTCCCGTGTTGGCGGGGCTGGGTTATTTATTATGGATAGTGATCCCCGATATTGCCGGTACCCTGGCATTGCTGGAACTCGCAGCGATCGGAGGAATTATTTTGGTTTGTGGTGTGCTGCTCACAGTGATTTGCAGTTATTTTGCCACGCGTAAATATCTAAAGCTTAAATTAGAGGAACTGTACTGAAATGAGTAAGCAAACTAAGAATACCGGTGCAAAGAACAGCGGAGCGCGCAAGGAAGAAACCACCAACCGTAACGAACTGTTATTCGGAAAAGAGAACTACCTGCTGATGCTGGCCAGCGTGCTGGTGATTACCATTGGTTTCTGGCTGATGGCCGGTGACGAAGACATATTCTCCACAACCAAGATTACCGTAGCACCGCTTATGGTGCTTGCCGGTTTTGTGATCGGTGGTTTTGCCATCTTCTACCGGAAAAAACAGAATAATGGAGACCATTGAGGTCATTGTTCTGGCCATAATAGAAGGCCTTACCGAATTTCTTCCCGTCTCTTCTACCGGCCACATGATCCTGGCTTCCAGTGTTATGGGCATACAGGAGAATGAATTTGTCAAAATGTTCACCGTAGCGATACAGTTCGGCGCTATCCTGTCGGTGATCGTTCTTTACTACAAGCGGTTCCTCAAGAGTATAGAGTTCTATATACGCCTCTTTATAGCCTTCCTTCCGGCAGCGGTGATCGGGTTGTTATTTAACGATTATATCGATATGCTTCTGGAAAGCCCGATGACTGTGGCCATAACCCTGTTGCTGGGAGGTGTTTTCCTGCTTTTTGTCGACAACCTTTTTACCGCCAATAAAAGCAGCGAACCCAACAGGATGCAGTCGTTCTGGATCGGTTGCTTCCAGGTGATCGCTATGATCCCGGGCGTATCCCGTTCTGCAGCGACCATCGTAGGGGGGCTTGCTCAGGGTTTTGAACGTAAGACAGCAGCAGAGTTCTCATTCTTCCTGGCCGTACCAACCATGTTTGCGGCCACGGTTTATAAAATGTACAAGTTCCATGATGACTTCGGTTTCCGGGAAGAACACCTGAAACCGCTCCTTCTGGGAAATCTGCTGGCCTTTGTGGTGGCCATGTTGGCTATCAAAGGATTTATCGGTTACCTGAACAAACACGGATTCCGCATTTTCGGTTGGTACCGGATTGTACTGGGAGGCGCCATATTGCTTCTGATGGCCTTTGGATACGACCTGCAAATGGTATGAGTGAATTTCATTTTGAAGAAGGGGAATTGTTATTGATCGATAAGCCCCGCGACTGGACTTCCTTTGACGTGGTGGCCAAGGTGCGTAACAGTATTCGTATTAAAAAAGTAGGCCATGCCGGCACACTTGATCCCATGGCTACCGGCCTGTTACTGCTCTGTACGGGAAAAAAAACCAAGTCCATAGAGTCGTTTATGGGTATGGAAAAGGAATATGAGGGAACCCTGGTTTTCGGGGCTACCACTCCTTCCTACGATGCCGAATCGGAGATTGATGCCGAATACCCGGTGGAACACTTGAATAAGGCCGTTATCGAAGAGGCTTTGAAAGGGTTTACAGGATGGATAGAACAAGTGCCTCCGGCCTATTCAGCCATTAAGGTAAAAGGAAAAAGAGCGTATGAACTGGCCCGCAAAGGCAAAGCTCCGGAGCTGGAAGCACGCAGGGTGGAAGTTTCTCTTTTCGAACTTACCCGGGTGGAACTTCCGGAAGTTGATTTTCGCGTGAGGTGCAGTAAAGGGACGTATATTCGCAGTCTCGCACACGACCTCGGCAAAGCCGTAAACAGCGGGGCCTACCTCACACGCCTCGTGCGTACCCGCATCGGGGAGTATACGCTTGAAAATGCATGGCAATTGCCGGATCTGCTGGAGGAAATAAAACGACAAAAGAATACGGAGAATGAAGGTTTACCGGAGTCTTGATGAGTTCACCGCACTTCCTTATGCGGTAGTCACGCAGGGAACTTTCGACGGGGTTCATCTGGGTCATCAGAAAATCCTGAAACAACTGCGTTCCATTGCCGATCAGGAGGATGGAGAAACGGTACTGCTCACCTTCTTTCCGCATCCGCGCCTGGTGCTGCAGCCGGAAGACAATACCCTGAAATTGCTGGAAAGCCTGGAAGAAAAGGTGGAGCACCTGGAACAGCAAGGGATAGACCATGTGCTGATCCTGCCCTTTACAAGGGAGTTTTCACGTATGGATGCCGAAGATTTTGTTCGGGATATCCTCGTTAATGCCATTGGCACCAAAGTAATGGTAGTGGGTTACGATCACCGCTTCGGACGTAACCGCGAGGGTAATTTCCAGGAACTGCAGCGCCTGAGCGAAACTTACGACTTTCGGGTGGAAGAAATCGCGGCCCGCGACATCGATGAAGTAACCGTAAGCTCAACCAAAATTCGTAAGGCTCTGCTTTCCGGTGATCTGGAAACGGCTAATGCCTTTCTGGGCTATCCTTATCGGGTAAAAGGCGAAGTGGTAACCGGGCATAAAAAGGGAAAGCGTATCGGTTTCCCAACGGCAAATATCCGGGTTGACGATGAATACAAACTGATTCCGGGTGACGGGGTTTATGCCGTGGAAGCAGATGTGGACGGGGAACGATTCAAGGGAATGGCCAATATCGGAAACCAACCGACCTTCCAGGACCGTAATCACGCTTTTGAAGTACACCTTTTCCATTTCAGTCGCGATATATACGGGGCCAGAATAGAAGTGATCTTCCGGCATCGGTTAAGGGATGAAATGAAATTTGAATCCGTGGAAGCACTGAGGAGTCAATTGGAAAAGGATAAATTTGCAGCCCTCGATAAGTTATCGGGACGCTGATACGTTGAGAGGGAATTGCGCATGGTGAACAGACTGATCTTTTGTATGCTGTTGTTTCTTGTGGCCACCGTTGCCCGTAGCCAGGAAGTAACCGAAGACGAATACGAGGAGGATATCGAACTCAACGACTCGCTTGTGGTGGACAGCACCAGCCTGGAAGAAATACAGGCCGATAATTTCCTTGAAGATTTTCTCCACGAAGCAGGGTATTATTTTGATACCGCCAATGTGCCTGCCATGGATTTCTATAGTGGCTGGGATATGAAAAAAATCCATCCCTATGAGCAGTTTCTGGATTCCATTGCTGACAGCACCCTGCTTTTACTGGTGGATGGAGACGATTGCTTTTTCCATCCTCCCACTAATGGAAGGATCACCAGCGGTTTCGGCGTGAGACGTTGGGGGCGGCGTTATAAATTCCATTACGGGACGGACCTGAAGCTAAGCACCGGAGATCCGGTATATGCCGTGTTCGACGGGGTTGTGCGTATTGCCCAATACAGTCGTAGCTATGGATACGTGGTGGTGGTGAGGCATTACAACGGGTTGGAAACCATCTATGCCCACTTCAGCAAGCTGCTGGTTGTGCCGGGGATGACTATCCGGGCCGGAGAACCCATTGGGCTGGGAGGTAGTACCGGACGTTCAACCGGGCCTCACCTGCATTTTGAGATGCGGTATAAAGGGGTGGCCTTCAATCCGGATAAGCTCATTGATTTTGAAACCATGAGCCTTAGGTCGGATTCCGTCTATATCAACAAGGCCCTTTTCGATCATATCAAAGAGGTAAAGCGCATCAGTGCAGCTAAATACCACAAGGTGAAAAGCGGGGAAACACTCGGGCATATTGCCATACGCTACGGAACAAGCGTTTCAACCATCAAACGGCTCAACGGCATGCGGAGTAGCTTTATTCGTGCGGGGCAGACGATCCGGGTCCGTTGATTCTTTTATAGAATACGAAACCGCCTTTCCTACCGATCACTTCCAGGGTTTCAATACCTGAAAAGACTTCTTCCATCTGGATTTTGGAAATAAAATAGGCCGGTTTGTCGATTTCACCGTGTACCAGCCAATCTTTGAACTGCATGCCCGGAATATCCCGGGAAGGGGAGCCTGCGTAGCGTTCTGCGGTTTCCCTCTCATAGCGATGCAGGGAGGCCGTATCGCCTACCGGTTGCATATCGGTATAAAAGTACTGAGCATAGCTTTTATAGCCCAGGGTTTCCACATAAACATCCTCATTCCTGAACTGTTCCAGGAACTCAATGGCAGCACCCTGGGTATACCGTTCCACCCTGGGGATTACCAGCAACAGGAATAGCTGCATGCCAAGTGCTGCGGATAGGAACAATGCCGGATAGCCGGTTTTCAGCTTTTTATGCCAGAGCCGGTTCACCGAATAGAGCAGTCCGGCCAGCCATACCACGCCCGGTACCAGGGTATACCAGGGCCAGCTGACATCCAGCGCAAGGTTAGCCGCGGCAAATGGGTCCTGTGTTACGGCAATCAGGGAATCCATCCATTCCTGCTGCTGTCCGAGCAAGGGAAGGAACAGGAATGCCAGTCCGAAAATTACCCCGATTACCCCAACGGTTACGGCATTGCTGCGGCGGTATTGTATGCGCACGTTCAGCGTGTTTTCCATAGCAAGGGCGGCGAGGAAAGTCAGAGGCAGGTAACAGAGGGAGGAGTAATGGATGATCTTGGTCTTTACCATTGAAAACAGGATCAAAACCACCCAGAATAACACCGTCATCCATACCCGGATATTCCTTTCCTCATCGGTCCAGGTCATCTTCTCGGTGAAGGCACGAAGGGCAATGATCGATGCCGGGAAAACCCCGAATAAGAGTACAAGTGGGTGGTAGTACCAGGGCTGTCCGTGACTGGCTACCGATTGAGAAGCCAGTTCTTTCTGGTAGCGTATGAATTCTTCGAAGAACCAGATCCCGTGACGGTACCATTCCACACCATACCAGAGGGAGGATACCAGCAAGGTGCTGAGGGAAAACAGCAGCACATCCAGCCAGTCGAAATAAAAGCGGAACGACCGGAATACCAGCACGACCGCAATACATAAGGCAAAAACAATTACCGCAACCGGACCCTTGGTAAGCAGGGCCAGCCCGATAAAGATCCCGGAGTAGAAGAAGTGGCGTTTCCGGAGCTTTCGGTCGTGAAGGGAAGCGATGGCTGCCTGAACCACCCCCAGGAAAATGAAGAGGTTAAACCATGGATCGATAATCCCTGTTTTGAAGTACAACTGTGGAGTTAAGGAACCGGCATAAGCCAGTACCCACAACCACCCGACACGTTCGGTAAAGAATTTTTTTCCGTAGTAAAAGAGTATCAGCAATGTGAGGATCCCGCATAGGGCATTGGGGAACCGGGCTGCAAATTCATTAACCCCGAAAACCGACATGCTGGCGGCCTGCATCCAGATGAACAGAGGGGGCTTTTCCCAGAAAGGCATAAAATTTACCTGAACCTGGAAATACTCTCCGGTGATCAGCATCTCCCTTGCCGATTCGGCAAAATTCACCTCGTCCCAGTCGAAAAGGTGCACCTGCCCGAGAAAGGGGATATAGACCAATGCGGCCAACGCGGCAATAAAGAAGTATGGACGCAGTCCTGCTCTCATCCGAGTTTGATCACGGGTTTGTGGGATGTGGGTCCGGACATCCGTTTTTCAAAGATCAGGAAAACCACCAGGCTCACAAAAACGCCGATAAAGCTTCCTGCTATTACGTCCTCCAAAAAATGCTGGGCCAGGTACATCCGTGAAATACCCACGAGCGCGGCAAGAATAAACAGCACTCCTCCCCAGGTTCTTTTCGGGGAATAGAAAGCCAGCATGGAAAAAAGGCAGAATGCGGTGGTGGTGTGGCCCGAGGGCATAGAATGTTCCAGGTGGCGTACCAGGCCTTCTATCGGGTGAAATTCAAACCCAAACTCTCCGAAGAAACCCGCCGGCCGGGCATGATCGCCGAAAACAAACCGCTTGAGCAATTGGGTGATCAGGGAGCTGACGATCAGTGCGCTTGCCGTACTGAAGAAGATCTTTCTGCTTACGAAAAGGAGAAGCAAACAGGCGAATACCGCAAAGGCGCCATCGCCGACATAGGTGTAAAAACGAAAGAAAAGATCGGAAAAGGAATGGCGGTATTCTTCAAACCGTAAAACAAGGGTTCCCTTCTCCTGGTTGAGCAGGGTGAAACCGGCCACAAGCAGAAAGGCCAGATAAGGGATAATAAACCAGAGTTTTTCCTTAATGAGTCGATTTAACACGAATGTTTGATTTTTGAGGCAAAAATATATATTTGCTCAGAAGGCACGAATTTAAACGCAAAGGCCCGTTCTTTAGCAGGGTGTCAATAACAAGGCATAAAAAAATCGCCATGGCCAAACGAGTTAAGTACACTGTCGAAATAGAAGTCAAGTCCTCTCCGAATATTCTATATACCTACCTCAGCACTCCTTCGGGATTAGCCGAGTGGTTTTGTGACGACGTAAATGTCCATTCGGGTAATTACATATTCGAATGGGAAGGAGCAGGGCAGGAAGCCGAACTGGTTCGCAGTATTAACAACAAGCTGGTACGCTTTCGTTGGCTCGATGGGCCGGAGGAAGAGTATTTTGAAATGGATATCCAGGTAGACGACCTTACTCGCGATGTGGCCCTGGTAATCACCGATTTTTGCGATGCCGGAGACGAAGCCTCCAGCAGTCAATTGTGGGAATCACAGGTTCAGCAGTTGAAAATGGCGATCGGTTCCTGATATTTGCAGGGCCATGAAAAAGATTTACTGCCTGCTGGCAGCCCTTTTTATTCTTCATACGGGCACACATGCCTGCATCAATCTGGAATATACCCCCGACAGCCTGCAGAGGATATCCCTGGCTTTTGGTCCCTTACTCACGTACGACAGTATTCCCCAACCGGCACTTTACGACCGCAAAAAGGAGCTGGAACAATTTCTGGCCGATGCGGAACATTACGGACTGCATCAGCTTCAGCCGGGTAAGGAAAACAGTCCCGAACAACAACTCTTTCGTCTGAACAATGACCTCGCCGTGGTTTACCTGCTGCTGGGAGATGCGCATACTGCACACGATATCCTGATCGGGCTGGAGAATGAAATGCCCGGAAAATACTCGGTGGCAGCCAACCTCGGTACCGCCTATGAGCTGCTCGGTAAAACCGATTCCGCCCTGTACTGGATACAGAAAGCGGTAAACATCGATCCGAAATCCCACGAAGGCTCCGAATGGATACACGTAATGCTCCTGCGCTATAAACAGGCCCGGGAACTTAACCCGGAGTATGTGGCAGCCAGTGCCATCATGCTGGATTTCGGCGATAAAAACCTTCCGGAAAATGCTTACCAGATGAATGTGGCGGAGCTGAAAAAACAGCTGGCCTGGCAACTGCATGAACGACTGGCCCTGGTGAAAGCACCTGACGAACTGGTGGGAATGCTCCTCTTTGACTATGCCAACCTACTGGCACTTTCCGATCAACTGGAAGAAGCAGCCTGGTACTATCAAGCCGCCAAAGATTACGGGTACGACTCCGACCTGCTCAGCGCAAGGCTGAAAAAAATGCAGGAGATGGTGGGAGAAGGCAAAACCAGCACCGAAGGCGAAGAAGCTGAAGTGGTGGCGCCACCCAAACAGGTGAATGTCTACCTGATCGCCGGAATTATTGCGCTTTTGGCCGTGTTTGGCGTCTGGTTTTTGCTGACGCGCGAGAAAAAAGAACGGTAAGGAATTTGACAAAGAAGCCGTGTTGAAGATCAAAAAACTCGATCTGTTCATTATCCGCTCCTTTGTGCAGCCTTTTGCCGCCACCTTCTTCATTTCGGTGGTGGTACTATTATTACAGCACCTTTGGAAATACATTGACGACCTGGCAGGCAAGGGCCTCGAATGGTACGTCATCCTGGAATTCCTGTTTTATTCTACGGCCAACCTGATCCCCCTGGCTTTGCCCCTGGCAATCCTGCTGGCGTCCATCATGACCTTCGGAAACCTGGGAGAAAAGTACGAACTGGTTAGCATCAAAGCGGCAGGCATTCCACTCCGTCGCGTTATTCGCCCGCTGTTCCTGCTGATGATCGGGGTGGCGGGTTTTGCACTCTGGTTTTCACTGGAAGTGGTACCGGTGGCCAACCTAAAATGGGGAGCACTTTATTACGATCTCATGCAGCAGAAGCCGGCTTTCGATCTCAAGGAAGGGGTGTTCTACAATGGTATTGAGGATTATAGCATCAAGGTCGGGTCAAAAAGCAAGGACGGGAAAAAGATTTACGACATCATCATATACGACCACAGCGAAGGCAGAGGGAATACCACGGTGATCCTGGCAGAAAGCGGAGAGATCCTGCAAAGCGACGATCAGCGATACATGATTTTCCTGTTATACAACGGCAAACGTTACGAGGAAATGGTCAATCAGCCGGAGTATTACAAACGGAACCAGTTCAACACCATGTCCTTCGCCAAGGAACGTATCGTCTTTGATCTGTCCTCCTTCAAAATGACCCGTACGGAAGAGGGCTTGTTCAAGGACTTCTGGAAATACCGCAAGCTACCGGAGATCTCCCGGGGCATGGATTCCATACGCAGAGACATCCTGGAAAGGGAGGTGATGCTCAAGCTGCAGTATTACGATAACTATCATTTTGATGATACCCTGAGCCTTACCTATGACTCCCTTCCGCCCATACTGAAATTGGATACGCTGATCTTTCTTGGCAGAAAGAAAAACGGGATCGCCCATTCACTGAACAAGTCGAGGACCATGCAGGGGCAAATCGAATTCACCAAAAACGACCGACAGCCGCAACTCTACCTGCTCGCTCGCTACAAGATTGTCTGGTGGCAGAAATTTACACTGTCTGTAGCATGCCTGGTTCTGTTCTTCATCGGGGCTCCGTTAGGGGCAATAGTCCGGAGAGGCGGGTTTGGCCTTCCGGTGGTGTTTGCCATAATCTTCTTCCTCATCTTTTTCGTATTGAATATGATGGGAGAAAAAATGGTTCGGGAACTGGTGATCTCGCCCTTCCTGGGCATGTGGCTTTCTACGCTGGTACTTACTCCGGTGGGCATCTGGCTTACGATTAAAGCCACCAGGGATTCGGCCCTGTTTAGTATGGAATCCTACCTTCGGATATTCAAACGCCTCAATTCCCTTCTGAAACGGTGAACACCCGGATACTCTTTCTTTCCCATCGCATACCATGGCCCGTCAAAGACGGCGGATGTCTTGCCATTCATAATAACCTGAAGGGTTTCCGTGAGGCCGGTTGCGACGTAAAACTCATGTGCCTCAATCCCCGGAAAGACCATAGTAGTCCGGTAGACGTGCCGGTTTGGTTTTCCGAATGCCGGCCGGAATATTTTCCTCTCGATACCGGGGTTAAGATTACCGGAGCCTTTCTGAATCTATTCTCCATCCAATCCTACCATGTCGTCAGGTTTTACTCGGAAGCATTTGCCCGCAGGCTGGAACAGGTGCTTGAGGAAGAGGATTTTGACGTGGTTCATATGGAAGGGGCCTTTATCGGGCAGTATTCGGATATCCTGCGAAAAAAGAGCAAAGCCTGCCTGGTATTGCGGGAACATAACGTGGAATACCAGATATGGGAACGGATGGCGAAAGGGACTTCCAATCCCCTGAAGAGATACTACCTCAACCTGTTGGCGCGCCGGCTCAGAAATTACGAAGAAGCATTATGGAAGAAGCAGGACCTCATAGAAGCAATCAGCCCCGACGACCTGCAGGTGTTCCGTCAATACAATACAAACAGCTTTCTCGGCGGAGTGGGATTTGACCTGAAGCCGTATATGGAAGCCGAAAGCCGGGTTCAGCCCAATAGCATGTTTCATCTTGGTTCTATGGATTGGCTTCCGAACCGGGAAGCGGTGGATTTCATTTTGGAGCAGATATGGCCCCGGATAGAGAAAGAAATGCCGGAATGGTCGCTGGATCTTGCAGGGAAAAAAATGCCTGCTCATCTTATTGGAGCCAAAGGAAAACTTCGGGTTCAGGGTGAAGTAGATTCGGCCATCGGCTATATGAGTCAGTTTGAAGTGATGCTGGTTCCCTTGCGTAGCGGCAGCGGTATTCGTATCAAGACCCTGGAAGCCATGGCTTTGGGCAAGGTTGTGATCACTACCCGGATCGGGTTGCAGGGTATTGCGGCCAAAGACAGGGAAGAGGTACTTGTAGCCGATACTCCTGAAGAGTTTGCGAAGGCTCTGAGCTGGCTCAATAGTGAGGCAGGGCGCAAGGAGCGGATCGGTGCAGCGGCCCGCAGGCTGGTGCAAGAACACTACGACAATGAGGGACATATCCGTCTGCTCCTGGAAAATTACCGAAATTGCAAACGCACATGATCCTGCCTCTCCTTTTCTGGTTACTGCTGTTCCTCATCCTCTATACCTACCTGCTTTATCCGGAGTGGATGAAAGCACGAGGCGAGGGCCTGGAACGCCATTATCCGGATCAGGAGGTGTTGCCTTCCCTTGATCTGCTTGTGGCAGCCTACAATGAGGAGGCCTGTATCGATGAAAAGATTCGCAGCTGCCTCGAAACCGATTATCCGGCAGAAAAGATCCGCGTGGTGATCGGCTCCGATTGTAGCAGCGACCAAACCGATGCACGGGTAAAAAGCTGGCAGGAGAGGGATCCGCGCGTGGTGTTGCGCCGATTCGATACCCGTACGGGAAAACCGGCTATTATCAACCAACTGGTAAAGGAGTCGGAGGCCGATATCCTGGTAATGAGTGATGCCGATACCCGGTTTGAAACCACTACCCTCGGTGAACTGGTGCGCCCCTTTGTTATTCCCGGCATTGGCGGGGTTCAGTCGCGATTTGTATCCGTTGCCGATCCGGGCAATGATGTGGCCAGGCAGGAAATATCTTACAACAACCGGGAGTATGCCATCAAAAAGGGACAGAGTCGCGATTATGCCGTAATCGGAGCTTACGGAGCCTGTTACGCGATGAGGCGCAGTGCATATGTGCCCGTTCCTGAGGGTTACCTCGTGGATGATTTTTACCTGTTTATGAAGGTTCTGGAACAGGGTTCGGGTACGGTGGTGGCTGACAACGCCGTAAGTCACCTGGAGATTTCGGGCTCGGGTAAGGTGGAGTTCCGACGGAAAAGCAGGATAGGTATGGGGAACTACCAGAACTTTTTCGCCCTGAAAAAATTCCGGAATCCTTTTGGGAGCAGGGCTGCTTTCCATTACTGGTCGCATAAGGTGCTGCGCTGGTTTACTCCCTTTTTCCTGATTGCCGTTTTCCTGTTGAATGCGGAACTGGCCGTTTACTCGGTCTTCTATCGTTTCCTGTTGATCGGGCAATTGCTGGGTTACCTGATCTGGCCCCTGGATGTGCTGTTTCGCCGAAGCAAGATCCATTTTGCCCCCTTCCGCTATATTTCTCATTTTGTTTCCATGAACCTGGCGTTGCTGCGGGGTTTTTTTCGTTACCTGAGGGGAGGAAGCAACGGAACCTGGCGTTGAGCATGAAGGCATAGAATCCGCCTTGCTTGTTGTACCTTTGCGGCACCAAATCCGGCGGTTATGGAAATTCAATTAGACAGTATAGAATCAGCCATTGAGGACATCCGCAATGGCAAGATGATTATCGTGGTGGACGATGAAGACCGGGAGAACGAA
The DNA here is from genome assembly GCA_964215915.1 of Bacteroidia bacterium. GTDB lineage: Bacteria > Bacteroidota > Bacteroidia > UBA8524 > UBA8524 > UBA8524. The sequence continues at coordinate 18,929 of CAXPEB010000023.1, forward strand.
GGCGACTTCCTTGCGGCAGCAGAGTCGGTGACACCGGAAATGATCAACTTCATGGCTCGTGAAGGTCGTGGACTGATCTGCGTGCCTCTTACCGAGGAACGGTGTGACGAACTCGACCTGAATCTGATGGTGGGAAAAAACACCGCTACTTATGAAACGGCGTTTACGGTTTCCGTAGACTTATTAACCCAGGGAGTAACCACGGGGATCTCTGCTTCCGATCGTGCAAAGACAGTGCAGGCGTTGTCCAATCCCAATACCGTTCCCGGGGAACTTGGTCGCCCGGGACATATATTCCCGCTGAAAGCCAAGACGGGAGGCGTATTGCGCCGGGCCGGACATACTGAGGCCGCAATCGATTTTGCACGCCTTGCCGGTTTCCAGCCCGCAGGCTGTATTGTGGAGATCCTGAATGAAGACGGCACCATGGCGCGCCTTCCGGATCTGGTTAAAGTCGCCAAAAAATTTAATCTGAAGCTGGTCACCATCAAAGACCTGATTGAATACCGTCTTAAGAACGAATCGCTGATCAAACGGGAAATATCGGTTCGTATGCCAACCACCTGGGGCGATTTTGACCTGGTGGCGTTCAAACAACTGGACAAGGAAATGGAACACCTGGCCCTGATAAAAGGAAGCTGGGAAAAAGACGAGCCCGTGATGGTGCGGGTACACTCCTCATGTGTTACCGGCGATATCTTCGGTTCCTGTCGCTGCGATTGTGGCGAACAACTGCATGCTGCCATGCAATTGGTGGAAGAAGCCGGCAAGGGAGTTATTCTGTATATGAACCAGGAGGGCAGAGGCATCGGCTTGCTCAATAAACTGAAAGCCTACAAATTGCAGGAGCAGGGATACGATACCGTGGAAGCGAATGAAAAGCTGGGCTTTAAGATGGATCAGCGGGATTATGGTATCGGTGCTCAGATTCTGCGCGACCTGGGTATCACCAAAATGAAGCTCATCACGAATAATCCGTCGAAAAGAGCAGGGCTTATGGGCTATGGATTGGAGATCGTGGAGAAGGTTCCATTGCTGATCAAGCCCAATAAACATAACGCCCAATACCTGGAAACAAAACGCCAGAAGATGGGCCACGAACTGGAATAAGGGAATTGTTGGAGCAGGCGCTTTTTGATTCCTGCTTATCACTCACCATTATTCTATTTCCGGTTTCTTTTTTAGCCTATCATGATTAAAGTCGCCATACTTGGTTCCGGTGCTTTGGCCAGTTTTTTTGCTGCCAGGCTGCATGAACAGGCAGAGGTACATCTGTTCGGGCATTGGCGGGAACAATTGGCCGCTATTCGGGAGAAGGGTTTGCGATTGATTGAAACAACCGGAGAGGAACAGTTTATCCCGATTCAGGTTTCTCAGTTATCCCGGTATCCGGATTACTTTGACCTGGTGCTGGTTTTGGTGAAGAGTGGACAGACACAGCTTGCGGCCATGGAAGCCCACCTGTTGCTTAACCGGCAGAATCCCAATTCCTGTATTCTTACCCTGCAGAATGGATTGGGCAATAAAGAAACGCTGGAAGAACTTAACCCAGGTCGGGTGTATGTAGGGTCCACGACGGAAGCAGCCCGGGTTCCGGAACCGGGGACGGTGGAACATACCGGTAAGGGTACCGTTCATCTGCCTGAAGGGATGGAAAGGGAAGTTGTTTCGGTGCTCAGCAGGGCAGGCATTGAGGTGAGTCTGCACTCCAATCTGGATGCTATTTTATGGACAAAACTGGCTATCAATTCGGCGATCAATCCGCTGACTGCCTTGCTCGGTATGAAGAACGGACAACTACTCCGGGAGCCTCTTTGTCTGGCATGGATGGAAGGACTTACCAGGGAAGTGGAACGGGTGGCAAAAGCCAGTGGAATCGAATTGGGAGATCGCAATTTATTCGATGAGGCCAAAGCCATTGCCACCCGTACAGCAGGAAATCATTCCAGCATGCTTCAGGATATGGAATCGGGAAGGGTCACGGAAATAGAAGCTATCTGCGGTGCGGTAGTCCGTTATGGTCAAAGGGCAGGAGTACCTGTTCCTTTAAATACGCATATGCTGGAATGGGTCAAACAGGCCGAAGGTGGCCGGCATTTCAGTTTGAAAGACCTCAATCTACCGGAATAGCATAAAATCAATAACTGTCTTTTGACAATGCTTGCAATGTCTGCCTCCCTCAACACGGGTCATTTCTTCCCAGTCTTGGGAACAGGGGTCGGGAATTGCGAAGGCTGGCTTCATGCAGCTATTACGAAACCAACTCCGCTAGGGTTGGAACGGAGCGCCGTGCAGAAGAAGGTCTAGGGCAATATGCGTGGCCCTATCTCATATATCCATCCGTAAAAGCCAAGGGAACAGCCTAAAAGTCCTGCTACCAACAGGCTGGCTAATTGTTTTCGCGGAACCAGTACCAGGCAGATATGCAGCATTATCCCAAGCGAAAGCCCGGCACAAACAGCGGCTATCGACCAGGAAGGCCAGTTCAGTATACCGGCCATTCGTAATTCATCCCCATTCAGATGAACGGTTGAAGGAGATAAAAGCGTCCGGATAACACCGCTAATCGCATTGAACAATTCTCTGCTCCAGAACAAGCCCAGCAAGACCCAACCCCACTGGAATATGCTGAGGCGTTCGTTAGGGTATTTCCGACGGGAGCGGATGAGGAGCAACCACCCTATCGTTCCGAACAACATGGTTTGTAACGGGCCTCCTGCCAGTATCAGTAACCGGTCTGTTTTGTGCGCTTCTTCCCAATCCGCCAAACGCTGTTTTTCCTCTTCGAATTCTTTCCGGTCGGGGAAATCCCTATCAGCCAGAATGGCCTCCCTGTTTTCCCGCCAAAGCTCTGCATAACGCAGGCGATCGGGCCCACTGGAGCTGTTCATATGGGCATAGTGGATTTCCGCTTTACAACCCAGTAGCCGGGCAGCGGTCCAGTGTCCGGCCTCGTGCGACAAAGTACCGATTACCGTAACCAGGACAAAAGCCAGACTAAGCACCAAAGTCAGTTTGATCTCGGGCCAGGACATGCCTTACAAGTTAAGGAAACAGACGGTTTAGTATGAGGATTTGTTGGAGGTATTGGGTTCTATCCGTTAGCCCTTGGCAGTTGGCTTTTGGCCTGCTGTCCCGTTGAGCCCGTCGAAACAAGACAGCACTTATGGGGTTCCAGGTATTGGGTATTAGCAGTTGGCTTTTGGCTTGCTGTCCTGTAGAGCTTGTCGAAACATGACAGCACTTATGGGGTTCCAGGTATTGGGTTTTGGCAGTTGGCTTTTTGCCCTTTGGTAAGCTTTCGGGAGTTCTTTAACCGTGGCTCTGCGTGTTCTGCGCAAATCGGGTTTCGCAGATCCCGCGGATGTTTATTCAGAAGCAGCCTTTGAGCAAATGCTCCTATACCTCAGCGTATTCTGCGGGAAAAATTCAAGTGGCAACAGAAAACAGACACTGAAACATTGATTCAAAGAGATTAGCTGCGTTGGGTAAGCGAGAGAAATCATTGTGCGAGGACATTCGCATATTGGTGGAACCAAAAGGAAGTTTCTTTTAAAAGGTGTCTATTTCGCAACGGATCATAATAGGCAATGTGTCCACCGGACACAGTCATGATCGGGCCCTGTACCGGATGAACCCATAGAGTAGGGTAATGGAATGAGCCTGTTTTCGGATATAAAGTCACCATCGAATCCAGGCGACCTTCCAGATCATAATAATGCCATTTTTTAATCTGCAATGCCTGGTTAAAGGCCTGGTTAAAAAACCGACCCTCAGCACTGTCAAATTCCAGTTGAAGGATTTGTAAGCTGTTGAAATAGTCTCTCTGTTCTTTGCTGGTTTTCGGAGTATAGGACCATTTTTTTCTTTTACTTTCAGTTTGCTCCTCATACAATACCTGATAGTTTTCCGTAGTCCGTTTAAAAGGTTGCCAAACACAGATATACCCGAACCCTTCGTTATCACCGTACTTGTTCAGGAACAGGGAAACCTCGTTTTTCCATGCCGTATCATAGCGACTCAGAAAGCTTTCATGACGGGCTTCCGTAAAGATGCGTACGTGGGCAGGTCCCTTTAGCCGGGAGGCTATGCTGTCCACTTCCCATTCTGATACCTTGTCATCCATCCCACCAAGCATCAACAATACCGGGGCATGAATATTCGAGGCATAGTCGGGAGAATTCAGGGAAAAAGCATTGAACCCATTGAGAGTACCCCCCCAGAAAACAAGAAGATGAGCCATGGGCGTTTCGGGGAGTCCCATCAGACGGAAGCGTACTTTGGTAGTTTCCAGCATAGTACTATAGGGTGCCTCCAGGATCAGTCCGCTCACCTCCGGTTGGTAATCATGAACGGCTTTAAGGATGGCCACCGCTCCCATAGAACTTCCGTAAAGAAGGATATTGCTGTGGTTCATGCTGCGAAGGAGATCATAGGCCCGCATGACTTGTTCCGCTTCGTAATATCCCATACTGCAGCGGGTACCTTCCGATTGTCCGGATGCCGAGAAATCCAAAAGCAGAGTAGAATATCCTCTTTCCCGGAAATACTTGGCCTGGAGCAGCATTTGGCTTTTTTCGCTTCCGTATCCATGACAGAGAAGGACGCAACCACCGGCCATAGGTGCTTCCTGATACCACGCCAGTAAGTTGGGTTCTCCTTCCAGGAGCACAGTATGGTATTTATCTTCCGGCCAGTATTCCGTGCAAGCTTTGGGAAGTTTTGCACCGGTAAGGTAAATCTCAAGTTTTTTTAGAATCGAAGTCTCCTGCATATCACTCCTTTGCTCACCGGTGTCAGAAAAGTGCGTGAAATTCCAGGCATGAAACGCAACAATGGCATTAAGGCCAAAAAATAGGATCAACAAGGTGAATAAGAGTTTCCGAACCAGTTGGCGTTTCTTTTTCATACAAAATTTAAAGGCAATTTAGGAAAACAAGCATTAGCATATTGAAGGCGAGTTTATTACCACCGTCTATCGTCCATCGCCCATCGCCCATCGTCCATTTGTATTATCTTTGCCGCCCTTATGACAGCCGATCAACTTAAAGATTTAAGGGGCCGAGTGGAAGCCCTGGGGAGGTATCTTTGACATCCCCAATAAATTGCATCAGGTAGAAGAAGGGGAAGCCATCTCCCAGTCGCCGGAATTCTGGAACGACGCCAAAAAAGCCGAGGAACATCTCCGCAAGCTTCGCGGAATCAAAATGTGGACAGACTCCTACGCCGAAGTAAAAACGGCCGTAGAAGACCTTTCGGTACTCAAAGAATTTGCCGACCTCGGAGAAGCCACTGTTGAGGAAGTCGACGAAGCCTACCGGAATGCGGAGGCCCTTATCGATGAGCTGGAATTCAAAAACATGCTCAGCGGAGAAGAAGACCAGCTGTCCTGTATCGTCGAGATCAACTCTGGCGCAGGGGGGACGGAAAGCCAGGATTGGGCCGAGATGCTTATGCGTATGTATATCATGTACGCAGAAAAACAAGGCTTCAAGGTAACCGAACTCGACTACCAGGCCGGGGAAGCCGCCGGGATCAAATCCTGCTCCCTGCAGATCGACGGACAATTTGCCTTTGGCTATCTCAAGGGCGAGAACGGTGTGCACCGGCTGGTGCGTATTTCTCCTTATGACTCAAGTGCCCGGCGCCATACTTCCTTTTCATCGGTGTATGTTTACCCGATGGTGGATGACTCCATCCAGATTGACCTCAACCCGAACGATATTGAGATGCAGACTTCCCGTTCAGGAGGAGCAGGCGGACAGAACGTAAACAAGGTAGAAACCAAGGTGCAGCTGAAGCACGTTCCTTCAGGTATTGTGGTGGTTTGCCAGGTAGAACGCTCGCAACAGGCCAACCGGGAAAGGGCCATGCAGATGCTGCGTTCGCAGTTGTATGAACTGGAACTGCGCAAACGGAATGAGGCCAAACAGGCTATTGAAGCCGGGAAGATGAAGATCGAATGGGGGTCGCAGATACGCTCCTATGTCCTTCATCCGTATAAGCTGGTAAAGGATAACCGGACCGATTTTGAAACCTCCAATGCCCAAGGGGTCCTGGATGGAGATCTGGACGGGTTTATCAAGGCTTACCTGATGGAATTCAGCGGAGTAAGTAAATAGTTTGCCCCCGCCTGGACTCCATAAAAGGCAAATCCATACTTTGTACCTTTTTCCCTCCGTTTTTGTTATAAATTCGGAGTCCCTTTTAGCATTTATGAAAAAATACACACTATTCCTGTTTGCGTTCCTGGTATTGGGCCATTTTGGAGCTAAAGCGCAGGAAATTGACAGCACGACATGGCTTTCTGACACTACCCTTTTGGTTCCTTCTTCGGATACGGCGGATATCCCGGCTATTGAACGCATCACTCCCGATCGGGGGCCAGCCAATACCGAAGAGGCGGAAAACGGAGAAGAAGACAACGAAGCCCTGGATCTGCTGCGCAAAATGCGTGAAGAGAAGGAGGAACTGAACCGGAAACTGGAAGACGTTACCTTCTATCCTCTCAACGTAGAATCGGAAAACCTTTCCAGCTTCCAGGTGTTGGATTCCATTGCTGACAATAACCGCTTCATTTTTACCGGTGAGGATCACCGGGTGCAGAAGTTCAATACGGCACTTGAAGCGCGGATGATGCAGTACCTCAATACCCGGGGATATAAATATTACCTGATGGAAGCAGGATCGGTAAGTGCCTGGATGCTGAACCGGTACCTCATCGAAGGAGATTCGGCAGCGGAACAGATTCTGAGTACCTATTACAGCCGTAACTTCTTCAATATGTTCCAGTCCATGCGGCGGCATAATGATACCCTGCCGGAAGAACAGAAAATAGAAGCGGTAGGACTGGATATCGAAAGGGATGCACCGCTGGCTCTAAGAACCCTCCTGCTTATGTTACCGGATAAACAGGCACCCGACAGCCTTGAGCTTTTTGTGGAAAGCCTGAAAATCCTTTCCAATATCCATATCCAGCAGGCTATGGAATTCAGCAAGAAGCAAAATGACGACGGAGGGATTTATGATTTCGGGGGATATGAATTTGATTTTGGTGATTATGAAGAGGAGGATGAAGACGAGCCCTCGTATTTCTATTTCAATATGATTAAAACCATCCGGGACCTGACTCAGCGTTTCAGAGGAAAGGAAACGGAATTCCAGGCCTATCTGGGAGAAGGCTATCCGCAGTTTGAGCATGTGATCAAAGAGCTGGAGAACTGGCTGGTTTGGATACAGTTCGAAAAGGATCAGCTTCCGCAAAGCTGGGTGTACCGGGAGCAGTATATGGAAGGCAATTTCCGCAACTTCTTTAAGGATAAACCGGAGGCTAAAGGCTTCGGGCAATTCGGGCGCTGCCACATTACCCGGGTAACCAAGGTAGGCGACTGTGGTTTTGCGTTCTTCTCTTCGCTGAACAAGCGCCTTATCACCAAAATGCCGGAACTGGAGAACCAGGTGGCTTCCATCGGGATATTCTATGCCGGATTGCGCGGAGACAACCGCATGAATGACAACGGTAATGTTCAGGACCTTGTGGCTCTCACCGAAAAAGGAACTGCCTCCTTATTTCTCGATCTTCAGGACTATGGTGATGAAATGCTCCGTACGAAATTCTCTTCCATCATCATTGTAAAAAGTAACCGCTACAATGCAGTGGACGGAGAGGAAGACGAGGAAGAATGGGTCTATGATCCCAGCTACCGGAGTACTACCTCGGTGATCCTGGGATTTAATTACGGTTACCGCGATTATGACCTCGGCTCATTCCAGAATTTTTCGGGAATGAAGGTCAACCTTCCCCTGTCCAATTACGAGTTTGTGGTCATCAATAAGTTTGACCAAACCGAGATACGAAATGCACTCGGGTTCTTTACGCAAACCACCTACTCTCCGTCTGATACGGCCACGCAAACACTTTCGGGCTGGAATTACCAGTACCATGTGGGAGGCGACCTTTTCAAATCCAAAAACATTGACCTGACGCCAAGTCTGGGAATCGGGTACATGCGATTGAAGTATACGGAAGAACGGCAGGTGGCGGAACAAAGCTATTTCGGAACCCCGTACTACACCGAGTTCTATAACCCGGCCTTTTTGTTTGACGGGCGGCTTAGCCTTGCTTTTTCCATGAGGCGACTCATCCTGAGAAGCTATGCCGGATATACACTGGATGTGAGCAATACCGGCTGGAAGCAAAATAAGAAGCTCCTGACGGAAGGGCCGCAAACCAAGCTGAGCGGACTCTATTACGGCTTTGGACTCGGGTTACGCCTTGGCGATTAATTCCGGTGTATGATCCCTACAGAGGGCTGTGCAGTAGGCATGATGGTGAGATCATTGATATTGACATGCGGTGGCCGGTTCAGAATAAAACGTGCGGCTTCGGCAATGTCTCCGGCAACCAGGTTTTCAAAACCTTCGTAGACCTTTCTGGCACGTTCTGTATCTCCGTCAAAACGAACGATGGAGAACTCCGTTTCCACGGCTCCCGGGTTAATGGCTGAAACCTTTATCGGGTATTTGGAAAGGTCAATGCGCATCGAACGGTTCAGAGCATCTACGGCATGCTTGGTAGCACAATACACATTTCCGAGTGGGTAGACTTCCTTACCGGCAATGGAGCTGATGTTTAGTATATGACCGGTTTGGTGCCGGATCATCAGAGGCACCACGGCCCGGCTGATGTAGAGTAGCCCTTTGATATTGGTGTCTACCATACGGTCCCAGTTGTCCACGTCGGCCTCTTCAAAGGCAGCCAAGCCGGCAGCAAGTCCGGCATTGTTGACCAGAACATCAATCTTCTGCCAGTCGGCAGGTAAATTGGCCACAAATTCTTCCACTGCCTTTCGGTCGCGTACGTCAACCGGCATCAGCAAACAATCGGTGTTGAGTGTAGCGGCCAGCTTTTCCAGTCTGTCTTTGCGTCGGCCGTTGAGGATCAGTCGGTAATGTTCTTCTGCCAACATGCCGGCGATGGCTTCTCCTATTCCGGCAGTGGCTCCTGTAACGAGTGCGGTTTTCATCATAATGCCTGATTTCTTGCATTGCGAAAATAAAAAATCCAATTTGCGGGAACCCAAACATTACAGTCCGAAGCCCTCATGCCCTTTGACGTTACCATACTCGGCTGCAGTTCCGCCACCCCGACGGTAGACCGTCACCCCAGTGCGCAGATACTGAATATTCGCGATACATTGATCCTGATCGATTGCGGAGAAGCCACCCAAAACCAGTTATTGCACTACCGGATACCGCATAACCGGATATCCGCTATTTTCATTTCCCACCTTCATGGCGACCATTACCTGGGGCTGAATGGTCTGATTGCCACGATCAATTTTCAGGGAAGAAACCATCCCCTGGACCTTTACGCGCCGAAGCCACTGGAAAAAATGATCATGGATCATTTCGAGTATTCCGGAACGCATCTGAAATTTCCCTTGCGTTTTCATCCCACCCAGGACAAGGAAAGGGAGCTCGTATTGGATGCCCCGCAATTCACGGTGGAAAGCATTCCGCTCAAACACCGGATTCCTACTACAGGATTCTTGTTTCGGGAGAAGGTGGGGTTAAGACATATCCATGCAGAAGCCTGCGAAGCATTGAATATTCCTTATGCTCATTACCAGGAACTGAAAGAAGGGAAGGATTATGTGGATGAATCCGGGAACCGTCATCCCAACGCCAAACTGACTTATGATCCGGATCCACCCCGAAGCTATGCCTATATTTCGGATACCCGTTTCCAGCCGTCGCTTGCTGCGGAATTGGAGGGAGTAGACATGCTTTATCATGAATCCACTTTTTTGCATGAGTTGTATGACCGTGCCGAAGAAACCTTGCATACTACGGCTCTTGAGGCTGGCGAGCTGGCGAAGATGGCAGGGGTGAAAAAGCTGTTGCTCGGTCATTTTTCAGCCCGTTACCGCGATTTGACGCCGTTAAGGATGGAAGCGCAAACACTCTTTGAAAATAGTCATTTGGCTATCGAAGGGACCCGTTTCAGTGTGGATTAGTTGAAATCCTTTGCCTTGTCCTATAGAAGTCAGGGTTAAATTTGTGGGAATCATGGCCAAAGGCAATACCTTCAAGAATACCTCCGATGATGATTTTATCCCGGAAACGGGCAAGGAAGAGAAAGACCTTACCAGGAAAAGTCGATGGCAGGATTTTCTTCTGCTAAGGGATGAAAGAGCCCGGAAGGTGGCCGGTCTGATACTGTGTTTCTACGCCATCTTTCTTTTGGTGGCCTTTATCTCGTACCTCTTCTCCTGGCGTGCCGATCAAAATCTGGTGGTAAGTTTCAGTTGGGAGCAGTACCTGCAGATCAACCCGGAGGGAGCCAGGAACTGGCTGGGTCCGATCGGTGCCCGGTCCGCACATTTCTACATGCATCGCGGCTTTGGGCTTGCGGCTTTAGCCTTCCCCCTGGTATTTTTTGTTTTAGGCTTCAGGTTGTTGGTGAATATCACCTTGCTGCCGCTTGGGAAAATGCTGCGCTACAGCTTTTTCAGTATGATCTGGTTCAGCCTTACATTGGGCTTCCTGTTCAGTGAGAACAATACCTTTTTGGGAGGAGCTTTTGGTTACCAGGGAATTCGTTACCTGAGAGGACTCCTGGGTTTTGCCGGAGCCGGGATGTTCGTATTGCTCTACCTGCTGATCTTTCTTGTAGCTGTATTCAATATCAACTTTCTGAGCGACCGGATTCGCTCTTTACTGCGTCGTGGCGAAAAACAACAAGCTGAAGAAGAAGCGGAAGAGCAGACAGCGCCGGATAGCCAGGCCGGGGAAGATGAAGCGGAGACTGAAGAGGCAGGCGAAGAAGAATACGATTTTGCCAATATGAGCCTGAGTACGCGTGAGGATCATTCCGGTTCGGAGCCTGAGGAAGAAAGCCAGGAAGAAGAAGTCCTGGAACCGAAAGAAGAACAGACGGCTCCCTTAGAGTTTGATCTGAGTGCCGATACCCCACCGGCTTCTCAGTCAGAGACAGACAGCAACGATGACGAACTCGAACTGGAAATAGAAGAGCTTCCTGAGGCAGAAGAAGAAACCCAGGAGCCGGTAACCAAGCGGGAAGAGCATTACGGGTTGGACACCGAATACGATCCGCGACTTGAGTTGAGCGGTTACCGCTTTCCGGAAATTGAACTGCTTAAAGACTATGGGCAATCCAAATCCGAGGTTAGCAAAGAGGAACTGGAGGCGAATAAAAATCTTATTGTAGAGACCCTGCTGAATTACAATATCAAGATCGCTCAGATCAAGGCAGCAGTGGGCCCAACAGTTACCCTATATGAAATCGTTCCGGAAGCGGGTGTGAGGATATCCAAGATTAAAAACCTGGAAGACGACATCGCGCTTAGCCTGGCAGCCTTAGGTATACGGATCATTGCCCCTATTCCGGGCAAGGGAGCCATCGGTATAGAGGTGCCGAACAAGAAGCCGGAGATGGTACCCATGCGAACAGTGGTGGCCAGTAGCAAATTTCAGAACACCGATATGGACCTTCCCGTCATACTGGGTAAGACCATCTCCAATGAAATATTCATCACTGACCTTACCAAGATGCCTCACCTCCTTATGGCCGGGGCAACCGGCCAGGGTAAGTCGGTGGGGATTAACGCGCTTTTGGTTTCGCTGCTCTACAAGAAACATCCTGCCGAAGTGAAATTCGTGCTGGTAGACCCGAAGAAGGTGGAACTCACCTTGTACCGGACGATAGAAAGGCATTTTCTGGCGAAACTGCCTGGTGACGGAGAGGCGATTATTACCGACACAAAACTGGTAACCAGCACCCTCAATTCTCTCTGTGTGGAGATGGATAAGCGTTATGATCTGTTGAAAGATGCGGGTGTCCGGAACCTCAAAGAGTATAACGCCAAGTTTCTGAAACGCAAGCTCCTGCCCACGGAAGGACATCATTTTATGCCTTATATCGTGGTTGTCATTGACGAATTGGCAGATCTTATGATGACGGCAGGGAAGGAGGTAGAATTCCCCATCGGGCGTCTTGCCCAGCTGGCAAGGGCCATAGGAATTCACCTGATCCTGGCAACCCAGCGCCCTTCGGTCAATGTGATCACAGGTACTATCAAAGCGAATTTCCCGGGCAGGATTGCATTCCGGGTTACTTCCAAGATCGATAGCCGAACCATCCTTGACGGTAACGGAGCCGATCAGTTGATAGGAAGAGGGGATATGCTCTTCAGCAACGGCAGCGACCTGATCCGCCTGCAATGTCCCTTCGTGGATACACCGGAAGTGGAAGAGATTACCGATTTTATCGGGAACCAACGGGGATTCGGAAGTGCGTTCCTGTTGCCGGAAGTGCAGGATGCTGACGGCGACAGTGGTCATGAAGGCTTTGATCCCAATGATCGCGACAGCCTTTTCGAGGAAGCGGCCAGAGTGGTGGTACAGACCCAGCAAGGGTCTACTTCCATGTTGCAGCGACGCCTGAAACTTGGCTACAACAGGGCCGGCCGTTTAATTGATCAGCTTGAGCAGGCAGGTATCGTGGGTCCGTTCGAAGGCAGCAAGGCACGTGAAGTGCGGGTACGTGACGAGCTGGAGTTGGAACAACTTTTGAACGGTTTAGATAATTCACAGGAATAAGTTAAACTCGCTAAATTTTATACCCCATGTTCAAAAAAATCCTCGCCCTTTCTTTTGTTTTGATCACCGCTGTCAGCTACGGACAAGACAATGTAAGGAAGGCGCAGAAAATTCTGAATCAGGTTAGCCGCAGTTATAAGAATCTTAAAACACTTAAGGCAACCTTCGAACTTCATATTACCGAACCGGGATCCAAAAAACCCAGCATCGAAAAAGGTACCCTGTACCTGAAAGACGATAATTTCAAAGTGGAAATGGCTACCGTTGACATAATCTGCAATGGAAAGACACAGTGGTATTATATGAAGGATGTGAACGAAGTTCAGATCACCAACTTTAACCCGGATGAGCGGGAGATTACTCCCAACAATATCTTCACCATGTATGACAAAGGGTTCAAGTACGTTTGGGTGGAAGAAAAAAATGAGAACGGCCGTATGGTGGATATCATTGAACTCGCTCCCAAAGACAATGTGGAACGGAAAGAGTATACCAAGATCAAACTGAGTATTGATCGTGTCGCCAAACAAATCCTTTCTTCCGAGATCTTTTTCCGCTCCGGAAGGAAAATGAAATATACCATTACCCAACAGGTTAGGAATATCAATCTCGCAGCAAACTTCTTCGATTTCGATCCTTCTACCAAAGCGGGAATTCAGGTGGTGGATTTGAGATAATTTGGAATCATTCCCATATTGAGACTAAAATAACAGAAGCTCGTCATCCTGACGGGCTTTTTTTGTGCCTGCTCTTTTGGCTGTATTTCCGCATATTCCGTTACTTTGACGCAACAGTCGGGCGACCTTTAACAGGGTGCCCTGGTTTTGGTTCGGGAATTGAAAACCCTTCGGCACACATGAGAAAAATTATTTATCTGCTCCCAATGATGCTGATAAGCATCGGGCTGAATGCCCAAAATCTCAATATGGGAGGAGTGATTAATACCTATACACAGGTTACAGATGTAATTAGCACCTGTCAGATTCGTGTAGCAGATCCTCAGAACTACAGCGCAGGCCAGCAGGTTCTGATCATCCAGATGAAAGGGGCAGAGGTATACAAGGGTAACGACGCTAATTTCGGTACACTTACTACCCTGCACAACGCAGGTCTTTTCGAGCTTAATTATATCGATAGCATTTTTGGCGATACGGTGGCGATGGTCTACCAACTCAAATCGGTGGATTATGACCCTGCATCGCGAATGCAAATGATCTCAGTGCCCACAGCCGATGTGTTTAACATTACCGGGACCCTGCTCAGCAATCCCTGGAATGGAAATACCGGCGGTGTGGTAGTATTGGAAGCACGTGATTCCCTGGTGTTTTATGCCGATATTAATGTGAGCGGTGCGGGCTTCCGCGGCGGAGTACGTTCCAATGCCAACTATACGTGTTCGGTGATGGATTACTCGTTCGGGCAGTTCACCAATTCCTATCACGGAGGTTATAAAGGAGAGAGCTTTGTCGTTGTGGACGGCAACCATATTACCGGTCGTGGTCCCTGGGGAAGCGGCGGTGGCGGCGGAAACAACCACAATACCGGTGGTGCCGGTGGTGGTAACGGCGGCATAGGCGGACTTGGCGGGAAACAATCGTATGTGAACTCGGGAGTTCAGGGATGTAATGATACCACCACGCATAACGGTGGCATAGGCGGACGTGCATTCAACTACAACAATTACAAGGACCGGGTTTTCCTGGGCAGCGGCGGTGGTGGCGGTCATCAAAATGATCTTCCCTCGGCCGGTGGCGGAGAAGGCGGAAGCGGTGGACGCGGTGGCGGTATTGTCATCCTCATCGCTCCTAAAATATATTCTTACAGCAGGACCATTTATGCCGATGGTGCCAATCAGGATACCACAGCCGGACGCGATGGCGGCGGCGGAGGCGGTGCAGGTGGATCTGTGTTGCTGTATACCAATACCGTGAACGGGACCCTCAACATCCAGGCTCGCGGCGGAAAAGGCGCCGACAATAACTCACACAATAACCTCAGCTTGAACCTGGCCGCGACACACGGAACAGGTGGTGGCGGCGGCGGCGGTTATGTCGGGCTTAGTGCTTCCACCCAACCCTCATCGCTGAATACCAGCCTTAGTGGTGGACTCAATGGAAAAATCGTGAACTCCGGGTCAAATAATTATAACGGAGCTTATGGGGCAACTGCAGGTACCGCTGGTTCCCTTACAACCGCACTGGTGCTTCCGAGAGGAAATACCTTCTGCCGACTTACCATTGTCGATCCTTTCAACGACCAGTCGAACGTGACCAAAAACGACAATGTGGTGGTGCAGGTTAAAAAGAACGATATCTATAACCGGAATGTGCGTGTCAGCATTTGCAAACCTCCTGTAAACGGTAGCGCTTCCGTAGTGAATTTTGATTCCATCAGCTATACCCCAAACCTCGGTTATGTGGGCAAAGACAGCCTGATGTATTGCCTTTGTACATTGTTGCAACCGCAGTATTGCGACAGTGCCTGGGTAATCCTAACGGTTGAAGATGTTATCGTGAAGGCGAAAAATGATCAGGCCACCTCCTTCAGGAATCAGGCAGTGAATATTCCTGTGCTGTCCAATGATTCCATCAATGTGCCTGTTTCTACCCAGGAACTGGTTTCCCCTCTTTTTGGTTCAGTGACCTGGAACGGAAGCTACTTTATCTATACCCCGGCAAACGGATTTATTGGAAAGGACAGCTTCTCTTACCAAATCTGCTCGAGCACCAATCCGGTAGTTTGTGACATTGCCTGGGTAATTGTAGATATCAAAGTAGGCGTGGAGACTTTTGACGACTATGTAAACCTGGTAATGAACCAGACAGGATATATCCATCCGAAAACAAATGACGTGATCGATCTGCCAAGTGTGATGACCGTGCTGGTTCCGCCTAATCACGGAAGTGTGGCAGTAATAGGTGATAGTATCCGCTTTGTGCCACAGACGAACTATTTCGGCTACGATACCATGAGTTACCGCGTTTGTGCCTACAACCCCTTCACAATTTGTGATTCTTCGCTGATCTATATACGAATACAACCCAGGCTGGATGCAGCTGATGATGCCTATTCTCTTTACATGAACCGCAGCAGCAGGGAAAAAGTGACCCGGAACGATACCATTTACGGTGCTGCAACGGTTTCCATCCTGTCCGGTCCGCAACATGGTGTTGCCAGCATTTCCGGCGATTCGGTCATCTATCAACCTAACCTTTATTACAAAGGCTTCGATACACTGTACTATGTGGTCTGCACGAACCTTGTAGGGACCTATTGCGATACGGCTCGGGTGGTATACGAAGTGAAATCATCGGTGTTTGCCCAGGATGATGTCAATACGACCCAGGAGGATGTGGCCGTAGGGACCTATGTGAAATCCAACGATACCGAATTCGAACCCACCCTAATCCAGGTAATGGTCAATCCGCGTCACGGTGTGGCAACGGTCACAATCGATGACAGCCTGCGCTATATTCCCTCACCCGACTATTCCGGGTTGGATTCCATTCGCTATGCCCTGTGTACGGTGGAGAAACCCTCCGTATGCGATACTGCCTGGCTCAGGTTGACGGTTTTTCCGGTGAATGACCCGCCACTGGCCGTATTTGATACGGCAACAACTTACCGAAACCGTTCACGCCTCATTACCGTGTTGGCCAATGACAAGGACCCTGATGGCGATCCGATCACCTTGCAACTGCTTAGCGGTGCCGCCAACGGTACGGTGACCATGGAAGGGACCCAGTTCCGCTATACTCCCAATAAGAATTTTGTCGGGTCAGACCGTTTCCGTTACGCTGTCTGCGACAACGCTCAACCCAGCCTGTGTGATTCCACGGATGTGTTTGTCAATGTGCTTGACCGGGAAGATCTGGATATCCCCAATGGGATCTCTCCCAACGGCGATGGCGTGAACGATACCTGGGTGGTGGATGGAATCGAACTGATCAACAACAACGAAGTGATTATCCTCAACCGCTGGGGAAATGTGGTGTGGCAGATGACAAACTACGACAATTCCTGGGGCGGTGTAAACCGGAAGGGAGAAGCCCTGCCAACCGGTACCTATTATTATGTGATCAAAGCACCTGAAGAAGATGTGGTGTATAAAGGATTTATTGTTATCGAACGCTAAGAGCATGAAACGACTTACGGTTTACTTTACCTTTCTGCTCTTTGCCCTACAGGCAACGGCACAGCAGGACCCTATGTTCAGCCAGTACCTGTACAATATGCTAACCCTCAATCCGGCCTATGCCGGAAGCAGGGACCAGCTGAGTGCTACCTTGTTTTACCGGAACCAATGGACCGGTTTTGAAGGAGCCCCGGTTACGGCCAATATGTCGGTGCATTCTCCGCTACGGGGAACCAACGGAGCCTGGGGCATCAATGTCTTCAACGACCGCATCGGGGTGCAGAAACAAAATTTCCTGAATTTCAATTATGCTTACCGGGTGATGCTGCAGAAAGGTAGCCTGTCCATGGGATTAAGCGGGGGATTCTATCAGTTTTCCTACGATTGGAACAGCCTGAAGCTGGAGAACTCGGGTGACGTGGCTTTCAGGGGGAATGAATCGAAAACGGTGTTTAATGCCGGTGCCGGTATCTATTATCAAAGCTCCCGGTTTGCATTGGGGCTGGGGGTGCCGCATATTTTCAATAAAGAAGTTCTCGAGTCGGCAGGGTATACGGTCGTAAATCCGGTCAATCATTATTTCCTTACCGGATCCTACCTGCTGCCAATTAATGAAGACTACAAATTCAAACCGTCGGCCATGCTCAAGCTGGTGAAGAATGCTCCGGCACAATTCGACCTTAACGCTACCGTGATCTATCGCGATGCCCTATACCTGGGAGTCTCCTACCGAAGCTACCAGGAGGCCAGCCTGATGGCCCAGTACCAGCTTAACAGCAATTGGTGGTTCGGGTATGCGTATGATGTGCCTTTCGGGGTGGTAGGGAATGTTTCCAAAGGAAGCCATGAAGTTATGATCGGGTTTGAGTACTCTTTCGACAAATCCAAAGTATTAAGTCCGCGCTATTTCTGACATGAGAGTTATTATTTCCCTGCTGCTATCGTTAACCGTGATGCTGGTATCGGCTCAGGACAAGCAGTTCGTTAAAGGAGAAAAGCTATACAACCAGTTCAGGTATTCGGAAGCCATTCCATACCTGGAAAAATCCTATAAGCAGAACAGTAACCCCGACGCTCTGGTGCTTCTGGCATACTCCTACCTTAAGGTTCGTGATTATACCAATGCTATCAGCTATTTCCGGGTGCTGGCCTTCGATCGCAAAGCCAACCCTGAATATTACCTGGAATACGGGAAACTCCTGAAGAACCAGGGGCTTTACCGGGAAGCCAAACCGTGGTTCATTCAATACCTAAGGCGCAATCCATCCAGCATGGAGGTAAGGGAACTGCTTCGATCCTGTGACATGACGCCCGAATGGTTGAACAACCCGGAAGGCTATGGAGTAGAATCCTGGCAATACAATACCGCCTATATGGAGTTCTGCCCGGTACACTATCAGGACCAGCTGGTATTTACCAGTAACCGCATCCGGGATGTGGACGGCGGAAAATACGGCTGGGATAACCTGCCTTATCTGAAGCTTATGTCCGTTGCCGATTCGGGTGGGAATCCGGCACCTTTTGTTCTTCGCAACAGCGCACGCTTTCATGTTGGTCCTGCCGTATTTGAGCAAAGCGGACGGCGTATGTATTTTACCCGGAACCATGTGGAAAACGGTCGGGCCATCACCGATGAAAACGGAGTTACCCGCCTGATGATCTTGTACATTGATAAGGTGGACGGGAAATGGACCAAACCGGTTCAGGTAAACTTCAATTCCAAAGAATACTCAGTGGGTCACCCCTGTCTGAGCAGGGATGGAAACACCCTGTATTTTGCCTCGGATATGCCGGGCGGACAAGGCGGTACCGATATCTGGATGGCTCGTAAAATCGGGGAGCACGAATGGGCTGAACCCGAGAATCTTGGTCCGAAAGTCAACTCACCGGGAAACGAGTTATTCCCGTCACTTTACGGAGATACCTTGCTTTCGTTCTCTTCCGATTATCACCCCGGATTGGGAGGACTGGATATTTTTGTAAGCCAGTATATGCGCGGTAGCTGGTCTGCTCCCAAAAACCTCGGTTATCCTGTGAACAGTTTCCAGGATGATTTCGGTTTTGTGTTCAATGCAGATGGCAACTCCGGCTTTCTGGCTTCCAACCGTAAGGGAGGAAAGGGTTTTGACGATATTTATACCTTCCGGAAAATCAAGGTATGTGTGAGCATCACGGTTATGGATAGCAATACCTATGACCTGATCCCTAAAGCGGTGGTGCGTATCACCAATGGCTACCAGTTCACGGAAGAACTCATGACGGGTGCCGACGGTAAGGTGCATCTCTGTGTTCCTATTGATAACCGCTTCCGTATTACTGCGGAACGGAAAGGTTATGCCCCCAAGCGTTTTGCCTTTTCATCGGTAGGGCTTTATGAAGATAAAGACACCATGCTGCTTGCCGAACTGGTGCCGGGCAAATGGGTTAACTTCTCGGGTGTGGTAATCAATGATGCCAATGATTCGCTAATTGACGGTGCCCTGATCAAGATACACGGAAGCGATGGCTTCAGTGAAATCACTTCTTCCAATGCCCTGGGCTATTTCGACCTCGCCATTGATGCAGGGGAAACCTATGAGCTTGAAGCCTTCAAAGAAGGTTTCCTGCTTCATAAAGAGAAATTCGTTATGCCTGATTCCCAGGTGGTGAAGGAAGTGAGATTGCGGACTTCTGAGATCAATCAGAAAATCAAACTCAGGAATATCTATTACGACCTGAACAGCTCGGTGATCCGTGAAGATGCGGCCGTTGTCCTTGATACCCTGGTGAAGATTATGCTGGATAACCCGTACCTGCAAATTGAGATTGGTTCGCATACCGATTCGAGAGCTAGCGGGGAATACAACCGGCAGCTCAGTTTGGAGCGTGCGAAAGCCGCAATTGAGTACCTGCGTTCGAAGGGAATAGACCCTTATCGTATCAGTTACAAATATTATGGAGAAACACAGCTGATTGCCCCCTGTCCGGATGGCGTGGATTGTCCGGAGGAACAGCACCAGCTAAACCGGCGTACGGAGTTCAAAATATTGGCAAACTAGGAGGAAGGCTGTTCAGGATGAGGCATCCAAAAAAAGAACAATCTAAACGAAGGAGTTCAAATATTAAGGTGTCTTCCGGCCCACAGGTTTTGATCTTGATCGGTCTTCTGCCAAATCGTTGGCATAGGCTGCATGAAAACCAATAAGACTTGATGGAAAACTTTTGTATACAGCAGGAAAAAGAGGGACGAATTAGCGAAACAGCGCCTGTTCTTTGTTGCTCACCGGTTCCCACTGAATGCCGTTTGCCGATTGATAGAACATACCTGATTGCACGAAGTAGTAATAGCCGTTTTTCCCGGACCAGTAGGCGAGGTCCGTGGCCTGCCAGTGATCGTTTTCGGACAGGTAATAGATGCGGCCATTAAGGATTTTATAGCGGGTACTTAAGCTGTCGTTTTCCGAATCGGTTCCTTCCGGAGACAGCCGGTTTTGTTGTTCCAGATAGATCTGGGACGAAATAAGCACAATGAATGCAACACCCAAGTACAGGATGGATTTCATAGGGATTTGGTTCTGTGTTTTTACTAGAGCGTGTGTATTTACAATATTAGGTCATTCTTTTGTAAAAACAAGCAAACCAAGCTAGGCTGAACAGCTTATCTGTTGAGTGGCGGTATAATCTGATAAGCGGCGGTTAATGGCTTATAACTTGCCGAAAACGACCATCTTATCTAAAGTGGGAACTGCAGACCCGCCTTTTCGTTCGATGGTAATGGCAAAGGCTTCGGAACTACCTATGTTTTTGAGTTTGTACGCACCTCCGTTTACAAAGTCCTCGGGAACCAGTCCCGCATTTTTCGGCACGCCACCGTCAATGGCCCATAATTGATATTGTTCATTTTGCTTCAGTTCAGGCAAAGAACTGGTAACCAAAATGACGTCTCCTTTTTCCTTGTTCCAGAACAATACCGCTTCCGGCTCCGGGTAGTTTTCTGTTCCCGCCAGGTTCAAGGCCTTCATATTCCGGTCGGCAAGGAAGGCATATTGTTCCTGAAGCACTTCATACCGTGACTTGATGATTCCGTTTTCGTCACTGAGCAGCATGTTGTTATTGCGGAGGAAAGCCACTTCTTCTTCGGCTTTGTTCATGCGCTCGTACAGGACATAATTCAAAGCCAGGCTGCCTGCAAGCAATACCACTGATGCCGCTGCAAGCCAGCGATAAGTGCGTCTGTTGCTGCTTTGTATTGATGTTACCCGGGAAGGTGCCGGACTGTCTGCCGCTTTTAGCGTATTCTCCTGCCTGGGCTTGGCCGGTTCCCGCACTTCCGGATGTTCTTCTTCCTGCTCTTCCTTTTCTTCCAGGGCTCCCATAATCCTATCCTTCAAATCGGAGGGAGGCGGAGTACTTTGTTCGGAGGCAAGATGGTCCAGGGCAGTACAGATCGCATCATACTCCCTGCGCACCTGTTCATCAGTGGCAAGAGCCTGCTCCACCTGTTCACGCTCCGTGTCGGAACAGAGCCCGAGAGCATAAAGCTCAAGTAGTCCGGATTGTATGAAGTCTTTACTGCTCAACTCTTAACTGTTTACGTAGTTCCTGGATACTGCTTCGGATTCGGGTTTTGACCGTCCCGAGTGGTATGGATAGCTCTTTGGCGGCTTCTTCATGCGTAAACCCGCCGAAATATACCAGCTCTATCAGCTTTTGCTGTTCCGGCCTCAAACGGCGCATCACGGATTTCAACCCGATAGAATCGGTTTTGATCTCTGATCCGCCAAGGGCTTCAATTTGTTGTACGGAGTTTTCTATGGATTGGTTTTCCCGATCATTCTTAAAGCGCTTACTTCGGATCTCATCAATGGCCCGGTTGCGTGCAATATTCATGATCCAGGTAGAGATCCTGGACTTGCTGGCATCGTATGACTTGATGTTGTTCCATACTTTCAGAAACACATCCTGCACGATTTCCTGGGCTACGGGTTCGCTATAAACCATACGCAACACCAGTCCGTATACCATCCCCGAATAAGCATCGTACAGGTCTGCCAAAGCCTGTTTTTCACCGGCTCTGACCCGCTCAATAAGTTGTATGCTGGTTTCGGGGTTGCTCAATCGATCAGGCTTTTACGGATTGGTTCATGAAGTCTTCGATCTCCTCGGTTTCTATAGGCATGTTGATCTCGTCCATGAGGTCATACGGACCGTTTTCCGTGATCAATATATCGTTTTCTATCCGGATACCGATACCTTCTTCCTGGATATAGATGCCAGGTTCACAGGTGAAGACCATACCGGCCTTCATCGGTTCATAGCGCATTCCCACATCGTGCACATCGATACCCATAAAATGCGAGGTGCCATGAACAAAGTACTTTTTATAAGCAGGCCAGGAA
This sequence comes from Bacteroidia bacterium, assembly GCA_964215915.1. GTDB lineage: Bacteria > Bacteroidota > Bacteroidia > UBA8524 > UBA8524 > UBA8524. Next base: position 41,066 of record CAXPEB010000023.1, read on the forward strand.
GGATCCTGGTTGCGGATATCCTCCATAGTCAGGATTCCGAGATCCACCATTTCTTTCTCAATGATCTCACCCACTACTTTATGATATTCCATCAGGTAGGTGCCCGGAACAAGCAGCTTCTGGGCAGCACGCATGGTACGCAATACGGCATTGTACACCTGCTTTTGCCTTTCGGTAAAGCGGCCGTTTACAGGAACCACCCGCGTCATGTCGGAAGCGTAGTTGGCATAGTCTACCCCGGAATCGATCAGTAACAGGTCGCCGTCTTTGCAGGGACGTTTGTTTTCCACGTAATGCAGGATACAAGCGCTTTCCCCGCTGGCAACGATCGGGTGGAAGGAGTGCCCGTTGGCACCATTGCGGATATACTCATGGATAAGCTCTGCCTCCACTTCGTATTCCATCACACCCGGTTTCACAAAACGCATGATCCGTTCAAAACCCTTCTTGGAAATGGAAATGGCTTTGCGGATAAGCGCCAGCTCCGTTTCCGACTTGATCGAACGAAGGCGCTGCAGAATCGGTGCCGCCCGCTCATAATGGTGCAGCGGGTAATCCTGCTGCAGTTGCCGGGCAAAGTCAAGCTCGGCATAAGGCGACTTATACGCAAAACGATCGTTTTCGTTGAGGCTCAGGTAAATGGTATCCGCCATATTGATGACCGGGCGGATCTTATCCCGGAATTCGGTGTTCCAGAATACATTGGGAATTCCGGAAGTGGCCGTGGCATCGGGCTTGGTGTATTTGTAACCTTCCCAGACCGCAATATGCTCGTTGGTCTGTTTCAGGAACAGGGCTTCGCGGAATTCGGGAACCGGACAATCCGGAAAAAGTACCAGGATACTGTCTTCCTGATCGATACCGCATAACCAGAACAGGTTTGAATTCTGCTTGAAGCTGTGCGTAGCATCCCCATTCCATACGTATTCGTAATTGGAGGTCAGGATCGCAATGCTGTTGGGCTTCATCTGGGCCGTAAACTTCTTACGGTTATCTATAAAGAGCTGTTTATCGATCTTGTCGTACTTCATGGTCGGTAAAGGTAGGAATTTCCACAGTTTTTCTATGGATTCGGAACCGGTCCGTCCGGCTGAAAATACCCAGCGCTACGGATCGGGAAGCGCATTGCAGAAAGTAGTTTCGGGGTATGAAATATTCCGTGCTGCTTCTGTTCCTGCTCTTATTTGTTTCCTCTGCCCGGGCGCAAACCGAAGAGGAGCTGGATGAAGTCAATAACCGCTCTTTCGAAGAATTTGAAGCCTATAATTACCGTACGGCCATCGATCTTCAGCATGTCATTCGTGGATGGAATGCCCGCAAACATCTCCATAGCGATACCAATGAGGTGGCCATCCTGGTGAACCTCGGAGGGTTTTACCAGGCCTACCAGCGGTTTGATTCCGCCCGTTATTTCCTGGAACAGGCACAGGTGCATTGTGTCAATCATGTCGGTAAAGGGGAGTTGTATGTGAACGTGGTGCTGCAACTGGGCGGACTGTATGATGAACTGGAACTGCTCAGGGAGGCAGAGATACTCAACGAGGAAGCGATCCATCTCCTTGAAGAGGAGGCGGTAAGTGAAGACCCGCTGTTGATCGCTTACATCTATAACAACCAGTCCATCATAAAAAGAAAGCGCTTCAAACTGAAGGAAGCCCGTATACTCATTGAAAAATGCGAACGCTATACCCTCCGGTATACGGAAACCGATGCCGTGGATTATGCGGCCACCCTCAATACCAAAGGAGTCATACTGGGTGCCATGGGCGAGTTGAAAACGGAAGAAGAGATCCTGATGAGGGCCAAGACCATTTGCGACCGGCAGGAAGCAAGCGGCACCTCCCTCTACGCCACGATACTCAATAACCTGGCGGTTCTGTACTCGGAAAGGGGAGATCATAAAAAAGCCCTGGCTCTTTACCAGAGATCTTATGACATACGCGTATCTGTGTATTCGGAGAAGAGTATTCCTACTGCTACCGTGCTCGGCAATTGGGGAATCAGCCTGGGCAATTCCGGCGATTATAACCGGGGCATCCTGCTCATTAACAAATCACGCCGTATTGTGGAGGAACTGCTGGGACCTTATCATCCCGACTGGTTCGAAAAAAGCGCAACCCTCGGAAGCTTTTACGAAGGGGCGGGAATGATCCGGGAGGCCGGGGAACTTTATGCTTCTCTTCTGGAGCAGGCCGGAGAAAAACTCGGGCAGTCCGATCCTGCTTACCTGACCATTGCTTCCAATGCCGCCCTGTTTTATACCAACAGGGAACAGTTCGATAAGGCCAATGAATGTTATACGGTATTGATGAAACACGCCGGCGATATGGGAGAAGAAGGCCGGCTGACCATTCTGGGGAATTTTGCCAATTTCCTGCATCAGACCGGACGCGACGAAGAAGCAAGGAAGCTCTATGACGAGGAACTGAAAGGCTGGGAACGTTTCAATGGGAAACAAAGCCAGGAGTACCTCAATGCCCGACATAACAGGGCGGTGTTCCTGCAGGACAAAGGTGAGCTGGAGTTGGCAAAGAAAGAGCTGGAGGAAACGGAGAAGCTCCTGTCAGAAACCTCGGGAGAAAAAACGCCACTCCTGCTTATGCTGCGGGAAAACCTGGCGGGCATCTATGAAGATCAGGGGGATCATGCCCATGCCCTTCGCATGTATTCGACCCTTTACAGGGTTCAGGAACAGGAGTATGGGGCCAACACCCTGGACGCTGCTGACTTGATGAGTAAGATCGCGATGTGCCATACCAACCTGGGGGAACCTGACAAGGGCATGGAATGGATGGAAAAAGCGTATGCGTTGAAGGTGGAACTCCTGGGAAAAGAACACCCCTCTCTTAGCTACGAGCTTACCCTGCTGGCCACTAGTCATACCTATGCCGGTAATTACAAGGCAGGTATGGATCGGTACAATGAAGCAGTGAAGCTTATCGGGAACCAGTTTTCCACCTATTTCCGCTTTATGACGGAAAGTGAGAAACTGAGGTTCCTGAACAGGAAAATGAGTGAGTTGAAGCAACTGCAGGCGATTGCGGTTGACAAGGTTGCAGAATACCCGGCTTTAGGCGGGCTGGCTATGGATGTGGAGTTGATGATGAAAGGCATGATACTGGAGTCGGGGAACAGGCTTAGAAAGGCGGCTTTGGAAAATAAGGATCCGCGGGTACGGCAGCAGTATATGGATTTGCAGAACCTCCGGAGTCAACTGGCAACTGAACTCAGCAAGAAGGCCGAATTTCGGAGAGACGACTTCGCTGATTTGCAGAAAAAGTCGGAAAGGATGGAAAAGGACCTGGTCAGTTCCCTGGGGCAGGGGCAGTTCCTGGATCAAAGCCTCTATTCCTGGAAAGATATCCGGAAGAAACTAGCTAAAGGCGAGGCCCTGGTGGAGTTTGTCAGTTACCGTACTTTTTATGAAGAAACCCCGAGCCTGGCGGCACTTGTGCTGAAGGCGGATATGGAATCACCGGCACTGATCCCCCTGTTCGGGGAAGCGCAATTGCAGCAATACCTATCCGGTTTCCGGGCCGGCAGTGATCGGAACCTTGTGAATGCCCTTTATGGAGAAACGCGCGGTGCCGGAGCCGTACCGGATAAACAGGTTCCGGTTCCCGGGGATGATTCCCTCTACCTCTATATCTGGAAGCCCCTGGAGAAAGTACTGGGGGCTGCTACCCGGGTGTATTATTCGCCTTCCGGGTCGATCAACAAGATCTCACTGGCTGCCCTCAAAACACCGGAGGGTACCTACCTGTCTTCCCGTTATGAAATGGCTGCGCTCAGCTCCGGCCGTATGCTGCTGGATAAGCCCGGAACCTTTATACCCGGAACCGCCCTTTTGCTGGGTGGAGCCCGGTTTGATATGACTCCGGGACAGATCCTTTCCAAAACCAAGCCCGGAGAAGAACAGCCTCAGTTTGTCATGCGTGGCGGAAATGGCGCACGTGCCTGGTCATATCTGGCAGGTACCCTCACCGAAGTACAGGATATTGCCGGGACCCTAAAGGGAAATGGCGTCACTGTCGACCTGAAGACCGGCGAGGAAGCTTATGAAGAGAATGTCAAAAAAAGCATGGCACAAGGGCCTTCTATCCTGCACCTGTCCACACACGGATATTTCTTCCCGGAACAAAAAGCTTCCGGTAAAGAAGCCAATGTATATGAAACCGCTGATAACCCCCTGTTGCGTTCGGGACTAATCCTTTCCGGGGCCAATACGGCCTGGACCGGGCAGACGGTTCCCGGGGGGACCGATGATGGTATCCTAACCGCCTACGAGGTGGCGGCAATGGACCTGAGCAATACGCGTTTGGCAGTGCTTTCCGCTTGTGAGACCGGACTGGGCGATATCCGGGGAAGTGAAGGAGTGTTCGGGTTACAGCGGGCCTTCAAGCAGGCCGGTGTAGAGTACATCGTCATGTCGCTGTGGCAGGTTCCCGATCAGGAAACGGTGGAATTCATGAACCATTTTTACCGGAATCTTTCCGATGGTCAAGGTATTGAAAAGGCATTTAATGCAGCTCAGGCCTCCATGCGCGAAAAGTACCCGCCTTATTATTGGGCGGCTTTTGTATTGATTCGTTAGTCAACGTGAAGAAAGGCTATGCTGAATATTCCGTGTAGCTCTGACCATAAAAAAAGACCGGCCATGCCGGTC
>CAXPEB010000024.1:0-7565 GCA_964215915.1 Bacteroidia bacterium
ACCTGTTTAAGATCAGGAATTTCATTCCGTTAACTTCCTTACTTGCTGGTAATATTTCCGAATTGATCCATCCAAACTCGCTAGTTATGAAACACTCACTCCCACAAATCCTGATACTGGATGACGACTTTAAAAGAGCCTTTCTCAAAAAATTGCTTCTTCAAAAAGTATTTTCAAATACCCAGATCGAAATTTTCACCAGTTGTTTGACTGCGCTAAAAACCATCACCAAAAATTTGGGAAATACACAGCATGAAGGGTATTCCCTGATGATCATTAACCTTTATCTTGACAGTTCGAACGGTTTGGAGTTCAGCAACCTGCTTAGAGAATACCACGAGATTAATGCAAAACACAAGACACAACCATTTATCATCATCGATACCCCATCAATAAGAGAATACCGGGAAATTGCGATTAGAATGGGGGAACGATTCAAAGAACCCTCCTACCTTATTGAACCTCCGATTACGGAAAGCGTAGTGCTGAATATTGCTTCTCACTACCAAATGTTTCACTTGCGAAACAGCATCCGATCCGGAAAAAAATCGGGTGACTCTGATACGCATTCCCGAATTGCCGGGTAAAGCCCCTTATTTTCCGTGAAATGTAGGGGAACGCTTTTCTACAAAAGCTGCCATTCCTTCTTTTTGGTCTTCCGTGGCAAACAAAAGATAGAAGTTCTTTCTTTCGAAATACAGTCCTTCTGAAAGGCTGTTTTCAAATGATTTCAAAACAGCTTCTTTAGCAAGCTGCAACGCCAATGGGGAATTTCTTGCCATTTTTTGAGCAAGCTTAATCGCCTCATCCATCAATAATTCCACCGGCACCACCTTATTGATTAATCCGGCCTGCAAAGCCCGGTCGGCATTAATAAACTCCCCCGTAAGCACCATTTCCATAGCCAACGCTTTCCCTACGGCCTTTGGCAGACGCTGAGTGCCTCCCGCACCGGGCATTACCCCGATTCGGATCTCAGGCTGACCGAATTGCGCGGTTTCAGAAGCGATCACACAATCACAATGCATTACCAGTTCACAACCTCCGCCCAAAGCAAACCCTGAAACGGCAGCAACAATGGGTTTCTTCGTTTTTTTAATCTGATCCCAGGTACTAAACTGGTCTATTTTGAGCATATCAATGGCGTTCTTGTCGCTCATTTGTTTGATATCTGCTCCTGCTGCAAATGCCCTTTCATTTCCGGTCAGAATGATCACCCTGACACCGTCGTTTTCATCCAACTCCTTCAAAGCCAGCTTCAACTCTCCCATTAGTTGCAGGTTAAGGGCGTTTAACTCTTTCGGGCGGTTCAGGCGGATCAATGCAATATGCTCCGCAATTTGTTCATTGACCAGAATGTGCTCGTAATTCATGTAGATCGATAATTGCTGATGCGTCTAAGAAGCCGCAAGATAATACCTGCCGATAGCATTCCCAGAATGGCTCCCATAAGAATATCTGCCGGAAAGTGCACCCCGACATAGACCTGGGCGAAGGACACTGCCGAAGCCCAACCGAAAAGCAATACCCCCGGAACCAACCTTCGTTCATACCCCAATGCCGAAATACAGAACAGTGCTATGGCGAAATGATTGGAAGCATGAGAAGATGCAAACCCATAAGGTCCGCCGCAATTTCCATCTCTTTTCCTGAGAATCACCTCGTGCTCCAGTCCGCTGTGATGACAGGGTCTTGGCCTTTTGAAAGCCGGTTTGAATACTGAAGAAGCCAGGAGGTCCGACATACTGACTGCCACAATCAACCCACATATCCATACCACACTTCTCCATTTGTACTTCCGTATAAAAGCCACAAGCAAGAGTCCATAAACGGGAAGCCATATCCAGGCTTCGCGAAGCCAGGGCATAATCAGGTCAAAAAATGTATTGCTAAGTCCCCGATTGATCAGGAAGAACAAATCGTGGTCCCAGTTAGCCAGTGTGTGTATCATGTTCGGGCAATGAGGATGATTCGATCCGATTCACGTTCATCATACAAATGCAATTCATAATCGCCAAATACATGAGTAATCTGAAAACCAGACTTTTCCAGCATATTCCGGAAATCTGCCAGGGTAAACGCTTCTACGGATTCCTCAAAATAGTAATCCACGCCATCGAATTCAAAAGCAATCTGCTTTCTTATTTTATTATCAACCAGACTTCTGGCAATATTGAATGTAATGTCTTGTACGACTACCGTTTCATTCTCAACCAATTCACGGGTAAGTTTTACGGAATTGAAAAAGTCCAGTACAAATACACCTCCCGGTTTCAGCGCACTGCGAATAGATTCCAGTGTTTTAAGGTGATCTTCTTCCTGGTTAAAATACCCGAAACTGGTAAACAGGTTGAATACGTAATCAAATTGCCCGTTAAAGGGAATAGAACGCATATCCCCCACCATAAACCTCAATTTACTGTTAATGCTCTTGGATGCCTCCAGAACACTGGTTTTGCTCATGTCAAGACCGGTAACATCGTACCCTTTCATATTCAGGTAAATGGAATGTCTGCCTCTGCCACAAGCCAGGTCGAGTATCCGGGCATCGGGATGGATTTCCAGTGCTCCGAGCAGATTATCAAGCAGCAGGCGGGCATCGCGAGCGTCGCGGTTCTGATAGAGAATCGGATAAAAAGGCGAATTAAACCAGCTTTTGTACCAGTTGATTTTCTCGATCATAGCGCAGCAAAGATAGAAGAAAAGCTAAATGACTACCGATACACCCCGGTATCCAAACAGTAAATCTCCCTCAAATGACCCTGCCGAAGAAAAAGGGATCAGGATCAACACCTATGGGCATAGAGACACTTCAATCCGGTTGAATGCCTGTCGCTCCTATTGTTCTTTTTTGGCTGCCCATTTTTTACTTGTCTAAAAAATGGGCGAAAAAAGGACCCTTTTCCTGAAGGTGCCTTCCCGCCGCACCAGCCTACCTCCGCAACAAAAGCCTGGCCATCGCTGGAATCTTTTCCATGACCGTATTCCTTTAGAGAATATCTGTTTTCAAGATAATGGGAACAGGCAACTTCCTGTTTCATAAGAAACGATTAAGGCGATTTGGCGCACAGGCTCCCGCACGCTTTTGTTGCGGCGCGCGCTGCAGGAAAACGGCCTTACAGCGGAGAAAGATATACGCTCAATATTCCCGAATGCCCTGTTCCTTATGGCGGTGGGCATTCTTTTGATTCGTTGGATAGGGTTCTCTTCTTTTGAATAGCTAAAGTCCCCACAACTTTTTGACTCGATCCAGAAAAGGGAAAATAAAAATGGCAAGTCCAAATCGCACCGCTACAACCGCCTACCCTTGCTTCCGTCAAGACCTGGGGGATTCAGCAGGAGCTGGTCGTTTGTCCTTGCCGCTGCAAAGGTAGAATTTTACCCTTTCTTTACCTTGCCTTCATGCAAAATTTTAATGCCTGTGGATTTGTTCCTTTTGTTTAACTGAGGCGAATGGAGCAAATTTGCGACATGAAATTTTTCATTGATACAGCCAATCTTGACCAGATCCGTGAAGCTCAGGATCTTGGTATACTCGACGGGGTAACTACCAACCCCTCTCTTATGGCTAAAGAAGGCATCAGCGGACATGAAAATATCCTGGCGCATTACCGGGCCATCTGTGATATTGTGGATGGTGATGTCAGCGCAGAAGTAATTGCCACGGACTACGAGGGCATCTTGCGCGAAGCAGAAACCCTTGCTGCCATCGATGAAAAAATCGTGGTGAAAGTACCCATGATCAAAGACGGGGTGAAAGCCATCAACTACCTGTATCAAAACGGAGTAAAAACAAACTGTACCCTCGTTTTCACTTCCGGTCAGGCTATACTGGCTGCAAAGGCAGGCGCTACTTACATTTCTCCTTTCATCGGACGTTTGGACGATATTTCACAAAACGGACTGGAACTGATTGCCTCCATGTCGCAGATTTTTGCCATCCAGGGTTTTCAATCGCAGATACTGGCAGCTTCCATCCGCAGCCCCCTGCATATTGTCAAATGTGCTGAGATCGGCGCGCATGTGATTACATCCCCGCTGAATGCCATTCTTGCTCTTTTGAATCATCCCCTCACCGATATCGGACTGGAGAAATTCCTGGCCGATCACAAGAAATCTCAATAAGAGTATTCCATACCTCCAATAAATCCGACCCTGCCCACGCAGAGATACGGAAGCATTTGGGAAGAATCGGCTTGAACGGATACCCGCGGAATTCTGTCCGATAAACAATAACACCCTGAGGCAGCTACTGGCTGCCTTTTTTATTCCAGCCGGATCGTCCTGAGATCCGTATTGGATTCCACCAAAACACCTTTTACCCCCGCTCCTTCTGCAGCTTCCACATCTCTGGGACGATCACCGATCATCACAGATAAGGCAGGGTCAATCCCATACCGGGCTATGGCTCTTTCCAACATCAACGAACCGGGTTTACGGCTTAAACTGTTGCCATGATCCGGGTGGTGCGGAGAATAGTAAACCGCAAGCAAGCTAACTCCAAACTCTTTCAGATGATTTTCCAGAAAAGCATGCATGCGGTTTACTTCATCATGCGTATAAAGCCCTTTGGCTATTCCTCCCTGGTTTGTAATTACTACGAATTTATATCCTTGCTCCTGCCAACCGGATAATGCCTCTGCCACGCCTTCATTAATCGTAAAATCCTCTAAAGAAGTTACATAAGCTCCTATCTCCTTATTCAGGATACCATCCCTATCCAAAAAAACTGCTTTGATTTTGTCACGCATACGGAGGTAAATTTAAGGGGTCGTATTGAAAGTTCGGGTACGAACATCTATTTTCGGCAACTGTTTTAATCCCGTGTCTGACAGGCTAGTTATCATACCTACGTACAAAGAGAAAGAGAATATCGAGCGCATGCTGGATACCGTGATGGCATTGACTCCCGAGTTCCACGTTCTCGTAGTTGACGACAGTTCACCGGACGGAACCGGGCTTCTTGTAAAAGCAAAACAAGAAGCCTATCCCCAACGTATTCATTTGTTGGAAAGAAAAGCCAAAGACGGATTGGGCCGAGCTTATATCGCCGGGTTTCAATGGGCACTCGAGCATCCGGAATACCAATACATTTTTGAAATGGATGCCGACTTTTCACATAACCCCTCTGACCTTATTCACTTGTATGAGGCCTGCCGTGATGGTGCCGATATGAGTATCGGTTCCCGCTATGTGAAAGGCGTAAATGTAGTCAACTGGCCTATGGGGCGTGTACTTATGTCGTATTTCGCTTCGGTATATGTGCGTTTTGTGACAGGTATGGATATCCGTGACACAACGGCCGGCTTTGTTTGCTATAAAAGAGCGGTACTCGACAAGATTCCCTTTGATATGGTAAGGTTCAAAGGTTATGCCTTCCAGATCGAAATGAAATTCACCGCCTGGAAGTATGGATTCCAACTGGTTGAAGTCCCGATTATCTTCACTGACCGCTCTGAAGGAGAATCCAAAATGAGCAGCGGTATCTTTAAAGAAGCCTTGTTTGGAGTAATCCAGATCAAGCTGCGTAGCTGGTTCAGAAAATATACGTAAGCGCGAAGCAACGCCATAGGTTCTGGGTTTGTCTAAACTGTAATAGACTAGACTTTATCTGACAATTGGCGTTCTTTTTCTTCCCCTTCTTTTATCCTTCATCTCTCAATCCGCGAGGGTTGAGGGTTAGGAGAAATCCTTTACCCCGGAACCATGACCGCTTTGAGGCTCCCGAACCAAATGAAAACGGGGAACACCCTTTTCCATAGCCGCTTTCAGGTAGTACATTGAGGTTCTACCACCAGAATTGTATCCCCCTTCTTCTGCTTCCTTTGGTATTGAAGCTATGGAAGTTGTAAACAAAACTCAGCATGTAGTAGCGGGTAACCGCATTAACATTGCTTACGGTCAGCGCATTCTCTTCGCTGGTCCGTTCGCTGTTCTGATTCTGGTGCAACAGATCATAAACACTCAGGCGTAACTGACCCCGGTTTTCTTTTAGGATAAGCCGCGTTACAGCCAGGTTCAGCAAGGTAAATTCGGTAGGTGAATCGGGTAGTGTTGTAAAGTTTTGCCGGTTATACGAGCATTTACCTTCAAACCATAACTTCTCGAAAGGTGCTATCCATAATTCCAACTCATAACGCTGGTTAAGACTTCCGCTACTGGAGTTCAGGCCAGGGGTAAGTGAATATTGGTAGGAAGGTGAATACGATACACTGGCATCCAGGAAATCATTCTTATGAAGGCTGTAACCTACCCGGGGATAGAAAGTAAGACTCCGGTTTTCGTAAAGGGCTCCATTGAGGGAAGTCCAACCCCACCTTTGCGAAACATAAGCCCTGATATTGGGTGAATGGCTCCAGGTTTTGCCCCTTCCCGCACGCAAATAATAGTGCCCTCTTGCATAAACGGAATAGGTCCAGCGCCCATCATCCAGGTTTACCGGTTGTGTAACCGAACGACCGGATTCGTCAAAGGAACGGGCATCAATCACCGTGCGGGTTGCGGCCGTCATACCAGCAGAAGAATAAAATCCCATGGTTCTTTTGCTATTGTTCCATCTCCCGTAATACGACAAGCGATGATGGTTGGATGCCTGCAATGCCGGGTTTCCACGACTAACCCGGTTAGGGTCGGTATTGTCCACCAGGTCTATCATTTGCCAGGATGCAGGTAATTCCTGTTCGTATTCGTATTCCATATGATAATTTCCCCCCGACTTATTCCATTCGTAACTTATGGATGGATGAAAAAGGGAGAAATGCGAATTCACGGCGGAATCATTCAGGGCATTTCTCAAGCGGTAATCGGAGAACCCACCCAAAACGGAAATGGCAAGGAAGCCTTTCCGCAAAGACCGGTTAATTCCTGCCACCCCGGTCCAGGTTTGCACATTGTCATAGAATTCGGTACTAAGCTGCTTTTGAAAAAACTCCGGGGAAGAAGCGGAATCCCTGGCGTAAACCTCCACGTTCCTCAGTCCGTTCCGATAAGCATGGGTCACCTCATAATACATTCTAACTGAGTCGGAAAGGGTATACGTATGTTTGAATGTGGTATTCAGGCTAATGCTTTTGTTGTATGAGTCCCGGGTCTGCAATTGCGGAGAACCGGTAACGGATGTGTCGGTTTGTTCGATGATAAGGTAGTCGTTGAGTCCGTCGGAATGGATATTATACCCCGCCTGGGAACCATACAGTACCAGGTTGTTCTTTCTCTTTTTCCAGTTCCAGCTCAGGTAATTATCGAAAGAATAGCCCCCGGATTGTTGGGTGTTCTGATTGAAAATCCGGGTGGATTCCGGACTGGAAAGGTAGGCGTTGAAATCCGTACGTTTCCGGATATCGTTGCTCCCCTCCCAGCGGAAAGTGGGTTCCAGGTTAAAGAACTGTATGGTATCGGGTATCCAGCGAATCTCACCGTTAATCACATGCGTGGAGTTCTTAAGCAGGTTATCGGTGGAACGTCTCAGGGCCAATGTTGAATCTCCGAAATACCTTTCCGTAATGGTGGATTCCAGGTACTTGGTTCGGTTGAATCCCAAGATCGGAAGAGCACACGTCTGAACT
>CAXPEB010000025.1:0-31055 GCA_964215915.1 Bacteroidia bacterium
CCTTATTTATGGCGTAGCGGGAGTTTGCTCTGGAATACTTCTGGAAACCCTGACAGAAGATTTTAGAAAAGACTTTAAAAAGCAGAGGCTCCCGGAACTCAAGGCATACAAAAACAGGCTGCAAGAGCAGCTAACGTTGATTGAAAGCAATATCAACAAACAAAGGCTCCTGACTTCCGGGCAAACCGGATTTTCCGGGCTTAGCCTTACCTCGCTCAAAACTCCCATTCTAACCAAGGCAGATACCCTCCCCGATACCCCCGAATCTCCCTTAGAATTGATTCCCCCTGATATTTCAGAAAAGATCATCAGCAGCCAGGAATTGATGAACATGGATTACCAAGCCCTGAATTTCCAGGGGCCGTGGCAGCACCTCTTTGGGTTTCCTTCGGTGAACTTCCATTGTGTGGTGCACGGCATGTCAGGGGAGGGAAAATCCACCTTTGCCATCCAGTTTGCCAACTACCTGGCGGAAAACTTTGGAATAGCCCTCTATGTGAGTGGAGAGGAAGGCTTTTCCAAGACCTTCAAGGATAAGTTCTTAAATAACAACGCACGATCTCCCAGGCTTTTTGTAGCTGACCTGAGAACCTACCAGGATATTGTCAGCGAAGTAGAAGACGACCAGTTTAACTTCATTTTCATTGACAGCCTGGACAACATGAAAATTGATGCCGACCTGATGAAAAAGCTCAGAAGCCGTTATAAGGATTCAGCATTGGTTACGATCTCCCAATCTACCAAAGACGGTAAAATGCGCGGCTCGTATGAAATCGTCCACGATTCGGATATGGCGGTCAAAGTAGAAAACGGCATTGCCCGGACTACCAAAAACCGCTTTAAAGAAAAAGGGATGGAGGTTGACGTTTTCGATCCTATCAAAAAGATCGCATAGCAAACAAAAAAGCCCCGCTACCTAGTCAAGCGGGGCTTTGTTTCCCTTATACTAATGAAAAACTGCTTATCACAGTTAGCCGCAAGATAATTTCTTTTAAAAAAACATCCTAGAACCAGGGATCCGGATCACCGGAATAAACACCGATGCCATAGAAAAACCCCATCGCCTGGAAGACGACGGGGCTTGCATTACCAGTTGTTACAATGTCAAATGTTAGAATAATCCCTTATGAGAATACCCATCACAAGGTAGCAAACTAGCCGGAAAATAAAAAACTAGCTGGCTGTCTCCTATGGCATGTTCCTGCTAACAAATGGTTCACGGTGCATCCGTTAAGATTTTTTCAAGCGTACGCTTGGTCAAGGGTTTGGTGAAAAAGCTGTGAACATAAGGCAGGGATTCTACGCGTTCTTTATCCCCTTTATCAATGGAAGCAGAAATAATCACAAGGGTAATGTTGTGTTTTTCAATAAACTGAACAAAAAATGGAACGGTAACGACTTGTTCCGCTTCAATCGTCCACATGTACAAGTCCAGCAGGATCAGATCGGGAATACCTAAAGTACCGTTATTTACTGCCAATACCGCTTCCAACAATTCTTCCGCACTGTCAAAAAACAAACCTTCCAGGTTGACCCGTTGGCAATATTTCTTTGCGATAAACAAGGCAATGGTATCATCGTCTCCAAACCAGCACTTCACAGCAGCTTTCATTTTCCTTCTGCATATAATCAAATGGGGTTGATATAAGAATCCCCGCCGAATCTCTCCGGCGGGGTTCTTCTCTCCCCTAGTGGCTCTTGTTTCGTTGTTATCGGGTGATTATTACCGTTACAGCCTTCACCTCTCCGTTTACATTGATCTTTGCAAGATAGGGCCCGGGTGCAAGCTGGCTGCCGTTGAGGCTTAGCGTATGCTCGCCCGAAGGATATGCCCTTTGCGGAATCTCCCGCATCTTTTTACCCAAGCCGTCGTACAATTCTATTGAAATCTCCCTTTCCGATTCAAGGTTGAGGTCAAAATAAATTATCCCCGAACTTGGGTTGGGATAGGCTTTGGCAGTGGTGGCAACTACCGTGGTGCCTACTTTTTTTCTGTCCACACCCTGCTCGGGCTTATCCTCTCCGGTTTGCTCTTCCGTCCGGTTCTGCACCCAGGTGAGCAATTCTGCTCCCTGTTCGGCCTCTTTTTCTTTGGATTCCGGCACTACCATTTCCGGCGGGGAATAAATCACCGGCAACAGGTTCAAAAGAAAGTTAAAGCCCCCGTCTGCCTGATAACTTTCCGAAGAAGTATCACTGGAAGACTGCACAAAACGGAATAGCTGGGTCCCCTGGTAGGTCGTGATCGATACACCGGGGTTCAGGTGAAACTGCACATACATCCAACCCCACTCATCTCCATCCAATACGATATTGTCCAGATAGAAATCGTCTTTGGTCACTTTGAACTCATCACCACTTAGGGTATAGTTCGCCCCGGATTTTCCTCCGGCGTTCCAGGCATCGTAAATGTTTCCGCTAAACCTTACCGTGAAATAACCCAATGTCCAGTAATTCGAAATGACATTATCCAAGGCAACACGCAATTTCTGTGGGCCATTGGACGACTGGTTGCCCATCCGTAGCACATAGACCGGCGTTTTTTTGTTATTCCCGATGGAATCATACACCTCCGTATTGCGGGTGACGATATTGTTATTGTTTATCACATTATCCCCCGTTGGCTCTATCTCATTGATAGTCATTCCGTAGGGGTATTCATCATCACAGGTAACAATCCGGGAAAGAATACACAAGGGGTGTTTTAGCTCGTCAGCATTGTAATAGGAAGAGGTGTCGTACCATCCCGGGTACGGTGGCGTCCATAATGCGCTAACGGTTATGCTGGTACCTCCCGGCATATTGCTTATATCAATGGTATCGATCTCGCTACCCATTGGGTAGGTGTTTCCATCATTGGGGTTATAAAAGCCGTTGTTCACCAGATCCTCGTGCCAGCTTAACGGCCACTTCTCATAGAAGCCTCCAAGCGTCCAATACAACATAACCTGGAAGGGTCCGCTGGAATGGGTACCCGTATTACGGATGGTTGTCCTTACCTGGTTAGAACCGTTTTGCATAAATTCCGGGGATTCATGTGTCGTACAGTTCGTACTTTTCCAGCAGTTCCACAGATCGGGACTGTTCCAATAATCCTCGTTCGGGTCTTGATTCGGTTCGGCTGCCGTATCCGCTGCCCCGTCTTTTGACCAGATGTATTCAGGGATACTCACACTGGCAAAATCCGGAGGAATGAGATCAATACACATATCGTCCTTGAACCAGTAGGACCGCAGAATTACCCGGTAATTGCCTCTATCGCAATAATCTCCTGAAAGGAAGAGCGTGTCGTTATTCGCTCCCGGAATATCTTCCCAGGGTGTATAGCCGCCAACTACAAGCGTGTGGCATTTCTGCCATTGGAAAAATTCATCCCCGTTACCCGCACTTTGCAACCATCGGAGTGTATCATGCAAACTGGCGGTAATCACCGTAGGTGTTCCCCGGTTAATGTTGATATAATCCTGTGTAACAGTCATATTAAGCGGGTGAGGAACAGAAGTATTTAATGGGTCAGGAATCAACCTTACCCGCTTAACGGCGACAGTTTGTGTGTATTGCTCGCAACCCGAACGGATAACGCGGATTTTAACAGAGTCTCCTTCGTCAACGCTGGTAGGGAAACTGTCAGGATAGTTAACCGGGGAACCCATA
Organism: Bacteroidia bacterium; assembly: GCA_964215915.1. Classification (GTDB taxonomy): domain Bacteria; phylum Bacteroidota; class Bacteroidia; order UBA8524; family UBA8524; genus UBA8524. Next base: position 3,655 of record CAXPEB010000025.1, read on the forward strand.
GTCCAGCCCCAATTCCCCGGACTTACTTCTTTGTAGTGGTCGAATTCCATCCAAATATCGCCTGCCGGATTGGCCAATTCAATTGGGAAACTATGCGTTTCCGGTCCGGGACCACAGATTGCCACCGTAGTCAAGTCTTTTATGATTCCCGGAGCAGGCACCAGTTTACGCATATTGCTATAAGAAATGCAAGTAGAGGAAACCGCCTTTCTGCGATACCAGGCCGTTGAATCCAACTCACTCAGGGTTAAATCTTCCAACGTATCGGCTATACCGGTAGCTATCCAGTTCAGGCTGTCATGGCTAATCTGCCATTGGTACTGCATATTGCCCAACGTTGATAAAGCAGCGTTACCGTCAAAGGTCACGGGGGCGGTGGCAAAACAGGAAGAAACAGAATCGGTAATGTGATTCTCACCCAGAATATTAAAGACAACAGACAATGTGTCGTATGCACGGCATCCGTTCTTATCGTAGTAAGCCTCCACAAACAAGCTCCCCGGGTGATTCCACAACACACGCGTACCATAAGGGCTACTGATGTCAGGAAGGACTGTGCCGCTATCGCTGCTCCAACTGTAACGGACAAAGGGATTGGGGTTGGCAATGGTATAATATTGCTCGGTACTGGTATCGCATATTTCGGTAATGCCGAATATCTCAGGAGCATCCAAACCGATCTTGATCTTTTTGGATACCTGGGTGGAGCCGTTAACCGTTAGCGTTACCTCGAAGCTATCCTTTGTGGAATACGTATGTTTAGGAGATATAAGGCTTGAGGTGGAAGAACCATCCCCGAAATCCCATTGATAAGAACCCGCACACAGGTCATTGGGATAAAAGGCAACGGTTCCACACGCGCTATCTATGGCAATAAAATCCAGGGAAATATTCACGGTTTTTTGGGCATCCACCATATTAGGCAGTCCAGTGGTACTGGTCCCGCCCAATCCTCCGCTCTGTGTAATGGGGCCTTGAGTTGTATAACCACACGCGTTGTTTTGAACGAGATTACCCAGCAGATCAGGGTTTTCTATCATGCCAAGCCTGCTTTTTCCCTCCTGTGCAAAGTAAATCTTAGCATCAGGTCCCAACTGCAATTGATCGTAAGTGCCTTGTCCGGTATGACCCACAACGATAGCAGACAATGAAGAATCCGAGCTTTGCAGGTCAAGCTGCCAGATCGCATTATTGGTTGAAGCCACCTCCAGCAGGTAGAGCTTCTTACTATCCGGGCTAAAGGACTTTCCCCAATTATTAGGAACCGGGATGTCACGGAATTCCGATACGGTGCCCGTGCTGCGATCAAAGCGGAGAATTTTCTCAACGGTAGCTATAAAAGAGCCATCCGGGGAGGCTTTTAACTGCCCGCCTTTGGCCAAACAAACAATGTCGGTGGTCTGGTGGTGGGTAATCCCGCCTGAACTAACCGAGAATATGGTCAGAAGGTCGGAATTGGCATAGGAACCCGATGATATGTCGTTGGTAATTATCCAGTATTCATCAGACCCACATTTGGGAATAGCCGTAAGAAACTCCCCGCTTAAAAAGGAACTGTCCAGAACGCTTACCTCGGAACCGGAAGGAGCCTGTACCGGAACATTGAGGTAATTCGGGTCAATGCCTCCCAATCCGCTGTTTAAAGACATATCAATAATCGTATACCTCAGTCCTATACTATCCGGCATCAGCGACTGCGCATCGTTTGACCCGCTGCTGCTGACTACATAATACCGGGTGCTGCTGCCCGGCACAGGGATAACCAAACCTCCCTGTGCCGCGCTGGGGTCGCCCTTGATACGTCCCCCAGGCATAGGCAAGTAGTTTTTGTCGAAAATCTGGAAATGAAACTCAGGGTTAAAGAAATCGTTAGGCGTCAGCGCTCCCCCGTAAAACAACAGGTTCCCTGCACTATCGCATTGGCTGATCGAACCCTCGCTGCAATGGATGTTAGGCGGAACCCTGCTCGGTTCAATGTCTTTAAAAGCCCCGGAAGAGGAGAAGAATAAACCGGCATGGTCTCCGAAAAACCACCGGCCCTGGGTGCTGGCAAGCAGGGAACCGCAATCCGATACGGTTAAGAAGCGGTGGCGGGTAATACCGATCGTATCCCCGTTTATCGCTACAATACGCAAGGTAACATCAAATACACCTGTATCGCTTGCCACAAAATCCCAGGTATATTGGTTTAGCGTGGTGTCCAGGTAAACAGACGAATCCGAAGCATATCTAAACTCCCAGAAGTAATCCACAGAAGAGGTATACTGGTGACCGCTTAGCCGCATCGTATCTCCCGGGCAAAGCTGGTTATTATCCGCATCAAACCAAGCCGAACTGGCACAAAACAAAGAATCCAGGAGATTCACATTTTCCGTGTGGATCAGGTTGGGGCGATACAGCTCCAATGAGGCATGCATGATACTCACCTGGTCGGGAGTAAAATGATCCAAACAGGCTTCCCCGCTGTATTCCATGTAATTGGTGCGGTCTTCCGGAATAGCCAGGTAATAGGTGGAGCAGCTTCGTACCGAAGTGTCTATAGAACAACTCGTACCTTTGCCTTGTACCGGACGGGTGTCGCAACAAAGATCGCCCTGTATGCTGCATGTACTTTCGGTGTACCCGCCGGTACAGCCCCCTTCAAAGCTGTGATAAAGTCCCAGGTAATGTCCTATCTCATGGATAAGCACCTTACCCCTTGAATCAATAGCCAGTGGCCCGCAGTTCGTGCAGGTGGTATAATCCCCAAGGCGTTCGTGGCGTATCACAATCCCATCCGTGTAGTTCTGCCAGGGATAGGAGCTGTTGTAGGCTGCTAACGTGCTTTGTTGCCCGTTTTCCAATATCTCCTTTACCACGTAGATATTGAGGTAACGGGCCGGATTGAAATAATTGCTCCCGGAACCGGATTGGGTGAGGCTGGCCATTTGGACAGACAGTTCATTGTTGGTATTGTTAAGCGTTGGGGAAAAGCGGTTGATACCATTAAACCCTGCTCCGTTCGGCCTTTTCTTGGCCAGGAAAAACTGTATGTTATACGGCAGGAAAGCATCATTGAGTATCTGCATTTGCTGGTATACCTGCGTATCGCTTATCTGAACAGCAGAGTCATGGTTAATATGGAATACCACCGGGATCAGGTACCGCGTTGTCCTGCAACCCAGTGTCAGCGAAGTTGATGGGTCGCCGTAATTCACATTACTGGATGTGGGAGGGTGCTGGCGGTAATTGTTAACACGATTGGTAAAGCTCTCGCGGGAGGAAGAATAATGGGGATCAGCCTGTTCGTACAGATACTGGAGCGAATCCGTGGCGCATGGCGGGGATTGGGCAAAAACAATCCCGTTCAGCATCAGTGATGCCGTTAGCAATAAGTGTTTTTTCATAGGATTATGTTATTATTTAATCATGAGGGTATAATGTTGTTTTTGATTGATGGTCAACATATAAAGTCCCCTTGGTAATTGCTCAATGCTGTATTCCTGGGTATTAAGGTTCTTCGCTTCAAAGATTTGCTTTCCTAAAAGATCATGCACCCAAATGGAACGAATGGATTCATTCCCGTTTATATAAATTGTCTGCCCTGTAGAGCCGGGGTTAGGATATACCCTGAATTGGGCCTTTTCAGGCAGAACAACATAGATACCTGTTACCTGGAATGGATCGGAAAGGCTACTACATCCCACACTGTCCGTGATCTCCACCGCATAGCTCCCGTTCTGAGAAACACGGAGGTAGTGTTGGATACCACCAATGGGATTGCCATTGTAATACCACTGATAACTGAAACCAGTGTCTGTATACAGGGTATCGCTGCTTTGCGTGATTACAGGCTGGGGTACCTGATTGAAATCAATACGGACAGTATCACTTTGTCTGCATCCCTGGTAGTTTATCGCACGGGCAATGTAAGTACCGCTTTGGGTTACAGAATAATGGTTTGTATCTGATCCGTCCTGCCACTGGATACACCGGAAATTATCCGGTACGCTAAGGATAAATTCAGGCTGGTTACAAACTAGTGTGTCCCTGCCAATATTCAGAAGCGGTTCGATATACACCTGCTTAAAAAGGGTATCCGAATCCGCTATCAAACGCACGGTATACCTACCCGTATCCGGAAAAGAAAAAGTAACATCTTGAGAAGAGGCAGAACCAACCAAAGTTCCCTGACTATTTCTTAGCTCCCAATTCCAGGAACTTATCGGTGAGGAAGAATACCCGGAAAACCTGCCCGAATCTGCCGGGCAAGTCAACGCATACCGGATTTCTTTTGTTTCCTTTCTGAAATAGGAGGTGATGAAATTGGGGAGGCCATACGAAGAAGATTTCCCGTTCAATGTTATGGCTACAGAATCAAAGAGGCATGAGTCCCCCTTTCCATCAGAATTCCTAATAGCAGACAAATACGGTTTCGAATTTATAGCCATCAGTACTTCACCGCTTCTTGTTAGTTGTAAACCCTGTATATCAACAATCGAACTGTTTGTATAAACAGTCCTTATGGAATCTGGATTTGCCATTTCTATCTGGAGCAGCCGTCCATTTCTTTCTGACACATACAGATAATTGGCCTTTTGAGAGAATGAAACTCCGTATACCCATCCCAAGTTCTCAATAGAAACTACATTTTTCAGCTCTCCTGTTTGCGAATTAAAATCCAAAATTTCAACTTTTCCAGACGACCACAAGCTAGTAGCAAGCCTTTGCCCAGCGGGATCAAAATTCATGGCCCCTGCTTTATGTATTGTTCCGTTAAAGGTTGTGCCAATTTTGTTAAGAATGGGGCAAGAGATACTTCCATCAAAGCCTACTAGATAAGTATTGTAGACATTATCATTAGCTCCATGAACCACCAACCAATAGTCCCTTCCATTGTCATGGCGGGTCACTGCCATTTTCTCGGTTAAACCTGTGAGTAAGTGTTGATTCTTCTGTATTACCTCACCATATCCTAACGAGGAATTGGCATTTATTAGGTTATAATTCAAACCTTGCCCCACACCAGCCCCCCCCCCGTCCAGTGTAAATAGCAGAAACATGCTGTCGCCTTCCATTATTGGAATGAATACAGAGTTTTGCGTAGTAGAAGATGTTCCTTTAAGACCAGTTCCGTTGATAAGTATCTGGTGATCTTTGTTCCAAATTGTTTGACCGTCGCTGTACAAAACAAGATTCCCCTTAATATCACAAATGGAGGCACATCCTTCTATGGAGTTGACTAGCCCATCTGTTAAAGCTACCGGAGGATTGGTATTGAAGTCCAAGCCCGCATTATAACCGAAATACCATACAGCAGCGCGTTTCCAGTCTTGTGCTTGTGACATGCAACTAATCAACAGGGTAATATATGTAATGAGTAATTTCACAGTAGCTTCTTATTATTTTTAAGAGCCCATTCCTTTTTAATTCGTTACCTCCGCTTATCGAAGAGGCCAAAAGAAAAGGCGCGAACCCTAATTGCCCACAGCCAATCCAGGTACGGCCAGTACCTCTCCGGTCTGCAAAGCAAAAGGGCCGCACCTGTCCTTACAGATGCGTCACCCCTAAGCCCCTTCAACCGGAAAAATTTGGCCGTTTTTGGATTGGTGAAGGCTCTTTAGTTACGCTCTTTTATGTTTTTTTCGTTTCTGTTATTTTTAATTCAATAGTCGAATGTAGCAAATTTTCTAAAAACGATGCAAGCTAACGATAAAAATACTGGGATTCAGTGAGTCGATGAGCCTACATTCCAGTGGTTTCAACTAAGGTTAGAACAAAGAGTCCACAGACTGTTTCACGCCTAGAATCGCTTCAATTCCAATTCTCTGATTTTAACTTGGAAAAAAGCAATACTAGAAAAACAAAGCCTCCGTGAAACTTCACGGAGGCCAGGCACATAGTTGTTAGAGAACTACTCGATGTTGTTGTAAGTCAAATATACAGAAATCCTTAATTTAGTAAAATCATTTCATCGGCTTCTCTTCCTTAATTAAGCATACAAACTCTTTTTAGAAATAAGAACGAACCCGTAAACCCACTCTGGTAATAACAGCATTCGCTGTAAAACCCATTCTGGTAAAAGACAAACAGAGAAAAAGAGGGAAAAATTGAGCCTAATCGGGAAAAGTTGGGAACAATCGGGAATAACAGGGAATAAGTGCGAAACCATGTTATGCCTGTTGTTTTCTTTTGGTTTTTATGAAAAAACCCTATTCAGCAACAGAGAATTTCTGCCTGACTCTGGAAGAACTCAGAAGCATTCCTGGCTTTGAAAAAGTTTCTGTGAAAGACGGAAAGCAGATCATTGATTCCATGGCGGTAATTGGCGAGATTATCTTCTCCATCTATATCAATCAAAAAAATGACCCCAATAGCCCGGATTCGGGAGAATGTGATTTGCTGGCGGCATAAACAAGGTGTTTTATTTTGAATGAGAGTTTACAGAATAAGGGTGCTTTATTGAAGGCACCTTTATCAGTATCATTGAGCCACTATGCTTTCTGTTTGTGATAACACAATAAAGTGCTACTAATAGCCTATTTTTTTTGGAATATGGTTTGCATAAATTTTCCCATCAACAATTTTTTTTCATCATGACAAAAGAAGATCAATTAATGTTACTATTCAACCAGTTTGCCAAGATAAGCAAAGTGGTTGCCACTGCAACAACATCCAATGCAGTCATTTACACCCGCGTGTCCTCCAAGGAACAGGCTATGGAAAACATGAGCCTTGAAACCCAAAAGGAGTATTGTGAGGCTTATGCACTCAAACAGAATTACGAGGTATTGGGGTATTTCGGAGGAACCTATGAGAGCGCGAAAACGGATGAAAGAAGGGAGTTCAACCGGATGATGGACTTTGTAAAAAAGTGTAAGCAGAAGGTTTCCTACATCATTGTATTCAGTGTAGACAGATTTTCCCGCACTGGGGGTAATGGCATGTATATCAAGGATCAACTTAAAAAAAGAGGTATTCTTATCCAATCAGTAACCCAACCGGCGGATGCCGCTACCCCCGCTGGAGACCTCCAGCAAAACATCCACTTTGTTTTTGCCGAATATGAGAACCTTATCAGAGCAATGAGATGCCAGACCGGAATTAAAAATTCCTTATCAAAGGGAGATTGGGTCTCAAGACCACCCCTGGGATATGTGCGCATAAAGAGGGAAAAATATGAAAAGGGAGAACGGAAATGGGACATTGTAATGGATGAAAAGGGCAAGCTGTTGCGCAAGGCCTTCCTTTGGAAAGCGCATGAAGGACTGAGCAGCGCAGAAATCCTTGCCCGGCTGGAATCTTTAGGGCTAAAGCTACACCCTCAGAAAATCTCTGAGATATTCCGCAACCCCTTTTATTGTGGAGTGTTAGTACATGGGGCTTTGGATGGCAAGGTTGTGCCAGGCAATCATGAGAAACTGATCTCTAAGGAAGTATTCCTAAAGGTCAACAACCTGTTACAGAACAACTCCCAGGGTTACACTGTCAAACAGGACAATGATTCCATCCCTTTGAAAAGTTTCATCCGGTGTAGCAATTGCGGACAAAACATGCCGGGCTATATTGTAAAGAAAAAGGGGTTATGGTATTACAAGTGCAGAAAGAAAGGCTGTTGCAACAATGTGAGTGCTAAGCAGCTTCATGGGGTATTCCGGGATGCTTTGGAATCTATGCGCATCAATGGGCAATTTATCCCAGTGTTAAAGGAGCAGATCAAAAAGACCTATTCCAGCCTGACCAAAGACAGCGAACTACAATCCCAACAACAAAAAAAGCTAGTACGGGAAATAGAAAAAAAGCTGGAAAGGTTGGAAGAGCGGTTTGTCATGGAAGAAATCAACAAGGAGATTTATGAGAAATACCGCGCTAAATTCAGTCAGGAAATACAGGAAATTGAGCAACAACTGGATCAATCCTCCTGGAAGGTGTCGAACCTGGAAGAATGTATAGATTTTGCAATGGAATATGGCCGCAATCTCCCGCTAATGTGGGATTCTGCTAATTACAAGGATAAAAGAAGGCTCCAATATCTGCTGTTTCCTGATGGAATCATCTATGACAAGAAATCCGGGCAATGTCGAACCGAAAGAATAAATTCCGTGTTCCTCTCAATGGCTCTCCAATCAAGGGTTCTGAGCAAAGAAAAAACCGGAATCCCTGCACTTAATGTGAGTTATTCCGGTTTGGTAGCGGGACCAGGACTCGAACCTGGGACCTTCGGGTTATGAGCCCGACGAGCTACCACTGCTCCATCCCGCATTGTTGGGACTGCAAATATAATACTCTTTCTTTGCAGTGCAACTTATCGCAACGAAAAATGGGAAATCACCGGGCAGGATACGTGGGAATCATCGGCAAACCGAACGTGGGCAAATCCACCCTACTCAACGCGCTCATGGGACATAAAATGGCCATCGCCACCCCAAAAGCACAAACTACCCGCCACCGCATCTTCGGCATCCTCAATACCGACGAATACCAAATGGTGATCTCCGATACCCCGGGCATCATCGACGAACCCGCCTACCGCCTGCAGGAATCCATGATGCACTTCGTCGACCAAAGCCTCGAAGACTGCGACGTGCTCCTGCTCATGGTGGAAGCCGGACAAAAAGAACCGGGTCCGGAGGTGGAAAAACGACTCAAACGAATCAAACAACCGCTGATCCTGCTCATCAATAAAATAGACCGCCTCAACCAGGAAGAAGTACTCGCTGAAGTGGAACGCTGGAAAAGCCTGAACATCGCCCAAAACATCATCCCCCTCTCCGCCCTCAACTTCTTCAATACCAAAGAACTCAAAGAACTTCTGGTGTCCATGCTGCCGGAAAGTCCGCCCTACTTCGATAAAGAGGAGTTCACCGACAAATCCGAGCGCTTCTTCGCCTCGGAAATGATCCGCGAAAAAATCTTCCAGCGCTACAAAAAAGAGATCCCCTACTCCTGCGAAGTGGTGGTCAATGCTTTTAAAGACGAAAAGAAGCTGCTGCGCATACAAGCCGACATCGTTGTGGAACGCGACTCCCAAAAGGGTATCCTGATCGGGAATAAAGGAGTAGCCCTGAAAAATGTGGGAACGGCCGCACGCAAGGAGCTGGAAAACTTCTTCGGGAAACAGGTCTTCCTGGAACTCTTTGTCAAAGTGAAGGAGAACTGGCGCAACGACCAGCGCTGGCTCCGCGAACGCGGCTACGAGGAATAATAGGGAATGGTAAAATAGAAGGTGCTGCCCTGCCCCGGCGTGCTGCTCACCCCGATCTTGCCACGGTGCCCTTCGATAATCTCCCGGGCAATGGCTAGTCCCAACCCCGTACCCTTGGTCTTATCAAACTTGCTCCGCTGGTACTTTTCAAAAATGCGGCTCTGTATGTCCTCCTCTATACCTGGCCCCTGGTCGCTAACGCTGAAACGCAGGTAACCGTCCTCCCGCTCCACCCTTACGGTGATCTTTCCTTTTTCCGGGGAGTACCGCGCAGCATTGGTCAGCAGGTTATTCAATACCCAGGTCACCTTTTCCAGGTCCACCTCAACTTCCGGTAGTCCGGGCTCTATCTGCCTGTCGACCTCCAGGGAACGGCTTTGCAGGATGGAACGAATGACGGAAAGGCTATGGTTAACCAGTTCGGAGGCGGAGATCTCTTCCTTGCGCAGGCGAATCTTCCCGCTTTCGATCTGTCCGAGGTCCAGGAGTTCATTCACCATATTCAGGAGGCGCTCGTTCTGCCCCTGCAGGGTTTCCAGCAGCGCCTGCTGCTCCTCGTTCAGCTCCCCTACCTTGGGGTTACGCAGCAGGTTGAGGCTGATATTCATCGCGGAGATCGGGGTTTTGAACTGGTGCGAAAGCGTGGCCATAAAGTTGGTCTTGGCCATATCCAGTTCGCGGAAATCGGTGATGTCGTAAAAGATGATCACCCTGCCGGCAGAGGTCTGTCCTTCATGATCTCCCAGGCCACCCACCTGCACTTCTTCTTTATGGAAATAGCGGGTTTTGTCATCGATCTGCGCACTGAAATTAAACAACTGGCTGCCTCCCGCACCTTCGTCACTGAGCAGGGCATCCTGATGGAAATTTACCGGCTGGATCTCACTAAGCGGAAAACCCAGCATATCGCTGCGCTTCAGTCCGAAGAGCTTTTCGGCCTGCTCGTTGATCCAGATCACCATACCCGCCTCGTCACTGACCACGATGGCTTCGTTCAGGTTATCGATGATGGTTTCGGTCCGTTTTTTCTCCTTGACCATCTCGGAGATATTGAGTTGCTCAAAATCATCCAGCCTGTTGGCCATGCGGTTAAACGCCGATGCCAGCACCCCGAATTCATCGGTGCGGTTCTGGGTATCGATACGCTGACTGAAATCCTTATCCCCGATCCGTTCGATACGGTCGGTCAGTTCCTTGATTGGCCCGACAATATACCCCGGGATCAGCCAAAGCAACAGAAAAGCCAATCCGGAGAGGGTAAGGCTCAGCACCACCATCGTGGTGATTACCCGGTTGACAGTCTGTTTGGTACGTTCGTAACGACTGAGCACATCACCACGCAGGCTGTTGGCCAGCCGGTCGTTGAGTTGTATGAGGGTATCGATATCCGCCAGGATCACCGCACTGACCTGCAACGTGTCAAAGCTGCCGGCAAAGCGACCCTGTTTGAAATCGAGTTTGAAGGCATCGAAGGCATCCGCCAGAGAGTCCATCAGCTCAGGCTGCACCTGTCCACGTGCCAGGTGGCGCTGGTCGATCAGCACCGAATCGCCCAGGTAGATCCCTCCGTAGAGCTTACGGATAGCAGTACGGTTATCGTCCATACCCCGGGCAAAACGCATCCAGTCGACACGAAACTGATCGCTCAGCTGCCGGAAGTCCTGGCATTTTTCCAGGATCACATAATTACGGGTGAAGATGGATTCTGCATTTTCTTGAATGCGGTGGAGGTAGTAGATGCTGGCACTGCCCAATACGGCAATCACCAGCAGGAATGCGCTGACCCCGAGTTGGATCCGGTTCTTTATGGAGAAATTAAGCCAACGCCGCTTCATCAGGGAAATATACAATTTCCGACCTCATTCCTTTCGGTAAAATAGCGACAGGAACAAGGTGGCCATCACGCCGACGACTACCGTCAGCATAAACCATACTTTCCAAGCCATATTCGTGTAATTTTTGGTTCGCAATTGAATACTCAGTATTCGTATAGGTTCTTCGTTCAGGATTTGTTTTTGATAGCAACGAGGCATTTGCGGTAAAAAGATTCGCAGAGGCGGGCCTCGTGACTTCCGCCGGGATACATGAGGTAGCCACATTCCAGGTTACGGGTGCTGAAGGCATAAACCTGCAGGTACACGCCGTTATCCGGACTGCTTGCAAAATGCTTTTCTATCTCAAGTATGGAAAATGGAAACAGGCGATTGCCCGCTCTCAGGTGAAGAATGGTGTAGGCATCCAGAATACGGAATTGTTTACTGAAGCCGGATTTTTGTAGTTGTTGCTCAAGGTCCGGCCCTTTCTCCCACTCCACTTTCTGTATGCCTGTACTCACCATAGTTCTTCTTAACAGGATTTAAATAAACAGGCCCGGCTACCTGATCGCCCCCGATTTAACAGTGGCAATCGAAATTCCCTGCAACCGAATGGCAGCCGGAACCTGCTGTTCATGTTGAACGAGGCGGAAAACGTATTAAACCCAATCATACGTTGATAAGATCCATCTGATTGACTGAGTAACCTATCCCATAGAACCTTATCTGCCATGTTCACACTTATTCTTAGTGCAGAAACGTGCCAGAAAGGGGCATTTTCATAACCTGCTGTTTTTGAGCATCATGAAAACTCAATAAAGAAAACACCGCTAGTTAGGGTCTATCATTTTGATAGGGTGTTCGCATCAGAATGAGAGGATTATTGTTGAATAGGATTGATTCGGGTGGATCGGTTTAACCGAACAGGCAACGCCTACAATCCGTACTCCTGTATCTTGCGGTACAGGGTAGCCACGCCAATGCCCAAAATCTCTGCGGTTCGGGTTTTATTGCCACCGGTAAAGGCAAGCATATTGGCAATATGGTCGCGTTCGATACTGGCCAGGTCAACGGCGGCATTGGGACGAAGCAGTACCGGTGAAGATTCCCGGTTTCGTATCTCTGACGGAAGTACTTCCTCACCGATGGTTTCCCCGTCGTTGAGGATCAGGGCGCGTTCCATGGAGTTTTTCAGTTCCCGCAGGTTTCCTTTCCATTCGTGGGTTTTCAGCCTCTCCAGAAGCGCTTGGCTCAGGTTGGGAACCGGCATGCCCATTCTCCGGGCGGCAGCTTCCACAAAATGCCGGGCCAGTAATTCCACATCCCCCTCCCGCTTATTCAAGGGAGGCAGTTCGATCACAAAAGTGCTTAGGCGGTAGAACAGGTCGAGACGGAAATTTCCCTTATCCGACTCCTCCGGCAAATCGCGGTTGGTGGCGGCAATAATGCGCACATCCGATTTCTGCTCTTTGGTGCTACCCACCTTATAGAAGTTTCCGGTTTCCAGGACACGGAGCAGTTTGGCCTGCAAATCCAGACTCATTTCCCCGATCTCATCCAGGAAGAGCGTTCCTCCCTTTGCCGCCTCAAAGAAGCCTGTTTTATCGGCATTGGCCCCAGTAAAGGCTCCTTTGACATGCCCGAAGAGTTCGCTTTCCAGCAACTCTTTTCCCAGAGCAGAGCAGTTGATGGCGTAGAAAGGCTTACGGCTGCGCGGACTAGCTTCATGAATGGCTCCGGCAAAAACTTCCTTTCCCGTCCCGGTTTCTCCGGTCAGCAACACACTTAGGTCGGAAGTCGCTACCTTCCGGGCCAGCCTCACGGCCTGTTTGATGGCCTCGCTTTCTCCCAGTATGGAGTCGAAACCGCGTTCCGGCTCTTCGGCTTCCACCCGGAACAGTTTCCGGGAAATCTGCGACTTTTCGAGAGCCTTCTCCACTACCGGAATGATGCGCACATTATCGTCGCCCTTGGTCAGGTAATCGAAGGCGCCTCGTTTTATGGAATCAACCCCGTCCGGAATATTGCCATATGCGGTAAGCATGATGATCTCAGAAAAAGGGCTGCGTTTTTTGTATTCCGGGATCAGTTCGATCCCGTTAGCCACTTCCAGCCTGACATCGCTGACAATGACATCGATCTCCTTATCTTCCAGCAGCTTCCAGGCCTGCGTCGGATCTGCTGCACCATAGACGGTGTAGTTCTCCAGTTCCAGCACTTTGACCATGAGGTTTCTCAGTTCGTCCTCATCATCAACAACCAGTATGCTCCCTCTGCCATTCATATAAATCTATGCGATAAAAGCGCAAGTTAACTTAAGTTTGTTCAATTACCCCGAGCCCTGTCTATGAAAAGAAACCGGATATACGCCTTATCCCTGTTGAGTATTGGCTTGTTGCTGATCGCTTCTCAGGTGATAAATCAGATGTATATCAGCCGGAGGAACGACGACGCTTCCCTGATCAACCGGGCCGGGAAACAGCGCATGTATTCCCAGAAGGTCTTCAAAGATCTTTTGTTATTGAAAGACGGGGATATTGCTTACCGGGATTCGGTTCAGGTTGACTTGGAAAAGTGGAAAACACAGCACGATTACCTGCTTCAAGAAGACCCCTCCGACATTCTCCAGGCAGACACGGTCAAGGCATATCTTGCCGAAGCTAACCAGGCATTTGTTCCTCTTTATGCGGAACTGGTCCGAATACTTGAAACGGGAAATACGAAATTTGATACCCGCTCTCTGAATAAGCTGAATACCGGGTACTTGTATTCCATGGATGAAGCGGTCAGTCAGATCCAGTACACCAGCCGGCTGTATCTGGGTTATGTGAAGCGTGTGGAGTTGGGCATCTATCTGCTTATTGTCATTCTGCTGGTACTGGAGCTCTTCCTGGTAGTTCGTCCGCTTTTGCGCAGTTACAGTAAAAATAACGGTGACCTTAGGGAACTGAACCAAGCGCTGAAACACAAGCAGGAACACCTGAACGAAACCATCGCCAAGCTGGAGGAAGCCTATCAGGAAAAGGACCAACTGAACAACCAGTTATCGGTACAAAACCTGTTGATTGAAAATTCCACCAATTTTATCGGGATGACCGATGAAAGTTTCCGGATATCCTACATCAACCAGGCGGGCCTGGAAATGACCGCACTACCGGAAATCAATCAACTCAGAAGGATGCATATCCTTGAGGTACTTGATCGGGAAACGGCTCGCATCTATGCCCGCGAAGTAATCCCGGCCCTGAAACGGGGACAGACCTGGACTGGAAGGTTATTCCTGAAGAACAATAATAACAACGAGCGTATCCCCGTACAGGCCAGCTTTTTCCGGGTAACAAACAAACACGGTGAAGTGCTTGCCTACGCCACGATCCAGCAGGACATACGCGGCTTGCTGGAAACAGAAAGTGAACTGCAGCAGACCAACGAAGAACTGCAGGCAAGCCAGGAAGAACTCCGGGTGCAGCTGGAGGAAATGTCCCGGCTGAATATCCTTCTGGAAGAGAACGAAAAATACCTGAATCAGGCACAGGAGATTAGTAAATCGGGGAGTTTTGTGGTGGAGATCACAGAGTTGGGAATCTTTTTCAAAGGCACCGGTTCCATGGACAGGATCTACGAATTACCCAAGGGAACGGTGGTAGAATTCGAACAGGTTCTTAAACCCGTTGTCGATGCTTACAAACCTCTGTTAAAGAATGGACTGGAAGCCGTGCTGCGGGGAGAAGATCAGAACGTGGAATTTGAAGCCCGCTTCCCGAGCGGCGCTCATAAATTCATCCGTTGCATGCTCAAACCGCAGAAACAGGACGGAAAGGTTACGCGAATTATCGGTGCAGCCCTGGATATTACTGAAAATGTTCGGCAACAGCAGGAATTGCAAATCAGCAAAGCCCGGCTGGATGCGGCGGTTTCCGGCGGACTTATCGGTATCTGGGACATTGACCTGCAAAACAATGTGCTGCATACTTCCGATGAGTATTCGACCATGCTGGGTTATGATCCCGGTGAGATAAAGGGTACACCGGAAGTATTGGGTAATTATGTCCATCCGGATGACGTGGAAAAATCCTATGTCCAGTATCAGGAAGTTCTTGAAGGGAAATCGGATCGTCTGCAGTTGGAGCTACGCATGCGCACCAAAGACGGCTCTTACCGATGGATATTAAACCGGGGAAAAGTCCTGCGGGACGAATCAGGGAAACCGTACCGTTTTATCGGAACCAACTCGGACATACACGATATCAAAATGGCCCAATCTGAGCTAGAAGAAAAGCGCTCTAACCTCAGGGCCATCATTGAGAATACCTCGGACCTGATTTGGTCTGTAGACCGCGACTTTAAGCTCATCACCTTTAACGAACGCTTTGCCAGGGAGATGCGGAACACTTTTGGTGTAGTGGCACAACCCGGAATCCCGGCTTTCAGTCAATTCTCCGAAAATGATTTACGGACCTGGGAAGAACACACCCAAAATGCACTCCAGGGTACCCGGCAGCGTTTTGAGTTTGAGTTCAACTGGCAGGGTAATACGACCTATTACGATGTCTATATCAACCCGATAGAAACCAACGAGGGCATCCAGGGTGCAGCCTTATATGCCAAGAATGTTACCACCCGGAAACAATTGGAGCAGGCCGCCCGGAAACAGGAAGAAGGGTTGAAACAGCTTTATGAAGCGGTAATTCAGATCAGTAATCCCTTTGACCGGTTCCAGAAAGCGCTGGAACTGGGCTGTGGTTTCTTCGGTATGGAATTCGGTATCCTGAACCGTATCCTGAAAAGTCAGGGTCAGACCGAAATCCAGAACATCTTTCCGGATCACCCGGTATTCAAGCCGGAAGATACGCACCCCCTGAATAGCAGCTATGCTTCTCTTATGCTTATTGATGAGAAAGACATGCTCATCATTCCGCATACGGCGATCAGCGAATATTCAGGCAGCCTTCCATACACCACGCACCATATGGAGGCTTATCTGGGAGTGCTTTTATATGTCAACGGAACTTTATTCGGCAGCCTGAACTTCTATTCTTCGCAGCCAAGAACAACAGCTTTTAGTACCGGAGAGATCTCCTTCCTTCGTTCCATGACCGAATGGCTGGAACGGGATATACGGGCGCTGCAATACGAAAACGAACTGATCAAAGCCAAAGAATCCGCGGAAATGGCGGCAAGAGCCAAAGCCGAATTCCTGGCGACCATGAGCCATGAGATCCGCACTCCCATGAACGGTGTACTGGGCATGACTACCCTATTGGAAGAAACCCGGCTCAACGAAGAACAGCGCGATTTTGTGAATACCATACGGATGAGCGGAGACAGTCTGCTGGCCATTATCAATGACATTCTGGATTTCTCCAAGATCGAGTCGGGGAAAATGGAACTGGAGGAACATCCGCTCAGCATCGAGCAAACCATTGGAGAAACCTTTGACCTGCTTGCCTCCAAAGCAGCAGAAAAGAACCTGGAACTGCTGTATGATGTGGATGAAAGGCTTCCCGGACACATTATTGGCGATGTGACCCGAATCCGGCAGATTCTGATCAACCTTACCGGCAATGCCGTGAAATTTACGGATGAAGGTGAAATCGTCATCCGGGCAGAAGCAGTGAATGACGGAAGTCTTATCCGTTTTTCCGTAAAGGATACGGGAATTGGGGTACCGCGGGAAGGAAAAGAAAAGCTGTTCAAGGCCTTTAGCCAGGTGGACAGCTCCACGACACGTCTCTATGGGGGAACCGGACTCGGACTGGCTATCTGCGCGCGCCTGGTTCATGCCATGAATGGAGAGATTGGAGTAGAAAGCGAATTGGGAAAGGGCTCGGAGTTTTACTTCTCCATTCCGCTTAAAAAAGCGGACAGCCCGGAAATATCCCTCAATTTTGACCTGATCCGCGGTAAAAGGATCTTGGTGGTGGACGACAACGAAACCAACCTGAAAATACTTGATCACCAACTCAAGCGCTGGGGTGCCAAACCGGAAATCCATACCCGCCAACAAAAATTCTTTGACGCATTGAGCCAACAGCCTGCCCCTGAACTGTTACTGCTGGACTATGCCATGCCCGAACTGGACGGACTTGAACTCGCCCGAAAAATCCGGGAAATGGGCTATACGGGCCCCGTACTGATGCTCAGTTCCCTCAACATGCACCCGGAGATCAAATCCAGTCCCCATCTTAGTGAAGCGCTAAGTAAGCCGGTTAAGCATACCATACTCCTGCAAACGATCAACCGGCTGCTAAGCCATAAGGGGCCGGAAAACACTTACCAAGCCCAGCCGACCTCAGGGGAGCCCGGTGGCAAAGAAGACAGCAAAAAACAGCTGCGCCTCCTGCTGGCCGAAGACAACCTCTTCAATCAGAAACTTGCCCTGCTCGTGCTGAACCGACTGGGATATATGGTGGACATGGTATCCAGCGGCAGAGAGGCCATTCAGGCATTGGAACTGAAACAGTACGACCTGATTCTGATGGATATCCAGATGCCTGAAATGGATGGTATGGAAGCCACTCAAATCATCCGGAACCAGTATGGCGAGGAGGCTCCATACATTGTAGCCATGACGGCCAATGCCATGGAAGGAGACCGCGAAAAATACCTGGACCTCGGAATGGACGATTATATCTCTAAGCCAATTGATGTTCAGCATCTGAGAATCACTCTGGAAAAGTTTGAGAAACAGCTTAATAAGTGATTGTTTATTGCTAGTTTTGGTAGAACCCTTACCAAAAAACCCCAATGAAAAAAGCCCTCAGAATCCTAGGATTTCTCGTCCTCTTTATTGCCATCCTGGCCGGAAGCGGCGTCACTTACCTAATGGTTGCCAAGCCTGATGTAGGACCGGCACCGGAGATTACCGTGGACATCACCCCCGAACGTATCGAACGGGGAAGATACCTGGCCAATCACGTCAACCTGTGTATGGATTGCCATGCCCAACGCGAATGGGATAAATTCGCCGGTCCGCCTGCCGAAGGAACCATGGGTGGAGGCGGAGAACATTTCAACCATGAATTCGGGTTCCCGGGTGATATCGTTTCCAGGAATATCACTCCATACGGATTGAAAGACTGGACAGACGGTGAGATCTACCGGGCCATCACTTCGGGAGTGAGCCGTGACGGCTCGCCCTTATTCCCGGTAATGCCTTATTATCATTATGGACAAATGGATCAGGAAGATGTGTATTCCCTCATTGCCTACATCCGTAACCTGGAACCCGTGGAAAAGGAAAACCAGGCCACCACACTTGATTTCCCCCTGAACCTGGTGGTACGCACCATGCCAAAGCCGGCTAATCACCAAACCATTCCCAACCGGGATGATGTTGTGGCTTATGGCGGCTATATGGTCAATGCGGCCGGCTGCTACGACTGCCACACCAAGCAGGAAAAGGGAGAATTTATCGGAGAACCCTATGCGGGAGGAATGGAATTCCAGTTGGGTAATGGCCGGCTGCTCCGTTCTCCCAATATTACGCCGGACAAAGAGACCGGTATCGGCAATTTAACGGAAACCGATTTCCTGAATAAGTTCCGGGCTTACCGCGACAGCTTCGTTGCTCAGCCCATTGGCCCCACCGACTACCAAACCGTGATGCCCTGGATTATGTACGCAGGCATGAAAGACGACGACCTGAAAGCTATCTATGCCTACCTGAACTCTCTCAAACCCGTGAATAATCCGATAAAACGTTTTGAGCTGACTTCTGCAGAATAAGCTTCTTTCCAACCCTATTCCAACAAAAAAGCAGTCCTGTGAGACTGCTTTTTACTTTTATGCTATCGATGTATCCGCTGGATCACTCTTCCGCAAGGAAGGGGTAACGGTAATCCGTAGGCGGAACGAATGTCTCCTTGATGGTGCGTGCTGACACCCAGCGCAGCAGGTTCTGCATGCTGCCGGCTTTGTCATTGGTGCCGGAAGCCCTGGCCCCACCGAAAGGTTGCTGATTCACCACCGCTCCGGTAGGTTTATCGTTGATATAGAAGTTGCCTGCGGCATTAACCAGCTTACGTGTGGCCATGTTTGCCGCATAACGGTCCTGGGAAAAAACGGAACCGGTAAGGGCGTACACAGAGGTGCTGTCTACCAGGTCAAGGGTTTGCTCATACTGGTCATCTTCGTAAACGTATACGGTTAGCACGGGGCCAAAAATCTCTTCGCACATGGTCACATAATCGGGGCGTGAGCTGCGTATGATGGTAGGTTGGATAAAATAGCCTTTGCTTTTGTCGTACTTACCTCCTGCAACGATCTCCATGCCGTCGGCACGTGCCTGATCAATATACGCGGTGATCTTGTCAAAAGCTTTGACATCGATCACGGCATTGATAAAATTGGAGAAGTCCTCGCTGCCTCCCATTTTCATGCTGGCCAGGTCGGCAATAACCCGTTCCTTAACCTCAGGCCAAAGTGAAGCAGGGATATAGGCTCTGGAAGCCGCCGAACATTTCTGCCCCTGGAACTCAAAAGCTCCCCGTGAGATGGCCACACTCAGTGCTTTTGGGTCGGCACTGGGATGGGCTACGATAAAGTCCTTACCCCCGGTCTCGCCTACGATACGCGGGTAGGTTTTGTATTTATGGATATTGTTACCGATGGTTTTCCAGATGTTCTGAAAGACCCCTGTAGAACCGGTAAAATGAATCCCGGCAAAATCCGGATGTCCGAAAATTACCTCACCGGCGGTAGGTCCGTCGACATAGATCAGGTTGATAACCCCATCCGGTACCCCAGCCTCACGAAATATTTCCATCAATACCTGGGCGGAGTAAATCTGGGTGTTGGAGGGTTTCCATACCACTACGTTCCCCATCATGGCTGCCGAACTTGGCAGGTTACCGGCAATAGCCGTAAAATTAAAAGGTGTGAGCGCGAAGACAAACCCTTCCAGCGGACGGTGTTCCATACGGTTCCATATCCCCGGGGAGGAATCCGGCTGGTGGTTATAGATCTCCGACATATACTGCACATTGAAGCGCAGGAAATCGATTATTTCACAGGCGGCATCAATCTCAGACTGAAAAGCGTTTTTGCTCTGCCCCAGCATGGTAGCTGCATTCAGGCGGGCACGGTAGGGACCGGCGATCAGTTCCGCTGCTTTCAGGAACACGGATGCGCGTTGCTCCCAGGGAAGCTCCACCCAGTTTTTCCTGGCTTCCAGAGCTGCTTCAATCGCTTCCCGGACATGACCCGATTCGCCTTGGTGAAAGTACCCTAAAGTGTGTGCATGATCGTGAGGAGGAGAAATACGTACGGTGTTGCCGGTTCTAACTTCCCGGCCTCCGATGTACATGGGGATGTCGCGTTCTTCTGCGCGAGCTTCAGCGATGGCTGCCTTCAGGGCGGCACGTTCCGGGGATCCCGGGGCGTAAGCCAGGACCACTTCATTTTTAGCGTGTGGTACCTGAAAAAATCCGTATGCCATGTAGTATAGTATATGAAAAATTTGGTCGCGCAAAGATAATCCAATTCGGGGAAAACCTGCAAAGGTGCTGCCTTTCGTCGATTCCGGATACTTGGCACGTTTTTGGAATTTTTTGGTGCACACAAGCGATCTATGATATGAAACACTACAGCTACCTATTTTCTTTTCTCGGCTTGTTTCTCCCCACGCTTCTTTGTGCTCAGACTCCTGAGCGCTCCAAAGAACTGCAGGAATGTATGGAAGTATCCGAGCCCATCATTGACCTGGCGCTTTGGGACGCAGGAGTGGAAGATAACGATACCGTAAGGGTTTACCTCAACAACGAAGTGGTCCTCGACAGTTTCCGACTGAGCAAAGCCAAACAGCATATCAGCCTGAAACTGAAGCCGGGCCAGAACGAATTAATGCTTTACGCCATCAACCTGGGAGACATTCCCGACAATACCTCCGCGTTTAGTATCAACGGCTCATCCCGCAAAAGCCTTAAAAGCGGACTGAAAGTTTCGGGAACCATGAACCTGATCTTCCAGCAGCCCGCACCCGGGGTCACTGCGATCAGCTGCCCGGAAAACATTCGCCGGGTTTCCAATGACGACGACGAAGCCAAGGCAATCCGAAGCAATCCTTCCATGGCACTTCCTTCCTACCGCTTCCTGGAACAGGGAATACGCTGGGATGCCAGCCAGCCCTCCAGAAAAGTGGATATCCAGGACTGCTACAATAGCAGCATGCAGGAAGTGGAACTGGAATTCTGGGACTGTGGGGTGGAAGACAACGACACCATTTCACTTATGCTCAACGGCAGCTGGATCCTGAAAAACCATCGCCTGACCAAATCTGCCAATTCAATCAAAATTCAGCTCAACCAGGGAGAAAACCTCCTGATACTATACGCCCATAACCTGGGAGACATCCCCAAAAACACGGCTGCCATTGCCATTAAAAACAGTCATGCACGCAATGAAGTGGGCAAGATGATCTCCGATGAACAAACTTGCGGAGCCATTCGAATCAGTTATGGATTTACGGATGAAAATGGAATTCCGATCCCTCCCTGCCTGGATGAAAATACGGTAGACAGTACCGACGAACCGGAGATGGTTTACCTGAGTCAGCAAAAACCCCAGCAGAACACACAACCCGGAAATCCTCCGACTTACAAACCCGGACCTCCTGCCACACGGCAACCCAATCCGCCGACCCGCCGCCGGAGACCTGTGCCTCCTGTAGTTACGCCGGCCCCCACCTACCCTACTCCACAACCTACCCCTCCATCCGATGGAGGAACTCCGCCACAGGGAGGCCGTCAGCCGGGAGACAATCCGGGCAATAACGACCGGAATAAGCCTACGCCTAATTATTAATCAAGATATACGTTGATCACATGGTCAGAACCCATGGGTGCTTCCAGCCTCATGGGTTCTTTTTTTACCGGGTGAATAAACTCCAGTGAGGCGGCATGGAGGCAAATGCTCTTGTCGCGATTAGGAGTATCTGAGCCATATTTGAGGTCGCCGACAATCGGACAACCGATTTTACTCAACTGAACCCGTATTTGGTGAGGCCTGCCTGTGAGCGGCTTAACCTCCAGCAAGGTAAGAGCATCGGAGCGACGCAACTGACGGTAACTGAGTTCTGCCCTGACTGCCTCTTTGCGGGGCCGGGTATAGGCATGGCTGATATTCCGTGAGGTGTCCTTGGTCAGATAATGGACAAGCGTATCTTCTACCTTTTCCGGTTGGCCATGGACCAAAGCATAATAGGTTTTTTGTACTTCCCGGCTGGAAAATAGCCTGTTCATACGCTCGAGCGCCTTGGAAGTCCTGGCAAAAACACATAACCCGCTAACGGGGCGGTCCAGGCGATGAATGACTCCCAGAAAGGCCTCGCCGGGCTTGTTGTATTTTTTACGGATATAGGTTTTGACTTCCTCTTCGAGGGAGGATTCTTTTGCCTCGTTGTCTGTCTGAACCAGCTGGCCTGCCCGTTTGTTTACGGCAATCAGGTGATTGTCTTCATAAACCACCTGTGCGGCATTGAATTCATGGCTCATCAATACTGCTCTTTTTCGTTAGGGAAATCCAGTTCCTTCACGTCGTGGATATAGCGTGTTACCGCATCGTGGATATCGTCGTACAAGTCCATGTACCGGCGCAGGAAACGCGGGCTGAACTGTTTGGTTATGCCCAGCAGATCATGCAATACGAGCACCTGACCGTCGACATGCGGGCCGGCACCGATCCCGATAATCGGGATGTCAATATTTTCGGAAACCTGTTTGGCCAGTCTGGCCGGGATTTTTTCAAGCACAATAGCAAAACAACCGGCTTCGGCAAGCATATGCGCATCTTCAATAAGTTTAGCTGCCTCCGCCTCTTCTTTGGCCCTTACCTCAAAGGTGCCAAACTTATAGATGGATTGCGGAGTAAGCCCAAGGTGGCCCATCACCGGAACACCTGCTGACAGAATACGCTTTACCGATTCCAGGATCTCCACCCCACCTTCCATCTTAATGGCGTGAGCACCCGCTTCCTTCATGATGCGGATAGCGGAATTAAGAGCCTCCTTGGAGTTTCCCTGATAAGAGCCAAAAGGCAGATCGACCACCACAAGTGCCCGGTATACGGCACGCACCACCGATGCTGCGTGGTAAATCATCTGATCCAGAGTGATCGGAAGGGTGGTCATATGGCCGGCCATGACGTTGGAGGCAGAGTCTCCCACAAGCAGCACGTCTACCTTGGCATCGTCCAGTATCTTGGCCATGGAATAGTCGTAAGCCGTGAGCATGGATATCTTTTCTCCCCGCTCCTTCATTTCCTGCAACACATGGGTCGTAACCCGGCTGATTTCTCTGTATTTATTCTTGCTCATCGCTTTTGTATTTGCCCAGCTCCAGTTCAAGTGCCTTGAGGCGGGCCTGTAATTCCTTATTCTCCTTCTCCAGTTCGCGGTTCTTTTCCTGTTCGTCGTTCAGGGCATTGGTCAGTTTGATGACAATATCACCACCGGTATTCTTGCGAATATTCTCCTGGAATTTCTCCAGCTTCTTATTCTCTTTCTCCAGTTGGCCATGTTTCCATTTCCATACATTCACTTCCTTCTCCAATTCACGGATTTTAGCGGAAAGCTTACGCACATTCCTCGGGTTATTATCGAATTTATCCTGTTCTGCCTGCAGTTTGGAGCTGAGCTTGGTCAGGCTATCGATTTCCCTGTTTTGGGCATTGATGGTGTTTCTCAGGGTGATGATGATCTCCGTAAGCTCGGAACGGATGGGATCTTTGTCTTCCCGGTCTTTCCGGATGCGCTGCGCTTCTTCCTCACTAACATAAACCCGGATATCGTCGATGCGTGCCTTGGAAGCCGGTCCGATATAAATCCCCACCTTCCCTTTCTCCTGTTGGTAGGCATCCCCGATCCATACGTCCTTACCATTGATGGTTAGCTTGAGAATTCCCGACTCATAGCTGGCGCTGACCAGGTTCAGGTCGCCGGATTTAGCCACACTCTTTTCTTTTATCCAGCCTGCATTTTTCGGGGTGCCGCTCAGTTCTTTAAAAACTCCGTCTTCGATCTTACGCACCCGGTATTCACGTCTGTCGTTGATCTCTAACACATAAGCCTGGCTCCCATTGGGCTTGGCCATAAATACCAGTCCGGCGGAAGACCCGCTTTGCAGAGGATCGAAACGGAAACGCATTTCCGACCGGCATTCGCCGTAAAGGTCACCCTCCTCCGGAAGCAGGATTGAGGGTCCGCTGCTGCTTTTGCGATACAGCACGTATTCACCGTTCTGGATGAGGTACAATTCATCGATCGAATTGCTGGTACGCCAGTTCGCTGAAGTAGTGTCAAAATTCTCCGCCCAGATCAGCTGGTCGGGGTTGACGAGAAACGAAAGTACCGGTACGGTGATAAGCAGGATCCCGGCAAGTAGGATGCGGTTGTTCATAACGAAAATTTGTTTATCGGTTCCAACTCCTGCGCGCAATGCACGTTATGCTTGTGAAATCAGCGTCAAAAGTAACAAAAAATTGCTCGCTTCATTTGAAGCAGATAGATTTGCATTTCCATGAAATACCTACTATTAGCAGGTTCTGTCCTGCTGGCCACCTTATTTTCTTCCTGCGACAATGATCTTGAGATCGTAGCCCCGGGCGAGGAAGTGATCGTGGTTTATTCGCTGCTGAATACCAGCGATTCCATTCAATACCTGAAAATCAATAAAGGCTTTGCCAGCCAGACGGAAGCTCCCCTGCAACTGGCCCAGGAGCCGGATAAGCTGTTTTTCGATAGCCTGAATATCGAGTTGATTGACCTGGACCGCGGTGTGAGCGGGATCATCCGGAAACAAAATTTCGCGAAAGAACCGGGAGATTTTACTCAGGCCGTAAACTATATCTATACCACTGACCTGGATATGACTGCCAACCACCGTTATAAGTTGCGCATCACCAATCCTAACACCAATAAAGTCGCCGAATCGGAACTCACCCTTCTTGGCCCTCCCAAACCCAGTATCCCCAACCCAACCAACATTGATATCTACGGCATCGAACCGGGAAAGCTTTTTACGGTTAACCTCGAAGCCGACCCGCTGGCCCATATTTACGAAGTCAGGATCAACCTGATTTATGAAGAAATGAACAGCAGTACGGGCTCCAGCACACTGGATACCGCTACCTGGATCTTCGCACGTGGAAAATTCAACGACCTGGGAAGGATACTCATCCGCACCGAAGGACAGGAGTTCTACGATATCATGGCCGGACTTATCGAGCAAAAAGGACCTGAAGTGACCCGGCGCGGAAAATTCCTGCAGTTTGAATACTGGACTGCCGATCGGGAAATGTCGACCTACCTGGATGTTTATGGAAACTCCAGCATAGGCGTGGTACAGAAAAAGACCGATTATACCAATATTAACGGAGGTTTCGGACTATTTGCCGGGCGTAACCATTTCCTGATCACAGGAACCAAGCTTGACATCCGTATACAAACCCAGCTGAAGACCAATCCGGTCATGGCTCCCCTCCGTTTCGTAGACTGATTCGCAGACCAAACTGCCAATTTGTCGCCGATGTCAGCCTCCCAGCCTTAGCAATGTATGGAGTGCTGACGTGATTTCAGGATGCTGTCAGGTATTTGGCATTGGCACATGCCTTGAGCACCTGTGGGCAATAAGGAAATCTTTATCATGGGAAAAATTATAGGAATAGACCTGGGAACAACCAACTCCTGCGTTGCCGTAATGGAAGGTAACGAGCCGGTGGTGATCCCAAACAGCGAAGGAAAACGTACCACACCTTCCATCGTTGCATTTATCAAAGACGGAGAACGAAAGATAGGTAATCCGGCAAAACGCCAGGCCATCACCAACCCGAAAAACACCATATACTCCATCAAGAGGTTCATGGGAAACACCTATGACCAGGTTGGAGAAGAATTGAAACGAATCCCTTATCAGATCGATAAAGGCGATAACAATACCCCAAGGGTGAATATTGATGGCCGCCTGTATACGCCGCAGGAGATCTCTGCCATGATCCTTCAGAAAATGAAGAAAACGGCAGAAGACTACCTCGGACAGGAAGTGAGCGAAGCCGTTATCACTGTTCCGGCCTACTTCAACGACGCACAACGCCAGGCTACCAAAGAAGCCGGTGAGATTGCAGGGTTGACCGTTAAGCGGATCATTAATGAGCCGACTGCCGCTGCGCTGGCTTATGGCCTCGATAAGAAGGATGCCGACATGAAAATTGTGGTATTCGACTGCGGTGGCGGTACGCATGACGTTTCCATCCTGGAACTCGGCGACGGCGTATTTGAAGTAAAATCCACCGACGGAGATACTCACCTGGGTGGTGATGACTTCGACAACGTGATCATCGACTGGCTGGTAAGTGAATTTAAAAATGACGAAGGAGCCGACCTGAGCAAGGATCCCATGGCCATGCAACGTCTGAAAGAAGCTGCCGAAAAAGCCAAGATCGAGCTCTCCAGCTCCAGCAGTACCGAAATCAACCTGCCCTATATCATGCCGGTTGACGGAGTACCGAAACACCTGGTGAAAACGCTGAGCCGCTCCAAATTCGAACAATTGGCGGATCACCTGATCCAACGTACGATCGACCCTTGCAAATCCGCACTGAAAAGCGCCGGAATGAGTGTCGGCGATATCGACGAAGTGATCCTGGTTGGAGGTTCTACCCGTATCCCGGCCATTCAGGATGCCGTTAAAAAATTCTTCGGAAAAGAGCCTTCCAAAGGAGTTAACCCCGACGAAGTAGTGGCCATCGGTGCCGCTATCCAGGGCGGTGTACTCACCGGAGAGGTAAAAGACGTGCTGTTGCTTGATGTGATCCCGCTTTCTCTGGGTATCGAAACCATGGGTAACGTCTTCACCAAACTGATCGAAGCCAATACCACCATCCCTACAAAACGCAGTGAGGTATTCTCTACCGCAGCCGATAACCAGCCTTCCGTAGAGATCCATGTACTGCAGGGAGAACGTGCCATGGCCCGCGACAACCGGACACTCGGACGCTTCCACCTTGCCGATATTCCTCCCGCACCGCGCGGAGTACCTCAAGTTGAAGTGACTTTTGACATCGATGCCAACGGTATCCTGAATGTGTCTGCCAAAGACAAAGGAACCGGCAAAGAGCAAAAGATCCGTATTGAGGCCTCTTCCGGACTGAGCGATCAGGAGATCGAAAGGATGAAAAAAGAAGCTGAGATGAACGCCGAAAGCGATCGTGAGGCTAAAGAACAGGCGGATAAACTGAATACGGCAGATCAGCTGATCTTCCAAACAGAGAAACAACTGAAAGAATACGGAGACAAGATCCCGGCAGATAAAAAAGAAGCCATTGAAAAGGCCCATGCCGAGCTAAAATCCGCCTACGAGAAAAAAGACACCGATCTTACATAACCCGCCGTAGAATCACTGAACAAAGCC
>CAXPEB010000026.1:0-80072 GCA_964215915.1 Bacteroidia bacterium
TTTTCGCTTCGCCCAGAGGTTCTTTTCACGGGACAGGCTCTCCCATTTTTGCCGGGCCAGTTCCCTGAGGACGTCCGAGTATTCCCGCTCCTCAATTTCATTAAGCCCCTTGCGAATGCAATATTCACTGATCTTCCGCAGTTTCAATTCCCGAAGAATTCGGTTCCTGCCCCACTTCTTCATACGGAACTTGCCCCGTACAAAACTTTTGGCAAAACGTTCTTCATCGAGAAATCCTGCACGGCTCAACTCAATAATCACTTCTCCGGCTTCCTCTCCGTACATTCCGAGCCCGGCCAGTTTTTGCTCAACCTCCTGCTGGCAACGGTCCTGATAGGCACAATACCTTTCTAACTTAGACAAAGCTTGTTTCTGAATTGAGTTGAGCATATCCGTCTTTAACGCGTAAGAGTCGCAGATTTACAAATCTTTCGGGCGAAACTGCCGGTAAATTGGAATAATCTTTGTAAAATTTACCCCCGAAAAGAATTTAATGACTAGCGCAATGAAAAAATTTTTATTATCAACGATGATGGTCATGGCCGGTGTCTTTGCCATGGCTCAGGAAAAGCAGGCTGAAATCAGCTTCGCAGAAACTTCACACGATTTCGGCACCATCGAAGAAGGTACTCAGGCAACCTATGAGTTTGAATTTACCAATACAGGTGATGCCCCTCTTATTCTGAACAGCGTTAATGCTTCTTGTGGATGTACCACACCGGAGTGGACCAAAGAACCTATTATGAAAGGTCAGAAAGGAAAGATTCGCGTAGTATACAACTCTACCGGCCGCCCTGGTTCCTTCACCAAAAGCATTACCGTTAACTCCAATGCTAAGACCGGAACTATCATCCTGACCATCAAAGGAACGGTGAACCCCAAACAACAGGCACCGAAATCACCGGTACAAAACGATGCCAAACCTCAGTAAGACTGATTGAACAACAACATAGGAGCCCTGGCCTGAAAGCCGGGGCTTTTTTGTTGGCACTGATCTTGTCACCAACCGTAAAAAAACGTCATGAAAAAACTCTACTCCTTCAGCCTGCTTTTTCTTACCGTACTCAGCCTTAATGCCTCCGAAAAAGCTGCCAACATTGAGTTCAAGGAGCTCACACATGATTTCGGCACTATTCAGGAAGGCGAAAAACCGATCTACAAATTTGAATTCACCAATACCGGTGATGCCCCACTGATCATCAACAGCGTAAACAAAAGCTGCGGATGTACGGAACCTGAATTCTCCAAAGAGCCTATCGCCCCGGGTGAAACCGGTTACATTACCGTAGGCTACAATTCAGTAGGCCGTAACGGTCGTTTTGACAAAAGCCTCACGGTTAACTCCAATGCCAAAGACGGATCCGTAAGACTCCGTATCACCGGCACCGTAGTTACCGGTGATGCTGGGAATTAAGCGAAGGACCACCAGCCGCTTAATCCGCCACTATGAACAAATAACACCCTGCTCCCTTCCGGGAAATGGCCTGTGGCAACCATCTCCAGAAAACGGCTCCACATTTTACCGGTATACACCGGATCAAGGGGAAAGCCGGTTATTGCCTCAAACTCTTTGCAGCATTCAAGTAATCGGGGGTCTGTTCTGCCGAAACCGCGCCGGGCAGATTCCCTTATTACACGAATGCCTTCGGTTTCCAGCGTGTCTGCAAGTTCCGTGTCTTTCACAGCCATGAATCCATATATTTCAGCCGATGTGGGATTGTTTTGCTTTAGCCCCCGCACTGAACAACCACTCCCAACGGCATCCAGGAGATAATCATAACGGTTATCCAATTCGGCCCACAGCGTTTGCATTCCTTCCCGACCTTCCGGACAATCGGCTCCTTCCGGAATCCATAACCAGTCATCCTCCATCCTCAGCGAGTGATTTTCCCTACGGACCCTACGATAGTCCTCCCGGCTCATAAATGTCAGCTCCATTCCCAACTCCTTGCAGGTTTGCAACAAACGATTCCTTACGGCATCGCCCCGCACCACTCCACGCGTTCGGAACCCCAACTCTTTTCCGCAGGCGGCAAGTGCCAATAAGTGATTCGACCAGGCTCCGCCGAAGGTTGCAAGCCCTATCGCCTGCAGCTGTTGTGCCTTCTCAAGTATCCCGGAGAGCTTTCGCCATTTGTTCCCTGAAATCAGAGGATGGATAAGGTCATCACGTTTGATCCACAGATCAATTCCGGCTTCCTCAACTTCGGGCCAGATCAGCTTTTGCTCCGGGGAAGGCAGTAATAACTTCACGGATGATAATCCAACAGTTCGTCGAGGGTATTGACAGACACACTGTGATACCCTTCTCTGGCCTCTTTGTAAACAGACAATGCCGCCTCATTCCAATAGGCATTACCTTCCTTCATTGCCCGGTAAAGCGGGGTAAGGAATTTTCTCCTGCCCACCCGGACCAGAAACTCCCGTATAGCAGGCGTCATACTGCGCCAATCGCTTTGTACGGCCGTTATGAACCACACATCACGCAACTCCGAATTCGCCTCGCTGAAACCGAAGTTCTGCTCCAAACGAGCTAATACCACCGTATCCTGCGGACCATCCATTCCCCGGATGAAGCGCAGCCAATGGTGGGTACCCCAGTCTTTTGTACCGGCAATAGCCTTAACATCTCCTGCTTTGATCAGCGGGGCCAGTGAATCCACCCGGTCAAACCCGGAAGAGTGAGGAGCCCGGAAACCGTCCGGAAGTCCGGGAGAATAGATCCATTCTTCCAAATGAGCCTGTTCCATCCATTCCGGGTTTTCGGAAAGAAGGTTTGTCTTCAGGTATTCCAGGAACGTGGTTGTGGTCATGGTACCAAAAGCAAAATGATCAAAATAAGCTCTCAGAAAGCGATCGAAACGCTCACGTCCGACCAGGTTTTCCAGATGCCTTAGAAAAAACCGCCCTTTCTCATAGGCGATATCACTGACTCCATCATCCGGATCCCGACCACTCAGATTGAGGTAAAGGCGGGTATCAGGATCATCCATACCCAATTCTTCCAAGGTGCCCATAAGGTCATTGTAGCCCAGAACGGTAAGCATATCCGCGTATTCCTTTCCATATACCGCCTCCATAATACGCTGTTCAAAATAGACCGTAAATCCTTCGTTGAGCCAGAAGTCGTTCCAGCTGCGGTTTGTTACCAGGTTACCCGACCAGGAATGCGCCAACTCGTGGGCAACCAGTGCAACCAGGGAACGGTCACCGGCCAGGATGGTAGGTGTAGCGAAGGTGAGCCTGGGGTTTTCCATCCCTCCAAAAGGAAATGAAGCAGGCAAAAACAGTACATCATACTTACCCCATCGATAGGGACCGTAAAGGTCCTCTGCGGCTTTGATCATGGCCGGAAGGTCGCGGAGTTCGTCATATGCCTCTTCCAGAACGGCTGTCTCGGCATAAACACCACAAACTGCATCATAGGCTTGGTAAGCGATATCCCCGACGGCCAGGGCCAGAAGGTAGGAAGGTATCCGCTGCGGCATCCGGAAAGAGTACTTTCCTTCGCCGCTTTTTTCCGCAGGGTTCACGGCACTCATCAGCGCCAGGTAAGCCGTATCGCAGGTAATGTCTGCCGTATAAGTAAAGCGCACCTGCGGCACATCCATACAAGGCACCCAGGTACGTGCAAGAATCGCCTGGCTCTGGGTATACAGAAACGGTTTCCCGGATACGGTCTGTGAAGCTTTCATCCACTGCAGGGCCTCTGCCTCTGGCAAAGTATGATATGCAATTTTAACCTCCCGGCTTTCACTATTCACCGGAATGAACAAGCCCTTCCCATAAATTTCGTGGGAAGCGGTCATATCAAAGTCTGCTTCTTTACCGTCCACCCAGACTTTTTCCACATCCATAGAACGCGTATCCAGACGCAGTACCTTACAGGATTCCTGCGGTAAAATTTTCCAGGACGCGGTTCCGGCAAGCTGTTCTTTATCAAAATCAACATGCAGGATAAGGTGCAGCGAGTCGATTTTTACCTCATCGAAATTTGCATAAGATTGATGCGCATTTAAAAGAGAATCACGTATGTTGGACTGTTCTTTGTTGGTTACTGTGGAGTTTTCACATGACCATGATCCTATCAGGAAAAGCAGGAATAAGGAAAGGGGTTTACTTTTCATCTTGTAAGCGAATCAAGTGAAAATTCAAGAGAATAAAATAAATCGCCCCGTTTAAAAGTTTTTATGGAAGTTTTAATTGGCAGCACTATATTTTCGACCAGATTTTCAGCAGCTATGAAGTTCAGACTATTCGTCTTGTCTGCCGCGTTTCTGTTTTTTGGTGCGGGCAATGTATTTGCCCAGTACGAAGATGATAACGGCGGATACGACAACTACTACGACTACGAATCAAATCCTGACTCTGCCTACGACCCTTACCAGGGATACGACAACTACGATAATTACGGTGAAGAGGAAGAAACCCAGAAGAAACCGGAGAAGAAGCCTTATGTGCGCATTGAAATGCCTTACGATACCATAACGGAGATGATCCATTATACCGGTATCGTGGAACAACCTGACTCCTACTACGACTCTTTGTACATCCGGGCCAAGCGCTATCTGATAAGCCGTTTCAGCCTTAAGGAAAAAGATTTCAAGGAATCTGCCACCACCATGGACAAGATCATCATGACGCTTCAGTTGCCGTATCACATGCAGAAGAACAAATATGTAAAAGAGCATGTGGGTAACCTGGAATTCAAACTTGCCCTGCGGTTTAAAGACGGAAAGTACAAATACGATATTGACCACCTTAAGCATGTATACCCGGAGAATGCCAGTGGCTCCAGCACACCGGAATACGCATACCTGGAATACTACATGCGCAGTGAGCGAAACATTATCTACTACGATCTATTGTTGCGTGCGGCCGACAAAGAGATCAACTCCCTGATAGGAGAAATCAAAAACGCCCTGAAAGAACCGATTTATATCGACGAAGACGACTGGTAGATCAGTCTTTGACTTCTTCGAAGTCAATGTACTCGCCGGCGTCATCCAGCGAATTATTGGAAGATCCCGCCTTTTTGGCGGGATTTTCTTTTATGTGCATTGTCCCTTCCTTTTCTTCCCTGTGCGAGCGCCGGTTATCGTGATAATGATAGTTCTTTACGATGACCCTTGCACTGGTTATAGCCCTATAGAGTTTATAAGCCAGGTAGATCAGAAAAAGGTATAAGAGGAATTTTAGCACAGTTATTCGATTTGTTACTTACTCAGGTACATGGATTTCTCCTTGTAAAGCTGCCTGAAGTAAGGATCCTGAAGGTCGCGGATGAAGAGAATGGCTTCTCCGGTAGATTTCATTTCAGGTCCGAGTTCCTTATTCACTTTGGGAAATTTATTGAAAGAGAACACAGGCTGCTTTATGGCGTAACCCTGCAATTTTTCTTCCATTCTGAAATCCTTAAGTTTTCCGGCTCCCAACATCACTTTTGTGGCAATATTGACATAGGGCACGTCATAGGCCTTGCAGATAAAGGGCACGGTGCGCGAAGCACGCGGGTTGGCTTCAATCACATAAACCTTGTCATCTTTGATGGCAAACTGAATATTCAGCAAGCCCCGGATGTTCAGAGCAAAGGCAATTCTGCTGGTATATTCGCGCATTTGCTCCAGCACGCTCTCAGACAGGCTGAAAGGGGGCAATACGGCAGAAGAATCGCCGGAGTGAATTCCCGCCGGTTCTATATGTTCCATCAGCCCGATAATATGCACGTCTTCGCCGTCGCAAATGCTGTCTGATTCCGCTTCCTCGGCACGGTCCAGGAAATGATCGATCAGAACCCGGTTACCCGGCAGCTGACCGAGCAGGTTTACTACGGCATGTTCCAGTTCTTCGTCGTTGATGACGATCTTCATGCCCTGACCTCCCAGCACGTATGAAGGACGAACCAGTACGGGATACCCCACTTTGTTGGCTATCTCCAGCGCCTCATCTGCCGTTTCCGCCACTCCATACAAGGGGTAGGGAATATCCAGGCTTTTCAGCAAGTCGGAGAAACGACCCCGGTCTTCGGCAACATCCATATCCGGGAAGCTTGTCCCGATGATTTTAATCCCTCTCTCATGCAGCTTTTCAGCCAGTTTCAGGGCAGTTTGCCCGCCAAGCTGTACGATAACCCCTTCGGGCTTTTCCATTTCGATCAGTTCAAAAAGGTGCTCCCAGTATACCGGCTCAAAGAAGAGTTTATCGGCCATGTCAAAGTCAGTGGAAACAGTTTCCGGGTTACAGTTGACCATGATGGCTTCATAGCCTGACTCCTTGGAGGCCAGCAAACCGTGTACACAGCTGTAGTCGAACTCAATTCCTTGTCCGATCCGGTTGGGACCGGAGCCCAGCACGACAATCTTCTTTTTATCGCTGACCACCGATTCATTCTCTCCGTCAAAAGAGGAATAGAAGTAGTTGGTACTGCTGGGGAACTCTGCCGCGCAGGTATCCACCATTTTATAGATGCGGTGTATTCCCGTTTGCTTACGTTTGGCATAAACCATATCCTCTGTGGTATCCCCGCCCAGCAGGTATGCTATCTGCATATCGGAAAATCCTTTTTGCTTGGCCTCCCGAAGCAGTTCTGAAGGGATATTGGAGATACTGAAACGCCGTATATCGTTTTCTGTTTTCACGAGGTCCTGAATCTGCATCAGGAACCAGCGGTCAATTCTGGTAATTTTCTGAACGGAAGTTACCGGTACTCCAAGTGCCAGGGCATCCTTCACATGGAAGATGCGGTCCCAGCTGGCATGTTCCAGTCCTTCCAGGATAGTATCAAGATTACGGGTTTGTTTGCCATCGGCTCCCAAGCCGTGACGACCGATTTCGAGCGACTGGCAGGCTTTCTGGATCGCTTCCTGGAAACTACGCCCGATACTCATCACCTCTCCTACTGACTTCATCTGCAAACCCAGAGTATGGTCCGAACCCTGGAACTTGTCAAAGTTCCAGCGCGGGATCTTCACGATTACATAATCGATGGATGGTTCGAAGAAGGCAGAGGTGGTCTTGGTCACGGGGTTCATCAACTCATCCAGGTTATACCCAAGCGCCAGCTTTGCTGCAATCTTCGCAATGGGATAACCGGTAGCCTTGGAAGCCAGTGCCGAAGAACGTGATACCCTCGGGTTGATCTCAATGGCGATGATGTCCTCGTTTTCCGGATTCACGGAGAATTGTACGTTACACCCACCGGCAAATTTGCCCATGGCACGCATCATCTTGAATGCCTGATTCCGCATTTCCTGGAAACAGGTATCTGAGAGGGTCATGGCCGGGGCCACCGTGATCGAATCGCCGGTGTGAATGCCCATCGGGTCAAAGTTTTCTATCGTACAGATTACCGCGATATCGTCTTTATTGTCGCGGAGCAATTCAAGCTCAAACTCTTTCCAGCCCAGAACAGCCTTTTCTACCAGCACCTCATGGGTAGGTGAAGCCTCCAAGCCGCGCTTCAGGGCTTCGTCAAAATCTTCTTTCCTATGAACAAAGCTGCCTCCGGTTCCGCCTAAGGTAAACGATGGGCGAATTACCAGGGGATATCCGATTTCCTGCGCTATCTCCTTCCCTTCCAGGTAGGAGTTTGCAATTTTTGAAGGTGCAATGCCGATATCCAGCTTCACCATCAACTGCCTGAACTTTTCCCGATCCTCTGTGGTCTGTATGGCGTTGATGTCTACCCCGATGATCTTCACTCCGTATTTTTCCCAAAGACCTACCTCATCGGCATCGATACACAGGTTGAGCGCCGTTTGTCCTCCCATGGTTGGGAGCACGGCATCGATCTTCCTTTCTTTCAGGATCTTCTCCAGCGACTCAACGTTAAGCGGCAACAGATAGATATGGTCGGCAGTTACCGGGTCGGTCATGATGGTAGCCGGATTGGAATTGAT
Source organism: Bacteroidia bacterium (assembly GCA_964215915.1). Classification (GTDB taxonomy): domain Bacteria; phylum Bacteroidota; class Bacteroidia; order UBA8524; family UBA8524; genus UBA8524. Next base: position 7,899 of record CAXPEB010000026.1, read on the forward strand.
CAGGGAAACCTCTATTCCTTCTTCACGTAGCGCCCGGGCCGCCTGGCTACCGGAATAATCAAATTCACAAGCCTGGCCGATGATAATGGGGCCGCTACCGATGATCAGAATGGAGTTGATGGATGTATCTCTAGGCATAAGCAGGAAGCAGAAAAATCGGGCAAAGATAGAAATTTTTACCAGTCTGAAAGGGCCAGACCCCGTGAATCAGAACGTGAACTGCGCCGAAATTTTCACCCCGAAATGATTGGCTCCGGGATTGTCAAGGTGTGTAAGGCGATGGATAAAATCAATACGCCCGAAGGAAAAAATGTTTTCAATTCCATACCCCACTTCCATATACGGTTCCCTGTTCAGCTCATAAAACTGCGTCACAGCCCTGCCGGACTCATCCGCTTTGGGTAAAAGGTCGAGATGTTTCTGACTGATGGAACCCCATACGGTTTTGCTGGTCATAAAAAACCTCAGCTTCGCTTTTTTCAGGTAAGGCACCCGGTTGAAGAATGCTCCCCCGAAATGCTGCTCGTAATTGAGTGACACATACTGGTCGCTCACGAACTCGAAGAGATTCATGAGGTTAAAGGTGTAGCGGTTAGCCAATATGGATTGATTGCCACGCTGCACATCCAAAATGGGATACGGCAAATTATCCGCAAATACCTTTCCGGCAGAAATGATGTAATTCCCTTCCCCGAATCGTCCCATACGTACCCATTGCTGCAGGCTGATACTTGTTTTATCGAAGGCATACTGCCCACCCAGCACATCCCGGAAACCGTGGGTATAGCTAAAGGTCACCGCCGGGCCTTTTTGCGCGCCGAGCGAATAGCGTTCATTGTGATTAAGAATAAACTGTTCCTGGAAGGCAAAGCGGGTATCCACCGTTAAAGTAGTCGTACGGAAATCATTGGCGATTACGGTATTGGTCGGTGTGTTTTCCCGGAAAAAGGCAAAGTTGAACTTATTGCCCACGGGCTCAAACTCATAGCTTTTGGTCTGAAATACAATCCGGTTAGACCAGGAAGGGCTATGCTGACGGAACAGATAGAGCGTTTGCTCGTGGGTACGGTTCATCTGCACAGCCTGGAACAATGCCAGTGTGGTAAAGAGGTTTGTCTGATCGTATTGCTGGTCGCTGACCCCGATTTGTTCCACCTCCCGCCTTTCCCGGATACCAAGCACCGTCCAGTGCTTTTTACTGAGAAACACATCGCCTTTGACCATGTATTTGAATTTCTTGTCCCAGGTGCCATAGCCCAGTTGGGCTCTGAACTGGAAGCGCTCGCTCCAGAGATAATTGGTTTTGGCTCCTATGGTGAATCGATGGCCCTCCAGCGGGTTGAAACTGTACAGGTAGGCATAGGGACCGATATCGATCTTCCCGACCCTCTTATATCCGTTGACAATGATGTTCACCCATTCTACCCAGGTCTTAACAATAGGCAGGTTGTTGAGCGTATCAATCATCTGCACGATACGCTTGTCATCTTCCGTAAGTTTTTCATGCCTGTTCTCTTCCCAGAACTCTTCGCCCTTTTCCGTTGCGCCTTCAACCACCTGCAGTTTGTTTTCATAGAACTTGGGCTCTTTGGGCTGGTTCACGACCATATTCCGGTTGGAGACATAAAAAAGGGCGATAAAACCGGGCGTGGTGGAGGAAGGTTCATCCAGATTCAGCAGAATCCGGGTTTTGGAAGGCAGCCAGGCTCCGGTTTCCGTGGGCAGGTATTCCTGTTGAATCTTGAACTGGTCGATAAAATTCAAATTAGCCCTGCGGTCCATAAAGAGCTGGGAGCGCCGTATGGCAAAAGTCGAATCGGCTATCCAGATGGTTCCCGTAAAGACCAGATCCGTGGTACGTTTGGGGTTGAGTTCGATCTGGTAGCATTTCATTCCATCGATATTCACACTGTCTTTCAGCGTGAAAACGTACATGTCCAGGGCAGCATCCCCAACCGGAGACGCAAAATCCTTTTCAAGTATCCGGATCCAGTTTACATGGAAATTATACTGCTGGAAAGTACTCCCAAGCAACTGGGCAGTAACACTTTCATCTTCCATGCCCACTCCCATTACCCGCGTGGCTTTGATTACTTCCTTCTGCCGAAACGGGTTACGGGTGGTGTAAAAATCGGAAAGCGTTTCTGAGATGAATACCGGAAGTACCGGAGTATTGCTACCGTCATTCAGTTGCCCTACCGTATCGAATATCGGTTGTATGGATTGCAGCAGTTTGCTCTTCCGCTGCTTTTCCGTCAGCTGGTCAACGGCAATCTGCACCTTGGTGAAGCTTTCGTATTGATAGGCTTCCAGGTTTTCGTAGCTGTTCCTTTTCCGGTTTTCCTGCGCTGCCTTAATGATCCGGATGGCAGGGTTGACCCCGGGCTTCACCACCGCCTCGGGAAGTTCCGCCAGGTTCTCTTTTAACTGGAAATGGATTGTTTGGGTTTGTCCGCGCAGGAGGGGCTTGGTCTGGGTGATATAACCCAGGTAGGAAGCCGCCACGCTGTCAACGGGCTTATCGGTTTCAATGGTGTAAAACCCGTCGAAATCCGTGGTAATTCCAACCGTTGTTCCCGGGAAGTAAATATTCACAAAAGGCAAAGCCTCCCCAGATTGGGCGTCTGTGACCTTGCCGGTTACCCGGGTCTTTTGAGCAAAAAGCCCGGCAGAAACTGCCAGGCAGAACAATACGGTCAGAAGTCGGCGCATGCTTTATTTTTCCACCACCGAGATGCTCATTTTTACATCCTCCAAGGGACGATCTCCCGGTGCGGTTTGTACGGCGGCAATTTTATCGATCACTTCCAGTCCCTCCACAACTTCACCGAAAACGGTATACTGCCCGTCAAGGTGTGGCGTACCACCAACGGTGGAATACGTCTGTACCTGCTCCGGAGTATACTGTACCCCGCTACGTGCGGAAAACTGCTGAAGCATGTTTTGCGGAACTACCTGTCCCTGCACGATGTAGAACTGCGATCCGCTGGATTCCCTTTTCGGGTTCATCTGATCGCCCAGACGTGCGGCAGACAAGGCACCTTTCTTATGAATGAATTTGGAACTGAATTCGGCGGGAATGGTATAACCCGGACCGCCAGAGCCTAGCTGAACCCCGGGAGCGGCTCCTTTGGAGTTAGGGTCTCCTCCTTGGATCATAAAATTCTTGATCACACGGTGGAAAAGGAGTCCATCATAGAATCCTTCTTTCACCAGTTTAACAAAGTTGTCGCGGTGAAGCGGCGTTTCATCATACAGCTTCACCTTCATGGTTCCATAGTTGGTTTTAATCTCTACCATTATGTTTTTATTCTCGGGTTGTGACACAGGCACCACGGGGGTATCCTGCTTGTTGGCAGGAACCGTCTGACTTTGTTCTTCAGGTTCCCGATTATCATTCGTGTTGTTTTCTTTCTGTTTCTGATCCCCGCATGCCGCAATTAGCAAAGAGGCAAAAGCGATCATGGCGTAATATTTCGGTGCTCTCATGGTTTTATGCATTATGGCCAAAAATAATCAAAGGGTGTTAAAATATACCAGCACTTGTTCCTTAAGGTAAATTTCCTGTTCCACCACGTTAATATAGGGCAGTTTGCCGTTCAGTTTCCAGTGCGGCCAGCCGTCTTTGTCATGTCCTTCCAGTTGGTAGTGTCCCTCCTGGCTGAGCAGTTTGCATACGGCAATATGCATGAGGTTGACCTTGTCTTCTTTCGACCAGCGCTTTTTCACCTGGCCCAGCTCACGGATTCCGATCAGCAAGAGTACCCCGTTAAGGTCCGGTTCTTTCCCGAACTGAATTGCCAGCTGCCCGATGAGTTCCTTCCACCGGTCTTCCAAAACGTTTTCCGTCTTCATCATCCCTGCAAATCTAGGAAGCTCAGGTCTTTTGTTTTTTCTTTTTCGCCGACGGGAAAAGTACATTATTCAGGATGAGCCTGTACCCGGGAGAATTGGGGATAAGCTTGAGATCGGTGGGAGGCTCTCCCACGTAGTGTTCGTAATCCTCCGGATCATGCCCCCCGTAAAAAGTCCAGGTACCCTTACCGGCGGTACCATGGATATAGCGGGCTTCATTCACCACCTTGGTTTCTCCCATCACTACTACTCCAGGCTTAATCACATCGTTATTGAAGGCGGTGGTCTGTCCCATAAAGCCCTTGATCACCCGGGTATGGTTCTGGGTCAGCAGGGTTGGGATGAGGTCGAATTTGGCACTGAACTCAAAGAGCGTGAAGTAGTCATCCGATTCGGTGAGCCTCCTTGGCTTGTAATTGGGGCGTGAATCGATATTGGAGAACTCGTACAGAAAAGGATTCTGTTCGAGCAGGAAATTCTGAAAGGCAAAGGTGTTGGAAAAATCAAGTTTCTGCTGAGCACGCGGGTCAGACGGATCTCCGTCGAAAATATTGGCGCAGATATCCACTCCATCAGCCGAAAGGGCAATGTCGTAACTATCGGTAGCGGAACACATGGCAAAGAGGAATCCGCCTCCCAGGCAGAAGTCGCGAATTTTTTTCGCTACGGCCAGCTTGAGCTGCGAAACTTTGGCAAAGCCATGCTTTTTCGCCAGGTCTTCTGCTTCCCTCACCTGGTCCTGGTACCATTTCTGGCGATGGAAGGACGCGTAAAAGCGACCGAACTGTCCGGTAAAGTCCTCGTGATGCAAATGCAGCCAGTCGTATTCGGGCAGCTTGTCGCTAAGCACCTCATCATCAAATACCACATCATAAGGAATTTCGGCATACGTGAGGACCAGGGTCACGGCATCGTCCCAGGGCTGGGCGGTTTTGGGTGAATAAACCGCCACTTTGGGGGCATTCAGCAGCTTCACGGCTTCCATATTCACCTCCGGATCGGCAATCTCTTCATGGATTTGCTGCGATTTGAGGTCGGGGATGATCTCGATACTTACCCCACGGATCAGGCATTCCCGTTCAATCTTCTCGCTGTGATCGAACAGAAAGCTTCCGCCCCTGTAGTTCAGCAGCCACTCTGCCTCGCCCCCGTTCTGCAGCACCCAGAAGGTAATACCGTAAGATTTGAGGTGGTCTTTTTGCTGATCGTCCATAGGGATAAGGATCTTCACTGCCATGGAAGGCAGGGAAATCAGCAGGAACAGGATGTTGAGGAGTATTGTTTTTTTCATACACGCTCTGTTTGGTTCAATGCGAAAAACACGGCAAGGATACCCGCAAGATTCGTTCCTCCGATGTATAAAAAAGCATAGAGCCAGGCTTTTTGACGAAGGAGAATAACCGCTTCGAGACCGAAGGAAGAAAATGTGGTAAATCCTCCAAGAAAGCCAACGATAAGCAGGTGCTTATATTGCGCCAAACCGGATTGGCTGAGCATCCATCCGCTCAATGCCCCGATAAGCAGGCATCCCAGCACGTTTACCGCAAAAACCCCGATGGGGAAGGTTCCTTCACTCAGGTTACCGAACCAACCGGCCAGAAAATACCGCGCCAGTGCTCCCAATGCTCCGCCAAGTGCTACCTGTATCCAGATTGCCATAAATTCAAAAGTATGGAAATGCACCTGCTTTAAGGTAATTTTGCCGCCTCCATGGCTTTAGATCAGGAATTCGACCTGGACGAACTGCAGAAAAAGACGCAGGAAGATGCGAAGGAAATGTCTTTCCTTCAGCATATTGAAGAATTGCGCTGGCACATCATCCGTTCCCTGATTGCCGTGCTTCTGTTCACCGTACTGGGCTTCATTTATAAAGATGTTCTTTTCGATCAACTGATCTTCGGGCCCAAACGCCCCGATTTCTGGACTTACCGGATGCTTTGCCGCATCGGCGAAACAGTTTACGGCGATAACCGGATGTGTATCGAAGAGATGAGCTTCCGGATCACCAATATTTCCATGGCGGGACAATTCACCTCGCACATGTTCATCTCCCTGATGGCGGGGCTGATCCTGGCATTCCCCTATATACTTTGGGAGACCTGGCGCTTTATCAAACCGGCACTCAAAGACACGGAAAGGAACAAATCCCGCGGGGTAGTCTTTTTCGGTTCCATGCTTTTCCTCTCAGGGATCCTGTTCGGCTATTATTTCCTTTCACCTATCTCGGTGAATTTTATGGGGGGCTACAGTGTAAGCCCGGAGGTTGAGAATTATATCAGCCTGGATTCCTATATCTCCTTTGTTGCCACACTGACTTTTGGTGCAGGACTGCTCTTCGAATTGCCCCTGGTGATCTTCTTCCTTGCGAAGATGGGACTGATCACCTCCGACTTCATGCGAAAATACCGTAGCTATGCGCTGCTGATCATCCTTCTGATTTCAGCCGTGGTTACTCCGCCGGATATCGCTTCCCAGGTATTGATGACCATCCCGATCTACGGCCTTTATGAGGTAGGAATATGGATCGCGCGGGGAGTCGAATCAAGAAAGAAAACCTAAATTGAACACATGAAACTTGCCATTGCCTCCGATCATGCCGGATATGAATTGAAAGAACTGCTGAAAAAACACCTCAGCGAAGAAGGCCATGAACTGGAAGACTTCGGAACACATAGCACCGACTCCACCGACTATCCCGATTATGCGCACCCGCTGGCCGAATCGGTGGAAAACAAACAAAACGACCTGGGCATTCTGATCTGCGGGTCCGGCAATGGGGTATGCATGACCGCCAACCACCATGCGGGTATCCGTGCCGCATTGGCCTGGAATGCTGAAATCGCTTCTCTTGCCCGCCAACATAACAACGCCAATGTGCTTTGTCTGCCGTCGCGTTTCATCAGTACCGAAGAAGCATTTTCCATTACCGAGTCCTGGCTGAACGCCGAATACGAAGGTGGCCGGCACCAGCGCAGGGTGGAAAAGATCTCCTGCTGATGTTTCTCCGGATACTGTTTTTTGCCGCTATACTCACTGGCTACGGAACCGCACTGGCCCAATCGGCGACAGACCTGAGCGAATCTTCTTCCCTGTTTTACCTCCGCCAACATCTTTATACGCTGTCCGCCGACAGCATGGAGGGTAGAAATACGGCCCAGGAAGGACAGCGCAAGGCGGCGGAATACCTTGTCCATACACTTAAAGAAATCGGCATAGAACCCGGTGTTATAGACAGCAATGGACACAAGACCTACCTGCAACCCTGGGATTTTGTAAAACGCTACGGTGATCGCCGGGCCTATTACCCGCAATCCTGGAACGTAATAGGACTGCTGCCCGCCACCGAACCCAGTGATGAGTATGTGGTGATCTCCGGCCATTATGACCACCTGGGGGTGCTTTATGATTCTATCTATAACGGAGCAGATGACAATGGCAGCGGCACCTCTTCCATACTTGAAATGGCCCGGCTGTTCAGCAAACAGGAAACTCCCAGGAAACGCAACCTGCTCTTTATCTTCTTCAGCGGTGAAGAAAAGGGCTTGCTCGGGTCAAAGCACTATGCCCAATACCCCACCGTGCCTCTGGAACAAATTGTAACCGACATCAATATTGACATGGTGGGAAGGGCGGACTCCATACATGCAGAGGATAGCAACTATCTCTATGTAATTGGGTCGGATCGGATTTCCAAACGCCTTGACAGCCTGCTCCAGGCGGCTAACTCCGGCCCGGATTCCATGCAATTGGATTATACATACAACGACCCCGATGATCCGCAACGGCTTTATGAGCGCAGCGATCATTACAATTTTGCGAGCAAGGGTATCCCGGTTGTTTTTTTCTTCTCAGGCATTCATTACGATTACCACAAACCTGCCGACGATGTGGAGAAGATCAATTTTGAGGTCTTGTACCGGCGTATGATGCTGGCGTACCGCCTTGCTTCCCTGTTGGTCTGCGAACCGGTTCCACTGCTTCCCGATTAATCTTCCATCGCCTTCTGCAACAACTTCCATTCATCCTGTTCCATGGCTGGCAGGTAAGGCAAGCTTTTGCTGTCTTGTCCGGCGATCTTCTCCCGGATATAGGCAGCACGCTCTTCCGATATGGGGTGTGAGGAAAACCATTCGGCAAATTCAGGGGCACTTTCCATCCTTGCCAAAAAATCTGCGAGGGCCTGTGGGTTGATCTGTGCCCCCTGGAGATAATCCACGGCAACAAGGTCTGCTTCCTTTTCCAGGTCCCGGCTAAAAGCAAGAGAAGTGAGGTTTTCAAGGGACTCGGCGATGAGGGTGCCTCCCCCGTTTGACACCAGGTTACTCAATGTTGCAATACCGAACTCGCGGATCAGAGCCTGCATTACATGTTCTTTCTCATGATGAGCAATTTCATGAGCCAGCACCGCAGCAAGTTCATCGGAAGAGCGGCAGGATTCGATCAATCCGCTATATACCACAATATGCCCGTCGGGCAGCGTAAAGGCATTGACTTCGGAACTCAGAAATATGTGTATCCGGATGCGGCTGGATCTCCTGGTTTCATTGCGGGTGATTTTGGTAACCAGCTTTTCCAGAGTACCCAGCATCTTCTGATTCCGGTATTCGAGCTCGGTTTCACGCAGGAAACGCATATAGACCTTACCCAGATCTTCTTCCAGGTTTTCCATGCGTTGTTCCACCTTAAAAATGCTTCTCCAGTCGACCTGCCTCAATCCGGCCCAAAGTCCGGCTAACACCAGCAGGGTAACGAATATCTTAATAACGCTCTTCATGCGACGGACGAACGATACTGTCAGCAATATCCCCGATTATGAACCAGTCTACATGGACCCCTTTACGGGTAAGGATAGCCGCATAGATGGTAGCCACAAACTCTACGAGATTCACCAGCAACACCACAATCAGGTAGGCGAAATAATCGTTGCCGGCTTCTGTTTCGGTATCGCGAATGAGGGATACGGTCCACCAGAATGCGTAAGAGTTCAGGAAGAGCACCGCAACCTGACTGAGGAGGGCCTGGGTACAATGCCAACGAACGAACCAGGTGCCGTTGCGGTTCTGTAAGTAAAAAATGAATGTGGCAATGAGGTTGATTATGGGGAGCGGAAGTCCGGCGATCAGTGCTACCAGAGACATCAGGTAGCTGTTGGACGCTTTTTCACACTCATGTTCCCCAGGTTCATACCCGAATTTCTGTGCTGCGTTTCCTGTATGGATCATAGTCCTTTGAATATATTCCAGATCCAGTTTCCCACTACCAGTAAAATCGCCGGCAGGTACCAGTGAGCTTTGGTGAACAAGGTATTGACCCGGTTTACCAGATCATTTAACCGTTGCTTGCCGGTGAACAGATCCGACAAGGTGAGCACCGGTAAAATAAGCAACAAAGCAAGGGAAAGGAATCCGAAGGGGTTGATGAAAAAGGCCTCTTCAAAATGCCCATGAAAGATGGCCATAAAAGAGCGGCTACTGCCACAGGCCGGGCAGGGATAGCCGCTCAAATTTTTTACGAGGCAGGGGGTTAAACCCGGTTCTTCATACCTGGTCAGATTGAAAGCCAGCCAAATGCCGGAGGCAAGGGTAGCCAGCAAAACCAGCGCATGAAGTTTCCTGCCCTGTAGCATAATTATGGATTATAGCACGCGGCTCAGCTTGGCAAAATTCTTTTCGCGCGCTGCTCCCATGATCATGAAGATATCTACGATGGCCCAAATACCGAAACCTCCGCAGGTAAGCAGTTTACCTACTCCAAGTCCGGTGTCTCCCAGCATGAAGCGGTCGATGCCCAGGCTACCGGCAAGAATGGAAACGATCAGCAGGGTGGTAGGGTCATGGTACTGGATAAATTGCAATTCCGACCATTTGGATTCGTCCAAAGCCAGCAATTTTTCCCGGATAAAGGGCATTTGGTGGCTTTCAAAAAATTTCGCGTTTGACATGATGTACATGTCTACTTTAGAAGCGTCCATAAGTTTTTTGTATGTGTCTGTGTTTTTACGGTTCCAGCCTGTATTTGTTACAGGCCTACACAAGAATAACAAAAAAACTTAACGAATTTTCCGTTTTCAGGCGGATGGACTTTGCATGCGGTATTGTGCCGCAAATTGCTGCCAATCCTGGAGGAGATCCCCTTTCATCACCCTGGGGAATTTATTCTGGGAACCTACTTTTCCTTTGGACTTAAGAAAATCCAGGAAAACCTGTTTGGGCAGGGCATCTAACAGAATACTGTGCAGGGCATGATTCCGCTCCACGGCATAATCGTCGTTGAGCATTTTCAGATGATGATCCAGACGAACCCGCAGGCTTTCCGTATCCACCGGTTCATCCACGGCCAGGTACCAATGATGGGCAAAAAGGCCTTCATGCGGAATACCGCCTACCGTAAACTCGGGGATATTGATCCCGGTTTCATCCGCCAATAACTGAACGGCGTTGGTCATATTGTCTACCGACAAGTGTTCTCCGCAAAGGCTCAGGAAGTGTTTGATCCGTCCGGTAATGACCAGCTCCAGTTGTTCGTGGGAAGTGAAACGCACCACATCCCCGATCAGGTAACGCCAGGCTCCGGAACAGGTACTGATCACCAAGGCATACTCCATATCCGGCTCAACTTCCATGATGCTGACAGCTTTGGCTCCTGGAAGCAGGTCTCCTTCATCCGAAAAGTTATCGTTATTGAAAGGAACAAACTCAAAGTAGATCCCCGAGTTGAACTGAAGTGCCATTCCATCGGCATTTGGCCGCGTTGAGAAGCCCATGAACCCCTCGGAAGCCAGGTAGGTCTCGTAATAATAGATCGGTTCCCCAAGTAGCTTTTCAAAGGCTCTGCGGTAGGGACCAAAGGCCACCCCACCGTGTATATACACTTTGAAATTCGGCCATATCTGATGGATATGATCGAGGTTATACCGGTCGATGATCTTTTCGAAAAGGATCTGTATCCATGCCGGAACACCGGCAATCATGCCTACATCCCATTTCCGGGCATCATTCACCATTTCTTCTATCTTCTGTTCCCAGTCCCGGAATTTCCGAATTCGCCTGTCGGGTTTGGAGAAAGGCTGAAACCAAAAAGGCAGGTTGCCGGTGGTGATTCCGCTGAGGTCGCCGGAATAGGCTATTCCGTTAAAGTGCAGATCGGTGGAACCGCCCACCATCAAAGAATGTTTGGTGATAAATTCCTTGGGAAGATCGCTGCGGGCAATGGTAAGAATCTGTTTAAGGCTGGTACGCTGGATGGAACGGAGCATATCCCGGGTAACGGGAATATACTTACTGGCCCCCTCCGAAGTACCGGAACTCAATGCAAAATGCATGGTTTTCCCGGGCCAGGTGATATCCGGCTCTCCTGCATAAGCCCTTTGCCACCAGGGATGCATCGTAGAATAACTGCCAAGGGGAACGGCATTGCGGAAATCTTCCACAATGTTCGGACTAAAATAAAGTTCACGAAAATCATGCGCCTTCCCGAATTCCGTATCCTGCGCCTTTTCGATCAGTTTGCGCAGGTTCTTGGTTTGTACATCAAAGGCCTTGGGCTGGTTCCTTGCAAACCTGCTCCGCCAATCCAACTGCTCTCTAACCCTCCTGATGATGCTCATATCCTGTCCACAAATTAATAAAAAAAGTGCGAGCCTTTTATTTGATCTTTCCTTCCGCCTTCAGTTCCCGCAGACGGGTCATCACATGGAGGGAACGGTTTACCCGGGTCTGAACCCCTTTCGCTGACGATATGTAGTAAAGAAAACCCCGTTGCAATCCGGGACTCAGACGATGGAACAGGTCCTTCCCTTCCGGGTCTTGTTCCAATACTTCTGCAAATTCCTCGGGAAACCCCATCCCAAATTCCGATTGGTCCTCTTCCAACACTATTTCCAACTCCGCACCGACCCGTATCCCATGGTCTTTGGCCATCTTTCTGTTCAGTACGATCAGGTTGTAGCCATTCCTGGAAAGTTGCAGAGCACGGTGATAGGCCTTATCTCCCAGATGCAGCAATACCCGGCTGTTCTTTTCAATTCCCATGGTGGTATGCACCGTTTCATCCAGCATAAGGTAAAGGCCACCCATCTCTCTGCCGGAATCGTGCACACTGGCTGTAAAACGGTACTTACTCATTACTCTTCCTTCAAGGCCCTGACGGGATAATCCGGATGCCGGTCCCATTCCGGATCCGGCTCTTCCCTCACATCCACCTGCATGGCCTCAAAACGGATGACCATGGTTCCGATCAGGGAAGAACGCAAAAGATAGGGGGCCGTGCAATCATGATAATACTGGTAATAATGCCCGTCTAGCAGGCGACTGAACCTTTTCGGGGAAACATAGAGGGTGCTGTCGTACCACAATTGGGTGTGGGAGGTGGCATCCCGCATGTAATAGGAACGGCAGTTTCTTCCGAGTATCTCCATCCGGTTATCCATCGGGCCGGACTCTGTCAGAGCCGTTTGCTCCGTGGCCGTATCGGCATATAGCGTATCCATATCATTAAACAGATACAAGAGACTTCCGCCGCTGTTGTCGTACCAAACCGTAAGGTTATCCGTACCATACTGCTTCAGCCGATATCCCTTTTCGGTAAAATCCACCGTAAAGGAATCTCCCAGACTTTGACGCACCATTTGGCTCCTTAGGCTGTCAAGCCCACCTCCCAATACCACTTTGTAATGGATGGTTCCGTAAAATTCGCGAGGGCCATCGCTTCCATTGTGCCCGCAGGAAACAAACAGGACAAGGGATAATACTCCAAGGGCCAGGTAATTTTTCACCGTTCAAAAATAGCTAAAGCATGGCTTAGCGAAAAACAGCATCTTTGAGGCGTGTTCAGGCAACTGCTCCTCTTTCCTTTTTCGCTTCTGTATGCGGCAGTGGTATGGCTAAGGAACAGGGCTTTCGATCGTGGGCTGCTTAAGTCAAGCGGGTTCGACGTACCCTGCATCGTAGTCGGGAATCTCAATGCCGGCGGAACCGGGAAAACCCCTCATACCGAATACCTGCTACGTAAACTCAGCGGACATAAAGCCGTGATCAGCCGGGGATACGGCCGCCTCAGCAAAGGTTTTCAGTGGGTGGAGCCGGACTCCGATGTCGACCAATGCGGCGACGAGCCCCTGCAGATCAAACGTAAATTCCCTGAAGTTCCCTTTGCCGTATGCGAAGACCGGGTAATGGCTGTTCCCAAACTTGTAGCCGAATATCCGGAAACGGAATTTATCCTTTTTGATGATGCCTACCAGCACCGCTACCTGAAAGCAGATTTCCATATCCTGCTTACCGCTTACAACGACCTGTTCACCCGCGACCGTTACCTTCCCTTAGGGCGCTTACGCGAACAAAAAAGCGAAGCCCGAAGAGCAGATGCCATTATCGTCACCAAATGTCCGGATGGCCCTGTCCCCAACCGGGAAGCCATCATCCGTGAAATACAGACCTACAGCCATGCGCCTGTTTATTTCAGCCGTTTCCGGCCACTGGCCCCGGTTCATGCCTTTAAAGGAAACACGGTTGACTCCGATGAATTTGCCGGCTGGAAGAACCGGGACGTACTGTTGCTTTCCGGTATTGCACATGGAGTGAGCTGGGCACATCCGCATATGAAAGCCTTCCGTTCACGGGCCGGTGAACTCATTTACCGGGATCATTATCGATTCAGAAAGCAGGATATTGTCCGCATCCTGCAGGAATGGAATACCTTGAAACAGCCGATCATTCTCACCACGGAAAAGGACGTGATGCGCCTGCTGGAGTTTGAACAGGAACTAAAGGAGTTGCCACTGTATTACGTCCCCATAGAAGTGGAACTTACCGACGCAGAAGACCGTTTGCTGGACCAGGTCGCAAGCGTTCTTACTGCCACATGATTTTCATCTTGGAACGGGATATCTCTACCGGAGCATTTCCTTTCACATACGGCTCGGTGGCCATAAAGAACAGGTAGATATCCTCCGCCTTTTTGAACTTCAGCTTCTTATCCTCGTCGACATCGAAAAGCTCCTCCACGGTTTTATAGCCGGTTACATTCCCTCCGTTCACCTCCACCGAATCAAAGCGGTGCCAGTCGAGCGCCGGATCATAGAACAGGTAGGACCAATAATCTTTGGTCAGCATAAGTTGCCGGGCTTCATTGAAGTTCAATTCGGTCATAACTTTTGAAGGCAGGAAGCGGAAATCGGGGGGCTCCTGTCCGTTCTTCAGCTGATAAAGATTATCGTCAAAAGAGGCATTCATATACACCCCTTCATGATCATAGAGTTTGATGCAAATGGTGAAAGGAGCACGTTCAAGCATCACTATCCCGTCTTCGGGGTAGATCAGTTCGTCGTTTTGCAGGAAGCTGACTTCGTAGGTCATTTTCTCCGGCGCCCTCAGTCCGGAACCGAGTACCGCCAGAAGCATCAAAGCAATCATTACCGGCTTCATGAGCTCAAATGTAGGCATTCCGGTCGATTGAAAGGACGACAATACGCAGCCTCCTTTTTACATTTGCTGTCAAATCAAATGCATGAAATATACTGCGCTCCTCTTTGCCAGCCTGTTCTGTTTAACGCTGCAGGCACAAAATGATGCCTACAATATGGTGCAGCTGGGACATTGGGATAACGACAGCCTTCCGTCTCTGGGCACGCAACAGTTCAGCAATGGCTGGGGCTGGGCCGATTCGGCTACGGGAAGGGAATATGCCATCTTCGGCAGTATAGATTCTACCTACTTCATTGACGTGACAGACCCTGCCAATCCCGTTGTCTGCGACGTGCGTCCGGGCAGAAGTTTCAAATCGGTATGGCGCGAATACAAAACTTACAGCCATTACTGCTACGCGGTGGCCGATTACGGGCAGGCTTCCCTGCAAATTTTCGACCTGCAGTACCTTCCGGATTCTGTTTCCGTGGTATATGACAGCGACTCCCTGATCGTGCGTTCTCATACGGTGTATGTGGATAAGGACCGCCTGTATTGCAACTCCACCGTATTACCCAGTGGGGAACGAAAAGCCGTAACCGTGCTTTCCCTGCAGGATCCGGAACATCCGCAACTGCTCGGGCACCTGGAGCCTATTCGTTTCGATGGCTCCCCGGCTTTCCTGATCTGCCACGATGCCTTTGTCCGCAACGACACGCTTTATTGCAACGGTGAGAATCCGGGTGTGTTTATTTATGATGTCAGTGATATGGATCAGCAGGTCTTTCTCGGAGGTATCCTGGAATACCCGGAACGCGGGTACAATCATTCCGGCTACCTGAGTGACGACGGGCAGATCTATGTATTTACGGATGAGAATCACGGTTTGGGGATCAAGGCTTACGACGTAAGCGACCTGAACAATATGGAACTTCTGTCGGTGTTCCGCTCCCATAGTGGCGCTATGGCTCATAACCCCTATTTCATCGACCGCACACTTTACGTGAGTTACTATCACGACGGGGTCTACGTCTTCGACCTGTCGGATGCCAAAAACCCGAAAATCACTGCCTGGTTTGACACGTATCCGCAAAACGGCACCGACTATGCCGGTTTCGAAGGTTGCTGGGGCATTTATCCGTACCTGCCAAGTGGGAATCTGCTGGCCTTTGATATGACCAATGGGTTGTTTGTGTTGGAAAAGCAAACCAATAACACCGCAGTGGTGGAAGCCGGCACCGCTGATTTCATGATCTATCCCAACCCCGGAACAGGCATTCAGCAGATGGAATGGGACCAGCGGGAGGCTGCAGGTATGGATATCCGGGTATTCACCACAGACGGGAAGGAAGTTTATCGGAAAACAGTCGGCGGACAGCCCGGAAGGAACCGGCAACAGCTTGACCTGAGCTCCCTGAAGCGTGGCATGTATTTGGTTCAATTAACCGGAGCAAAAACCCATATTTGCAGGAAACTGCTGCTGCACTAATTGACTGCTTCACCTTATTTGCGCTTCTGTCTCGGAATATTATTCCTGCTGCCTCTTGCATTGCAGGCGCAGATGGATGCGCATTATTCCGACAGCCGGAAAACCACGGAAGGGGAATTGCTTCATGCTTCCGATTCCCTGCACCTGCTGGACAGCAGCCTGGACGACTTTCACCTTTATCACCCTGCCTTCCGAAATAACTTCGGCATACTGGACCTTGGCAATAGCGGCACTGCCATGTACCCGGTCAAATACGGGTACAAAACAGAAAACGGTTTCGACCTGGGCTGGCATTACCTTGATGGCTATCGCTTCAGGAGCAATGAAGAAAACACTTACTACCGCGCCTACCGTCCCATCACCTCCCTTTTCTACTATCAGGGGGCCAATGAACTGCTCGGACTGGAAGCCCTTCATTCCCAAAACATCAAACCCAACTGGAATTTCGGGGTAGAATACAAACGACTGAAAGAAGAAGGTTTTTACCTGAAACAGAATACCGGATCATACAATACACGCCTGTTCACCTGGTATCACAGCAAAGACTACCGGTATCATGTGCTGGCCTCGGTTACCTGGAACCGCTTCCGCAATACGGAAAACGGGGGATTGTATTCCGCCGAATCCTTCGATACCCTGAGTGGACCGGTAAGAAACCCGCTAACCCGGTATTACAGCAGTTTCGGGGAGGTGGAGAATGAGCTGAAGCGAAATGTGTATTCGGTCACGCAGATTTACCGGCTTGGACAAAAACGCTATTTCCCAACCGAAGCTACGGACAGCCTTGGCAGACCTATACCGGACACGATTCCCACCTTTATTCCCACGCATCAGGTTAGCGTAAGGACCCGACTGGAAAATTACTGCAACCATTTTATTGTCAGCGATGTATCGGATATGCCCTTTACCGATTTCTTCCGCGATTCACTGACCACCTTTGATTCTACCTGGTATAAAAATTTTGAAACCAGTATCGGCATAGAAAGCGGAGCCTATGAGCGACTGGCGCGGGACAGCATCCATCCTGAAGGACGTAAACTTTTCTACGGAGCCTGGCTCGATCTGAACTGGATTCGGGTTGGCTGGCTGGAGGATTATGCCCAATACGCCAACATGGCCTTACGTGCAGAAGTCTCCAACAGAGACTGGATCAGCACCCGTGAAGGGTTTCGCGTATCCGTGTACCGGGCTTTCCACGGATACAACAACCGGGATATGGAACTGAAGGCAGAAGCCGCACGCGTACTTGGCCCGGTAAAGGTCGGTTCGCGTATCTTGTTCAAAACCTACCGGCAGGATTTTCTCAGTCGCTACTATTTCGGGAATCACGATTTCTGGTACACCAACCTGGAACGGCAGGGAGTCAGCCACTACGAGTTCGGCATATCCGACCCCGGTCCACGGAATTGGTGGGAACTGAATGCGGCTTTTATCGATCTGGAAAACCTGATCTACTACGGCGCCGACCAACGACCGGAACAAAAAAAGGGTCATACCACCCTCCTTCAGTCGGAGTTGAAATTAAAATGGCGCGTGGCCTGGTTCAACCTGCAAAGCCGTGTGTTGTATCAGAAAACCAACTCCCGGGATATTCTCCGTGTTCCCGAACTGGCAATGAAACACAGCCTTTTCGCACAGGGCATGGTTTTCAAAAAGAACCTTAAGGTAAAGGCCGGTGTCGACTTTTTCTGGACTTCCGCTTTTAATGCACCGGCCTGGTATGCGCCGGCCAGGATCTGGTATACACCAGAAGGAGAGGGCAGCCAGACCATCGGGAATTATCCTTACTTCAATGTATTTGTGAACGGACAGATCCGAACCGTTACCTTTTTTCTCTTTTTCCAGCATGCCAGCGCCGGCCTGTTTAGTAACTCTTATTACAGCTCGGCACTCTATCCCATGCAGCCGAGGTCCTTCCGATTCGGACTCCGCTGGAAATTGTACGAGTAGTGCCCGGACGGTTCGTGTTGTGCCTTTAAACCCTTAGTTTCGTGTGCATGAAGATCCGGGAAATCACCGACTACCTGGAGGGGATTGCTCCTCTGAGTTTACAGGAATCTTATGACAACGCCGGACTTATCGTCGGCGACCCCAATGCCGAAGTTCGCGGAGCGCTGGTCTGCCTGGACAGCACGCCAGAAGTAATCCTGGAAGCAAAAGAGAAGGGCGTGAATCTGGTGATCGCCCATCACCCTATCGTTTTCGGCGGACTGAAAAAGCTGAACGGCAAGAACTATGTGGAGCGGGCAGTGATCCTGGCCATCCGTCATGACATTGCCATCTATGCCATCCATACCAACCTTGACAATGTGCTGGAACAGGGCGTTAACGAGAAAATTGCGGAGAAGCTGGGGCTGGAGAACCTGAGAATCCTTCAACCTAAAAAAGGGTTGTTGCAGAAACTGGTGGTTTTTGCGCCTGAGACGCATGTCGATGCCGTCAGAGAAGCCATGTTCGCTGCCGGAGCGGGTCATATCGGGAATTACGATTCCTGCAGCTTCAGTTCCGGGGGGCAAGGCAGTTTCCGGGGAGACCTGAACACCAACCCCCATGTGGGCGAACCGGGCAAACCGCACCTTGAAGCGGAACAGCGCATAGAAGTGATTGTCCCGGCTCATCAAAGTGCAGGCGTAATCCGCGCCATGATTGTGGCACATCCCTATGAGGAAGTGGCCTATGATCTCTACGAACTGAAAAACACCTGGGACCGAACCGGATCGGGCCTGATCGGAGATTTTCCGGAAGCGATCGAACCCAATGATTTCCTTGCCCTGGTAAAAGACCGGTTTTCGACCGGGGTAATCCGTTACACCGAACCGGCACACCCACAAATTCGTACGGTAGCTCTCTGCGGCGGATCGGGCAGCTTTCTGCTTCCGGATGCCATTCGTTCCGGAGCGCAGGTTTTTCTGAGTTCCGATTTTAAATACCACCAGTTTTTCGATGCCGACAGCAGGTTGATGATCGCCGACATCGGGCACTATGAGGCCGAATATTTTACGATCGAGCTGCTTCACGATTTAATACGGAAAAAATTCAATACTTTTGCAGTCATTTTTTCCGGTATTCATACCAACCCCATAAAATATTTTTGCTGATGGAAGCAAGCATTGAAGAAAGACTGAAGAACCTTAACGCTCTTCAAAACATCGATTCCCAACTGGACAACATCCATTCCATACGCGGAGAGCTTCCTATGGAAGTAGCCGACCTGGAAGATGAGATTGCCGGTCTGGAAACCCGTCTGGAGAAGTTCGGTGAGGAGATCAAGGAACTGGAGGGTTCGATCACCGCGAACAAAAACAAGATCAAAGAATCGCAACAGTTCATCAAGAAATACGAAACCCAGCTCGACAACGTAAAAAACAACCGCGAGTACGATGCCCTGAGTAAGGAGATTGAGATCCAGGGACTGGAGATCCAGGCTGCAGAAAAGCGCATCGGCGAATACGGCAAGCAGATCGAACTGAAAAAAGAAACCCTTTCTGCTGCGGAAAACGAATTGGACGGCAGGAAGATCGATCTTGAGAACAAGAAAAAAGAGCTCGAGAATATCGTTTCCGAAACGGAGAAAGAAGAAAAAGAGCTGCTTAAGCAACGGGATAAAGCCGAAGCACAGCTCGAAGAACGCCTCCGTGCCGCCTACAACCGTATCCGCCGTAACGTGAAGAACGGTATTGCCGTTGCCACGGTGGTAAGGGATGCCTGCAGCGGTTGTTTCGGTAGCATTCCTCCACAGATGCAGGCCGATATCCGTGCCCGCAAAAAAATCATCGTATGCGAGCATTGTGGCCGCATTCTGATTGATGGAGAACAGCCTCTCGCAGCAGAATAAGACAATCTTTCAGAAAAAATTCATTGCCCCGTCATGGTCTCCATGCACGGGGTTTTTAATTTGCAACATGCAACGCCTTTTACTCGCCCTTCTGTTGCTCACCACAACACCAGCCCTGATGATGGCCAAAGGAAAGGCCTTTGTGTTTACCCCGGGCATGGTAGAGGCCTACCACCATGTAATGGCGCTGCGTTTCAATAAAGGGCTTGCCCTATTGGAGGAGGAAAAGAAAAAAGATGCAGAAAATCCTGCCCTCGCATTTGTCTCCGACTACCACTATTTCCTGAAGTCCTTTATCAATGAAGACGTAAAGGCTTTTGACGATGAGATCAGCGATTTTAACAGACGCCTTAAGGTTCTGGAAGATGGCGAGCGGGAATCCCCGTACTACTACTATACCCAGGCAGAGTTACTGGTGCATCAGGCTGCGCTGCGTTTCAAGTTCCGCGACTATGTACGCGGAGCAGCCAATGTGAGAGACGCCTACCAATTGCTTAAAAAGAACATTGCAAAATACCCGGACTTCCTCCCCCATTACAAATCCCTGGGGATGCTGGAAGTGTTGGTGGGAACTGTTCCTCCTAAGTTTAGCTGGGTAACGGATATGCTTGGCATGAAGGGAGATATCGAAGGGGGCATGGTACGTATCGAAAATTTTATGAATGCCCCACCGGTGAGCCCGGAGGTAGACATGCTGAAAGAAGAAGCCCTTTTCCTGTATAGTTTCCTGCAGCTGCACATTGTAAAGGAAAAGGAAGAAGCCTGGCGAAGGGTGGAGCTGGCCACCCGCGACTACCGCAGTAACCTCCTTCATTGTTATGCCCGGGCATCGGTAGGGATGCACTGCAAAAAAACGGGTGAGGTCATCCATACCCTCATGAACCGGCCCAACGGCGACGAGTATGCGCGGTTCTATTTCCTGGATTATATGCTGGGATCCGCCAAGCTATACCGGCAGGATAAGGATGCAGCTATCTATTTCAAGGTGTTTGTGACCTATTTCAAAGGAGAAAACTACATCAAGGATGCTTACCTGAAACTGGCCTGGAACTCCCTGTGCCAGGGGGATGAAAGAACATACGACATCTATATGGGTATGGTAAAGAGTCAGGGCAAATCCAATGTAGATGAAGACAAGCAAGCCCTCAAGGAAGCTACCAGCGGACAAAAACCACATACCGGACTTCTGAAAGCCCGCCTCCTGTTTGACGGTGGGTTTTATGAACAGGCACTACAGATCATGAACCCACTGGTTTCGGAGAACTGGACAAGAGGGAAAGACAAAGCGGAATATTACTACCGCACTGCCCGTATCTATGACGAAAAAGGGGACAAGGACAAAGCCCTGCAGTACTATGAAGAAACCATTGCCCTCTGCCGCAATGAGCCCTGGTACTATGCCGCGAACTCCAGCCTGCATATCGGCTACATCTACGAGGCCCGGGGAGATAAGCCCAAAGCGCTGGCAGCCTTTCAGCAAGCCATGAATTTCCCCAACGACGAGTACAAAAACAGCATCGATCAAAAAGCCAAAGCAGGGATACAGCGTGTGAACGAATCCTGAACTGTCCTCCCCAATGAACAGTATTTACGCTCTGTGCAAAGCTATAGGAGCGGGTTCTAGGTGTTTTAACAATTTAATTGGAACTTCGGACTACTAACTAAAAATTACCTCTATGAAAAAGATCATCTTATTCCTGACCCTGGCTTTCCTTGGCGGACAAGCCTTCGCTCAGATCACAGGAGGGAGCATTTTTGTTTCCGGATTCGGAAATATCAGCACCCGAGCAAACAACTCCGAGGTAACGGGTGGATCTACCACAATTACCAATGAATACCCCAAAAATTTCAGCGGGCAATTCGGACTGGGAGTTGGTTATCTTCTCACGGATAACCTGGCCGCCGGAGTGAACTTTTCGCTGAACGGCTCCAAGAACACCACTTCCGACAGCACGCATTCCAACAGTTTCGGCTGGGGAGCAGGCCTGTTCGGTCGTTATTACGTTCCGGTTTCCGACAATTTCTATTTCTTCGGTAACCTGGGTGTGAACTTCAACGGTGGTTCTTCCAGCAACACCAGCGGGAACACCGAAACGGAAGGTCCCAAATTATCCGGGATGACGATTGGGATTCAACCGGGATTCACCTATTTCCCCAGCAGCCATTTTGCTCTTGATATGAGCGTGGGTAACCTGGGATGGATGATGCAGAAAAGCACCATGGAAAACGGCGGGATCAAATCGGTTCAGAAAAATTCCGGTATGGATGTCGCCTTCGACCTGACTACGGTATTCTTCGGTATTCAGTACTTCTTCGGAAATTAAACGCTCCACAATGAGGAATCAGGGCAGCTCTACCAAGGGCTGCCTTTTTTGTTTTAGTATTAGTGGATCAGGATCAAAGAGAGACAATTCTATGGTTCTAAATGTCAGACGGTATGGTTGTTCTATTTCCGGAAGGAGCCTTCCAGCCCACTTGCCTCTCTTTGTAATGGAAAGATCGTCTCCGCAAATACCCAAAACCAAATTCCAAATACCCAACAAAGACCACCCTATGTCATTCCTTCCACAACCAGGGATAAAGCACATAGCCCAGCATGGCAATCATAACATAAAGGATACCTACCACCAGAAGATCGTCATAGATCAGGCTGACCTCCAGGCCATCGACGGCTGTCTTTGTGGCTTTTACGGCCACCAGAAGCAAGGGGATCAGGAGGGGAATACTGAGCACGGGCATCAGCAGATGTCCGTTACCTGCCTTGGCTGCAATGGCAGACACCATGGTTAGCACGGAAGCAAAGGCGGCAGCTCCAAGTAACATAGCCAGCAGGAACCAGCCTGCATGTTCTGCCATCTGTCCCAGCAATACCGAATATGCCCCCCAGACCAATACGGAGATCAAGCACATGAACAGGGAATTGTAAAGGATCTTGGCCAGGATCAGACTGGCAGGATGCACCAGCTGATGCAGGTAAAGCATCCGCCCCCTGCTTTCCTGTAAAAAACTCTTGGCTATGGCACTGACGGCCGAGAAAATAAGGATGACCCAAAAAAGCGCATTCCAGGCAGCCTGCTCCAGCGACTGCATCGACAGGTATACCACATAGGTGGCAGCCACGGCATAGAGCAGGATACCCTGAAGCGTAAAACGTTGCCGCCACTCCCTGCGTAACTCATTCTTTAGCAACCAGACGATCTCAGACCGCTTCATCCCGCTGAATTTTCTTAATTTCGAGCGCCAATTCGGAAGCAAAACTATGTTATATCAACTGGAAAAACTGAACGAGTCAGAAAAAGAGCTTGTTCTCAATGCACCGGCTTATATCACCATTCTGATAGCCGGAGCGGATGACGACATCACCGATGTGGAAATCCGGAGATCCATACAACTGGTTCATATCAAAACCTATTCGGAGTCGGTAGATATTCAGGATGTCTATGAAAAAATCGATCACGACTACGAAAAACACCTGAATGAAATCATCGATTCGCTTCCCAAAACCCTGAGTGAACGCGAAAAAGTGCTGATCGAAAAACTGAGCGGTCTCAATGCTGTCTTTTCCAAGATTGACCATACTATCGGACTGAAGTTCTACAACAGTTTGCTTGAGTTCGCTTCTTATATCGCCCACGCTGCAGGCAATGTGCTGGGTATCGATATCATCAATCACCGGGAGAAAGAATTTGTCAAGCTCCCGATGGTACAACGTCCTTAAACCGTTATTATGAAAAAACTGCTGGTAGCCAACCGGGGTGAGATAGCCCTGAGGGTCATGCGCACGGCCAAAGAAATGGGAATCGCAACGGTTGCCGTTTATTCCGAAGCCGATCGTGAGGCCAAACATGTACGATTTGCAGATGAGGCTGTATTGCTGGGACCTCCCCCCTCCAATCAGTCGTACCTGCTTGGCGACAAGATCATCGCTACCTGCAAAGAACTTGGCGCGGATGCCATACATCCGGGATACGGCTTTTTATCCGAAAACGCCGACTTTGCCAGAAAAGTAAAAGAAGCCGGAATCACTTTCGTTGGCCCCAGCCCCGAAGCCATGGAAATCATGGGTTCCAAACTGGGCGCCAAAGATGCGGTAAAAGCCTACGGAGTGCCTATGGTACCCGGTTTGGATAAGGCCATCACCGATGTGGAAGAAGCCAAAAAAGTAGCTCTGGAGATCGGCTATCCTATTCTCATCAAAGCCTCGGCAGGTGGCGGAGGTAAAGGAATGCGGGTGGTGGAAAACCCTTCCGATTTCGAGTCTCAGATGAAGCTGGCCGTGTCAGAAGCCACGGCTTCTTTTGGCGACGGTTCCGTTTTTATTGAAAAGTATGTTGGCTCACCCCGTCACGTGGAGATCCAGGTGCTGGGTGATAATTCCGGGAATATCGTCTACCTCTTTGAGCGGGAATGCTCCATCCAGAGACGCCACCAGAAACTGGTGGAAGAAGCACCTTCCGCCGTACTGAATCCGGAATTACGCAAGCAGATGGGTGAAGCTGCAGTGAATGTTGCCAAGGCCTGTAACTACACCGGAGCCGGAACCGTTGAGTTTCTGCTTGATGAAAACAAAAACTTCTATTTCCTGGAGATGAATACCCGCCTCCAGGTAGAACACCCTGTTACGGAACTTATCACCGGCCTGGACCTTGTACGCGAGCAGATCCGCATTGCCCGTGGAGAGAGCCTGGGCTATACCCAGGACGAGCTGAGCATCACCGGCCATGCTATCGAACTGCGAATTTGTGCCGAAGACCCGGCCAACAACTTCCTTCCGGAAGTAGGAACACTCAATACCTACAAAGCTCCGATGGGAACGGGAGTGCGCGTTGACGATGGCTTTGAGCAGGGTATGGAAATCCCGATCTATTACGACAACATGATCGCGAAACTCATCGTACATGCCGAAAGCCGGGAGGCCGCCACAGAAAGGATGAAACGGGCCATCTCCGAATACGAGATCAGCGGAATCGCCACTACCCTGGAATTCGGGAAATGGGTGATGGAACACCCCGACTGGGCCAGCGCAGATTTCGACACCAAATTTATCGATACCCGTTTCAAGGCAGAATACCTGAGTCAGTATGAGGAAAACGAAGCACTGGCAGCAGCGCTGGCTGCAAACCTCTTTCATGCAGAGAACAAGGTAAGCATGCAGCCCGAAGAAGCCCGAGAAGGCTCGGAAAGCGAATGGCGCCGGAACCGTATCCGCCTGCGTTAAGGATTTCGCGTAAACGCCGTATCGTTTAACTGCATCAGAAATACATACAGGGCCTCTCGCTCTGCCTCTCCTGTCATCGCGTAACTTCCTTGTTTCAACAGGCTGTCAGCACCGGTATTGGCCGTATGATCGCGGAAATAATGCTTGAATACGGCATCCATATCTGCAAACCGCCCATCGTGCATATAAGGAGCCGTAAACCCGAGGTTTCGTAATGAAGGCGTTTTGTAGCGGCCTATATCGACTGAGTCATTGGTGATCCGGTAACGGCCGAAGTAGGTCAGCTCATGTGTGGTATTGGTAAAGGCCGTATCGATAGCGTTATTGTGGTAACCGAAATCCGTAAACCAGGGTTCAGGATGACAACCCGAACAGTGCGAACGGTACACGTCATAGCCTCGCAGAGCCTGTTCCGGAAGTTCGTATTCCCCGGCTTTCCATTTATCATACGGAGAAGAAAAACTCAGCAAGGTCCGCTCGTACTGGGCCATTGTTCTGGCAAGACGCTGGGAGTTGATGGTATCGGTGCCCCAGACCTCTGCAAAGAGGGTTGGATATTCCGGGTGCCGGTTCAGCTTTTCCATCAGTTGCTTCAGGTCAACCCCCATTTCATCGGGGTGGATCAGCGGACCAAACACCTGAGACTCGAGGTTTTTTGAGCCTCCATCCCAGAAGAAACCGTCGTACCAGGCAAGGTTAAACAAAGCCGGAGCATGACGCAGCAGAGGTTCTCCGCTAACGCCCCTGCGAGTCAGCGCCTGACCATCGGTAAAGGCCAGGGATGGAAGGTGGCAGGTAGCACAGGAAACCTTTCCGTCTGCAGACAGAATCGGGTCAAAGAAGAGTTTCTTCCCAAGTGCAACCCCCTTTTCCGTAGCCGGATTGTAATCGGGCTGGGGCACGGAATCATAGGGACCCGCAGGAAAAACAAACAGGGGATTGTCCGGCCTATGCGAACAAGCCCCTGCAAGTATCAGCAACAGAAAAACACCTGTAAGCCTCACGGCAGCAAGGTATTATTGTTTCTTGAAATGATGAAGCTCAAAGGCTTCCGCATAATTGTCGGCAGCCTTGGCGGTTTGATCGGCAGGACCTACCATCAGTACCGGGTTTGCTTTCAGATCCATGTCGTTAGGCTTGCTAAAAATGTTCAATGCCATATAAACAACATGCGCCATAAACTTGGATCCGTCCGTAAACTCCTGGGTCATTGGGAAATCCAGGGTAACGGTTTTGTAGTTGGCATCGGTTCCCAGATGGTACTTCCAGTCGGTGTACGCCATTGAATCAGAGTTGTAGAAGGTTCCTTCGTTTTTCATGAAGATGTACCCGGTGTTCCAGGTCCAGCTCATTCCCGCAGTCACATCCAATTCTCCGGCAACAGAATCGATGCTGGAGTTCCGGGCCTGATCCACCCCGATACCAAAGCGGAGCGACTTGTACTTCCCTGCAGGCACTGTTACGGAAAACTCTTCCCGGTTCTTACTTTGGGTTTTTTCCATCAGGCGGTAGCTTTTTTCCTCTTTCCAGGAAGATCCGTCTTCTTTCACAAACTCGATATTGCTGATCCAGTAACGGATATAATCAAAGGTTACTGAATCGCCGGTAGGCGTAACATAGACCTTTCCGAGGTCAAGGCCTTCTTCGTTCTCGTCCACACTTTGCACTTCGAACATTACGGTAGCGTTTCCGGAAGGGGTTCCTCCGTTGTTATCACCACCGCCGGTTTCATCGTCTTTTTTGCATGACTGAAGGGCCAGGATGCCGCTTACGAAAAGCAGCAGTAAACTTATTTTTTTCATACGGTTAATTATTTCTAAGAGTTGTTAAAAAATGTTTTTGTTGCTCAATCGGAATAGATCATTCTTTCTGCCCGCACGATCTCCCCTTTGTGGTTGCTGGCCACCACATGAAGGATGCACCAGGTTTCCGGGGGTACGGTATTGATCCACTCGTAATTGAGATTGATCTCGGGGAAGTGCGTATGCCCTTCCTCGTAGAAGTATTGGTTGCCACTGGAATCGGTTATGCTCACACTGTATTCGTGAAGGCTCAGCGCATCGCTGATAAACACATGAATGAGGGTGTCCGCTCCGTTCTCGATAACGGCCGAAGCCTGTGGCGAAAGTATTTCTATAAACAGATCCTGCTGAGGCGGATTCGTGCCGCTTCCCGGATCCGGTTGCTCCTTTTTACATCCGAAGAGGATGAGTGCACTTAGCACCACTATCCATATTCTCATGTTTCAGTTAAAAGAAAAACACGGTTTGAATTTGAAATCGTCGGGATACGCTCACCCGTCCATCAGCCAGTTGTCCGTTAACGGGCACAAAGCAAGTCAGGCCGGCAGACCAGGAAGCATAGCGCCACAATACTGCGCTCTGAAGCTGACCGAAAGCATAGCGACTGAAGGGTAGCTCCTGTCCGTTTTGCCTGTCGGGCATGCCCCATTCCATCAACCAGCCTGCATTCAGCAGCAGGCGATGGCCTTCCATATTTCCCAGCACATAGCCCGCATCGGTCAGAAGCTGCATGCGGTCGCCCCATTGCAGCCCGTCGCGCGTGGCGCCATTGAGCCGGTAGAGGTAGTTGCCACGGAAAATCCAGCGGTTTACCCGTTTTTGCAGCCCTACTCTAAAAAAATGATCGTAGCTGCCGGTACCAGGCAGCATGTACCTTGACACCTGTTCGCTGATCAGTTCCTGCCGGTACTCGCCGGTAGGGACCTTCAGCAGGTATTCGGCTTGTAACAGCCACCCTGATCCCGGAAATACCGAATCGGGAGAATACTGCCAGGACACGCCAAGCTGCGCATCGCCCAGACCGTTGATCCGGGTGCGCTTGCCTTCATCCTGCTTGTCCACAAACTGCACGGGAACATTCCCCAGCAGCTGGAACCTGTTGCTGATCCGAATTCGCGATTGCAACATAAGCAACTGAAAGCGTTCGGTGCTGACCCGTTCCACTCCTTCGCTTCCTTTGAGTATGGATGGAAGGTGACGCGAGTCAAAACGTACATGTTGCCAGGCTAATCCTACCTGACTTTCCCGGATAAAGCCGCCGGGAAACGACATGGCTGCTGCTCCGGTGCATCCGCAAACGTCGCAGGCCATTGCCCGACCGCTGCTTAACAGGGCCAGGACGATCCATAATTTTTTCATGAAAAGGGTTTAAGTGAGCGTGATTGATTCACAGGTACTTAAACCGTATAGGGAGGGGGACGGTGCCCGGGAACCGGGGTACGTCCCGGATGCGAACAGGCATACTCCTGAAACAGGTCTGTCCGCACAAAACCGGCATCCAGCAAAATTTCCGCTGTGGGAATCTGCAGGGTAAATACCGGAAGCTGAACTTCGGTGATCAACTGATGATCCTGGTCTTCATCTGCCTGTTTGTTCAGTGTTTCCTTCAGGTGACACTGCCCCTGGCAGGTATTGACGACCTCATCTTTCTGCACACAAAGTTCTTTGACGATATAGGCCTTATTGATTGCGAAGTATAAGGTAGCCTTCAATCCGCCCATCGATAACAGGAGGATTTGAACCATTAGGGTAAAGGCAAGTATTCTTCGCACGATACAAATTTAGTAAATCCGGCAATACTTTAACTTCGCGCCATGCATTTTACGCTTCGTCAAAGCCGTCAGGGCAGCCGTTTTCTTTCCGTTCTTGCCGAATTTCCCACCTATGGCAGGGATGTCATGCAAGTACAGCTTTCCTCGTGGAGGCCCGGTCGCTATGAGATCGCCAATTTTGCCAAATACATCCGCCGCTTTGAGGTCTATTCGCAAGACGGCGAGGCACTCGATTTTTTTAAAGTCACCAAAGACCGCTGGGAAATTGCCTGTTCCGGCAAAGACACCGTTCGTATTGCCTACGAGTATTTTGCCGCCACCCTGGATGCAGGCTCTACCTTTTGTGGAAAGGACCTGCTTTATGTTAACCCTGTGAATTGCCTGATTTACGACACAGAAAATATGGATCAGGAATGTGAAGTTGAATTGCAGGTGCCGGATCATTTTGAAATTGCCTGCAGCATGCGGCAAAGAGGTAAAAAACTCCTGGCTTCCGGTTACGAAGAACTGGCCGACTCGCCCTTAATCGCCTCCCCTGACCTGGAGCACCACGAGTTCGAGGTAAAGGGTTACCGGCATCATATCTGGATACAAGGGCATCATTCCCTCGACACCGACCGCTTTCTTAGTGAAGCCCGGGCCTATACCGAAGAGCAACTCCGGGTATTCGGTGATATGGAAACCGACGATTACCATTACCTGTTCCTGTTCCTTCCCACCCGTGTTCACCATGGCGTGGAGCATCATGCTTCCACCGTCATTGTAATGGGGCCGGGGGAAGAATTTGGTATGGAAGGGCGGCACCATGAGTTTCTGGCGATCAGCTCGCACGAACTGTTTCACTATTGGAATGTGAAACGCATCCGCCCCGCCGGGATGTTCCCTTACGATTATACCCGTGAAAATTACAGCCGATTGGGTTATGTGTATGAAGGAATCACCACTTATTACGGCGATTATATGTTGCTGCGTTCCGGTGTATTGAGTTTTGATGAATACCTGTTGCAATTCGGTGCCGATCTCCAGAAACACTTCGATAATGAGGGTCGCTATGCTTATTCGGTAGCCGAGTCTTCCTTTGATACCTGGCTGGATGGCTATGTGCCCGGAGTACCCGGGCGCAAGGTGAGCATCTATACCGAAGGCATGTTAGCCGCTTTTATGCTTGACCTGGAAATCCGCTACGCTACCGGCCAGCAGAAGTGTCTGGACGATGTCATGCGACGGCTTTATGAAGACTACAAACAGGGAAAAGCGTACACAGAGGCCAGCTTTCAGCAAACCATTGAGGAAGTGGCAGGCAAATCTTTCGATTTCTTCTTCCGGGACTTTTATCATGGAAAAGGACAGATTGAAAAGTTCCTTCCCGAATCCCTTTGGAGTATAGGCTGTGAACTGGTAAACGAAGCTTCCCCCAATATCCATGAAAGGCGGTACGGATTTCGTCTGAGCAGCGGTCAGAAGGTGATCGTCACCGGGATTTGCGAAGGCAGCCCTGCCGACCTGGCCGGACTGAGCCTCAACGACGAGATCCTTTTGATCAACAACACACCGGTGAGCCAGGGCATCGACTGGAACCAGCTTTTCAAACATGGAAGTAATTTGCTGGTATGGAATTCCATAGAAGGGAGCCGCACAATCAACCTGGTTCCCAATGGAACGGAATACTATCCGCTGGTAAAGGTGAAAAAGATGGACACGGTCAATGCGGATCAGATGGCCTTTTTTGAGGCATGGAGCAGACAGAAGTTTTAGAGCGTTCTGTTTACTGGGCCCGTCTCACGCATAGGCACTGATTATCGGAATCTTTGAACAGGGCAAGTTCAACATTGTTGCCTTTTTCAAAAGCAAGAGCAAAGCCTGCCCCACTCTCTGTGCTCGACCAAAACCTGCCAGAAAGAGAAAGCTGGCCGGATGCTGCGGTATTGACAATCCCTTTTAGTTCGTTGTAAGCGGGAAGGTACCAATCGGCATAGCCTCCTTCATTCAGTTGGTTGCAGTATTTTGCAGCTACAGCCCAGGGCTCCGAACTAAGAATGAATGTATTGGCGATCCCGTCGGTATACGAATCTGCACCGGTAATTTTAAGTTGGTCGCTCCAGGGAAGAGCCGGGTGGTTTCCTGCAATCTGGTACTTCTTTCCATCTACTTCAAGACTCAGTAGCTCATTCACACCCACCTGCAATTGCGGACTGTAGAAGATCTCCGACCTCCTGAGGGCCACTGCTCTGACATAAAGCTGGCTTCCCAACTCAACATGATCGATATGGAACTGACCCACAGAATCGGCACTTACCAGGGTATTGGCTACAGTAGGCAATGGCGAATCACTGAAGACCAGTCCGGTGAATGTACAAGCCGGTTCTCCGGCATCACTTACATCCATACCGAAACGGAAG
This sequence comes from Bacteroidia bacterium, assembly GCA_964215915.1. Taxonomy (GTDB): domain Bacteria; phylum Bacteroidota; class Bacteroidia; order UBA8524; family UBA8524; genus UBA8524. Next base: position 38,672 of record CAXPEB010000026.1, read on the forward strand.
GAACCGTTACTGCCACTGATGAGGTACACGGAAAACTGAGGTGGTTTGTCCTCCTTCCTACATGCAATCAGGATGAACAAAAAACTCAGGAGGAAGAAGGCCGATCGTTTCATCAGTTCTTTTTCCTTATGCACAGGCAGGATGTGGTAATCTGCTTGGTAATTTGTTGTTCCGTGCCGTCAGCCGTGGATATCCGGATTGCATTGGAGGCATTGATCTCCGTACTGCTCCACAGGAAAGTGAAGCCAAAGGCTGTATTTTCAAATGCTCCTTGCTGAACAAAGGCCCGTAACTCGCCGATAGAAGGCAGGTACCAATCGCCAAACCCGTCGCGGAAGAGGTTATTGCAATAATGCGCGGCATTGGTCTCATTGGGCAGTTTACTGACTATTTTCTGGGTATTGGATTTGCCGTCGGTATCGCTGTTCGCCCCGGTGAATGTGAGCGAAAAACTCCAGCGTTGTGAAGACAGGTTACCGGATATTGGGGTTTGCAGAACCTGCCCGTTAAAATTAAGTTCGATAAACTGTGAGGTTGTAGCCGTGATTTCTTCCCCGTAGTGGTAATCGTTATCGAGCCAAACCACCGGTCGGATGTAGTAGGTCCTGCCGGTTTCCAGGCCATCGATACTGTATACCCCATTGGAGGTGAATCGCACCAGGATGTCATCCTTGTTCGGGTTGGGTGACTGGCTTGCAACCACACCGTAGCTGGCCCCGGTAACGGTGCCCGTTTCTTTGACACCTAAAGAGACCTTGATAAAATCAGGGCCTGTCAATCTTACCTCAAGAAACAGTTCGGGATACTTTTCCTCCTTGGAACAGGAAAACAGTGTAGCCACAGCCAGGAGGATAAGGGTATAACGGAATCGCATTGGGTTCAGGCTCATGCTCATAAGACGAACAATTTATGGAAAATGTTGTACCGGATGCCTGAGTAAACGACAAACGTGCAGTATTCTTAGCTGCTTCTGAGGATCTTTTTGATAATCCTGCTGGTGGAGTATCCTTCCAGTAGCTCAATGGTGGTTACCTCTCCTCCCCAGCCTGTCACTTCATGGTATCCGGCTATTTCCTCGGGTTTATAGTCAGCACCCTTCACCAATACATCCGGTCTTACCTTCTTGATCAGGTTTAGCGGAGTAGGATCATTAAACAGTACCACGGCATTTACAAATTCCAGGGCAGCCAGCAGAAACATGCGTGAGTCTTCATCCTGAACCGGCCTGTCGGGCCCCTTGATAGCCTGTACCGAAGCATCGGAATTCACGGCCACCAGCAACTTGGTACCGAGTTTTGAGGCTTTATGGAGATAATCGACGTGGCCTTTGTGTACCAGGTCGAAACAGCCGTTGGTAAACACGATCTTATCGTGCTGATCACTCCACTTTTCCAGCAGGCTGTTGAGCTTTTCGGGTGTGGTGATGAGTTTACGCGTGAAGTCTTCCGTAGTTTTCATTCGGTCAGGGCTTTACGCTGTAAAAGTATCATACTTATCAGACTTATGGTACCGAATACCACGAACATCAGCATCTGAGAAGCATGTGCCACCGTAGCATAGACTTTACCGTCAAGCGGGGCAATATCATACAGAGCAAGACCAAGCGGAACAAAATAGTGAAAGGTGCCGATTCCCCCGGGTGACGGAAGGACCACGGCCAGGGTGCTGATCACCAGAACGGTGAGCCCGGCATCCATACCCAGGTGCGACGTCTCAGGGATACAAAAGAAGCAGAAGTAGACCATGAGGTAATACATGACCCAGATGATGATGCTATGCACCAAAAAACCGAGCGGACGACGAATACGGGCCAGCCCGCGAATGCCCTCCACAAAGGAATCAAACAAGTCGTTGATACGCTTGAAGAGCGGAATATGGTTCAGTCTTTTCCGTATCAGAAGGAATACAATACCCAGAACTGCCAGAATGCCCAATGCGATAAACAGCCAGAGCTTGCTCCCCCCTCCTTCTCCGGCTTCTCCGCTGCTTTGGAAGAACCCGGTAATAATATCAAACTGTACCCCCAATGCCAGCAGGATTACAAGTCCCATAAACAGCAGGTCCATCACCCGCTCGGCCACCACCGAGCCAATAACGGTTGGAAGGGGCATCTTTTCCACCCTGCTGAGCATAGCCGCTCTTGTGAGTTCACCGCCGCGCGGGATGGCAAAATTGACCAGGTAACTCACCATAACTCCGTGGAAGCTATTGGACAGTTTGGTTTTATACCCCAGCGGCTCCACGATGATCTGCCATCTGGCGGCACGGCTGTAATTGCTGATCATGCCAGCCAGCCAGGCCAGGCCTATCCATAAAAAGTTAGCGGATTTGATTTTCTCCCAGAGATCCAGAGGATCCACTTCCCGAAAGGCAAGGTAGATAAACCCAGCCCCGACCAGGACAAATATGAGGTAGCGAAGGACCTTTTTCATAGCCGTTTAATGCACACGATTCTGTTCATCCGGAAATGCCATCCAGGGCTTGAAAGTTTTGGCCTCTTCAAAGTCCATGTGCGCATACGAAATGACAATGATCACATCGCCCACTGCGGTGAGGCGTGCGGCTGGTCCGTTCAGACAAACCTCTCCGCTTCCTCTTCGTCCTTTGATCACATAAGTCTCAAACCGTTGTCCGTTATGGATATTGACGATCTGGACTTTCTCGTTCTCGATGATATTGGCTGCCTCCATCAGGGCTTCGTCAATGGTGATGCTGCCCACGTAATGAAGCTCCGTTTGCGTAACCTTAACCCGGTGTATTTTGGATTTAACTACTTCAATAACCATTTTGCCCCGCAAAGGTACACATATTCACCTGAAGCAGTTATAACGTGCATCTTGTATGAAAACGACCCAAACACCGAAAGGCCACCGCCACCGGTGACCTTCCGCAACTGCCTTATCAGGAGGCTCAGTATGTTTTACCTACAGCCTCTCCTTCGATACAATGCAGGCTGACACAGCCGGCAATCGACGGATACGTGATAACGGCAGGCAGGTAGCAATCCTGTTCGATCACATAACCCACCTTCAGAGTGGTTCCCAGCGGGTACTGGCTGATCTCGTCGGCTCCTTCGCTAACGGCATACAGCTGTCCATTGATCTTCAGGTAGCGTCCGTGCTCCGGAAGCGCGTTCATCTGGTAGGCTACTCCAACTACCTCGGCAATATTATCGCAATTGCCAGGTTTGGTGGTAGTATTTCCGATCTCAATACAGCCAAGAATGGCTTCTTTTACGGTAACGGAAACAAAGCCGGTATGAACCACTTCTCCTTGCGAGACCTCGCAGAGACCAAATTTTACAGGTGTTCCCGGGGGAAAGTTCTGAAACTGTCCGGTCTGATCTTTTTTGATGCTGTAGAAGATTCCGTCGTTGCCCATAATTCCGATTTCCACATCGGGAGGCGGAATGCAGCCCCAGGGGAAAGGTGACACAACTCCCACCATGGAGCAGGGTGCATTGCAGGGTGGTTTTTCACAGGGGTCTTTCTGACAGCTCTGTACGGCGAGAACAAAAATGCCTAGCATTGTTATTCCCAGTAGTGATTTGATCGTTTTCATAAATACTCGTTCGTTTTAAGGTGTATTAAAAATCAGGCAGTTTCCAGATGAGACGCAAACCGTGGTAGCTGTTGCGGTAATCGAATCCCGGCATGGCATAGCGTTGAGGCACCCGGTATACGTATGCCACCGCGTATTCATAACCCCGGTGGTTCCAGGCAATACCTGCGCTGAATTCGGGCAGCACCCGGAACCGAGGTGTAATCCGGAAATCCTTATCTGCAGGAACCAGGTTTTGGGTATTGGATCCCGGCGAAACGGTTTGTGGTTCGGCGGTTAAAGGATCGATGTAGTTCCCTTCTTCGGAAAAGTTCCAGTTGATCTGCATGCCCGCAGCTACAAAGGGTCTGATCCGGTATCCCCAGGAATAGCTCAGCCGGAATGGGAGACTTAGCGTCTTCGCCCGATAATTCAGGTCATAGTATCCGGCATCGTTGAGAAAGGAACTGTCTACAATTAATCCGCCTTGTCCATGAGGCAGGAAAGGATCCGGTTCAATGTTGTTGTAGTTATAATGGCCATTCCAACTTTGTTCGGAATAGCCCAGTCCGGTCTGTAGCTTCAGGTTCCCGTTGAAAAGTAGCTGCACCCCTGCTTCAACCCGCCAGGTATTGCTGCGCAGGGGGGTATTCAGAACAAGGCTGCGGTAAGCGGTATGACTTCCCGGGAGAGTCTGAAAATCGCGTACTTCCAGAAAACCTCCGGAGTATTCTGCCATAAAATAAGGGGCATACCAAAGTGGAAACGGCCAACTCGGGTTTCGTCGGTCGAAATACACTCTCCCCGGTTCTGGCGTAACCTTACGTACCGAGATAATTCCAGCGGGGATGGGGTTAATCAGCAAAGCTGCCGGTACGATTCCGGGCTCTGAGGTCTTTGTCGGAGTATCGATAAGAGAGGAAGGACGAACGGGTTTCAGCAAAACCGGCTCTGTTTCGGGAATAACCGGTGTTACCCCAGAGGTGCCAGCAGATTTTTCCATTCCCGGAGCTGCCCCGTTTTTCTTTTCTCCGTATGACTGGTTAGGCTCGGATATGGATGGCTGGTTTGCTATCCCGGGAGCCTTTTGACCGGGGGATGCCTGTCCTGCATCCGACATGCGCGGAGAGTTGTTGTTTGTATCCTGACTCAGGTGGAAGAGGCCTATGGAGGCCGATAAGGCCAAAGCCAGGATGGAGGCTACTCCGAAGGAACGGAACAGCCAGGCACCCCGTTTCCGGCGCTTCCTGTTCTTCAGGCCCTTCCAGCCTCCCACGGGAACGGGAGAGGTATGCTCTTCCAGGCTTTTGCTTAGCCAGGTATCGAATTGTTCCCTGTTTAACTCTTCCATAACTTTTTTAATAACCGCCGGGCTTTGAACAGTTGCGTTCGCGAGCTCACCGGACTGATAGCTAATGTTTTGGCGATTTCCTCATGGCTCATCTTCTCGAACACATACAGGTTGAGCACGGTGCGGTACCCGTCGGGCAACGAGGCAATTAGGGGAAGTAGGGTCTCCGGATCGGCCAGGGGCTCATTCCATTCTTCATCGGCCAGGTCGGCCAACTCTTCCACATCCACCTTTTCCCAACGCACCCGTTTTCTCAGTTTGGAGATTGCCAGGTTCAGTACAACCCTTTTGATCCAGGGACCAAGTGGGCCCTCACCACGATAATCTCCAATCTTTTCAAAGGCCCGGATGAACCCGTCGTGAAGCAGGTCAAGTGCATCTTCCCGTGAAGAGGCATACCGTCTGCAAAGGGTCAGGATCAGCGGGCCATGTGTTCTGTAAACCGTATCCATTGCCATCTCATCACCCGCAGCACAGGCTTCAGCCAGTTCAAGGTCAGGGTGCATGTTTTCGGTGTCTTTGATATGGATATTCAGCTTACCCATGAGGATGGATCACTTACAAGACGTTTTTCCCCCCTGATGTTGCCTATGGACTGAAAAAATATTTTCAGTCCGATCCGGTTTGACCTGGATTCCCCGGACTTCAGTCCGGGGCAAGGTTTATCCATCCATACTTCCTTTCCTGCACTTATTCCCGGGCTTAAAGCATCCTGACCTTAGTTTCCAGCTAGGTGTGACTTATGATTCCCCGGACTTCAGTCCGGGGCAAGGTTTATCCATCCATACTTCCTTTCCTGCACTTATTCCCTGGACTTAAAGCATCCGGATCTTAATTTCCAGTTAGGTGTGACTATAATATCCCTTGACTGAAGTCGGGGCAAGCTCTTCCTATGCAGCTCCTGCCCAGCTCCCCGGTTCAACTTTTTTTTCCCCTCCCTGCATCGTACTTTTGCGGCACTTTTTAAAGTTTTCTCCACAAACCCAACAAAATGAAAGTAGGAATTAACGGATTTGGCCGTATCGGCCGCCTGGTTTTCAGAGCTGCGATCGATAACCCGAAGGTTGAGATCGTCGGTATCAATGACCTGATTGATGTAGACTACATGGCCTACATGCTGAAGTATGACTCTACTCACGGGAAATTCAACGGTACGGTTGAAGTAGCCGATGGCGCGCTTATCGTGAACGGGAAAAAAATTCGCGTAACCGCAGAAAAAGACCCGGCCAACCTGCGCTGGAATGAGATCGGTGCCGATTATGTGGTGGAATCCACCGGACTTTTCCTGACCCAGGAAAAAGCACAAGCTCACATCCAGGCCGGTGCCAAAAAGGTGATCCTCTCCGCCCCCGCCAAAGACGATACCCCAACTTTTGTGATGGGAGTGAACCAGGAGAAACTTACTGCCGACATGAATATCGTGTCCAACGCCTCCTGTACAACAAACTGTCTGGCTCCTATTGCCAAGGTTTTGAACGATAACTTCGGTATTGCCGAAGGACTTATGACCACCGTACACGCAGTAACCGCGACGCAAAAAACCGTTGACGGACCTTCAGCCAAAGACTGGAGAGGTGGACGTGGCGCTTACCAAAACATCATCCCTTCTTCAACCGGAGCTGCCAAAGCCGTTGGACTGGTAATTCCTGAACTGAAGGGCAAACTTACCGGAATGTCATTCCGGGTACCTACCCCGAATGTTTCCGTTGTGGACCTGACCTGCCGCCTGGAAAAAGGAGCTTCTTACGAGACCATCAAAAAAGCCATGAAAGACGCTTCCGAAGGTGCCCTTAAAGGTATCCTCGGTTATACCGAAGACGCGGTAGTATCCAATGATTTCCTTGGAGACGCCCGTACATCCATCTTCGATGCCGGTGCCGGTATTTCCCTGAACGACAACTTCGTGAAAGTGGTGTCCTGGTATGACAACGAATGGGGTTATTCTAACAAGCTGGTCGACCTCATGATCCACATGAGCACGCTGTAAAATAGAACACAACCTATCCAAAGTTTATATATCAACCCCGCACGAGAATCCGTGCGGGGTTTTTGTTTGGCCCATACTCCCAGTACCGGGTAACCGATTTACCCCTATTTTCGTTAATTCATGAAAATCCGCCTTTCTCGTCCCATTTGGGTGCTTTCCTTCATCAGCCTGTTTACGGATGTGGCTTCGGAAATGCTGTACCCGGTGATGCCCATCTACCTGGAGAGCATCGGGTTTTCCATCGTGCTGATCGGGGTGCTGGAAGGCCTGGCGGAAGCTATCTCCGGATTGAGCAAAGGATTTTTCGGACGCTGGTCCGACCAGCGCGGTGAGCGCATTCCCTTTATCCGCTGGGGTTACGGGTTATCCGGTATCTCCCGCCCCATGCTGGCCCTGTTCAGTTACCCACTCTGGGTATTTTTTGCCCGTACCCTCGACCGGTTTGGGAAAGGACTCCGCACCGGTGCCCGTGACGCCATGCTTTCAGACCTTAGCGAAGGACATCACCGGGCTGCAGTATTCGGGTTTCACCGGGGGATGGATACCCTGGGTGCGGTGATCGGACCAGGAATGGCCCTGCTATTTCTACATTACCTCCCCGGGCATTACAAAGAGCTGTTCTACTGGTCTATCATACCCGGAATAATTGCCGTAGCCCTCACCTACCTGCTGAAAGAAAAGAGACGCGCCCAGACGGTGAGAAGATCCGTACCCGTGTTTGCCGCATTTAAGTACTGGAAAGAAAGCGGCACACAGTACCGGAAACTTACTGGAGCCCTTCTGACCTTTGCACTTGTCAACAGCTCGGACGTCTTCCTGTTGCTTCGGCTGAAAGAATGCGGCTGGGGCGACACATCGGTTATCGCGCTGTTTATGTTCTACAATGTGTTCTATGCCATCGCCGCCTACCCTATGGGCCTGCTCGCCGACCGCTTCAGCCTTAAACGCATCTACCTCGTGGGACTGACCCTCTTTGTCGTGGTCTATACCGGAATGAGCCTGGGAAGTTCCGATCTCCTGTTTGTGTTTCTTTTTGCCGTATACGGACTTTACAGCGCAGCCACACAGGGTATTGCCAAGGCCTGGATCAGCGGCATTGCCCGTGAGGAAGACACCGCAACGGCTATCGGCACCTTTGCCGGTTTTGAAAGCATCGCAACCTTCCTGGCCAGCAGCGTGGCCGGACTGATATGGTTCAGTCTGGGATCCTCTTTCACGTTGGGACTGAGTGCTGCGGTAAGCGTTTTAGTAGGAATCTATTTATGGAAATTCGTAACCCGCGTTTAACCACGCACATCAGCTACTTTTCCCAGCCAATCCCAGCTTATGAAGCAGGCGGGTCTTCAGGAAACCGTAGCGCTGCATATTCTTGGTTTTGTGCCGGAAGGATTCCAGTTCTGCTTCATTAACTCCTTCTTTTCTGCTGACTTCAAATCGGGCTTTGGCCTGTTCATACAGCTCCAGATCCCATTTTTGCAGGTCCCTTATCTTGTCAATAAGCTCCGGTGGCAGGTCCGATTGTTTTGGCCTGTTCTGCGTAACGTTGATCCTAAGGTAAACCGGATCTTGTTTCCAGTTCAGCTGTTTTGCAAGGATGAGCAGGGAGGCATCGAATTCTTCCGTTAGCAGCACCAGGTCAAAATCATCCATACGTGCCGATGCCGCACGAAACATTGCGCCGTTTCCTTCTTCATCCCTATCCCAGGCATGCGCCTCCCGGGTGATCCAGCTGCTGTTCGCACTTAGTACCCGGGTTTGCAGGTTATCCTGGAAGTTCTGCCGGGCATAGTCCAGATAACCTTCTATGTCTTCAAGCTGCAGAATATCCTCATGGGAAACATGGACTTCATTTCTATGGATGAAATAATATTGCGAAAGGAATTGCTCCACCGGATCCCGAAGGAAGGTAAAACGGTATGCCTCCGGGTAATACGACTCATAGAGGTAAGTAGCATGGCCATGGATTAACTTCAGCCTGTTCCGTTCCGGCTCAGACAGGTTCCTAAATTCCTCGGCCGACTTCAACGGATTGAGGTTCCGGTTGGTGGCAAACCGTCTTGAATAACGGCCAGCCAGGATACGGTTCAGACTGCTTCCGGCTGTTTTCGGGATATGTTCGAATAATATGGTCCGGTACAAATCCGTACCAAGTTAAGCATAACTAAGAGATATTAGTTCCATACCCTCCCTGCTTTCATAACATAAAACAATCTCCCACCGTTTCCAGTGGGAGATTGCAGAATCTTAATCACAAAGAAATACCAACGGTTAGCGAACTACCACCCTCACCGCCTGAGTTCCAAGGTTAGACCGGAGGAAGTAGAGACCATTACCCAGTTGTATGGCCGCCAGATCCAAAACAAGTTCTTCCTGCTTATCGGCTTCCTCTACCTTCCATTCATAAACCACTTTGCCGGAGACATCCGTCAGGCACAGGTGCACCGGCGTTTCCACGTTGCCCTGAATCCGGATGAATAACTGGCCGTTTACCGGATTCGGGTATACGGTAATGGTAGGGGCAGACACGGGATCCTCTTCCACGGAAGTAGCCGAACGCTGATCCTCGGTATCCCGGGTGGAAATATTCTGTCTTCCGATGGTCAGGGAAGATGACCCACCGGTATGCACAAACTCCACAACAACCGGCAGGTGATCGGAAGCATCGTGAATGGCAGAGGCAATCGTAGACGAATACTGGGTGTACGGAGGTGTATTCAAGGCCTGGTTATAGTGTTGCCCGTCATTGCCATAGGCTTTATATGAACCGGAAACGATCTCAAAACCGCCGGTCTGGATGATGGTATTGGAAAACAGGAACATATCGAAACGATCATCCAGTCCGCCGGTAGCACCGCCGCCGAAAGAAGTAGTGCGGGGCGATTGGGTATGATGAACAGCATAGGAGGCATTGTTCCAGGTTCCGCTCAGACTCAGGAGATCGTAGAATTTACCGTTGACGTTATTGCCGTTGGCCAACAAATTCTGGTAGGCTGATTCCCCTGCACCGTAAATATTGAAATCTCCGCAAACCAGGAAGAACTTACCGGAATCCAGAGCATCGGTAACTTTCCGTAAGCTATCCACTTCAGCTGCGCGCAAGGCTTCGTTGGTACTGCCTGAGCTGGCTTTGAGATGGACCGAATAGATGATCAGCGTATCTCCGGATGCCAGGTGTATCAGCCTGAATTCATTGATATCCCTCAGGGCCGTTTCAATAGGGGTATTACTCACAAACTGGAAACGGGAAGTTTTATAGTACAACGCGTTATCGGTATCGTACCCGTCAATAAAGGTGGCTGCACTGTAACTGCTTGTGCTGTAATTGAGCACATTGTTCAGGAAGTTGGAAGCACCGGTTGACTGCAGCACTTCCTGGGCCACCACAATGTCCGGATCAATGTCGTTCATGATGATGCGGTAGCTGGGCTCGCGGGAAGAGCCTGTAGAACCGGGGTAATTCAGGAGGTTATAGGAAACGATGACAATCCCCGAACTATCCTCCTCGCTACTGTCGGCGGTAATAAAGGATTCTGTCGACCACCCGGAAAAACTGCTGCTACAATCTGTTCTAACGTGTGCATAGTATTGTGTGGCCGGGGTCAACCCACTTGCCTGGAACGAGGTAGAGATTGTGGCCGCTCCTGATGAAGGAGGCGTGGAAGAAGAGGTAAGCGCATACTCATAGCCGGATGCCCCCGACACCGTATTCCAGCTGATATCCGCCGCAGTGGTGGTAATGTTAGCGGCTGCCAATCCGGTAGGTGCCGAACAGGAAGAAGAGGTCGTCCCGGTGATGAGGATATCGTCCACCGAGATTTTATCACGGGAACCGCTGGTACTTACAGACTCCCAGTAGATCCAGCGAACCTGAACCACCGACTGATTCTCTGCTCCTGCAGGAAGGGTTTCGGTCAGGGTTCCGGAAGCATGCCCATTGGCGTTACCGGCGCTGGAATAGGTAGTTGTAGTGCCCACATCGATAAAATTGCCAGAAGTTCCCACCCGGTACTGCAGGGCAATGCTGTTGTCCCTGGAGCTCTGGTTTTTGATGGTACGGCATATCCAGGACACCTCAATATCCGTCATGCCCGTAGTATTGATGGCTACCACTACCGCTCCTGCAGGATTGCTTCCCGAAGCCAGGAGCCCGAGCCCGTCCGTACCGAGGTGGTACCATCCTCCGGTAGCCAGCAGCGGGGAGCTGCCTTTATTGGGCAGATCTCCTCCATTGGCCGGAGAAAGGGTTCGGGTGGTTTGTATGCTCGACCACCGGTGCACTGCCACACCGGCCGGAAGTGTGGCGGAATTCTGACTGGTCATAGAAAACGGAAGCGATACGGCTGTTGGGTTGGTTTGCCCCAATACGACCATGCTCCAGCAGATCATAACAAGGGCCAAAAGGGAAAAGAATACGTGTTTTTTCATTATGGTAGAGTTTGATTCATTCCCAGGCAAAAAGGAGAACACGGATTAATCGGTTATAAAAAACCGGAGTTAAAAAAAGAGCACTTTTTTATTCCGTAACAAGAAAATGCCCGAAACCTATTCGCCCGAAACCCTTGTTTCAAAGCAGGATTTCCCTTCATTCCCAACTCTATTATTCCGGACGTTCTAACATTAAATTCCGCTTAACTTCTGACAATCTAGGACATAAAAAAACTGCCCCCTGAAGGGAGCAGTTCTTAAAAATGCGATATACCCAGTACTTAGCGGTTGATCACCACACTTCCGGTATATGTATCGGTATTGCTTACCACATTGAAGAAGTAAGTACCCGAAACCATTCCGGAGAGATCGACAGTAATGGTTTGACGGCCATTTGTCGCCTCATAAGCATGACTGTAAACCACTTTTCCGGTGATATCTACGAAAGTGAGTGTAAAGGCTTCTTCCGAGCGGATTTCGATATTCACCTCGTTGCTTGTAGGATTGGGGTATGCTTCTCCCACCAGGAAGCCACTTTCCTCCAGGTTGCGGATACCGGTTTTCTGTCCGGCTTTTTCCATCATCGGGCCAGGGCAGCAGGGGAAGAAACATTCCCGGCGGGTGATAATGGGGTTATATACTGCGGTATCTACCACTCCGGCTGTGGCCGGAGGTGTTCCGGCTGCAGGGGCATTTACGATGGTCCAGTTGGCATCATTACCCACATCACATCCGCCGGTAACCAGGATCAGGGTCTTACCGCCCTGGCTTCCACTGGCGATTTTAGGACCACCCAGGTCCGTAGAGGTTTGTGCACGAGCTGACAAGGCAGTTCCGTAACAAGCTCCGTGGTAGAAAGTAGGCTCGCATTCCGGACACCGTACCTGAACCCCGTCAGCCGTATTTCCGAAAGCCACCTTCCCGTTCCAGTCAACGGCCTCTGTTTCATAAGCAGCAGGGCAATAGGTGCTGTCTGTGGTGGTAGGTTTCACGGAAATTCCGGTTGCCGACCGGTTACTCACTACAAGCGTAGTGGGGTTAGTACCGTCAATTTGTAACACCATTGTGCTGTCGGAAGGGTCTTCGTCATTCACGAAATTGTAACAATTGTCATTGCCGTAATACATAACGATCACGGTTCCAACCGGTACGGAGGAAAGCTCATCCACACTGGCAAACTTGAGGTGTCCGGAGGTGATTCCTTTTCCGGATCCGCTTCCGAATACTCCGTTGTTGTCGTCGATCACCCAACCGCGGATATCCACTTCCGTTGCAAAAAGATCTCCGATACAAGAAGCCACAAGAATCTCCACGTATTCGCAGCCTCCGCTGGGTCCGTTGGAGAATTCGGTTACAATGAGGGAAGCCGTACCGGAAGTCGGTTCGGGTTCGAACTCGTAACAGATGGGATACGTATGCAACAGGTTGGTTACGCTGTCGCGGTAGTCCTGGTTGTCGTTGCTGTTCACAAGTCCTGGAGTGGCATTGGCATAGGAGATAGCGCGCCAGTTGGCATCGGCAGCGATATCATTCAAGCCGGTTCCCTGGAAGAACTCAAATGCTCTTCCCGTACCGCCCAATGAATCCACCACTATGTGGGGGCCTTCCACTCCCACGGTGCTATCCATAATTACGTGGCTGTTCTGAGCGCTATACGATACGCCATGATAAAAACCGGGCTCGTCGGAATAAGCCGGCACATCGATACATCCCGGACACCTTACCTGGAAACCATCACCGAGAATACTGTCGCCATTGCGCAACCCTACGGCATTCCAGGCATTGCTGTCGAGCGTATAGGCATCCTGACTGCAATAGAAACGCTTGTTGTTAGTCCCGACAATGGGCGTATTGCCTTTGTATTCGATGTAGGGGCTGATGCCCACTGCAACAAAGACAAAAATGCTGTCGGAACCGTTGTTAACGGCATAAACACCGTTGGCATCGTTGAAGGCATTAACAAATGCCTGATTGTTCTGATCGAACCTGGAAGTGTCTTTTCCGTTAAAGAGGACAATGTAAGTACCCACTTCCACATTTTCCCAGAAGCCATCCGTGGAACCGAAGCGCAGGTGTCCCGGAGAGATTCCGGCGCCTGAAACGGTGGTTCCGTTGAATATCCCGTTGTTGTCATCGAACAACCAACCGGTGATATCCACGTAAATATCGGTACCCTGGGTGTTGTTATTGGCCACGATCAGTTCCGCCCATTCTTTGCTGCCGTCCGGGCCATTGGAAAATTCGTTCAGCAAGAGTGTTCCTTTTTCGGATTGTGAAAAGGCGGTAAGGGAGATTAATGAGAATGCCATAACCTGGAACATCCTCATTCTTGTTGAAAGTTTTTTGAGCTTTTTCATAGATTCAGCTGTTTGATGAATTAAAGATTTGTTTGACTGAGTCAAAGTTAAATCCATGAAAAAGCGTGCTTTATGTAAGAATCGTGAATATCCCATTACCCCCGGTTATCATTCAGGTTAATTCCGTGTTAATACGGATATTCTCTTCCTATGACCGGAAGAGCCGTCAACGCCCGCACTCCGGCGTCAATGAAAGAAACACCTGTCGGGTTCCAGGCTCCGAAACATTGCGTTGTGCTCCCGTATATTTACCGGAATCCCTTCCCGCAAGAAGGAGTTTCTTCATAAAAGAATATGTTACAAGCTGATTTTGTGTGTTTTAAAAAACACCTTTCCTTATTAAGGATACAGGACCCCCGGTTTTCTATCATAAAAATCTCAGCCGGAAGGAGGGTAAAAGATCAGACAAAACGGGCAAGGTTCATCAGTCCGGTTTCTTCCTTTACCCTGTCAATGGCGGCACGCAGCCGGTCATGATCAATGGTCGGATCAAAACTTTTTACCACGTGCAACAAATGGTTCAATACCTTACGATGCGTCTCTTTGACCCGGTACCTGGAGAAATACTTCCTGAGCAGGCTGACTTCATGACCTATATAAAGGAATTCCTGCTGCCGGATCATATTAAGCAGGTTCAACAGGGTGATCTCCATCAAGGTCCAGGCGGTATGCCCGCTTTTGGAACCACTGCGTGTTTTAACCAGCAGGCTTCCGCTTGTCGCATAATTCCCCAGATAATATTCCTTCAGGGCTAAGAAGTAGTTCAGGTGTGTCCGGTATTTGGCGGGTGCTTTTTGCAGAGAGTCTTCATCCAGAAGCTTGTCTATAAAGGCCGCTGCCTGCTTAAACCGACTTCGCTGAACATAGTCGCCAACGGAATGATAGACATAAACCACGAAGCTGCTGTTGAGCAGGTAATGATCACGCAATACCCGAATTCCCGGGTAAAGATTGCGCTGCAAAGCAGAAAAATGACTTTCCTCCGCCGTAAGTAAATGGTAGCGAAGGTACAGACTGTCTATGGCCATTTGTGCCAGAGGGATAGTGCGTTTGATCAAATTATGCTGGCCAAGCCTGTTCAGGTTTTGCAAATGCTTAAGGGCAACAGCAGCCTGATCGGCGGAGCGCATTTCAACCAGGTTTAGTACGGAATCCGTAAACTCCAGGTAGAAGCGCAGGGTTTTGCTTTGGAGCATCAAACTACACTGATTCAGCTTTTCCCGTTCTGAACGCAATTCTCCAAACAGCCTGCTGTCTTTATAATAGAAGAGTTCCTGTGCGTGGATGAGGCGACCGAAGAATAAACGATCGGCTTCAAAACGGATCTCGGCTTTATGCGTTGCAGTTTCGATATGCCTGGAAATTTTCTCCTGCATACGTGGATCTCCCATGTGGAGGTAATAGTAGCAGGTATGGATTTCACGGAGTTCCGGATACAATTCATAACGATTCACGGTCTTCTCGAGCTTCCGTAACTCCCGGAGCAACATGTCATTATCTGCGTTCATCAACAAGGGGAATAAGCTCTGAACCTGCTCCTTGACGCGGATTACCTCATTCCGCATAAACTCCTGCTTAACGGCCATAATATCATCCAAAAGCCTGTTTTTCAGGGTATAGATGCTATTGGAATTCTTGTTGTAATCCAGGTGTCTGCCGATCTCGTGATTGTCCGTATCGGTATCGCTCTCCACAATAAAATTCAATAGCCTTACCTTGATGTGCTGGTTCTTGATTCTTCTTAACAGCAGGATCCTTTCTTTGGTGGACAGGTTCCTCACCACACTGTTGAACATGATCATTTTTGAAAGATTTTACGCCATAAACTAAATTCCAGGCATTACATCTCCCCCCCGATCACAAAAGTATCTGATTAGTTATGCCCGAATTTTAACCCACGCACCTTTTTCATAACTTCTCACTTGGCGAATAACAGAGTCATAATGTAAGAGTAAGAATATTATAGTCCATAATGGCAGAAAAAACAGCTCGACGACCGAGAGGATCTAATTTTCCTTTAGCCCGTAACAATAGAGCCAGTCAGACGGATGCCTTTGTCTGCCCGGATAAAACACAGCAAGCTTTTAACCGGACGAAATTCATTCAAGAACCCACCCACCACAAACTTTTCCGCTAAACAGGCAATGTGGCAGCATGTAAACAGCACAAACTTTCTTTCTGCTATTCCCTTGGGAACACCCGAGAATTCAGGAAATAATCCGGGTTTTCCCCGATAAGGGAAACCCACGAAGGCGATATTAATAAGGGCATCATGTTCCGGCAACCCAGTATTGCCGACCCGTTAACCTTCGGGTAATGTGAAAAAATGGGCTACCCTGGTCGCAGTGCTGCGCGTCCATGACCCGATAACCAAATCCATAACCAAATCCATAACCAAATCAGTAGCCATTCACGGCAGGCTAGGGTCCGTTGTATCAGGTTCAGGCTTATTCCCGAACCATTTATCAAACAATACGGTTGCCGTAAGATCACCGGTAACGTTCACGGCAGTACGGAACATTCCCAATATGCGGTCTATGCCAATGATCACGATTAGACCATCGACCGGTATTCCACTGCTTTTGAGAACGGAGGCCAGCACAATCACACCACCCCCGGGAATAGCCGGTGTACCGATAGAGGCAGAAACAACGGTGACTACCAGTAACAGTACATTAAGCAGCGTGAGTTCAATACCATAAGCCTGCGCCATAAAAAGAACGGTGACACATTGAAACAGGGCGGTTCCGTCCATATTGATCGTTGCGCCAACGGGGATCACAAAATCACTGATCCGGGAAGATACTCCCAGCTTTTCATCGGCCACCTTCATGGAAACAGGCATCACGGCCGCTGAACTCGCGGTGGAAAAGGCAAGTAGCTGTGCATCTTTGATGGCCGCAATGAAGCGAAAAGGGTTTTTCTTCATGATGAGGGCATACAGGATCAGGTAGAAACCAAGCAGGATAAGCAGCCCCAGGACCACCACCAGAATATAGTAGCCAAGCCCGAGAAAGATCTCAAAGCCTGTTGCCGCCACCAGGGCCGCTATCAATCCGAATACGGCAAAGGGCACCAACCGCATGGCCCAGCCGATTACGATCATGCAGATCTTCTCTATGGATTCAATAAAGCGAATAACGGGACCGGAGTTTTTGTGTTCCATTTGGGTGATCGCCACACCGATGATTATGGCAAATACCACAACGCTGAACAGTTCCCCGGTTAGAATGGACTCTAACGGGTTGACCGGGATAATGTTCGAGATGGACTCCGCCAGATCCAGTCTGACCGGGGTTTCCTCGCTAACAGGCATGGAAGGAGCACCCTGGCCGGAAAACCCGCCGCTGCGAAATACCGATATCCCGGGTTTGAAAAGGTAGGCTACAACAATACCGATGGTAACTGCGACCACCGTTGTGAATATGAAGTAGAGGAGTAGTAACAACCCGAATTTTTTCAGGTTATCGGAAACATTGCTTACCAGACCGGAAATGATGGAAGCCACGATCAGGGGAATCATCACCATCTGGATGAGCTTCATGAATATATTTCCCGGGAGGTTAAGCCAACGACAGAAGGATGCACTGACCGATTCTGATACCAGGCCGGCAGAAGGGTTGAGCAGGAAACCCACCCCGGCTCCCAGGAGCATGCCAATAATCACCTTAAGCCACAAGCGGCCTTTCACCAGGTGGTTTAGGTAAACCGAAAGGTCATTCAGGGGCTTTTCAAGGAACCGGTAATGATTATTCATGTCGCCCGAATTTACGCATTGTGCATTACGGATTCAGGTATAGCGGCTAAATTCATTTTTGCCGGGTAAGCATGATAAAAGAGGCTATTCCGTATGGAAAGCAACCTGAACATCACTGGCTCGCAAATCTTCGGCATTTATATTCCATAAGGTTTCCTCAAAGGGCACCGGGATACAATGACTTAATCAGCACAAAAAGCTACTTGTTTTTGAGCTTTTTAACCGCTTTAGTAAAGCGGCCATTGGTTAGGGTATCGATGTCTTCGATCAGCTGCCTTTTGCGTTCTTTTGCCGAGTGAAAAATCGACTTTTCAACGGCATCATCTTTTTTCCTCCATAACCTCACAATTCCGTGCAGGTCGACTTCATTTATCAGGTATGGATTAAATTCCAGTCGGAAGCCGGACTCACCGAGCCATTTATCTACATTGAAATTATAGACCGGTTTCCAGATGGCACCGTGGTCTCTTAAATACAGCATCCCTCCCGGCTTAAGTACCCGGTAAAACTGACGAAGCACCTCTTTTAACAGCTTCTTGTTGAGCTCCGGCAAAACCTGAACGCAGATTATTAGGTCAAACGAGTTATCCTCCAGGAGGTCAAACCTCCAGGTTGGCAGATGGAATATATCTGCCGAGTTATCAATGGCAAAATCATCGGGGTGATCCAAATAATTCTTTGACTCTCAATGGCATTGCACTGTAGTACAGGCTTTGCAGACAATACGAGCATTCTATGGCGTCAATGGAAACGTAGGTTTCACAGTTTCCTGCCCATAGATTTGCCTGCCGGCCGTATCCGGCGCCAA
This sequence comes from Bacteroidia bacterium, assembly GCA_964215915.1. Lineage (GTDB taxonomy): Bacteria > Bacteroidota > Bacteroidia > UBA8524 > UBA8524 > UBA8524. The sequence continues at coordinate 56,897 of CAXPEB010000026.1, forward strand.
AATCCAGAACCCTGTTGATTTTGTTCCTTGCCGGCATGGGGTACAAAGTAGGCATCAGATAATCATGTGCATTGTTGTAGCCAATCCGCTTATCATAATTCTCCCAGTCGTACTGAAGCCCAAGGCTTGAAAGTATTTGTTGGTCGTTCTTCCGGGATTGTTCGACAAGGGGATCAATTATGTGATCAGGCACGTAATTGGGATAATCTTTTTCAAACCAGTTCATCCACTTAACCAGGTCGGCAGGACCATTGTACCGGCTAAAGTCTTCTATTATATCGTCTTAGGTGTCTTTTCTTTCTTTTCGTTTCTCCTGATAACTCCAACTCGAATTCCACGCGGTGACATACTTCTCACCATCTCTTCTGAATGCTTCTCTGAATTTCTCCTCAAGGGTCCTTTTCTCCATTTAAAAGATGCTTTAGCTTATTTCATTGGAAAAATAGTTTTTTAAAGTTTCTCAACCACTACTTTTTACCTAGAACTTTGAGGAAAGAGAACTCCTCAGAGGCCCCTTGCACCTCTTCAGAAGCCGCTTTCATCCCAAGCCACATCCTCCAAAACATCAGGTTTTACAGCACTTCCCACTTCATCAAACCTTTCTAGCCCAGGAACTCACTAGCCGTTCGTCGAGGTGACTAGCGGCCTCATTCAGAGTTTTAAAATATGCCCATTCTCTCGTTGAGCGTGGTGGCAAATTCGGGTGCCGGGACCTGAAGAAACCGCACGCTTTTGTTGCGGCACGTGCTGCAGGAAAACAGCCTTACTTTAAAGGAAGATTCAGAATTATGACCTGTGGGCAGGAAGACACTTTACCGTTTTTGAATGCCTGTAGCTCCGATTGTTCTTTTTTGGATGCCCATTTTTTACTTGTCTAAAAAATGGGCGAAAAAAGGACAGTTTTCCTGAAGGCGCCTTCCAGCCGCACCGGCCTCCCTCCGCAACAAAAGCTTGGCCATCGCTGGAATCTTTTCCATAACCGTATTCCTAACAAGAAGATCCTGTTTTCAAAATAACTAAATGAAGTCACTCCTTGTTTTGAAGGAAAAGATTAAGGCGATTTGGCGCACAGGCTCCGCACGCTTTTATTGCGGCACACGTTGCAGTGGGGGGGATAGAGAGGCTCATTTCAACACTTGGTAAGAGGAAAGCAAGGGCTGACCGTGTCTGAACCGACCTCGTATATGGTGCTTGTTAGTTTCTTGATAGATGGTGTTTGTTTGATACAGTTGGTTGGTATTTTACTCATTGTCTGCAATAGAACCAAAGTTGCTGAGCCGATATTTTCAAAAAGTTAGATATGACCAAGGCTATTTTCATTCTTACCTAATAAAGAATACCTCATGGCTGAGGTGAATGCATGAAGACTTTGGCCTCATAATGAGGTCATTTGGTAAAAATATTTGATCAAGCGCGGCGGAATATTTATAAGGTATAATTAAGTATCTATGAAATTGAGGTAAAACTTATCCTGGACATTGTGCTAATGATTATTATCAATTATTATTGACCGTTTCTTTTAGTAAGCAGTGTTACGGGTTTCACTTTTTATTCTGGTGGGAATTTCAAGCTATTTTCAAATGCTTTCAGGTCAGGTGTTTGTGCAATCTTACGCAAGGGAACTAGATGTATCAGATGTTGCCGAACAGTTACTTAATGCTACCGTGTATAGGTTGGACGGTGAATTGGGAACAATCCGAATTGAGATTGAATTGAATGATTCCAATCTGAACTATATCTATAAGTATCAGTCTGCATTCTTCATACTGCAGGATTCCATACTCTTATCAGAAAAGAAAAACCAGTTTACTTCAATAGATTCCCCGGTTCAATTAGAAGAACACCGACGTCTGTTTGTTCGTTATTCTGTGCTGGATGATGAGGATATATCGTTAGGAGAATATCTTTATGAATATAAGCTTAAGGATAATAATGGAGAGATAGAAAAAGAAAGGCCACCAATCCCCTCTCGTTTTTCACTTCACGGCACCATGAAAGTACGGTACACCTATAACAGTGCAAACTTCGAGAATAGTGCTTACCCGAAGCATTTGTTCTTTTATGAAGTTGATCCGAAGATTTCAGTGTTGGGTATTCCCCTTAATGCGAACATTCGAATTAGCCCGGAAGAAGGGAGTATTTCCAGGAAATTGTCATTTGCCAGATTCAGTTTAGATGCGGAGAAGTATCAGGAAATAAGATCACGAGCCAGAGAGGAAGTGAAGAACAGGGAAGAACAACTGATAAATAATATAGAAAAAAAGGCCAAAGAAAAATTACTGGAGGAGAAACAGAAGCTGGAATCACAACTGGATGCGGTTAACCGTCAAATTAAGGACTCTGCAGACCGCTTCCGTCAGTTGGATACTTTCGGGAACAGAGAATGGGTAGATACATCTGCTTACCGGGAATACCTCAAGGATTCTGTTTCTGAGTTGGAGAACGACAAACGGAAACAAATCAGGGAAGGGTTGGACTCCCTCAAGATCGTAAAGGCGCAAATCGAAAGCCGGATACAAAAAATTGACAGTACTGCAAGAACATTGCGCCAATCCATTTCTGACAGTATGGTGCATTTCAGGTCTTTGATAAAGGGGCCAGATAAACCGGTATTCAGGAATGCCGGATTTCGAGGGTATGAAATAGAAGGGTTATCCATAGGGCGGTTCTATCCCAACTTGCCAAAAACCATTGGTAGTCAAAGTTCAGTGCAGGGTGTAGATGCCGGGATTAGGCGAGATAATTGGCTGCATGAATTCAGTATCGGCAAAGTAAGCGACCTTTTTAGCAGAACTGCATCTATTGGGCTGATCAGGTATTCTGTCAGTAAAACGGAGGAGAGAAAATACAGGATAAGGTTCACAAGCCTTTACACAGGTTCATATGGAAGGAATGCTGCCTTTAAGTTACGTAACCCTGTATTCGGATTAGAAGCACAACGTGAACTCATAAAGAACGGCATATTGAATATAACAGGTGAAGGGGTAGTTAGCAGGTTAGTAGCATTCAACAACGGTCTTCAGGAAGGCTCTGTTGAAAGTTTGGCTTCCAGGGAGCAAGTGTTATTAATGCGACAGGATTTTTTCCCCGGATATGCCGGTGAACTCGGTGTTAATGGAGAGGTTGCCGGATTCCGCTACACATTGGCGTATTACCGAACGTCCATTAACTATACTACTGCGCTAAATCCATTCATTCTTAAACAACTGAGTACCATTTCATATGGGATAAGCAAATCGATACTGAATAATTTCCTGAGACTTGGGTTTAATGGGATGCATTCAAAAGAAGGGGAGGTATCCGAGCTTGACCAGTACAAAGCCGAGATGAGGATAAACCCCAAACGTTCCCCCCGTTTGTCCTTATCTGCCATGACATTTGACCGGACATTTGCCGCAGGAGCATCACAAAAGTTGATAATGCTGAGAGCACAATCTGATTATTCCTTTCAACTGTTCGGAAATTTTAACCAGGTACAAACCTATTTTCACTGGCAAAGGACAAACACAAACAGAACCTCCCTTATTCAAGTATGTAATTGGGGGATTACAGACCTGATCAGAATTAGTGAACGCATGAACCTCAACATGAGTTTCAATACGACACATTCTAAAAATGTTATCGGGAGTTCTACACAGAATATTATTCAGAATGCAGGCGGGGTTTCGCTTAGCTATCTGATATCGGAAGCGATTCAATTCGGGATTCCGCTGAAATATTTAACAACGGGCCGCAGTTCAACCCTGGCAAGCGGTTTCTTTGCTTCATTCAGGTTCAAAGGCTTGTCTGGAGGAATACGTTACGATTTAAATTCGTTAACGACTCCAACGGAGATGGCATTATACAATCGAAACATTAACACTATACAAACCACCTTAGGATATGCATTTTAGTCGAGTACTATACATCCTTTTTCTATGCCTGCTGAGCATTTCTTCCGTTAATGCACAGGTTTCGGTTCAGGCTGGGTCGGCGAGCATTGGCCGCTACCAGATAAGCCACTTGTTTGATGCGACCTTGGTCAACTCTGCTTCCGGACAGCTGGAAAACCTTACCGTACAGATAACCCTGAAGAACGCAGCGGGAAAGGATGTCCTGAAATGGGTATCTGATCGATTCGTTTGCCCAACTGGTTTTACGGCATTCGAGGCTATTCCCTTGCAGGTCAGTAGCGGAAGGTTTGAGCAAGGAGAAAATTATTACCGAAATAACCTTTTTCTTCCTGTAGGGCAGTATTCCGCGCATTATGCGGTATATGCGAATGGACCTTCCGGCAGTGCTTTGCTCGGTGAAACGCACATGGAGATTAGTTCTATCGAGTTTCCGGATATTCAGTTAATCAGTGTGGAGGATGGGGATACGCTTACAAACAAGTTCCCGGTATTCAGCTGGTCTTCATTTGTTTTCCCTCAATTGCCACAGGATGGTTCGGGAGATTTTCAGGTTAACTATCATATTATTATCAAACAGGTGTTCAATGAACAAAGTAACCTGGAGGCTATGGAATACAATCCTACGCATCATGAACAGGACGGGTTAAATGCAAACACCTATGTCTACCCTTTTAACGGGCTTCGTTTTGATGATAGTGCAGTGTATGTCTGGAAAGTTGAAGCCAGAGTTAGCGGATTGACAATTTCCAGTTCCGATATCTGGCGATTTGTTTATTCTCCCAAACCACCGCGTATATATAATGCCCCAATCATTATGTTAAATCCGGAAAAGGGAACTTCCACTACGACCATTCAGAAGAATATACTCAAAGTAGGGTATCATGAAAAGTTGGGTCCTTCTTCCCTGATGTTGTTACGGGCAGAAATCCAGGATGCTGCAGGGAATATTGTGGCTAGTTCCGAGAAGCTCAATTTTATGGCCAGACAAGGGTTCAATGTTTTCAGTGTGAGCCTCTGTCCCGATGGATTGAATTTGAGTGATGGAAGCTACAAACTGGTTCTGTTCAATCTGAACGGAAAAAAAATGGAATTAAACTTCAGCTACACACGGACTAATGAATGTGAATAAATTACTTCTTGTTATTGCAATCGCGTTAAGTATTAGCGCATTGATTATCGGAATACCCGGCTTTTTTAGTCATCAGGAAAGTCCGGCCTTTTTCAACGCAGATAAAGTCTATAATGAATACGAGATGAAAAAGGAGTTGGAGGCCAAAATGCAGAAAATGGACGAATACCAGACGTTCATGATAGACAGCCTCAAATTTCAAATTCGATCCATGGAACAAAAGGCAATAGCAGATCCACAAAACCAGGGTTTCCAGGACCAGTTGAAAATGCTGTACGATCAATTCAACCTTACGGCGCGCGAATTCAAGGAACGCAATGAAGGGATATCGGCCCAGTACAACAAAATGGTATTGGATCAGATTCGACAAAAGGCCAAAGAGTTCCGTATGAAACGGGGGTTACCTTATTTTATCGGGCAGGGAGAAAGCACGGATTTGATCTTTTACGATGACGCTCATGATTTGAGTGATGAGTTCATCCTTTTCTTAAATGAGTCATATTCCGGAGCTGCCGTTACACCATGAGAACGCTTCAGTTGTTTGTAATACTGATTCTTATTTCTTCCTGCAAACAGAGGCAGGTTCCGGCTGGTGAATGGGTTGAGTACGTGCAATCGGAAGAGTCTGGTTTAAGGAAATCAGTTACTGTGGGAAAATGTCGAATGGATGTCCAGTATTACCCTGCCAGCTATTGGAAGGCTAAGTGTATACTGGAAGGCAAAGAGTATACTGGAGCCCAGGATTCTTTTGCTTTATTTAAAGTTTATTTCTCCAATCCGGAGAGAACAGGTGGACTTGCCCGGGCAATTGCTTCAGGAAAAGGAGAATATGTAAGAATCCTGGAATACCTTGATGGGGATGCCCGGTACGATTTCCTGTTCAAACAAGCTACCGATACTGCTCTTGCAGCAATGTACCACTATGAGAGAACGTATGACCTCGTTCCGTTCGACTGTGTGAATGTGGCGTTTCCCTATTCGGAAGATTCGGAATCTCCGTTTATCCTCGAGTATCATGATAATCTCTTTTGTTTCGGAATTCAGAAGTTCCGATTTGATAAAGAAACGATAAAACAAGTCAATCAAATAGAAGTAATACCGCAATGAATGTTCTGACCCTGTTTCGAAAATCCTGGTTAACCCGCGTGTTAAGTGCGATGGCTCTTTTGGGCATAGCGGAACAATATCTATATCCGATGCAGGCATATGCCCTTACGGGTGGGCCGAGTCAGCCGGAGGTGCAAAGCTTTGAGCCCATTGCCACAACGCAAATGGTTGATCCCTTTACAGGTGATTTTTCCTATAACATTCCTCTTTTTGATGTGGGCGGATATCCCATCAACATCTCCTACCATAGCGGAATCAATATGGAGCAGGAAGCCAGCTGTGTGGGACTGGGTTGGAACATCAATCCGGGAGCAATCAATCGCCATTTGCAAGGGGTTCCTGATGATTTTAAAGGCGATCTGATTCGTTATGAGGAGAATTTCAAACCGCATGTTGGCGTAAATACGCAGTTCAAGTTTGCAGCGGTGGATACGGGTGAGAAAGAAATATTCGGAGTAGAACCCGGACCATTCAGCAATTCCAAAGTATTTATTAAGGATCTCGGGAATAAGTTCAAGTATAGTGTTTATGAACAAGCAGGTGTGGTTGACATGGATGATATCGGGTTGACCTTACGCTTTGGGATACAGTATCATAATTATCGTGGTGTAGGTTATGAAGTAGGGTTTGGAGATAATTCAGCCATTGGTGAAAAATGGCTCAAGGGTTTTGGGGTCAACTACGATATTTCCTTCAACTCCTTCTCCGGTTATGATGCCTCTGCCGGTTTGTCCTATCAGTTTGCCGCATGGAAGCAAACCAAAGACCATGTTGAATCCAAAGGGATGCTGGGAGCCGGACTGGGCATTGGCATGAATTCAAGAACCGGTTTGCGTGATATTACATTCAATACGTTTGCATACCGGGCTTATGAGTATTGCCAGGAAAACGTGGTTACACGAGAGCCGTCCATGAAAATATCCGGCGGAAAGATTTATTATGAGTCGGGTGAAAAATCAGCCATTCACCGGGTAGGTGCCGAAAGCTCCGGATATAACGGTGGTATGAGTTTGTTGGGTGCCCCCCCCTCATTTAGCCCCACATCTACAAGCTATACCAAGTCTGCCAGTTATACCTTTTCCTATAAAACCGGGCTGCAGTTGTTCGGTTCTTATCATCATGGTACCATAACTGCCAGCGTAGATTGGTACGGGTTGGATAAAAAGGTTCAGGACAGGCAGTCTTTCGGAACCTTATACCTTAAGGATGTTTCAGCGAATAGCAATGCCGATCAATTTGCGCTGGATTACAATCAGATTGGTGTAAAAAGCCTGAACAAGTTTACGGAGAACCTGCACCAAATGAACCAAACGGCCGACTTTTTTACAGTAAGCGGTCAGGGTACATCCGGGAGTTTCAAACCATACCTGGGTTCACTTGGAAGCTTTTACCAGCCCCGATCCGAAAACAGGAGTGTCCCGTCAGGAAATGTTGCGCTCGAAGTAGGTACGGGTAATTTTGCCAAGCTTGGTGTAAACCTGAAGTATATACATCGTGGGGCATACTCGGGAAAATGGAGGGAAGAATACGGCAACCTGGCTTCCAATTCGTACAATTTTACGGTTGGCAATGGTGAGGCCGATTGGGAAGGGGTTTATTTTAAGAACATTGGGGAAAGGATTGGCGTTGATGAAGGCTACTACGAGGAACTTGGCGGAGAAACGCCGACCGCACTGGCTATTGTAGATAATAAATGTACGGACTGCCCCAAACCCAGCACCGGAATTTCCGTGAGAACCTACGTTACCGACAAACTTTCTCACGACGATAACCCTACAGGAAATATTTCCCGTACCAAAAGAGCGGAAAGAAATCAATTCTGGAGTCACCTAACCGCTGAAGAAGCCGAAGATTTCGGACTTACCAAATACGTAAGTGATCATGCAGAGCCACACCATATCGGCGAGATTACCATAACCGGGGAAGACGGAAGACGCTACGTTTATGGACAAGCACTTTACAATACCGAGCATAAGGAAGTGACCTTCAATCTGGCGGATCATGCCAATAACCTCAACTGTGAGCCGGCAACATTTACTTACAATACATCAAGCAGCGGATCCAATACGCCAGACAATACTTTGGACAATAAAAAAGGAAAGGACCACGTCTTCCGCTCTACGCAAATTCCGCCTTATGCCCATGCGTATTACCTCACTGCAGTGTTAAGCGTAGATTATGTGGATGTCGATAACAATGGCCCGACACCCAATGACCTTGGTGATTATGTGCTTTTTGAATATGAGTCGGCAATGCTGGATTATCAGTGGCGAACACCGTATTCTGAGGAGTATAACCGGGCAAATGGCTTTGTAGGGCTGCTCTCCAATGATTTTGATGATAAAGCCTCCTATGTATATGGAAAAAAAGAGGTTTGGTACCTCACAGAGGTGAAATCCAAAAACCAGAGAGCGGTATTCATCTATGATGAAACCGGTCGAAAAGACGCTTATGAAGCAGAAGGAGAAAACGGGGGAAGAGGAAGCAGGACCCTATGGAAACTGGACCGAATTGAGGTTTATACCGAACACGAGGGGGCACTTTATGAACCCGTGTTTAACCCGGCTCCCGGTGGTTCTCCTGAGGATGTCTTGCTCAAAACCGTTCACTTTGCCTATTCCTATGATCTGTGCCCGAATATTCCCAATAATATTGGAACAAATACGGGAACGGACCACCCCTTAATCCCCGGGACCGATCAAAATATCAATAAAGGGAAACTTACCCTTCATAAGATTTGGTTTACCTACCAGAACAGCAACCTGGGAGAGGAAAGCCCCTATTTGTTTCAATACAGTGAAACCAACCCTGCTTATGAACCGGCTGATGTAGACCGATGGGGCAATTACAAGCCGAATAATTGCAGCGGAAAATACAATTCGGAATTTCCCTATTCGCTACAGGACGAAAACCTGGTTCACCAATATGCCAGCGCCTGGCATCTTACGCAGATTGAATTGCCTTCCGGAGGCAAAATCAATATTGATTATGAATCGGATGATTATCAATATGTGCAGGACAGGCCTGCCATGCAAATGCTAAACATCCTGGGCTATGGCAAATCAGCAGCCGATTATAAATCAGGACAAACTCCTTCGGCCAACCTGTATGAGGGATTTGCGGGAGGCTCGGAAAGAAGGGCCAACAATTTTGTGTTTGTATCACTTCCTGAGCCGGTTTACAGCAATGAAGAGTTCCGGGAACGCTACCTGAAAGACAACGGAAAGGACAATATTGAAATTTATTTTAAAGTAAAAATCAACCTTCAGAATAAGTTTCATCCGGGAGACAAAAAATACGAGTTTATTGATGGTTTTGCGACCGTTGAAAAGGTCAACGAAACAATCAATGCCGGAGTTACCTCTGATCCGAACGTAGGTTGGATAGCATTGGAACGAGTTGGGTTGAAAGAAGGGAATCTCTTCAAAATCCACCCCATCGCAAAAACAGCCTGGCAGTTTATCCGCCTGCAAATGCCTTACCTGGCTTTCCCTGCAAGCGATGCGGTTTCCGACCCCGATGATTTCCCTATTACCAATCAATTGATTGGTGGCCTGTTGAGTTTGGCTCCTGAAATGCTTAGCTCTATTCGCGGATTTAACGGAAAAATGTTATCGGAGCGTTTTGCCCAGGAAACCATCCCGTCCGAATCGGTAATTCGGCTATATAGTGCCAGTGGACAAAAATACGGAGGGGGTAGCAGGGTGAAAACCATTCGTTTTTCCGATGAGTGGGATCAGTTTGATGAAAACAATGAGTCGGCAAGTTATATTACCCGGTACGAGTATTCCCTGGAAGACGGATCGGGAAGCTCCGGTGTTGCCAGCTACGAACCGATTATAGGAGGCGAGGAAAACCCTTTTAAGGTACCGGTTCATTATGAAGAAAAAATGAACCCTCTGGCTCTTGCCAACCACATCTATGATCTGGAACCCTATTGTGAGTTTCTTTATCCGGCAGCAGTAGTAGGGTACAGTCGTGTAAAGATTAGTGCCGTATTGCCGCAAGATACGGAGGAACATAGCTCCTATACCATAACCCGTCATGCTGACGGGTACACGGTCAATGAATTTTATACGGCAAAGGACTATCCCACGAGGTCCATGAATACCACATTGTCCAAAAGTTTGAAGGGCACTTCGGGCAGTTCGGGATGGGCCAACAAGCTTACCTCCCTTTTTGGAATATCTACTCAGGGAGTGACGGCCAGCCAGGGATTTCAAATTGTACTTAATGATATGCATGGAAAGCTGAAAAGTACAACGGTCTATAATTCCCATACCGACAAACCAGTAAGGAAGACCGAATTTGTTTATAAGGACAAAGCGGAACACCTGAACAGCTCCATAGAAAACAACAGTGCGAGTGGTTCCAAGGAACTTGATAATGAAGTGGTGGTTCTCAATCCGGATGGAACCTATGAAACCAAAATGATTGGCGTGGATATCGAGGCATTTGTCGATGTCAATGAATCAAGAGAGATCACACATATACCGGGGCTTGATATCAACTTCGAATTTGTTCAATCCGGGATACCGCTGCTGTTTACGTTGCCATTACCCAAATACCGCAGGATTGAGAATTATACTTTAACGGCCTCCCTGACCAAAGTGATTACCAAATCCGGGATCCTGATCAAAACCAGGATGACAGATAATGGTCATACGGTTGAAACCGAAAATGTGGCTTTCGATGCAAAAACCGGGTCTGTCCTGCTGTCCAAAACAAATAATGAATTCGAGGATCCGGTATACAGCATGAGCTATCCGGCTCATTGGGCTTATGACGGAATGGGACAGGCATACCAGAATACCGGACTTGAATTTGAGTTTGAGATCGTGGATGGGATAGGCTATGCCAACGAGGAACAAGGCCAATTCCTGCGCAAGGGTGATGAAATTATTCTTCCGGGAGTGGATAAGCGCTATTGGATATTCCATATAGAGCAGTTTGATGATAATGGTACAACAAAGTACAAATTCGGCCTTTTGGACGCAGCCGGACGTATAAAGTATAATGACACTTATACCGGAAAGGTAATCCGCTCCGGACACCGTAACATGCAGGGGCTATCTGTGGGCCAGGTGGTAACCAAATCCAACCCGCTGGTTTCCGGTACTTTCGGGGGATCCTCTCAGTTTTCGAATGTATTGGCTGCTACGGCTATGGAGTACGATGAGAACTGGCAAACCTTCATGGGCTTTCATGAGATAGGTTATGAATGCACGGGAACCTCCATTCCTTCAGATTGTTCGGAAGGAATAGACTTCCGGCAAAACCGATATCGCCTGCGAAATAAAGCTGTGGGAGGCCTGTGCCTGGGTACAACCGCACCATTCGGTAATCCCGCGGAAATTTGTAATAGCGCAGAATGTCCGAAGGCCACCTTTAAAAGAGATCGTTCGCATGTGAATGATCCGGCGAATAAGAAGATACCTGATGAGTCTGATCCGACTTTCGATAAGTCAAAAACCCGACCTGCAGGAATTGGAACCTTAATGACTTACCTGGAAACACCGGGGATGCGTTTCGAAGACTGGGCAAATACCGGAAACGATTGGCAGAATCAGTCGGCTCCCTGGCTGGAGGAAGGGGTGCTTACCGCTTCTGCAGATAATAGCGTGGTTCGTATCAATGGCTTCCCTTCCTGCGACCAAAAAATCTGGAAAGTCGGGTATGCCAGTGATCAAACGTCTACGCCGCCGTATGGGTTGTTCCGGTATTATAAGGAAAGCGGATCCATGTTTTGCGCGGAGATGTTTACCTTCCAGTATTCCACGGATGTTGAAATACTCAAGGATGAAGTACAGGTATCCAATATGGTTCTTTATTTCATCAGTGTGGAAAATGTAAGCGGAACAGATTACAACTATTACAAAGTTCTCTTTCCGATGTATCCGGATATTGTCGCCTACATGTGGTCTACCTGTCCGGATTGTAACAACAACGGGAATTCTTCCGGCGAAGGGACATACGAAGGCAGCGACGGATCCTATGCGGGCGGCACACCCATATGGACACCCGTTGAGGTGCCTAAGCCGGGCAATACCCAGGGTACTCTGCCAGGAGGAGTTAACCCGTATATCCTGGGCATTTATGGCAACTGGCGTCCCAAAAGGTCCTACATATACTACGACACCCGAAATGCCTACCATGCGCGTACTCAGAGCGAAGATGTTTCTGGAAACCTGAATTCCACCAATACGAGAATTGATGGCGAATACCAGGATTTCAGAATTTTCTGGAACCCTCCGGCCCTGAATGAAGTTAGCTGGACAAAGCCTCTTAGTCTGGGTACCAGCGGGAACCCCTGGAAATGGAACTCCGTGTCGGATCAATATCACCCGAACGGGTATGAAGTCCAGACGCATGATGTAATCGGAATATTCAATTCGGCGTATTTCAGTCCGGTCAATTACCAACCTTATTTCGTTGCCAACAATTCGAGCCTGAAAAATGCGGTAGGAGAGAATTTTGAGGATTATTGGGAATTCTATTTTGATGCGGATTGTAATGAATCCGGCGAGCTTACCTCCCTCAATATGGTGGGAATCGATGAAGAATTGCTGGCTAAACTCAAGCGTACCAGCTACCAGTGGAATCTCTGGACCGCCTTTACCCCATTCGCCTATGTGTCAGATGCAGAGGCTCATACCGGAGATAAGTCGCTTTACCTGACAAACTATGCACACCCCGGTGCAAGCCTCTATGATCTCGGCAATCAGGTTCCGGGTCAGCTGAAGCTGGAGGTCAAACTTCCCAATAATCTTACCCGGGTTAATTACAAAATATTTGAACCGGGTAATGAGGATATGATCGATCGTTTCAATCCTGATCAGGAAGAATATGTGGTGAGTTTTTGGGTGAAACCCGGGTATTATGGAGCCAGCGTTGATTTTAAAGTGAGCAATGCCGTGGTTACCCCCATACTTCCTTTGATGGCGCAACCTATTGATGGCTGGTATAAAAAGTCCTATAAGGTGGTCTTCAATACCCCTCCCAATGGAGAAGCCGTACTTACCTTCTCTACCAACAAGTACGTATACCTGGATGACTTCCGCATGCACCCCGTTCATGCACAGATGAAGACGTTCACCTACGACAAAAATCTGCTTCGTCTTACTTCCACACTCGATGAAAACAATTTTGCCACCTTCTATGAGTACGATTTGGAAGGGAATCTTGTCCGGGTAAAACGGGAAACCGAACGGGGAATATTTACCATTTCGGAAAACAGAAAGAATTTGAGAAAACGGCCCTGATGAAACACCTGAATCTGCTCTTCTTTTTGTGTATCAATACCCTCTCTGTGTATGCCCAGGACTATAATGGGCTTGCCCTCCAGGTGGTTGATAGTCTTAACCACGATTCCACCTTATGGAAACGGTTTGAAATGAAACTGAAGCTGGAAAGCTGGAACAAAGACGGGGAAAAGGAAGTAAGAGAGCTTCATTATGCACGTTTTGACAATAGCTGGGAATTGACGAACGAAGACTTCCGCATGTTTGCCAATGACCGTTATGTGCTGGTAATTGCTTTCAAAGACAGTGTTGCCTTCTTGTCGGAGGATACACGAATACCGGGATTCGAAGAAAGTGTTCCCCTGAATTCCGTACTTAACGCAGGTGCTGCACTTTATGAAGTAAAGGGAACCCGGGTAAGTTTCCTGGTTCGGAATGACTCTGTTCAATGCAGTTATCTCTATACGGTGGATACCGTAAGCCGAACTCTCAGATCGGTTGAAATACAACCGTATGATAATTCGGAAGACAAAGTTCAACGTCAATGTATCCATTATCAATCCCTGGCGAGACTTAGGGATAAGGAGGGAATTACCCCCCTCGAAAACATAGTATATATCCGGCGCAGGAAGGCCACCCTCCTGGCTCCATATGACCGCTTTATCTTTTACGACAACCGAAAAGAACCATGAAAACCAAGAGTTTCTACTTTCTGGCTTTTGCTCTGTTAATGATGAATACCACATGGGTGAAAGCCCATTGGGAGCCCAGGATTTCCAGCAAAGTGACGGTAGCCGATCAGACATTGGATATATCCGCTTCGGCCAGCGGCACTCCCATTGCCCTTTCCGATTGGTTGTTCGCCGACCTGAATGATTTAGCCAATTCGGGAACAGGAAACCCGGCATTGATGCAGCTCGTGGACCAGGACGTGGTCAACATACTGGAGGCGGGATTCGGGGAAAGCCAAAGCTATACGCATCCCGAGTATTGTGAGATTGAATTCAGGTTACGGATATACGGATACCATCTGCTTGGAGGTGCACCCGATGTCATCGACATTGAATTTTCCGATTCCTTCAAAATCAAATTCGATCCGCAGTCGGGCTTTATGGATTACCCGAAAGTAGCGCGCAATATTCCGGGAGATTACCTGAAACTTGAATGTCATGTGTTGGAAGTCAATTACCGCACGATTACCTCAGGTTCCCTGGGTAACCAGAATATTACAGACATAAACGATTTGCCGGAGAACCTTTATGTGGGGCTCAGTATGGAAGTCGACAGGGTCTACGATTTTGGCTATGAAGATCCGGGTAACCCAAGTATCAATTTTGCTTCGGTTACTGCCGGCACAGCCATCCAGTTTACGCCCCTGGATGATCTAACAAATGCTTCTTCAATCACCCTCGTTTCAGCTACGGCTTGTGACGGTTATTACGAGTTATCCTGGCCTTCCATAGTATCACAAGGGTTTGATAATTATGAAGTCGAATGGACGTTTATTGAAGAGAGTTTGGTAACCGGAACCTCTCCTAACCTGAGCTTTACCGCGGGCTTCAATAAGAATTCAACCCGCGTACAGGTAAAAGGAAATACGTACCGGATACCGGCAATCTATCCCCAGGGCTTTGTCGTTGCACGGGTCCGTGGGGTTACCGATGACTTTTACTACAAAAATACCAATCTGTACAAAACGGACTGGTCCCTTCCGGACGAGGCTCAGATCGGATACAACACCGCTACACAGGAGTTTACGCTGACGTATACCGCAACGGTGATATTCAGTGCAGCCGAGTGCCAGGGTTATGCCGAAGCATTCAATTGGGACCATTCGGTTTCTTTCGCGGAAGAAGGCAAACGAAAGCAGGCGATTTCCTACTATGACGGCTCCCTTAGAAACAGGCAAACAGCAACGGTTTTAAGTACGGAGAATGTTCCTGTAGTGGGAGAGGTAATTTATGATTACCTCGGCAGGCCTGTAGTGCAGCCGCTTCCGGTTCCGGTACTGGATGAGGAAGGATTATGTTTCCGGGCACTGCTGAATGTTTCTACCGCCACCGACGAGCCGTACAGCTGGAAGGACTTTGATCCCGATTACCAGCAATGTGGACCTACCCAAACAGGTAGTATGAGTACCTCCAATGGGGCCTCCGCTTATTACTCCTCCGACGGAAGTACTTTGATCAATACCACCTTCAGCGATTACGAGATAAGCAACAACCAAAAACAGGCAGCAGCATTTATTCCCGATGCCCAGGGTTACCCCTTCACACAGGTTGAATACCTGCCGGATGGCACGGGACGGGTTTCACGCCAGGGAGGCGTTGGGATTACGCACCAGTTGAACGGCGTTGATGAGAATACCGACCCCCTGCCGGGAAAGGAAATCAGTTACCACTATGGCAATGCCCCCCAAACCGAATTACTGCGTTTGTTCGGAAACGAAATAGGACAATATGCCAAATACCAAAAGAATTATGTGACCGATCAGAACGGGCAGCGCTCGGTGAGTTATGTTGATCCTAACGGAAATGTGGTGGCGACCTGCCTGGTCGGAGATCCGGAAGCAGTCATCAATGTCGGCCACCTGAGCAGTTCCGAAGGCGAAAACGTATTGATCCCGGAGAATCTGGATAATACGGAAATACGCCTCGAGGAAGGGGAGTTGATCGCCGTATTTGAGCATGTCGCAGGAGTTGATGGCAACTACCAGTTTACGTATACCATGACTTCGCCGCAACTGAGCGGATTCTGTGATAACGAACTGTGCTTTGACTGCATTTACGACTTTGAACTCAGCATCAAAGACGAATGCGGAACAGAGCTGATTCCAGGAGGCCCCAAAACAGCTACGGTAGGTACCGTTGATTACGAATGCGGCATGGAAGCCATCGGCTTTAGCATGACTCCTTCGCCGTTGGTGATCTACGTAACGAAAGGAACCACGCTGCATATTGAGAAAAAACTGAAGATCAACGAGAGTGCTTACCGGCAATACGAAGCCAAATTCCTGGAAACAATTGATGATTGTATCCCCTCCTACGAGGAACTGTATACGGAAGAACGAGCCAAATTGTCGGACGACTGTGAGTATGACCCCTGCGAAGATTGTGAGGGTGATGCAGCCACCCGGCTTGCCAATGGGGATATCAGCCAGAATGAATACGATTATACCGTATTCCAGTGCAAGGAAGTTTGTAACCCAACACCCTGTACCATTCTGATGCGGAATATGATCCAGGATATGTCTCCCGGGGGACAATATTTCGACAACCTCACTGCCTATGAGCCCGGAGTTACCAATCCCGACGACCAAACCCGGAACTACGATTGGATGGATCAAACGCTCACCCAACAGCAGTACAACGATTTCTTCTCAGAGGTGAATCTGGAAAACGGAACTTCCTATACCTCATGGGAGGAAATCCGCTACAATTTTGAAGACCAATTCGCATTTAAACTGGTTCAATACCACCCCGAATATTGTTATTACCAAAGCTGTATCGCTATAGAAGAAACCTATGTTTTTGATATGGAAATGCTGGCTTCGGAAAATGCAACCGAAGCGTTGGTAAATGGCTATTTTAACCCCATCGGTTCTAACCCGAATACCACGGAATTTCCTGCTCCGACAGTCAAGGACCCGTTTTTTGTCAATTCTTCCGGAAACCCTGTTGGTTACTATTACGAAATGCGGGAAGCCCTTTTGAATTTTGATAATTCAACATGGACCAGCCTCTGGCAAATACTTCAGGACTACCGCACGAATAGTACATTGGGAAATACGACCGGAAATTCGAATTGTCCTTCCAGTTTTGATTTTCAGTTATTCTATGCCGGTTACCAAACCTGGAAGGTCGAACAACTGGCGAGGTATTACGATTCCGTTTGTCAGAATACGGAGATTGTTGAGGGGAAAGCCCGTCGCTTTACATACGATCACGATGAAGTATTGACCGAAAATCCTCTTTATAACCCCGACCGGGATCTGATGAAAGAGAATATCGAAGAGGAGATGGCAAGTACCTGTGGCGAACGTTGCGAAGGGTATGCCCTGTCCTGGATGCAGTCCCTGGCTCCCTGCGGCCTTTCTCCGACTCACGCAGACATGCTCAAACAGGAGCTGATCGAAATATGTTCCAACTCCTGCGACGATCTGAACCCGGTAGGAAGTAGTCGTAGCAATGTGCCAACCCTTAACAATAACCGAAGTTTTGAAGAGGCTCTCGACTGGATAATCAATCTGGGAGGGTACTCCTATTCCGCAGGATGCAATCCGGATGTTATTGCAATGCCCACCAATGAGCTATTGCCAAGCCCGAGTATCTGGACCAAGCCCCTGGATGGTTGTGCTTGTGAGCATATTATCGAGAACGCAACGGAATACCAGACCAAACTGAATAACTCCACGTTGCCCGCCGGAATATGTTCCGAATCCGATTACTTTACCTATAAATTCGGCTTTTCCATTAACCTTGATCTGGCCAAGTGCATGTGTGCAGAAATGGCTAATCCGGGCAACCTGCCGTCAGAATGCGAAAACTATTCTGCCGTCTTCAATCCGTTGGCCAGAAAAAGGCAGGAAAAGCAATTGATACGGGAATTCGAGTTGTTTATCAACACGATGATTGCCGATCCCGGAATAACCTGGTACAACTCACCGACGCCCAATGGGTATGACCTGCTCACAATGTTCCCCGATTATTTTGATGAACAATGGGGCTTCTATGATAAAACCCAGTATCCCTGCTCCACACTGAAATATGAGGCAAGTGTCAGTCAATTCAATTTGCCTCCTTACGGATTGGTTGACCAACTGAACATTACCATAAGTAACTCGTGCTACAATGTCTGCACGATGACCATTGACTTCACGGATCCGGGTTCTGCCTTCCCGTTTTCCGATATCGACGAACTGCAGTTTACCTCTTATGAACTTGTAGGCGGTGTCCTGCACGTTACCGTCATCAACCCGAATAACCAACAGGAGGTGGACCTGAGTATTAGTGGCTGTCTGCTAAGTACTACCCTTGACCCGGGCTACCCGGACATCGGCATACCCCATACCATGGGCTGTATCTCCTGTGTCACCTGTGTGGAAATAGAACAGTATTGGGCGAGTTTCGAAAGCAAATATTCCGGAGTCGCATTCAGCAAAGACGAATACGAACACGTGCGGGTATTCCAGAATTATATCAAAAACAACGAAGGACTGAACCTGCCCATACAGGACCTGCAAGCCCTGTTGCTCAATTGTGCTCATCAGGAAAACTGTCCGCCTACACCGGTTTCCCACTTATTGGTGGAACTCTTCCAAACCCTTTTGGATAACGGAGATATCAATAATTCAAGCACCAGCCTGGATAACCCCACATACGGCCCGGCATATGCCGCATTGTTTGATTTCAACTTTGAAGGGTGTAACCCGCGTATTGAACGTACGGCATCCACAGAGTTTCAGCTGATAGATGATTGCGGAACCTATTGCGAACTGGTGTTGAGCAACCCGCTCACGGGGGGAATGGTGCTGGAAGCCAGCCAGTCGTATGCTTTACCCGGGATGGATAATGTACTTCAGGTTGCAACCGATGCCGGTTTCAGTAACTTCATAACCATCACCTCAGACTGTTATGTGTTTGCCGATTGCGAGCAGGACCCTACCCTGCAAATCTGCCCTCCCGAAGAATTGGAACCGGTTGACCCCTGCGTGAAGATTAACGATGAGATTGCCTCCGCAAACGCCTACAGAAGGTATCAGAACCTCAAGGAAGCGGCCCTCAGGGATTTCAAACAGCGCTATTATTCAAAGTGTATGGAAGCCTTTGAGGAGTTCCGGATGGAGTATAACCTCAAAGAATACCATTATACGCTGTACTATTACGATCAGGCAGGTAACCTGATAAAAACAGTGCCTCCCGCAGGTGTGCACCCGGTGACTGATCCCGCTGATCTTGCTCAGGCCCGGAACTACCTTAACAATCAGACAGGTCAGCGCATCATGCCCCAGCATACCCTGATCACGAATTACAAATACAATACGATCAATCAGCTGGTAGAACAAGGTACACCCGATGGAGGAGTCTCCCGCTTTTGGTACGATTACCTGGGAAGACTGGTGATCTCTCAAAACGCGAAACAGAACCAAAGCCAACTGTATAGTTATACCGAATACGACGAACTCGGTCGGGTGGTAGAGTCCGGTGAGATTACCCTGCCGAACGGCATTTCACCCAGTGAATCGGCAGACCCCGTATTTCTCGCCAGCCTTTTGGACAACAACAAAACCAGCAAAACGGAGATCGTTAGAACTTATTACGACGAGCCACTGCTGGCCTCCGGACAGATTACCGGCTTTACCCAGTTCAACCTCAGGAACCGTGTGAGTTCCACAACCCGGCAGGAAAACTACTCTGCCGACCCGCTGGTGTATGATGCCGCTACACATTATACCTATGACATCCATGGTAATGTAAACAAACTCATTACCGAACGGCCCGCTATGGAAACCTACGGCCAGCGCTATAAGACGCTGGAATACCGTTATGACCTGATAAGCGGAAATACGCACCTCGTTATGTATCAGCCGGGAGAGTTGGACCAGCGTTACCATTATTACCGCTATGATGCCGATAACCGCCTTACCAGTGTCCATACCGCTTCTTCCTTTGATCCGGATTTACTCCGTGGATTCACCCTGCCTAACCTGACAGAAAACCCATACTGGACCAACGATGCGGAATACGAGTACTATTTGCACGGTCCCCTGATGCGCACCAGTTACGGAATGCCGGTGGTACAAGCAATGGACTACGCCTATACCCTGCATGGCTGGCTGAAGGCAATCAACTCCACCGCATTGTCACCTGACAAAGACATGGGGCTTGACGGCGCGGCTACGGGCCCGCATACCGCTTTCCCCAGGGATGTTTTTGCCATGGAGTTGCACTATTATTCCGGGGATTACCAATATGTCAATGGAATTGGAGCCAGTGACCCCATTGCGGTACAAAGCGGTTCCAGCCACCTGAAGCAAAACACCTACGATCTCTATAACGGAAACATTTCACAAATGCACGTTTCCATACCCGACCCGGCACAACTGGAACAAGGCAATTTTGTAAATGCCACCCTGGGCAAAACCTATTATTACGACCAGTTGAACCGAATTCTGAGGTCGCTCAATCATGATGATTTTAACCTCGGTCTCTATACCTGGGGAACATCTGCCGGAGCGGTCTCCGAGCAGTATAAAACCGAATATACCTATGATGCCAATGGCAATATCCTAACCCTGTTCCGCAATGGGGTGAACGGGAACCTGCCCATGGATGAGTTGCAGTACCATTACCTGCCCAACAGCAACAAGCTCGAGTACGTGAGCGAAGCACAAAGTGATGATTACAATTACCCGGATGATATTGAAAACCAGGATCCCGGTAATTACGATTACGACGCAATCGGTAACCTGATCCAGGACCAGTCGGAAGAGATAGAAAGTATCGAATGGAATGTAATGGGCAAGATCCGGAGGATAAACCGTACGGTGAGCAGCAGCAAGTCTGATTTGGAATTTGAGTACGATGAATCCGGCCGGCGTATTGCAAAAACGGAATATATCAAAGCCCTGTCCGGTCAGGTGGTCCGGAAAACGTTGTATTCCCTGGATGCCTCCGGGAACCCTATGGCCATCTATACGCTGAATACCTGGCTGGAAAGCGGGGTTTATTACGATACCCTCTGCCTGGGTGAGCATATCCTCTACGGTACCAGCAGGGTGGGTGAGGAAAAAACCGGCCGTTCGCTGGCATACCGCCAGTATGAGCTGGACAACGGCCTGCCCGTCAATGAGTCGGTGACCATCCACCTGCTGGATGGTGATGTTCAGAACTATTCTACCGAAGAAAAACAGTATACACTGGAGAACGAAAGGGGTTACCGGGGCAGGAAACGCTACGAAATCAGCAACCACCTGGGTAACGTAAGTGCGGTGGTTACGGACAAGAAAATTGCGGCAACTTCTCCGGGTACGCCCACCGTCCCCGACTACTTCCTGGCGGATGTATACATGCTGTATGATTATTATCCCTTCGGGGCCATGCTGCCGGAGCGCTTTTACATCAACAACGGTTGCGTTCGGGTTGCACAACCCCCGGTTGAGATAGAACTGGAACAGGATGATTTCAGTGCCCGGGTAGACGACCCTTCAGAGACAGGAACCTGGACCAGCTCAGACCCCTTCGCGATCCATACCTCCTTTAACCAGGGTTGCCAGTGTTTTGAGATCAACATGTACAATAACGGCGCAAACTACGTAGCCACGGAGATTACACCCGCTATAGGCACCAAAAATACGGTAGCCGTCAGGTTTGACCCGGGTAATGCTTCCCGTATCATTATGCAGGTGGTAGACCCGGTTACGGGTAAGATATGGGCGAACCGTCTTTTTGACTTCTTCGGAGGAGGACATGAGATCACGGCAGAGCTGGAGTTTACCCCCGACCTGAGCGCCAGTTCGCCGCTGGAGCTGCGTATCTATGCGCAGAGTACGGGCTATGCCACCATGTACGTCCGCGAAGTAAGCTGGCACGATATCGGGGGAAGCGTTTTCAATACACTGCTGAACGAAGACTATACCTTTTTCACCGGAGCCTGGACAGGCGATCCTGGGATAACCATAGGGAATGGTCCGGGTATGGATGTGGTGAATATCACCGGTTCTTTCAGCGGAGCCGCCTGGAACCCGGTACCGGTTACCCCGGGTCAGTTACACCGTATGGAATTTGACCTGCATCTTTACGGAGAGCCCTTCCTGGAAATAGAGGTGCGGGATCAGGCAACGATGCAGATCCTGTATAAACAGCGTGTTGAGAACGTGAGTGGCCCGGAGCATAAGCTGGACATCTCCTTCACGCCAATGGGCGGCATGGTGGATTTCCGGGTGCTGTTGCCCGGTGCAACCCAGCCAGCCGGGGTGGATATCGATAACTTCATCCTGAGCACCCCGCTCAACGTAAAATCGACGGTTTACCAGGAAGACTTCAGCTCCATGACCACGGGTACCTGGGTGGCTCCCCTGGGTGTGGTGCTGACCTACGATCCGGGCAGCGGAGGGCTGAAGATACAGACGGGTACGGACTACGATCATTCCATGGACATTGCCACGGCAGCCTCCGGCGGGCAGGAGTATTACATGTCAATGGAGGTATATACGGACATGAATAATGCTACCCAGCTGGATGTGCTGGACATGAGCACGCTGCGTCCGCTGAGCTCGCGCATTATCCCGGTATCCTCAGGCCATTACCGGTTAACCCTGAGTTTCAGTTCACAGTCGGGGGTATTTCTAAGGGCTATGCGGATGAGTGCGGGAGGCATTGCCAGTTTCCGGATTGACAATATCGAGGTGCACGATTACCAGCATTTTCTGAGTTCACAGGGGGGGCTGGGGATGAATACGACCACGGATTACAGCGAATGGACGGCCACGGGGGGCACTGCAGACTTCAAGACCTATCTGGTTAACGGAGAGTATGCCATGGAGTTCCGGAATTACAGTGCTACGTATGTATCAAGGATGATGAGTGTGTTGCAGAACGAGTCGACGGATCTGACCTTTACGCTGGATCGGCGGGCTTCGGCCAGTGGCTCGGTGGCGGTGGTAGTGATCAACCCGGCCAATAACGGTACCTTAGCTTCACAGATGGTGAGTACGGCGGGTCAGACGGCGGTAAGCCTGAACTTTGTTCCACCGGGTACGGAGGTGGAGCTGCGTGTATACAACCCCGGGGAGTATACCCTGCTGG